>NZ_JBHTCF010000003.1:0-591928 GCF_042665355.1 Streptomyces monticola | reverse complement strand
GGCCGCACCGAAGGCGCCAACACGAAGGTCAAACTCATCAAACGGCAGCTCTACGGCCGAGCCGGACACCGCCTCCTACGCCAGCTCATCCTGCTCAACTGACGCCTACGAAATTCTTGGAAGAGCCTTCTTTCTGACAGTCCCATGCAGACCGGCGATCTCCTGAGACCGCCCGGGTCATGGAGCAAGTCGCTTACCTGTACGGAAGTAAGGACGGGCCGGAACTGCTGCACAAGCAGCCGGGCATGGCGGACAGTCTGGGGAAGATGGGGTCGGCTTGCTCGCCTATAGAGCCCCGCCAAGTATGTTCATGCGTCCATGGGGCTATCATCGCGGGATCTGAAAAGGGAAGCGACACCGAGGGAGCGTATGGTGATTCTGAACGCCATCTCTCGTGGCCTGGCCAAGCGACTCGACTGCCTTAGCGAGGCCCAACTGCCGCAGGAAGTACCAAGGCATCCGATTAAACTCTAGTGATGCGCGGCGCGAACTATCGTTGTTTTCGTAATGGCGGCTCGAAATGCTTCGCCAGCGTAGCGATGCCATGCGAGTTCGCACTGTGAGGTGATTGAGGCTGCCTCGGGCCGTCGGTATAGCCACTCGAACTCCTCCAGGGTGAGTTTGCGGTTCGTAGGGTTGCCGATGCGTGACGTGCTGCGGGGTACGTCAGCGTTCCGAACTCAACAGCGCTCTTGGGGGGGCGGGATGGTTGCTGCGCGCGGCGACTTGGGCGACCAGTACGTCAGCCGGCGTTGCTGTGGGGCAGAGGAAAGTTGGCCCACACGGACTTCGTTCCGTCGCTGTAGACCGTGGTTCCCCACTCCGAGCACAAGGCCTCCACTATGGCCAGCCCGCGACCGTTCTCGTTGTCGGTGCCGCGCGGATCTTTGCGCACGGGGAGCTGCTTGGTCGCGTCGCGCACCGCGACATGGAGGTCGGACGCCACTTCGACCAGCACGGTGATCGTGGTTGATGCCGCGGCGTGCAGCACGGCGTTGGTCGCCAGTTCGCTCACCGCGAGGACAGCCACATCCTGTACGTCTTCGTCGACCTCCCAATATGCGAGCACTGCTGTGACGGCCCGCCGTACCTCCGCAACGCGTTCCGGTGCCGGGAGGAAGGCGAAGGCGGCGTACCGGACATCGCCGTCGTTGCTGTGCGGGGCGATGGGGCGTGGCGCCCTCCTGAAGCACAGGTAGTGCGGGGCGACGGCAGCCGGACTGCCGGTATGCGGGGACACCTAGCGCTGGGATGGGATGCAGGCGCCCGTGCTGAGTTCCGGACAGCGCGCTGCGGGCCAGCACATGACGTATGTGACGCACCAGTTGAGGGAGGCGACGGCCGATTGGCCGCAGGCGTCGGCGCCGGTGCAACCGGCGACATTCCGAGCACGGCGCACAGGCGCCGGACGGTGAGCGACGACGGAACTCTCCGCAAGAACCGCGTCAAGGAGCCAGGTCTGCGGTGCCCCATCACCGAGGGCACCCTGAAGGGGCGGGGGCGTCGGCCGGTGCCCCGGGCCTACGGCAGTTTGCGGGCGAGGGTGAGGCCGTCGGCAACGGGCAGCAGCACATTCGTGACGCGTCGGTCGGAGCGGACGTGTTCGTTGAAGACGCGGATGGCGGCGGCGTTGCCCGATCCGTCCGAGTCCGCGTCCGGATCCGCGGCGTCCCCGCCGTAGAGCACGTTGTCAGCGATCAACAGGCCGCCAGGACGTACGCGCGGGACCAACTGCTCCCAGTAGTCAACGTATTCCTTCTTGTCGGCGTCGATGAACACCAGGTCGATATGCGGTTCGGTGGGAAGCGCGGCGAGCGTCTGCGAGGCCGGTCCCAGCCTGAGGTCGACACGGTCGGACACCTCGGCCATGTCCCAGGCCTCTCGAGCGATGCGGGTCCACTCCTCGGACAGATCGCACGTGATGACCGTTCCTTCGGCTGGCAGGCCTTGCGCCAGACAGAGGGTGGAGTATCCGGTGTAGGTACCGACCTCGACGATCCGGCGGGCGCCGGCCAGAGCGACGAGCATCGTCAGCAGTACGCCCTGCTCGCGCGGGATCTGCATCACGGCCGACGGGCCGAGCGCATGGGTCTGCTCGATGAGCCAATGCTGGGCGCGGCTGGGCGCTTCGAGCTGGGTTTGTACGTACGTGTGGATCTGCGGAGTCACCGCAACGGTCTTGGTGTCTGGCGAGATGGTCACCGGTCTCCTCCTGAGGGTGGGGTTGCACACGTGGCGCGGCAGGGGTACTGAAGCCGGGCGGCAGCCGTGAAGAGCTGTGGCGTCTGTGCGGTGATGCGCTGTACGGCTGAGCGCAGCGAGTCGGTGGCAGCCGTCACGTGGCCCCACGGATACAAGCCGTTCAGGGAGACGTCACGCACGATCTGGGCCATGCGGCGAACCAGCTGTGCCACGAGGGAGGGGCGGCACACCTGGGAACGCCGTACACCGAAGTAGGCGTCGTAGCAGTCGAGTTCGCTCTGCGTGGGCGCGGTGCCCGGGCGTCGCCCTGTACCACGCAGCAGCGAGGCGCCGCCGGGGACCAGCCGGTCGGCGACGGCCTTGTGGATGAGGTGGTTGCGGTCGATTGCCGCACGTAGCGGAGTCATCGCGTGCGGGGGGCCTGCGTCGAGAACGGACCGGCAGAGGGCGGGCAGTCGTTGATGATCCGGCGCCCACTGTCCGCTGAACGCGGGATGGTGTCTCCTCATCGAGGTACGCACATGTGCTTCGTACTGTGCCGCGGTGCCGCTTCCGCTGTAGAGAAGAAGCGCCGAGTAGCAGTCGTAGCCGAGCGCGACTTCCCGGACCGCGTGGTCGTCGGGGCGGTCGCTGTGCGCGAGGACCGAAAGCCGGGCGTCCAGCCACTGCCAGATGTGAAAGCTCGCCTGATGTCCGATCATCCAGCGGTAGCGGATCAAGTCCCGGTCCGACGTCGGCGGATCCAGCAGGGCGGGGCCGTCCTCGTACAGGAAACAGGCCTCGTCGGTGACGGGAGGAACGCGCCCCGCACACGTGCCGGGCGGCTCGCCCGGCGGGGGGAGCCAGAGGGGTTCGACGGTCCCGCTGGAGCCGCCGGGTTGCATACGGTCGCACTCGGCCGTCATGGAGAACCGTCGAGTTCGTCGAGCAGATCGGCGACCTTGCGCACCTCATGGTCCAGCGGACGGTCCTGATCGATCGGCGGGACGAGCGCGCAAAGCCGGTTCAGCAGGGCAGTGTTCGCCGCGGCTGTGAGGGTGCGGTCACTGACGGCAGCGGCCTGGCGCAGCGCCAGGGCCAGTGAGCCGTGCAGCAACCGCAGCAGCCTGGCCTGGTCCAGGGCTGTCAGGGCTGCTTGGGTGCCGAACGGGATCACATCCTGGTTGTGCCAGTTGGTCGGCAGGCTTTGGATGCTGGCCGGAACGGCTGCTCGCCGCATCGATGCAACGATAGCGGTGGCCGTCAACTGCACCCCCTGGACTGCATGTTGACGGCCTGGGTCAGGGGAGAGCATCGGCGGCAGAGCGCCGTTGCGGTGCGGGTCGATCAGCAGGTCCAGCTGGCGCTCGGCGAGATTGCCGAGCTGGGTGGCCACGATCGAGAGCAGGTCGGCGGCAAAGGCAACCGGCTGGCCGAAGAAGTTTCCGCCGTGCGCGACTTCGTCTCGTTCGGGGAAGAACAGCGGGTTGTCGCTGATGGACTGCAGATCGTCGCACACGACGTGCTCGGCGTATCCGATCGCTGACGCGGCTGCCCCGGCCAATTGGGGGACGCAACGGATGCTGTACGGCTCCTGCAGCGCCCGGGTTCCGGTGGGAACCGATCCGGAGAGATTCTGTCGCAGCGCTCTCCCGGCATCCGCCACATGGGAGTGCCCGAAGGCGTTCAGGAGATCTGGGTCCAGGTGGGCCTGGCCGCATCCGAGCAGATCCGCCATGAGCGCGGAGAGCCGCAAGGCCGTCGCGTGCGACCGGCGCAGCGACAGCACGGCGAGGCCCGCCGCCGCAGCAGTCACGGAGGTGCCGTTGACCAGGGCCAGCCCGTCCCGGCCGTCCTGTTTCAGGGGAGTGAGACCGGAAAACCCGAGGGCCTTCGCCGCAGGCATGCGCGTGCCGTCGAAGTAGGCGTGGCCCTCGCCGGACAGGGCCCGCGCGACATAGGACAGCGGGACGAGATCGCCGCTCGCCCCCAGCGAACCGAGCTGCGGCACCGCGGGGGCGAAGCTGGTGGCAAGAGCGTCCGCGAGCGCAGAAACGACATGGGGTGACACCCCGGAGTGCCCCCGCGCAAGAGATGTCAGCCGCACGAGCATCGCCGCGCGCACCACTGCCCGTTCGAGGTCGGGCCCCTGACCCGCGGCCAGGTGCGCCAAGGCGTTCTCGCACTGCTCGGCGGCGCTCTCGCGGCCTGCGTAGTTCACGAGCGGGCCGAACCCGGTCGTCGCGCCGTAGACCGGACGGCCGTCCGTCAGGCACTGCTCCAGAAACCGTCGGCAGCGGCCGACCCGCTCAAGCGTGTCTTCGGCGAGGCGCAGGCGGAGCGGCGCCGTCGCCTGTTCGAGCCGGTCGAGCTCGAGCGAGGTGCCGTCGACGACCATGTCGGCCGGAGCGAGCATCGAAGTCGACATGGTGCTGAAACTCCCTCGAGGAACGGCCAAGACAGATTCATCGTAGTGGGGAATTGCAGAACCAAATCGAGGGACGCTAATAATGCGTTCCTCCTATAATGTAAGTCTTCACTGGTTTGGGTGAAGGGATGCAGGTTTCCTTGCCGAGGGGTGATAGAAGAATCACCCCTGTCCCGTCCGCTGCAAGGAGTTCAGTCGTGAGAGTCGACGGTGCAGTCGATATTGCGTCGGTCGCCACTTGGATTCCTGAGGAATTCGAACTTCCGCCGGATTACGACGGTCTCGGGGTTCCGGATTTCGGCTTGCCGCAATTGAGGGTGAAGTCGCTGCCGGTCTCCCGTGAGTTGGCGGCCCCTGAGATGGCGACGCTCGCGGCGCGCGCGTGCCTGGCGGAGGGGGGCTGGGAGGCTGCCCGGCTGAACGTGCTGTTCCACAGCCACCTGTACCACCAAGGGCACGACTTCTGGAGCGCGGCCCACTACATCGCGCGTGAGTTGGGAACACCTCCGCACGCCACCCCCGTGACGATTCAACAGAACTGTAATGGCGCCATGTTCGCCCTGGAGCTGGCGGCAACCAGGTTTCTGGCCGACCCCGAGGCCGAGGCGGTGCTCCTGACAACCGCCGATCGCTTCGCCCCACCCGGCTGGAACCGCTGGGAACATCCCGGTGTCGGTCTTCCGTACGGCTTCGGCGACGGCGCCACGGCCGCACTGGTGCGGCGGGCCGGTGACACCCCCACGACGCTCGCACTCCTTTCGGTGGTGCAGACGACGGACCCGGAATTTGAAGTGATCTTCCGCGGTGAACCCGACTTCACGCCGGCTCCGATGTGGAACAAAGCGGTCTTTTTCGACGGGAACAATCTTCCCTACATGGAGGATTTGGATTTCGCTCTGAAAATGCGGAAATGGGCCCGCATTTCCCTCTCGCGAGCTCTGGACGATGCGGGAATCAAACCCGATGACAAGCGAATCCGTTACGTACTGCTGCCGCGTGCCGACACGGCGGGAATCGGCCTGAATTACGGCACTGTATTTGACTGCCTCGCCCATGCGGAGGTGGTGGCCTTCGGTGAACATACAGGCCATATCGGTGCGGGGGATCAGCTCGCGAATATCGTCGAAATGCGCGATCGAGGCATGCTCCGCTGTGGAGAGATCGCGGTCCTCGTAGGAGGCGGCGGAGGCACGACGTGGTCGACCGTCCTGGTTCAGGCCGGTCCAGGATGGCAGCGATGACACCCGGGGCGCCTGGCGTCCCGTGGTGGGGGCTGGAGCCGATCGCCGCTGCGGACCCCGAAACCGTATGGGCGCAGGGTGCCGGGCAGATCACCTACGGCAGGCTGCAGCGCGAGATGGATGCCGTGCGCGCCCGGTTGCGCGCGCACGGTGTTGTTGCCGGAAGTCCGGTCGCCGTGCAGTTGCCGCCGAGCCTGACTCTGCTGTGGTGGCTCTTCGCCCTGTGGGCGGAAGGGGCTCAGGTCCTGCTCCTGGACACGCGGATGAAGCCGGCCGAAGTCCGGTCCGTGCTCGCACGGATCCGGCCGGCACACCGGGTCACGTCCACCACCGTGCCTGATCTCCTGGTCGGCACCACGGACACCGTCGATGTCTCGATCGAGCGGATCGGTGACAGCCCGCCGGGCGAATCGGCCGTCGCCCTGATCCAGTGCAGTTCCGGGACCACCGGGCAACCGAAGATCGTCGCGCGATCCGGCCCGTCGCTCCTGGCCGACGTCGACCGCCATGCCCGCAATCCGGGGATGCCCACGCAGGGCGAACGGGTTCTGCTCCTTGCCTCGCTCACCCACGGCTTCGGTCTGGCCGCAGGCGTTCTGCACAGTCTGCGGGTGGGTGCCACGCTCGTCCTGCCCGGGCGGATCAGCCCTGACGACCTGCTCACTTGCGCCCATGCGGCCGATGTGCACGCCGTCTTCGGGGTGCCAGTCCACTTCGACTTGCTCAGCCAGGCTGCCGGCGGCACGCGCCCGACAGGACTGCGGCTCGCCGTTTCCTGTGGCGACGTCCTGCCCTCCGTGGTCAGGCAGCGCTTCCTCCACCGCTACGGAGTGCCCGTCGGCCAGGCGTACGGCATGACAGAAGTGGGCGCTATCGCCACGGATCTCACCGGTGACCTCGAACCACCGGCCGTCGGCCGCGTCCTGCCAGGCGTCGACGTGCGGATCACCGACGGCGAACTCTTCATCAGGGCGGACGGCGACCCGTACCTGTACGCCGATCTGCCCGACCGCTACAGCGACGGCTGGCTCCGCACCTTCGACCGTGCCGAACTCGCTCCCGGCTCCCGGGTCCTCTCCCTGTTGGGCCGCGCCGACTCGGTGTGCATCATCGGCGGACTGAAGGTGGACCTCACGGAGGTCGAGACGGCCCTGAATGCTCATCCGCAGGTCACAGAGGCGATGGCGGTGTGTCGTGCGGTCGACTCCGCGGTGCCCGGCCACCCACGGCTCATCATCGAGGCGTACGTGGCCGCCGACAGCGCCGTAACCGGTCAGGAGCTCACGTCCTGGTGCCGCGGCCAGCTCAGCGACTTCAAGATTCCGCGGCACTGGCGCATCGGCACGGACCTGCCGCGCACAACTTCAGGAAAAGCGAACAGGGGGGTGCGAGCGTGACGGCAGCGACTGTGGACAAGCGGGAAATTCGGCGTCTGCTGTGGGATCTCAGCTGTCTGGGCACCACGCTGATCAGTCACGACGACGATCGCCTCGACGACACGGATCTCGCACTCGACTCGATCGCCGTGATCTGGCTCCTCAGCAAGCTGGAACAGCGCACCGGCCTGTCCCTCGCGCAGGGTGCCTCGCTGCTCACCTTCCAGTCGGTCGATTCCATCCATGACCACCTCACCCGCCAGGGACGGGCCCGGTGACGGGGGCCGCCACCGACGGCAGCCAAGTGCTGCAACAAGTCCTGGAGTCGAAACGCGAGCTGATGTTCGTCCGGCACGCCCAGGCGTGGTGCAACGTCGAGGACACAGTCGGAGGGCCGCTCGGCTGCCGAGGTCTGACACGGCAGGGACACGATCAGGCGCGCCGGCTGGCTGATCGGCTGGCCGCCAGGCAGGCCGACAACCGGTCCCGGGTGGACGCGTTGTACTGCAGCCCCCGCTTGAGGGCGGTGGAAACCGCAGAGCCGGTCGCCGAGGCGCTGAACCTTCCCCTGCGTGTTCAGCCGGACCTGCGGGAACAGGACCTCGGCGAAGCCGACGGCCTGCCTCGCGTCGTCCTGCACTCGACCTGCGAGGGTAACCCGGTGCTGCAGCCCTGGCGGGCTCCAGCGGTCGGCGCCGAGTCCTGGTCCACGTACGTGGACCGGATCCGACGCGTTCTCGACTCGATCCTTCAAAGCCACGAAGGACACCGGCTGTTGCTCATCACGCACGGCGAAGCCATCAACGCCGCCCATCACATCTTTCTCGGCCTCCCCCCGAGATGGCCGGGCCCCTTGCCTGTGACCGTCGCCAACGCCGCCATCACCCGGTGGCGCAGGGAGCCCTGGGAACGCCATCGGCCCCAACTGGGCCTGCGCTGGGACCTTCAGGCGCACAACGACACCGCCCACATCACCGCCTCCTGACTGGCCGGCCCGTGCGTCGAGCGGGCCGGCCAGGAGGCGGCCCGTGCCAGAAGGGAACCGGGACGAACGACCATGCGGGTGCTTCTCATTTCCGACCACGCCGACCCACTGGCCAGCCCCGGCAGCGGGTTTCAGGGCGGACAGAACGTTTACGTACGCCAACTCGCCGCGGCGCTCGCCGGGCACGGCTGCACGGTGGACGTCGCCACGCGATGGGAAGCGCCCCACCTGCCGCGCCGGGAGCAGATCGCGCCGGGGGCACAGGTGATCCGCCTGCGGGCAGGAACTCCGGGCCCCCTCCCGCGCGACCGGTTCGGCGAGGTTCTGACCGACTTCGCGGAGGGCGCCGATAGCCTGTACCGGCGCTCCGGCGGCTACGACGTGGTGCACAGCCACTACTGGTACTCCGGCCAAGTGGCGCTGCGGCTCGCGCAGCACCACAAGGTCCCGGTGGTGCACACCTACCACTCCCTGGGGGCGGCGCGCAGAGCAGCCCTGGCCCACATCCCCCGGGCAGCCGGGCCGGAGCCCTTCTCCGCGCGTGACGCGGCGGAACGGCGCATCGCCCGCCGAGCCGATGCCTTGGTGGTGAGCTGCCCCAGCGAGGCGCACGACGTGGAGCACCTGCTCGGGGCACCTGCTCTGCGAACACACCTGGTACCGCCGGGAACTGACGGCACGGCACTTCAGCCGATCCCGCAGCACGCGGCCCGCGACGCGCTCGGAATTCCTTCCGGCATCCCCGTGATCCTGTATCTCGGACGGCTCGAACCCCGCAAGGGGTGGCAGGACCTCGTCGACGCGTTCGTACGAGTCCACGAACGGCATCCGCGGGCACGCCTCCTCGTCGTCGGCGGTGGCACCGGTGCCACCGCCGACGACGAGACCCGCCCGCTCACCGACCTTGCGCAGGAGCACGACGTCCGGAGCAGTGTGGACCTGCGCGGATCTGTGGCACACGACAAGACGGCCCTCTACTACAGCGCCGCGGATGTCACGGCTGTCCCCTCGCACTACGAGCCGTTCGGCCTGGTGGCGGTCGAATCGATGGCTTGCGGGACCCCAGTGGTCGCCACCCGGGTGGGCGGCCTGGCATGGACGGTCGGCAGCCCCGACGTCGGAGCCCTCGTGCCTGTACGCGACGCAGCGGCCCTGGGGAGCGGCCTGCTGTCGGTGCTCCGCATGGGGCGCGATCACTTTCACCGGCCATGCCTGGACCATGTCGCCGCGCACTTCACCGCTGCTGCATGGATGAAGGGGATTCTCGATGTCTATCGTGCGGCAGCCCGCGAGCGCAGCCCAATCGACAAATAGTGAGCGCCTGTACGGATTTGCACACTTCAGGCCGGATGACACGCCGCTTACGGCGAGGCGCGGGAAATTCCCGACTGCCAGGAAAGTATGGGCCGATGGGATCTGATGAGAACGGTGACCATCAGAAGAGAGAAGGAGAGCGTGACATGAAGGAAAACGCGAGGCGAGCCACTCTGGCGGCGGCTGCTGTCTCCGTGGCGGTGGCCGGGCTGGGATTCTTCACCGTGCCGGCCTCGGCTGACACGGGAATCCTCGCCAACTGCCAGTCCACCGGCACGGAGACTTACGACTATTCGCTGGACGACACTTCCACTCGTCCGGAGGTGGACGTGAAGGTGACTGCCGATATGCGGATCACGTGCGTTGATGAGAACGATCGGCCGATCAACGGAGTCCTCAAGGGCACGGTCCATGTCGACGACGCGCAGCGCATGGGATTCTCGGGGGTCGGCGAGCACCGGAGCACCATCGTGTGGGACGACGGCACCGAATCCCACGTCATCTCCGAACCTCACACGGACGCCGCGGTGGACGGTGACAGGACCGCCGTCGCCACCTCGTACGTGACGGAGGACAGCACCCGCTTCCCCGGCGCCGAGTTGATCGTGTCGGGAACGGCGACCCCGGGCGGCACCACCGCCACCGCGGTCTTCAGCAGGCCCTGAGTCCGGGACCTGAGCGGAGCGGTCGTGCCGCAGCGCGACCGCTCCCTCCGCGTCAAACACCAAGAAGTGCCACGGAAGAGGAGGCGACAACGTGACGACAGATCTCGCCGCGTTCCCCGCGTACGGCCGGAGACTGGACTCGCTCACCGGCCTTCGCTTCCTCGCGGCAGCCCTCGTGTTCTTCAGTCACTTCGTCACGTCCGGACTACTCTTCGGCCCCGAGGCGCCGTCCGGCATGATTGACCTCGCCGGGCGGTCCGGGGGGATCGCCGTCGGGTTCTTCTTCGTGCTCAGTGGCTTCGTGCTCACCTATTCCTCCCGGCCCGGCGACACAGCCAGTCATTTCTGGCTGCGCCGGTTCGCCAAGATCTATCCGACCCACGCCATCGCCTGGATCATCTCGGTCCTGCTGGTGGCCTGGGCCGGTGAGCAGGTGCTGGCCGCCGCGGCCGGGAGTAAGCTCCTGCTGTTCCACGGGTGGATTCCCCATCCTTCGTTCATCAACAACAATGTGAACCCGGTGAGTTGGTCGCTGTGCTGCGAGGCGCTGTTCTACGCGCTTTTTCCATGGCTGCTCAGGGCACTGCGGCGTATTCCCGCGGATGGACTTTGGTGGGCGGCAGGTCTCACCGTCGCACTGATCTTCTCCGTACCGGTGGTCGCGCAATTCCTGCCGGCCCATCCGCTGTTGCCTCCGCCTCTGCCCGCCGTCTCCTTCCACCAAGCCTGGTTTGTCTACCTCTTTCCGCCGGTACGTGTACTCGACTTCGTCCTCGGCATTCTGCTGGCGCGGATCGTCCTTGAAGGCCGGTGGATCCGGCTCGGCCTGACCCCGGCAGGACTCATCGCCGTGGCCGGCTTCTTGGGGATGCTCAAGGTGCCCACTCTGTTCTCGATGACTGCGGCCACCGTGATTCCTTGCGCCCTGATCATTTGTTCTGCGGCCGATGCTGACCGCAAGGGACGGAGATCCCTGCTGCGAACCGGAGTGATGGTCTGGCTCGGCGAGATCTCCTTCGCCCTCTACATGACGCACTGGCTGGTCTTCTACGCCGGGTCCCACGTCTTCGGACTGACTCGCTTCACGTCCGGGGCCGGTGCGTTCGGCGTCATCGCCTACTGTGTCGTCGGGTCGTTGGCTGTCGCCGTGCTGATGTACCGCTGTGTGGAGATGCCGATCATGCGCGTCGTCTGCCGACCGGCGGGCGTCGTGCCGAACATCGCATAGGCCGAGGGTGCCGCTTGGGGGTGCGGCGCGCGTTTGCGGCGAGGTTGGCCAGCTCGGCTACCTAGTTCATCGGCCAGAGCCGGGGGCCGTCGTCGTGCTCCTCACTGCTGAGCGGCGGTCGTTCACCAAGCCGTCCACGAGGTCGCCGACCACGGCGACCAGGTCGTCGGGACAGCTCCGGTCGAGCCTCGCCGTCGGGGGCGGCCGGCGGTGCGGCGGCGGGATCCGGCTTGCTCCCCTGATCCGAAACGGGCGCACCCGGCTGCGCTATGTCCGGCGAGATGGTCCGTATGCGTACGAATGAATCAAGAATGGATGTGTAATTGACTTGGATGCTCGCATGCCTTGTGGCTGAAATTCACGCAACCCTGGGCGCCGCCGTGGAGGGCGAGGGCGGAGACGCCAGTCCGGGCAGCGAGAAAGGGCCTCTAGGCCCTCATTTGATCGCGGGTGCAAACTCCAAGCTCAGACGTCCTTGATCTGTACGCGGTCGCCGCCGCACAGTTTGGACCAGTCGTCGCGGTCCGAGGTCAGCACAAGTACGGGTGCCGGGGAGCGGAGCGCCATCGAGGCGACGAGGGCGTCGATGGCGTACTTGTGGCCGTGCAGGCCCTCGGAGTCGCTCAGCAGCTGCACCGCGGTGAGACTGTCCGCCTGGGTGACGTCTTGGACCTGAAGCCGGGAGAGCACCCAGCGCAGCTGCGAGGTATCTGTCTTCCCGTAGACGGCCTCCACCACCGTCAGAGCCGACACGAGAACGGGCACGCCCACGCGCCGTGCGGCCTCGATCCGGGTGACCATCTGGCGGTCGTTACGCAGCAGCAGCGACAGTGCCTGGGAGTCCAGCACCAGGGACCTGGCCGCAGGCTCCTTCATGCGGCGCTGTCGTTCGACGCGTAGGGCGCCGGTGCGTCACCGAACAGTTCGCGCTGCGCGGCCTGGATCTCGGCCTCGCTCAGCGGTTCGTGCTCGGCTTCGTAGGCGGCCACGATCTCGGCGAGGCCGTCCATCGCGAGTTGATGCCGGACCGCTGCGGTCACGTACGCGGACACGCCGCGCTTGCCGGCGCGCGTACGCAGGGCACCGAGGAGTTCCGAGGGCATCGAGACGGAGATGTTCCAGCCGAGTCTCCGATGAAGGTGCCCACTATCGTGATCCCACCATCTACCGACCTCGGTTCGTTTCCTTCAGGTTGGTCTCCACCAGTACACGCCTGTCACAAGCCAAACTCGACTACTCGATGGGCGGCTCCAGGACTTCGGCACTCCCTTGTCGTCCTGCCGACCGCCCAAGAGCCGGAACGTTCGCCATGACGTCCGGCCAACCCTGCGGGTAAGACCCCCACCGGCTGGCGTGCACGGCGTCCCTCCTCAGGGGCGCCGTGCACGTTCGCTTTCATTCCGAAGGAGCGCCTCGGTGACCGTAAACGAATCGTGGGAGAAGATTGAGTCGTGGCTGGGGCGGTACGCGCCTGAAGACGAGTTGCCGGGGCCGGCGACACAGGGTGAACTAGACCGACTCCAGGAGCGCATCGGGCTCCAACTTCCCTCGGACGTCCGGGAATCGTTGCTGCGGCACAACGGATCAGGACTCGTCGAAGTTATCCCCATCGGGTACACGCTGTACGACGTGGGCAGCATCGCAGAAGCATACGTAGGTGCAGATGGAGCGAGATCCCAGCAGGGGGCAAAACCTCACGGTGTGGCCATTGGATGCTTGGGGCGTACGCAATTGATTGTCGATACTGTAACGGGTCAAATCGGAAAGTGTGACGTGGAATTCTCCGCAACCGGCTATATCGGGAGTGACGATCCGCTATGGGCTTCCCTCGGAAGTGTCCTGGAGTTCACGGCAAATGTGCTGGACTCGCCTCCGCCGTGGATCGCCACACTCCCCGGCGATGAGGAGTGGGAGGCCACGAATGAGTCCCCGGACTTTCCTGGCACACTGGTCTGGACAGAGGAAGTGTGAGGCTCCGGAGAGTAGGAGTCTTCGGCAGCAGCTGGGCCGGCCCTCCCAATCGAATTCCGGATACGTCGAACTGGCTTGATATCCCGGGACGAGTCCCATTCGTGCATAACCGGGGCATTGAGATGTTGGGTGCAGGGGGTGTGAGCGTCTGGTGCCTGGATTTACACATCAGCGCAGAGTGGGGCGCCACTTTCCTCAACCAGCGGAGCTCATATGGCGTCCGGATCTGCGAGTGATGCATGGCATCACATCGAAGCTTGGTTCCAAGACTGTGCGCATACAGAGCCCGCGTCCACTTCGGCGAGCTGCTCATACCGGACGGTGACTTGGAGGCAGACGGAACCTCGGTAGGCCGGCTCGACCGCGTACACGTCGGTCTGGCGCATCTGCCGGTTCAGGAAATCCACGATCGCCTGCAGCTCCAGCGGAATGCGGTCGGCCACGAGCAGGAGCCGCATGTGCCCGGCTGCGAGCCGCTCCTCGACCGCCGTCCAGAAGTCCACCGGGTTGCTTTTGCCCAGGACCTCCTCATACGCCTCGTCCAGGGGCCGGCCGTCCGCGGAGCAACTCTCCTCGAAGAAGTTCTGGAGCAGTGCGGCGGGCCAGTAGCGTGCCCCGTTCGCCGCCTAGATCTGGCCCGCGACCTCTCGGCGGCTCGAATTCTGATTCATGGAGGGGTCTGGCAGCGCGGCGGTGTCAGACCGCGTCTGCCTCGGCGACACGTCAGTCCAGTCCGCCAGTCTCCTCGATGCGCGCGACGAACAGGGAAGCCAGCTCTTCCTGCGTCGCGTCTGGTACGAGCGCGTCGGGCAGGTCCTCTTCCAGTCCCCACTCCGTGTTGAAGGTCAGGGCGGTGCCGTCGGGGACGACGTTCTGGCGGAGCCAGACCGCGAACTCGGCAGCGAGGGGGGCTGTGCAGTCCGTGATGGACACCCCTTCCGAGTCCAGCTTGGCCATGCCTTCAAGGTCTTCATCGTCCAGCGTGATGCCGAAGTGCATCGTCGTGCCGCTGTCCAGAGGGCCGTCGCCGGCTTCCTCGACACGGATGAACTCATCGGGATTGCACTCACGGAGCTTCCGCTCCAACGCGGCGAAGGTCAGTCCCCACGTCTCGCCTTCGGCCGGGCCGAAGACGTACATGGTGCGCAGCTCGGCGATCTGGTCGGCCTCCATGGTTCCTCTCTCAGTGGGGACTGGATTAGGGCACGTGGCGTGCGTAGCCCTGACGCCATAGGCGGCCATCGTGATCCGCCAGTAGGCGACCGAGTCGTTGTTGTTGGTGACGGTTTCTACGCCCCGCATTTCGGTGTTCCTGGGGTCGTTGAGGGCGGCGGAGTACTTCGCGAGCTCTTTGCGGCCCTTGTCGTACAGGAAGTCCTTCTTGCCTGATTGATGGTTCTCGCGCAGTTCGTCCAGTGACCGGTAGCACTTCTTTTCGGGGTTGTTGACGTACTTCGCTTTGATGGCCATGCCGTCGCGGAAGCCGTACACCATCAGCGTGCTGTACTTGCTGATGCCGGGAGGGATGGGCACCTCGTACTCCGGGTATCCGGCGACGCGCTTCTGGTAGGCGATCTCCGCTGGCTTGCCGCCGGAGACGTCGCCGGCGCGCAGCGAGTTGAGCCACGTCTGGGAGTTCTGGTGCTGTGGGCCGGTGAGGGTCGGGAACCGGGGGTCCGGCGGTGTGGGTGGAGGGACGGGCTGCACGCGTGGACCTACCGGCGGCCGGTACGCAGCCGGGATCATCGTGGGTACGCGGATGAGTGGCGCGATGAAGGACGGCAGGTTGGACAGGAGTCCGCCTCCGTCCGGCTGGGGCATCTTCACCCGCGATTGCGCGGTGTCCAGTACGGGCGGGATGTGGCCGAGGCGGGTGATGTGCATGTCGCTCGCGAGGAGTTCATGCAGGCCGCCGTCTGGGCCGTCGCCGCCGAACATGGGCCGTTCCCAGATCGGCTGCGGCTCACCGGTGAGCGGGTTCGATTCCGCCGGCAGGCGCTGCAGTGCGGAGTCGATGTGGTCCGCGTACGCCTCGCAGGCGTTGGCGAGCATCTTGCCTGCGGTGGGCAGGTTGGCCATGAGGGTTTCGTCCTCGCTGACCTGGGTGGGCGGGCGGTGGGCTCTTGCCGACGAACTTGCGGAAGAAGTTCTCCACCGCGTCCGCGGTCTCGCCGGCCTGGTCGAGGGTGGCCTTGCGCCAGGCGCCGCCGGCCCGCGCGCAGGGCGGCGACGCCCCGCCGGGCCGCGGCCACGACGAGGAACACGGTGGCCAGAAGGGCTGCCGCGAGGACGGTGAACCGCGGGCCGAACGCCAGGGCGGTGAAGGCGCCCATCAGGGCGAGGCCGCCGAGGCAGAGGAACTTCTCGGGATTCTGCAGGGTGCTCCGGCCTCCTCCGCTGGGCGCGGGTTTCACCCTAGGTCACGTGCGGCGTACCGCTCCACGGGCGACCGACGTCAGGAGCGAGCCGATCGTGGCGCCGATGACGATGTAGACGGCGGCCGTGCCGAGGCGGGCCGCGGTGGTCAGGGCCATGGTGAACGGCAGCAGCACCAGGACGGCCGTGGCGAGCGTGACGATCCAGGTGAAGAACCGGGCCGGCTGCGGGGTGGCGAGGATCAGCAGGTGCAGCAGTGCCGTGGCGATGAGCGCGGCCACGGCCGCGCCCCCGGCCAGCATCCCCGTGGTGGCGTTGCCCATCGCTCCGTCGCCTTCCGGGGCGAAGACCGCGATGCCCAGGACGCCGCGTACCAGAAGCAGGGCGACCACGGCTGTGAGGGCCGCGACCAGGGCGGTCATGATGCCGCCCGCCCACAGCCGCCCGGCCTCCAGACGCGGGGTGCCCGCGCTGTAGTGGGCCGTGGCGGGGCGGCCCTGAGGAGCGTGCGAGGGGCGTGAAGAGTGCGGGGCCTGCGGGGAGTTGGGCGAGTGGGGTGAGTGGGGTGAGTGGGGTGAGTTCATGGTCGGATCGGGCTCCTGTAGTGGGGTGGTGTCGGTGTGTCAGGGACTGGGCGCCGCCCGTATCGCGCCCGCGGCGATGGCCGCCGTGAGCAGGGCGTAGTCGGCGGCGCTCTGGTCGGCGTAGCGCGTCGCGAAGGCGGTGACGGCGCGGTCGAACGTGTCGGCGCGGCCCAGGTAGTTGGCTATCGCGATGCGGTCGCCGGTACGGGCGTGGGCGCGGGCCAGGGTGCGGCCGCAGAGGCCCGCGTACCGCGACAGCAGGCGCGGCCGCATCGTGGTGACATCGGCCGAGCCCTTCATGTCGCGCAGCTGGCGCCAGTAGTAGTGGCGGCCCTCGGGCCCGGTGACCCAGCCGAGGAAGATATCGCTGGTGGCCTGCATCAGACGTTGTCCGGCGACCACCCGGCGGCCGTGGTGCTCGTGCGGACTCGGGCCCAAGTGCCGTTCAAGGACGGAGGGTTCGGCCTCCTTGATCTGGAGGAAGAGCGGGTCGTCGGCGTCGCGCCCCTCCAGGAGCGCCACGAAGCAGCGGATGCCGACGCTGCCGGCGCCCACTACCTTGCGGGCCGCGTCGACCACGTGGAAGCGGTCGAGGAGAACACGGCGCTCCTCGGGCAGCGTGGAGCGGTACTCGGCGAACACCTCGCCGACGGCCGCCCGGAGCGCCGCGCCGATCGGCTGCAGCAGCGGCGGGTCGTGCAGGAACCGTCGGCGGCCGCCCTCGACCTCGGTGAGTTTGTCGAGGGCCTGGAGGCTGGTGCGCTGCCGGGCACGCGCGAGGGTCGTCCGCACGCGACGGCGGTCCTGCGTGCCCACGAGTGCGAGAACGTCCTGCGTGTCCACGCGCTCGTACCAGACGGCGAGTTCACCGAGCCCGGCGAGACGGCGCATGGTGAGGCGGTACGACTCCACGGACGCGAGGACCGCGCTCCGCGCCTCGGCGTCGGTGAAGCCGTTGTCGCGGGCGGCGACGGCGATGCTCGTGGCCAGGCGCTTGACGTCCCACTCGAAGGGGCCCGGCAGCGTCTCGTCGAAGTCGTTGACGTCGAACACGAGGGCACGCTCCGGCGACGCGTACAGACCGAAGTTGAGCAGATGCGCGTCGCCGCACAGCTGCACCGTGAGCCTGGTGTGCGGCTGCGCGGCCAGATCGGCGGCCATGACCGCGGCCGCGCCGCGCAGAAACACGAAGGGCGACGAGGACATGCGCGCGTAGCGGATCGGGAGCAGGTCGGGGAGGCGGGTCGCGGCCTGCTGCTCCAACAGGTCCAGCGGATCGGTCCGTTCGGCCGCGGGCTGCCAGGTGCCGTGCGAGGAGCGCGGGGCGCGCTTGCGGGCGGCCTTGCCCAGCTGGGCGCGCGCGTCGGGGGAGGCGGGGGTGGCCGGGGTGGCCGGGGTCGGCCGGGCGCTCATGGGAGCCTCCATCGGATGCGATGCGCGTCTGCGCGGCAGGGCGCTGGCGGTCGGTGCCCCGGGGGCCGCTGTGCGGTGCCGCAGATTCGGTCCCGGGGCCGGTGCCGCCAAGTCCGCGGACCGGTGGCCCCAACGGGTCAGTGCCGCAGCGCCCTTCCGACCTCGGCCGTGACGTCCCCGGAGAGCTTGTGGGTGCTGCGCGCGGTGGCCTCGCCGGAGCCGCCCGCCTTCACCGAGGGCACCGTCACGACCACCGTGTCGAGCAGCTTCTTGTCGGCGTTGCGGAAGTTGACCTGCACCATGTACTCGGCCTCTTTGTCACCGCCGTTGGTCGCCGTGACCGGCGCGGTCGTGCGGCCGTCGCCGTCGGTCGAGGTGCCGCCCACCTTCACATCGCCCTTGGCGTCGATGCCGTCCTTGAACTTGTCGAGCTTCTCCTTGGCGGCCGCGGTCGCCGAGGAGAGCGCGGAGGAGGCCTCGCCCGCCACGGACGACGCCGCCGACGCTGCTTGCGACACCTTGGAGGAGGGGTCACCGTCGCTGTCCGAGCAGCCGGCGGCCGTCACCGCCGTGCCGGCCACCAAGCCCGCGACGCACACCATCCGGATCCGACGCCGAAGCATGCTCATCGTCTCTCCCGCCGTACTGGTCCTGCCGGGCCGACGGCCCGCGCCTGTCACCACTGTGGCCACCGGCCCCCGGAGCTGCGACCCGGCCACGTGTCCGAGGCGCCCGCCGGCGGAGCCGCCGACCCGGAACAGTGCGGCTCCGCGGCGCCGTTCAGGGTCCGCCGTGGCGCCCGGCGTACGCCACCCGGATGGCCCAATACGGGCCGCCGCGCCCCGGACCCGGGAGCCTCGCCCCGTCGCCACTCCGTGCTCGACGGCCGGCGCTCACCAGGACTCCGAGGCCTCGCCCGCCCTGGAGGGCCGGTCGCTCCCCTCGCCGTGCCCGGCACGGTCCGCGGCTGATTCGCCGCGCCCCGAACGGAACTTGAGGGCCAGCAGGGGAAACACGAGGACGGAGACCATGGCGGCACCGACCAGCGCGGCGGCCTCGCTGGAGCTGATGCTCTTGTCGTCCAGGCCGATCGTGGTGATGGCGACGACGAGCGGCAGACACGTGGAGCCGTACAGGGTCAGGGCGGTGCGGTCGCGGCGGGACAGGTCGGAAGGGGCCAGGAGATACAGCGGGATGCCGCGGACGACGAGGAACAGCAGCAGGAAGACGGGCAGCAGGACGAGGGCGCGGCCGCCGTCGAGCAGGGCCTTCAGGTCGAAGTTGATGCCGGTGACGACGAAGAACACCGGGACGAAGAAGCCGAAGCCCATCGCTTCGATCTTGCCGAGGATCTCGCCGCTGCTCTCGGGAGCCGCGCCGTGCAGGATCAGACGGCTGATCACACCCGCGGCGAAGGCACCGAGGAGTACGTCGATGCCGAACGCGTGCGACAGGCCCAGCATCGCGGCGAGCAGCAGCATCACGTACCGGACCGCGAACTGGCCGCTGCTGTGCAGGGTGTTGGCGATGATCCGGGCGAACCAGGGCGGCCGGGGCCGCAGCGCCCAGAACACGGCCGCCGCCGTGACCGCGGCGAACACGATGAGGAGCACCGTGGATTCACCCGCTCCGCGGCCGCTGAGCAGCAGCGCCATCGCGATGATCGGCCCGAACTCGCCGACCGCGCCGAAGGCGAGGACCACCGTGCCGAAGCGGCCGCGCAGATCGCCGGAGTCCCGCAGAATCGGCAGGACCGTGCCGAGCGCCGTGCTGGTGAGCGCGGTGCCGATGACGAAGCTCTTGTTCACCTCGGCGCCGGTGAGCGCGAAGGCGATGCCGAGGCCCGCGGCGATCGAGATCATCCAGGCGCCGGTCGAGCGGCGCAGGGTGTCACCGCGTACGGCGGCGAAGTCGATCTCGTATCCGGCCAGGAAGATCAGCATGGCCAGGCCGAAGTCGGCCAGGCCGTCGGTGAACTCGTCGTGCTGGGCCAGGGCGAGGACATCAGGGCCGATGAGGATGCCGAGGACGATCTCGAAGATGACCAGCGGGACGGGGACCCAGCGGTTCACCCGGTAGGCCAGCAGAGGCGCGAGTACCGCGATGGCCATGATCAGGATCAGAGTCCCGGGCTGCGTCATATCCCGTATCTAAATAAACTCGGCCAAAACCGACAACCGGGGAGTAGGTGCCGGATCCAGGCCCCAGAGGGAACCTGGGGCCTGCATGACGGAGCTGAGCCGCTCCGCGGGAAGTCCGGTGCACCATCTGCGGGTGCATCGTGCCTTGTCGCTCCCCCAGCTACCGCCGGGTGTACCCCCAGCGCGGCGGAGCGGCATATCGACACAGCCCCGCGCCCCTTTGGGGCACGGCCAAAGCGCACCAGACTTCCTCAAGGCTACTCAGGGCAGCGGAGCGGGCATGGCACCTATCGACGCGGCGGCCGCGGAGCGGATGGCCAAGACGCTCTTCATCGAGCGCAATTGGCGCAGTCCGAGCTCCACGCGCTTCTGGGTTCTGCTGGTGCTCGCCTCGGTCATCGCGAGCGCAGGCGTGGTCGGGGACTCGACCGCGACGGTGATCGGCGCGATGATCGTCGCCCCGCTGATGACGCCCATCCTCGGCAGTGCCCTGGCCCTCGTCCTCGCCGACCGGCACCACCTGGCCCGCAGCGTGCTGCTCGTCATCGGCGGAGCCCTGGCGGTGGTGGCCATCGGCCTGCTGATGGGCTGGCTTGTCGCGCCGCCCGATGCCTTCGCGTCGAACAGCCAGGTGTCGTCGCGGATCAGCCCGCGCCTCATCGATCTGCTCGCCGCCCTGGCCACCGGCACCGTCGGCGCGTTCGCGCTGGTGCGCTCGGATGTCTCCGACACCCTGCCGGGCGTCGCCATCGCGATCTCACTGGTGCCCCCGCTGTCCGTCACCGGGCTGCTGCTCACGGTGGGGCGCTACCACGACGCGTTCCAGTCGGCGCTGCTCTTCACCACCAACGTCGCGGCCATCGTGGCCACCGGCACCCTGGTCTTCCTGCTCTACGGGGTTCGTGAGGGCGCCCGCGCCGCGGACCTTCCCGTGGGCGAGTTCCGCGGCCGGAGTCTCGTCGGCGTGACGGCCATGGTCGTCCTCGTCGCGGTGCCGCTGACCACCGGTTCCCTCTCCGTCGCCCGTGACCGGCAACTCGCCGCCGGCGCCCGGCCGGTGGCCGAGCGGTGGGCCGCCGCCGGGAAGTGGCAGCTCGCCTCGGTCGAGGCCCGCAACGGAGTCGTCGTGGTGGGCGTGCTCGGCCTGCCCCCGCACCCTGCACCCGGCGCCCTGCGCGTGGCCCTCGACCACAGTGGCGTCGGGGACGCCGACCTGGAGCTCCATCTGGTGGGCGGCAGGACTCACTGGTGCCCGGCCGGCGGCACGTCGTGCACGGTGGAGGAGACCGGCCGGGTCTGACGCACGTGGAGGAGACCGGCCGGGTCTGACGCATTTGAAGGAGACCGGCCGGATCCGGCGCACGTGGAGGAGACCGGCCGGATCCGACGCACGTGGAGGAGACCGGCCGGGTCTGACGCACGTGGAGGAGACCGGCCGGGTCTGACGCATTTGAAGGAGACCGGCCGGATCCGGCGCACGTGGTGGAGCGCGGGCGGATCCGACGCACCGGCGGAGACCGGGCGGATCCGACGCACCGGCGGAGCGCGGCGCGATCGGCGCAGCGCGGGCACGCCTGTGGCGTGGCGCCACCCGTACGGCCCACACGCCTGGCACGCCGGCCAGCCCCGGCCGAGGCTCGGTTCAGACCGTGTCACGCCGACGGCCCCTTGCGGCCGCCAGCCGGAATCGAGGTGGGGATGGTTCAGCCGTCGCACTCCGCAGGACCGCCCGCGCAACAGCCGTCCACGCCCGCCGGGCGGCGAGGCGGCCTGCGTGACTCCCCGCTGAGACTGTTGAGACTCTGTACGGCGGTGGCCGTGGCCGCCGCCGCGCTCGCCACCGGCTGTGGCAGCGACAGCGAGCCGGACCCGATGCGGAACAAGCAGTGGGCGCTCGACTCCCTGAAGCTCCCCGCCGCGTGGGACAAGGCCAAGGGCGACGACACGGTGATCGCCGTCGTCGACACCGGTGCCGACCTCGACCACCCCGATCTGAAGGGGCGCCTGGTCGACGGCCACGACTTCGTCGACGGAGACGACGAACCCAAGGACCTCAACGGTCACGGCACCCATGTGTCGGGTATCGCGGCGGCCCACACCGACAACGGCACGGGCATCGCGGGCGGCGCTCCGGGCGCGAAGATCATGCCGGTGCGGGTCCTGGGCGCCGACGGCTCAGGCAAGGACGGCGACATCACCCAGGGCATCGTGTGGGCCGCCAACCACGGCGCCGACGTCATCAACCTCTCGCTCGGCGAGTCCGGTCTGATGGCCCGTCTGCTCAAGGGCGGCGTCCTCAACCAGGCCATCACGCACGCCCACAGCAAGGGTGCGGTCGTGGTGGCCGCCGCCGGCAACGACGGCACCGCCCTGCAGCCGTACAAGGTGGACACCCCGGTCCTGGTGGTCGGCGCGAGCGACCAGAACGGCAAGCCCGCCGACTTCTCCAACTTCGGTGCGCAGGAAGCCGTTTCCGCCCCGGGCGTGAAGATCCTCTCGACGCTTCCGACGTACACGACCAAGGAGACCGTGAAGAACGACTCGGGCTACGGCGAGCTCGACGGCACCTCCATGGCCGCCCCGTACGTCTCCGCGGTCGCGGCGCTCCTGCACCAGCAGGACCGCTCACCGGACGAGATCATGAGCGCCATCCGCTCCACGGCGAAGAACCCCGACGAGCTGCCCAAGCTCGGTCTGGGCAATGTCGACGCCCAAGCCGCGGTGAACGCGCCCACCGGCTGACGCGTCCGATGCGCACGCGAAGGGGGCGGACGCCGCAGCGTCCGCCCCGTTCGGGCTGTTGTCGTGCCGGTCAGGCCAGCACCCTGGACTTGGCCTTCTCGAACTCCTCGTCCGTGAGGATGCCCTTCTCCTTCAGCTCCGCAAGCCGGGCCAGTTCGTCCACGCCGCTGCCACTGCTGCCAGCGCTGCTGCCGCCACTGCCGTCGCCGGAGCCCGCGGCGTCGCGGATGTACGCGCGCAACGCCGCCTCGTTCTCCTTGGCCTGCTTCGCGTCCCGCTTGCCCATGCCCGTGCCGCGCGCGATCACGTAGACAAGGACGCCGAGATAGGGCAGCACGATGCAGAAGACCAGCCAGCCCGCCTTGCCCCAGCCGCCCAGTTCGTGGTCCCGGAAGATATCCATGACGACCTTGAACAGCAGGAACAGCCACATGATCCAGAGGAAGAACCAGAGCATGGTCCAGAAGAGGTTGAGCAGCGGATAGTCGTCCATCGTGAAGCTCCGTCCCTCGGGTCAGTCGATATTTTCGGTAAGTATCTGGCGATATGCGGGACTGGGCATCTCGTGCGGCCGCCGTGGCCGCGGGCGTCAGCGAGACCGCGGCCCTCCGCCGATCCGGCCGCGCCAGCTGCGGCTGAGCGCGGTGGCCGCCGCGGTGAGGAAGACGAAGTTGTAGAGGATCTGCACCAGGACCACGGCCCGGGCCGTCTGGCCGTGCGCGGCGATATCGCCGTAGCCGATGGTCGCCAGGGTCACCGCGGTGAAGTAGAGCGCGTCGATCCGCGTCTCCAGGCCCGTCACCGCGCCGGGTTGTTTGGCGAGAGCGAAGTAGCCGGCCGAGAACACCAGGACGGCGAGGCACATGAGGAGGGCGATGGCGAGTCCGTGGCGGCCGTCGGGCGTGTGCAGGAGTACGTCGCGGATCTGCCGCATGAGGAGCGCGGCGACCAGAGCGAGCGCCAGGGCGAAGAGCGTCCAGCTCAGGACGGGGCGATGCGGGCCGAGCCGGTTGAGGGGGAGGAGGAAGTAGGCCGCGACCATCGCGACCGCGAGCAGGCCCCCGCCGGCCCACGCCCGCGCCTGCTTCACCCGCGCGCGGCCCCGGTGCCGGTCGGCCTCACCGCCTCCGCTCACGGAGCTTCCGCTCCCGGAACCTCCGCTCGCGGAACCCCCGCTCACGGAACCCCCGTCCCCGGAACTCCCGTTCATGGACCCCTCGTTCACGGCACGTCGGCCTTTTCGCGCAGCCCCTGGGCGACCACCACCGCGACGACCGCGGCGATGACGATGAGCGGCATCTGGTTGAACGCGTCGGGGCCGAGCACCAGCACGGTGAACACCGCGCTGGACAGCGGCAGTCCGGTGACCGTGGCCATGGCCGCCGCGATGCCCAGGGCGAGCGCCGGAGTCGCACCGAGGCCCGGAAGCCCTGAACACGCCATGGCCGCCGTCGCGCCGAGGAGTACGGCGGGGAAGATGGGGCCGCCGCGGAAGGCGCCCAGACTGATGCCCCACGCCAGGCCCTTGCACAGGACCAGGGCGGCGAGCGCGGCGACGGACCACGCGTGGGGGTGGGCGGCGAGCTCGGCGAGCGTGGACTGGCCGGAGAGCGCCGCCTCTTCGGGACTGCGGCCGGTGAGCAGCGCGTACGCCGCGAGGAGTACACCGACCGCGAGGGCGCAGCCGACCGTGCGTGACGCGGTGCTCTTCGCGCCGGTCCAGGCGGCGGTGCGGTGGCCGAACCGGCGAAGGAGCGCCACGAGGGCCGCGATCAGTACGGCGGCCGGGATGCCCCACAGGAAGTCGCCCGCGTCGGGGCGTACGTCCGGTGGTACGGAGGGCAGGGCGAGCGCGCCGGTCTTCAGGCCGGTCCACTGCCCGAAGCCGGTGAAGACCAGCGCTCCGGTGGCGCTGGCGAGCAGGCAGGGCAGCAGCAGGACGACGAGCTGCGGTCCGGCGAGCCCCGCGGCCTCGATGACGAGCACGGCCGCGGCCACGGGACCGCCGAGGATGGTGGAGATGGCGGCCGTCGACCCGGCGGTGGCGAGCACGGTGGAGGTGCGCCGGTCCGTGGCGCGCATGGACCGCACGGCGAGCAGGGCGAGCCCGCTGCCCACTGCCATCAGCGGCGCCTCGGGGCCGAGGACCACGCCGAGGGGCAGCGTGGCGAGCGCGGCCAGGGCGACTCCCGGCAGTTCACGGGGACCGATGGGCGTACCGCCGAGACCGTGCACCGGCAGGTGCCCGCCACGGCCCGGCATACGCGTGACGATCGGGGCGAGGATGAGGCCCGCGGCAAGGAGGGCGGGCAGGGGCCACCACCAAGGGGCGTGGCCGAAGCCGAACTTGCCGGGCAGCGTCTCCCACACGGCGTGCTGCAGCAGGTGCTGGCAGCTCACGAAGAAGAAGGAGGCGAGCGCGACCGGGACGCCGAGCAGGCCGCAGAGCAGCAGCAGACGCAAGTAGCCGCGGCTCAGCAGCACTTCATGCAGGGCGGGTTCGCCGCGGGCCCCGCCGCGCGCCGGCGTCGTAGCGGAGCCCGCGTCGGAGCCCGGGGTCATCGGGTGTCCCGCCGCGGGCCCCGCGGAGCGCCCGCCCCGCCGTCGCACCGTCGGATCAAAGCGCCGCCGTTCGTCCGCGGTCGTTGCACAGGGCCCAGATGACGAAGACGGCGAGCGCGATCGACACCAGCGCCCAGATCGGCTGGTACGGCAGCCACATGAACTGCAGGACGATGACCACGGCGGCGAGGCCGACCCCGACGCCGCGCGCCCAGGAGGCGCCCTTGAGGACTCCCCATCCTGTGACGGCCACGACGATGCCGAGGAGCAGATGGATCCAGCCCCAGGTGGTCAGGTCGAACTTGAAGACGTAGTCGCCGAGGCGGGTGTACACGTCGCTCTTCGCGATCCCGGCAATGCCGGTGAGGGCACCGAGGATGCCCTCCGTCAGGAGCAGTACCCCGGCGAAGACGGTGCCGCCGGAGGCCCAGGCGCCGTCTCCGGATCCCTTGTGCGGGGCGCTCGCGGGGCTGCCCTGCGCTTCGTCGGCCATGAGGTCCTCCTCGGGTCCCTGCCGCATGCATCTGGCCGCTGCTGCCAGGGACAGGCCCTTCGAGCCTGGGGCGGACCCGGCGGGACAGCGACTCGTTGCGGGCCGTTCGGGTGAGGGCTGCGCCTCCCTGCGGAGCGCTGCGCAGGGAGGCGCGGGGCGGTGCACGGGGGTGCGGGGCGGCCGGGCTGCTTGGCGGTGAAGGGGTTGTGGACGCCGTCGGTGCAGCGGGTGCCGCCTGCCGGGAGGAGGGTGGTGAGGAAGTGCTGGGCCGCGACCTTCCTGCTGCAGGCGGTCGGTACGGCGTGGCCGAAGCCGTCGATGGGCACGAGGCGGGAGCGCGCGCCCAGGGCACGGTTCATGTGCCGGGCCCAGTCGAGGGAGGCGGAGTGGTCCTGGGTCTCGTTGAGCAGCACGATGTTCGCGTTGCCGCGGTTCCAGGGGCCCGTGTAGCGCGGCAGGGGCGAGCGGATCCGCAGCCCCGCGCAGGGCAGACAGCCATCGGTGAGCGCCGAGCCGTCGACGAGGGACTGCTTGCGGGCGTCCCGCAGCAGCGGCCACCACCCTGCCGCGGTGCGGGGCACGGCGGGCATGTCGGAACACTGGGTGGCGTGGCCGACGTCGGTCTCGGTGTACGCGGAGGGTGCGGGAGCCTTGGCCGTGGGGGCCGCGTCGCGGCCGGAGGGGAACGTCTTCGCGTACAGCTTCTGCAGTCCGGCCGCGGCCTTCTGTGCGGTGGCCCGGTCGTAGGAGCCGCCGAGGTCACGGCCGAAGCCGACCAGGTCGGCCCAATTGTCCTTCGACGTACGGTCGTTGGGCCCGTAGTGGTTGACCAGGCGCTGGTACTTGGCCTTGGCGCCGCCCGCGAACGCGCACCGCTTCTTGCCCACGGCGTCGCAGCCGGCGAGGACGGCCTGGGTGACCTGGTTGCTGGTGCGCGCCTCGGTGCTCATGCAGCCGGGCACGTCGTTGAAGCGGTACGCGGCGTCCTCGACGCCGTGCAGGACCATCGAACGCACCGTGTTGGGGTGGACGTTGGCATACACGGAACCGATGACCGCGCCGTAGGAGTGAGGACTTTCTGGCGTACGTCACGCTCGTTGAGGTACATCCCGATGCCGATGGCGAACACCGCGAGCAGCACCCCGAGGCCGATCATGAGCCGGCGCCAGGGCAGCTCGGCCGCGCGCTGCCGGGCCTGTACGGCGCCGTGCCGGGCGAAGCGGATCCGGCTGCCCGGGGACGAGCCGCGCTGTGCGTGCGGAGGCATGCAACGATCTTCGGCCGCGGCCCGCGGTCCCGCCATATGGCACGGGCGCGTGGTCCCCGCGCCATGGCACAGGGCGTCCGGTGGGCCTGTGCGCGGGCCTTACCAGGCGATGGTCTCGTTCGCGGGCGGAGGCGTCACCTTCACCGGCTCGTCGTAGTCGCTGAAGACCAGGCTCGTGTCCTTCTCGGCGCCCTTGGCCACGACCTTCAGGGGGTAGGGCTTGCCCTCGGTGGCCACGTCCGCGGTGTACTGCACGCCGTCGGCGCTGCCGCTGACCGCGATGGCGTCGGTGTCGTCGACGCTCGTCTCGCCGCCCTTGGACAGCCCGGTGACGCTCCCGGTCCCCGTCTCCTTCTGCAGGTTGTCGAGGTTGCACAGAGCGGTGAAGCCCTTGAGGTCGGGATTGTCGACGCTCGCCTTGATGTACTTGCCCTTCAGGTCGTCGGCCTGGCCGACGACCCGGAGCCGGAATCGGCAAGCAGCTTGTCGATCATCTTGTCGTCGAACTTGACCAGGCCGTGGTGCCGTCGGAGAGGATCTCGAATCCGCCGCCGTTGTCGGGCCGTTCAATGGTGCCGCTGCAGCGGTTCTTGCGGTCGACGGAGAGGTCGGCGCTCGCCTCAGCGCAGATCCAGGCCGAGCTGCTGCTCGAGGACCGATGCCTGCCCGGGGGTGGCGAAGACGTAGTAGGTGTCGTATGTGCGGCCCTTGAGTTCTACGTGCATGACCAGGTGGAACCTGCGCGGATCGTCGGCGGGGTCGGGGTTGACGTCGTCCATGAACATGTCGACCGCCAGATGGTCGAGGTAGTCGTCGGACTGGTGCTCCGTCGAGTGGGTCTTCAGGACTCCGTTGCGGCGGAACTCCAGTACTTCGTCGTCGTCACCGTCGGCGCGCAGCCGGACGTCGGTGATGGTGACCGCGCCGTCGGTGAGGGCCGCGGCCCTCTCCAGGATGCCGGTGTAGCTCTCCTCCAGATCGTCGACGTCGTCCGCGTGGGCCGAGACCGCCACCCCGAACGCCTCCAGCGCACCGGCCACTTCACCGGGCGGCAGGTCTTCGTGTGCCCACTCGTCGTAGCGCGCCAGAACGCCGTCGACCGTCTCGCCCGACACCATGCCCATGCGCTGCAGGAGCGCTCCCACCTGGGCGTACGAGCACGGCCTGAACCAGAGCAGCACATCGCCGAGAATGTCCGGGTGCTGCGGCAGTTCGCGCAGGCAGTACAGGGGGATCGTGGTGCCGCCGGCCCGCTTGTCGGGCTGGTCCACGAACGGCATCCCGGTCCATGTGTGCTCCGGCGACCCCGGAGCGCCGGGCCCGGCGTGCGGGTCGAAGGGTATGTACTGCCACATCGCGCCCTTGTTCCGCCGGATCACCTCGCCCAGATACCAGCAGGCGCCCTGCACGAACGGCTCGTCCCGTGCGGCGTCGAACTCCGCCGCCGTGGCGAACCGCCGCCGCACGGCCGCCGCGAGCCGGTCCAGGGAGTCGGGGTGGAAGTTCCGGTCCCATGCCCCGCCGAACGCGTCCTCGGCCCAGTCGCCGAGCGCCTGCTCCCGCTCGGCGAGCCAGGCCGTCAGCGCCGGATCGTGGGGGAGCGGCGCCCGGGGGTCCACTCCCGGCGAGTGCGCCTTCACCGGCTCCCAGCCGGCCACCGCCCGCCGCCGCGCGGCCACGGCCTGCCGCAGTCGCTCGACCTCACCGGCGAACGCCGCCCCGGTGCGCACCCGCAGGGCGTGCGAGATGAGCAACAGCGGTGCCACGGGTGCGAGTTCGAGCTCGGGGTCGGGCGATACGACCGGCTGCCCCGGGAGATCGCCGACCGGCCGGGTGTTCCACCCCCAGGCACCGCCCCCGACGCCGAGCAGCACTTCGCCGAGATAGGCCACGGCGCACTCCTCGAACTCGGCCTGTCCCTCGGCCGCTTCGAGGTCGCCGGACTTCCGGGCGCGCTCATCCCGCTCCAGCAGGTGCGCCTCCAGTGCGGTGAGCGACCCGGGGGTGAAGTCGAAGGGGAAGTGCTCGTCCAGATGCACCTTTTCCAGCAGCAGGAGCTGCTGGCGCAGACCGTCGGTCCACTCCCGCAGCAGTACCCGCGGGGTGTTCTCCGGCTGCGCCTCGGGCCGCGTTCCGCTCACCATGCGATCACTGTAGGGGCGGCCACTGACAGCGGCACTCGGCGTTCGCCGTGCCGCCATTGGACGGACAAATGACGGTGGCTCGAGCCCCGTTGACGGAAGAGGGCCGCCCCGCCAGGCTCGGGCGTGCTCCCGCGTACCTCTCATCGCTTGACCCCCGTCATGGAGGGCCGATGCCCAGACGCAGCGCACGACTCCTGCTCTCGATCGTCATGCTCGTCGCCGCCGCGCTCGGCGGTGTGGTCGCCACGGCCACGACCGCCCAGGCCGACGGCTGTTACACCTGGAACCGCACGCTCTCCCAGGGCGCGTCCGGCGCCGACGTGACCCAGCTGCAGATCCGGGTGGCGGGCTACCCCGGCTACGGCGGTGTGCTCGACATCGACGGTGCCTACGGACCGGCGACCACCGCGGCGGTCAAGCGTTTCCAGTCGGCCTACGGCCTCGCCGCCGACGGCGTCGCGGGCCCGGCCACGTTCAGCAAGCTCTACGCCCTCCAGGACGACGACTGCACCCCGGTCCACTTCGCGTACAGCGAGCTGAACGACTGCAACTCCACCTGGCAGGGCGGCGCGGTCGGCGCGGCCACCGCGAAGGCCAACGCGCTGCGCACGATGTGGAAGCTGGAGGCCCTGCGGCACGCGCTCGGCGACCAGCCCATCACGGTGACCAGCGGCTTCCGCTCACAGGCCTGCAACGACGCGGTGGGCGGCGCCTCCAACAGCCGTCATCTGTACGGCGACGCGGCCGACCTCGGCGCGGGCCCGCACTCCCTGTGCAAGCTCGCCCAGCAGGCCCGCAGCCATGGCTTCAACGGCATCCTCGGCCCCGGCTACCCGGGCCACAGCGACCACACCCACGTCGACCACCGCGCGAGCCGCTACTGGTCCGCTTCGAGCTGCGGCATCTGAGCGAGGTGCGCGTGCCGGGTCATGAACCCGGCCGGCCGGCGGTCCCGGAGAGCCTGGCGGTGGTGAACTTCCGCCGCCAGGCAAGGGACACGTGGACGAGCGCCACGAGCACCGGCACCTCGATCAGCGGGCCGACGACCCCGGACAGCGCCTGGCCCGACGTGACGCCGAAGGTGGCGATGGCGACGGCGATGGCCAGCTCGAAGTTATTGCCCGCGGCCGTGAACGCGAGGGTGGCGGTGCGGCCGTAGTTCAGGCCGATGACCTTGCCGAGGGCGAAGGTCCCGAACCACATGAGCGCGAAATAGACGAGCAGCGGCAGCGCGATGCGGACGACGTCCAGCGGCTGTGAGGTGATCGTCTTCCCCTGCAGCGCGAAGAGGATGACGATGGTGAACAGCAGTCCGTAGAGCGCCCAGGGGCCGATCTTCGGCAGGAACGTGGCCTCGTACGCCTCGCTGCCCAGCCTCTTCTCGCCGATACGGCGGGTCAGGAACCCGGCGAGCAGAGGGACACCGAGGAAGATGACCACGTTCAGGGCGATCTTCCACATGGAGATGTCGAGGGTCTCGCCCTGCCCGAGGCCGAGCCATCCGGGCAGGATGTCGAGGTAGAACCAGCCCAGGAGGCCGAAGGCCAGGACCTGGAAGACCGAGTTGAGGGCGACCAGGACGGCGGCGGCCTCGCGGTCGCCGCAGGCCAGATCGTTCCAGATGATCACCATGGCGATGCAGCGGGCGAGCCCGACGATGATCAGGCCGGTGCGGTACTCGGGGAGGTCGGGCAGGAAGGTCCAGGCGAGCGCGAACATCACCGCCGGGCCCACGACCCAGTTGACGGCCAGCGACGCGGCCATGAGCCTGCGGTCGCCGGTGACGGCGTCGAGCTTGTCGTAGCGGACCTTGGCCAGGACCGGGTACATCATGATCAGCAGTCCGACGGCGATGGGCAGCGAGATGCCGCCGATCTCCAGCTTCGCCAGGACATCGTTCAGGCCGGGGACCAAGCGGCCGAGTCCGAGCCCGAGGGCCATCGCCGCGAGGATCCACGCGGCCAGGAAGCGGTCGAGCGTCGAGAGCTTCGCGACGACCGAGGGTTCGTCCTCGACGGTCGCGGGTGTTTCGGTGCGGGTCACGGACAGGCCCTCTTGTTGGTGCCGGCGGTACGGGCGGTCTCGGCCAGCTCGGCGAACCGGTCGGCGAGCGAGGCGATGACGTCGGGGCGGAGCCTGTAGTAGGTGAAGCGCCCGCACGGCTCGGTGTCGACGACCCCGGCCTCGCGCAGCACCTTCAGGTGGTTGGAGAGATTGGTCTGCTTGGCGCCCGTCTCCTCTACGAGATGCGTGGTGCACAGCGTCTCGTGGGCGAGCAGGGTCACGATCCGCAGTCTGAGCGGGTCGGCGAGCACTCGGATCAGATCAGCTTCGACTGATGTCAGCATGGGCTGATACTGTCACATCAGTCAAGCCTGATGCCAGTCGGCGCTGATGCGTTCGGATCCTTGCTCGTCCCTGCGGATCCTTGCTCGTCCCTGCGGATCCCTGCGGATCCCTGCGGATCTCTACGGATCCACGCGGACCTGCCGGCTGCGCCCCCGCCGTGAAGGAAGTGGCCATGTCCTCCGCCCCGCTCGCCTCCGTGCTCTTCGTCTGCGTCCACAACGCCGGCCGCTCCCAGATGGCCGCCGGATTCCTCGGCCACCTGGCCGGTGACCGCATCGAGGTCCGCTCCGCCGGTTCCGTACCGGCGGACCAGGTCAATCCGGCCGCCGTCGAGGCGATGAAGGAGGTCGGCATCGACATCGGCGACCAGAAGCCCAAGGTGCTGACCACCGAGGCCGTGCAGGCGTCCGACTACGTCATCACCATGGGCTGCGGCGACGCCTGCCCGGTCTTCCCCGGCAAGCGCTACCTCGACTGGGCCCTGGAGGACCCGGCGGGCCAGGGCGTCGCGGCCGTGCGGCCGATCCGCGACCAGATCAAGGACCGGATCGAGGCCCTGATCGCCGAGATCGACGCGGCGCACAAGGCGTGACCGCCGCGTAGACCCGGGGCCGAGGCGCCTCAAGAGTCCAACTCCCGCCCCGTGTTCGTCCATGGCGGTCTCCCGCCTGCGCGGCCAGCCTGTCCTCAAGCTCTCCCCCACAGAGAGGACCTGTGCATGTCCGTTCTGACCTTGCGTCGATGTGCGGCAGTCGGCGCGGCAGCGGGGCTTTTGCTGTTCGCGGCCCAACCGGCGTCCGCGGACGTCGGTGGCGGCAATGTGTCCGTCGGCTGGCAGATGTCCGGCACCCCCTCCGCCGGACTGACCGACATCACTTTCCCGATCACCGTGAACCCCGCGACCGCCCACAAGAGCGGGATCTACTTCGCCCAGCAGTTCGGCTTCACCAACGCCCCTGACGTCGGCTACACCGGTCTGCAGCCGCGGGAGAACAGCGGCGGCAGCGAGCGGCTGTCCGCCCGGTTCTCCAGCTTCGTCGCGGGCTCGACCACCTCCGACCCGCTCTGCCACGAGGGCGCCGACGGCGGGCCCGGTGTGACCTGCGCGGTGGACTTCGACGCCGTCTACGGCCACCGGTACGACATCAAGGTCGAGCGGACCGGGAACGACACCTGGACCGGAACGGCCCGGGACACGGTCAGCGGCAAGGAGACCCACCTCGGCGCCTGGACGCTGCCCGAGGGAAGCGGCAATCTCCAGGGCTCCCAGGGCGGCTTCGTCGAGTACTACGCGGGGATTCCCAGCTGCGCGGAGATGCCGCGGTCCGACGTCGTCTTCGGGGGACCCACGTCCACCAACAGCGGCGGCCTGAGCGGCACTTCCAGGGCCAACTACGAGTACAGCGACTGCGTCGGCGAGTCCGGCTACCAGGCACAGGACGACGGAGCGGGCACGCACATCACCCGCGGCTTCGTCTCCTGAGCACCCTGGTGACTGGGCACCCGTGCGGCCTGCCCCCTGGGTATCCGTGCGGCCTGTGCCCCGCGCACCCATGCGGTCCTGTGCCCCGCGAAGTCGTGGGGCACAGGGCTCCGCACCGTCAACTGGGGCCCCCGCCACGGCGGGAGCGGGCCAGCGCGAGACCGCCGGCGGCCAGACCGATCGCCCCCACGACCAGGGCCACGACGCCCCCGGCGAGACCGTTGCCGGTACCGACACCGCCGTCGGCGGTGGCCACGACAAGGGCACCGAGGACCATGCCGACGACCGCCGCCGTCAGGGCCACGACGGCGCCCCTCCGCGCGGAGCCGATACCGATCCCGATCCGGCCGGCGGGGCGGGCGAGCGCCCGGCCGCCGATGACCGCACCGGCGAGCGCCACCAGGGCGCCGACGGTGGCCCCGAGGCGGCCGGTGCTCATGTCGTACACACTGGCGGCGGCCGGCTGGGCCGAGACGTACGCGGTCACGGGTGCGGCGAGCACGGATGACACTGACATGACGGGCTCCGTAAGTGGTCGGGCGGCCCGGGAGGGCCGGTTGTGGATGTGGTCCGAGCATGTCGGCCGGGGCCACCGCCGGTCGTCCGGCAGACGCGGACGATCCGTCCTGCCACCGCTGCCGCATCCGGCTGCCGCGGCCGCCGCAGGAACCGCGCGGATACCACGGATGCGGTAGCCGCCCGATCGCCCGCAGGCAGGACTCGCACGCGCGGGCATCCCGCTAGGGTGCGCGCATGGGCAGGGGGCGGGTGGGCGCGAGCGACTGGGCGATCGCCGTCGGCATGGCGGTGATCCTGCTGGTCACAGGGGTGTCGGAGGGGAAATCCGGCCCCCGTGTCGACCTGCTCGGCTATGCGCTCCTGGCGGCCGGCGGCCTGGCGCTCGTCGCGCGGCGCCGCGCTCCGGTGCTCGTCCTGGCCGGCACCGGACTGTGCGTGGTGGGGTACCAGGCGGCGGGTTTCGACGTGCCGGCCGTCGCGTACCTGTTCGCGGTGTACGCCGCCGTACGCGAGGGGCACCGCACCTTCACGGTGGCGGCGAGCGTGATCATGCTGGCGGCGCTGCCGTTCGCGGCCCTCGCCTCGGGTCTGCACGACACGGGGGAGGCGTTCGCACAGGCCCGCGGCGCCCTCGAACTGGCCTGGCTGGTCGCCGCCGGTGCCGCGGGGGAGGCGCTGCGGCAGGCGGAGCGGCGTGCGGACGAGGCCGAGCGCACCCGGGAGGAGACGGCGCGGCACCGCGCGGACGAGGAACGGCTGCACATCGCGCGGGAGTTGCACGATTCGCTCACCCACCAGATCTCGATCATCAAGGTGCAGTCCGAAGTCGCCGTCCATGTCGCGCGCAAGCGGGGCGAACAGGTGCCGGAGGCCCTGCTCGCCATCCAGGAAGCGGGCCGTGAGGCGACCCGGGAGCTGCGGGCGACCCTGGAGGCGCTGCGCGACGACGACACCATCCCGCCGCGCGGGCTCGCCCACGTCCCCGAGCTGGTGGAACGGGCCCGCTTCAGCGGTCTGGACGCCACGCTGACGATCGAAGGGCGACGAGGCGACGTACCCGCGGCCGTGGACCGGACCGGCTACCGGATCGTCCAGGAAGCGCTCACCAACATCGCCCGGCACGCGGACGCCGCCACCGCGTCGGTACGGATCGACTGGCGTCCGGACGTCCTCGCGATACGTGTCGACGACGACGGCAGGGCCACACCGGGCACCGCACCGACACCCGGCGTCGGCCTGCTCGGCATGCGGGAACGGGTCACCGCCCTCGGCGGCCGGCTGCGCGCACAGCCGCGCGACGAGGGCGGCTTCACCGTGCAGGCCGAACTCCCCGTGGAGCGGACCTCGTGATCCGCGTCCTGCTGGTCGACGACCAGCCGCTCCTGCGCAGCGGATTCCGCGCCCTCCTCGACCTCGAGGACGACATCGAGGTGGTGGCCGAGGCCGCCGACGGACAGGAGGGCGTGGCCCTGGCCGGGCGGCATCTACCCGATATCGCCCTCATCGACATCCGGATGCCGGTCGTCGACGGCATCGAGGCGACCCGGCGGATCGCCGCGGACCCGGCCCTCGCGCAGGTGCACGTCGTCATCCTGACCAACTACGGCATGGACGAGTACGTCTTCAACGCGCTGCGCGCGGGCGCCGCCGGGTTCCTCGTCAAGGACATCAGGCCCGAGGACTTCCTGCACGCCGTACGCGTCGCCGCGCGCGGCGACGCCCTGCTCGCGCCCGCCATCACCCGCAAGCTGATCAACCGGTATGTCACCCAGCCCCTCACTCCCGCCGTCGAGACGGGCCTCGAAGAGCTGACCAACCGGGAACGCGAGGCTGTCGCCCTGGTCGCCCGCGGTCTGTCCAACGACGAGATCGCCGACCGTATGGTGATCACGCCGATGACCGCGAAGACCCATGTCAACCGGGCCATGACCAAGCTCCATGCCCGTGACCGCGCGCAGCTAGTGGTCTTCGCGTACGAAGCCGGTCTGGTGGCCCCGGGCAACAACTCATGACGTCCCGATGTGGCGGGGGAACTCGCCCGCGCCGAGAATCGTTGCTTGAGTCCAGTTCGAGAACGGAGTCATGAGTTGTCCGCCAGACCGACGGACCCTCCGGGGCACAGTCCCGGACCATCCCGCCTGATGAAGGCTGATCGCGGCACGCGGCGGGGTGGTGTTCGATGAGTGCCGCACTCGGCCTCCTGGCCGTACTCGTCCTCACCGTGGGCACCGGCTATTTCGTCGCCCAGGAATTCGCCTATGTCGCCGCCGACCGGCTCGCCCTCGCCCGAGAGGCGGCAGCCGGGGACAAGCGGGCGGCCCGCGCCCTGAAGGTCCTGGAGCGGCTTTCCTTCATGCTGTCCGGCGCGCAGCTCGGCATCACCGTCACCGGCCTGGTCGTCGGTTTCCTCGCCGAGCCGTCGGTGTCCGCGCTGCTCACCCCCGCCCTGGACGGCACCGGCATGTCCGATGCCGCGGTCTCGACCCTGTCCGTCATCGCGGGCTTCGTGGTCGCCACGGTGCTGCAGATGGTCGTCGGCGAGCTCGCCCCGAAGAACCTCGCCCTGGCCGTCCCCGAACGCCTGGCGAAGTCCCTCGCCGCCTCCACGCTCGCGTATCTGAAGGTGGTCGGGCCCGCCGTGCACATCTTCGACGGCGCGGCCAACAAGATCCTGCGCAAGGCCGGCATCGAGCCCGTCGAGGAACTGCACCACGGCGCGAGCCTCGAAGAGCTCGGCCACCTCATCGGCGAGTCCCACGAGGAGGGTCATCTGCCGCGGCACACGGCCGAACTCCTCGACCACGCCCTGGAGTTCTCCGAGCGCACCCTGGACGAGGTGATGGTGCCGCGCGCGGACGCCGTCTTCGTCCGCGAGGGCGCGAGCGCCGCCGAGGCCGTGGAGCTGATCGCCAAGCACGGCCACTCGAACTACCCCGTCTTCGGCGACCACCCCGACGACATCACCGGCGTGCTCGGCGTCCGTGAGCTGATGCGGCTGCCCGCCGCCCGCTTCGAGCGCGCCCTGGCCGGGGAGGTGGCCCGGCGGCCGCTGCTCCTGCCCGACACGCTCCACCTGCCGGGCGCCGTGGCGCAGATGCGCGAGCGGGACGACGAGTTCGCGGTCGTCCTGGACGAGCACGGCGGCGTCGCGGGCATCGTCACCTACGAGGACATCGCCGAGGAGCTGGTCGGTGACATCGCCGACGAGAGCGACCGCGTCGTGCACATCGCCGTCCCGGACGGCGACGGCTGGCTCGTGGACGCAGGGCGCCGCCTCGACGAGATCGCCGACGCCACCGGCATCGACCTGCCCGAAGAAGAGGACTACGACACCGTGGCCGGCCTGGTCGTGGACCGCCTCGGCCGCTTCCCGGCCATCGGCGACCGGCTCACCGTCGCCCTGTCCGACGGCGACGAGGCCGCCATCGCCGTACTGCGCCTCGACCGGCATGTGCCCGAGCGGGTCCGTATCGAGCGTCTGTCGCGGCACCGCACGCACAGCTCCGCGGACGGGGAGGCCGGCGTATGAGCTTCCCCATGGCCCTTTTCGTGACGCTGCTCCTGCTGATCGGCAGTGGCTTCTTCGTCGCCGCCGAGTTCGCGCTCGTCGCCGCCAAGCGGCACCGTATGGAACAGGCCGCCGCCCAGGGCAGGCGCGGCGCCAAGGCCGCGCTCGCCGGGATGCGGGAGCTGTCGCTGATGCTCGCGGGCGCCCAGCTCGGCATCACCATCTGCACGCTTGGCCTCGGCTCGGTCTCCAAGCCGGCGATCTCCCATGCGGTCGACCCGCTCCTGGTGAAGCTCGGCCTGCCCGCCGGGCTCAGCTACGGCATCGCCTTCGCCCTCGCCATGATCGTGGTGGTGTTCCTGCACATGGTGCTCGGCGAGATGGCCCCCAAGTCCTGGGCCATCGCGCACCCCGAGCGGTCCGCGATGCTCCTCACCCCGGCGTTCCGCGCCGTGGTCACGGCGGTACGCCCGCTGATCTGGGTGCTCAACAAGGTCAGCAACGGCCTGGTGCGGCTGTGCCGGGTCACCCCGCGCGACGACCTCGCCTCGGTGCACAACCGCGAGCAGCTCACCCAGCTCGTCGAGGAGTCCGAGCGGCTCGGCCTGATCAGCAAGGCCGACTCCGGCCTGATCACCAGCTCGCTCACCGAGCCGCAGACCCCGGTGGCCGACCTGGTGACACCCGCCGGCCGGATCACCGCGGTCCCGGCGGCGGCCGATGTCGAGGAGATCCTGCGGGCCACCGCGGGCAGCGACCGCACCCGGCTCCTCGTCCTCGACGGCAACACCGTCCTCGGCTCGGTGCACGCCCGTGACGCCCTGGTCGCCCGCGCCGCGGGACGGCGGCTCGACGCCCGTCATCTGGCCCGGCCCGTACCGGAGCTGGGGCCCGGGGACACCGTCGCCCAGGCCGTCGACGAACTGCGCAAGCGCCGTGCGACGCTGGCCGTCATCTGCGACGACTCCGGCCGTCTGGCCGGCCTCGTCAGCCTCGACGACCTGCTCGCCCGCCTCATGGAGCCGCGCGCGGCCTGACGCCGGCTGCGCCGGTCCCGGCCTCCGCCCCGTCGCTCCGGGGCCGCCCCGGGTTCGACCCGCCGCCCCGGGTTCCGGCCCGGGGCGGCGCCGCGGACAGCTCGTGCCGGTGGCTGATTTCCACGGCCGGTGGCCGGTTTCTACAGGAGTGTCAAATTCCACATGCGACAGGGTTGTACGGCCCCCGGGCCCTGTGTCTAGGGTGCGGGGGATGTCTCTCAATCACTCCATGCCCGCAATCCCCGTAAGACGCAGGCGCACCCCGCTGGGTTGCCTGCGTGCCGAATCGGATTGCCTGTGGGAGGACTTGTGAGCGACACGCTGCGCCCGGCCGGACAGCGGAGCGCCCCGCTTCCCGCCGCCCGCACCGCCCCGCAGGCGGAACGCGCCCCGGCCACGGGGGAGCGCACCGCCGCCACCACGGGCCCGGCCGAGCCCGCCAAGCAACGCGACGCGTTCTTCGACAACGCCAAGTACCTGGCGATCGTCCTGGTCGCGATGGGACATGCCTGGGAGCCGCTGCGCGACGAGAGCCGTGCCGCCGCCGCGCTCTACATCACGGTCTATACGTTCCACATGCCGGCGTTCATCATCATCTCCGGCTACTTCTCGCGCAGCTTCGACGCCCGCCCCGACCGCCTCAAGCGCCTGGTCACCGGCATCGCCGTCCCGTACGTACTCTTCGAAGTCGCGTACTCGCTGTTCAAGAAGTGGGCCGACGACGATCCGGGCCACCCCATCAGCCTGCTCGACCCCTGGTATCTGACGTGGTTCCTGGGGGCCCTGTTCATCTGGCGGCTCACCACGCCGCTGTGGAAGCTGGTCCGCTGGCCCCTGCCGCTCTCCCTCGCCATCGCGGTGCTCGCCTCGGTGTCACCCGACATCGGTGACGACCTCGACCTCCAGCGGGTCCTGCAGTTCCTGCCGTTCTTCGTGCTCGGCCTGTGCCTGAAGCCCGAGCACTTCCAGCTGGTACGCCGCCGCGAGGCCCGCATCCTGTCCGTCCCGGTCTTCGCCGTCGCCCTGCTCTTCGCCTACTGGGCGGCCCCGCGCATGAACGCCGCCTGGTTCTACCGCCGCGACAGCGCCCAGGAACTGGCCGCGCCCGCCTGGAGCGGCGCCCTGATGACCCTCGCGATGTTCGGCTGCTCGATGGTCCTGGTGGCCTGCTTCCTGGCGTGGATTCCCCGGCGGCACATGTGGTTCACGGTGCTCGGCGCGGGCACGCTGTACGGCTATCTCCTGCACGGCTTCCTCGCCAAGGGCTCCCGCTTCTGGGACTGGTACGAGGTCGACTGGGTCCACACCCCGCTCGGCGCGATCGCCCTCACGCTCATCGCGGGCGCCGTCATCACGGTGCTGTGCACCCCGCCGGTGCAGCGCATGTTCCGCTTCGCCATGGAGCCGAAGATGGAGTGGGCGTTCCGGCGGGACGCGACGGCCATCGCGCGCGGCACGTCGAAGTAGCCCCTGGCCGACGGCGTACGCAAGGGGCTTACGCCGAGGTCGTGGACCCGGGGCGGACGATCATCAGGACGGTCACGACCGCCCAGAGGACGTTGAAGATCCCGGTGAGCATGGTCAGCCTGCTCGCCAGGGGGCGCGCGCCGTCCTGTCCCTCCGGGGCCTCGATCAGGGCGAGCAGATCCTCCTGGCCCGGCAGCACGGCCAGGGCGAGGAGGGCCCCGGCGCCCATGGTCAGCACGAGCGAGACGATCAGCCAGGCGTCGCCGAGTACGCCGAGTGCGGCGCCGGTGGCGAGCCCGAAGACCGGTACGGCGATCCCGGCGACGGCATAGCCGCGGCAGATCTTGTGCAGGACCGCGGCGATCGAGGCGGCCTTGCCGTCCGGGTCCCCGGAGTCGGAGGCCTGGAGCGCATAGCGCGGGAACATCGAGGCGGCCACGGTGATCGAACCGACGGCCAGGATCGCCACCAGGACATGCAGGGACAGCAGCAGCTTCGTCATGCGAACGCCTCCAGGGCTGACATGAATATATTGGCTACCAATACATACACTGTCTACGGTGTTCATGGGTAGGCTGTCTACCCATGAAGGCGGATGCGGTGCGAGGGCACCTGGACGGACTGTTGCTCGCGGTGCTCGAACCGGGCCCGTTGCACGGATACGCGATCATCGCCGCGGTGCAGCAACGCAGCGGCGGCGCACTGGAGTTGCGTACGGGCACGATCTATCCGGCCCTGAACCGGATGGAGCGCCTCGGTCTCCTGAGCAGCAGCTGGCAGGCCACGGGGGAGCGGCGACGGCGGTGCTACGAACTCACCGACGCGGGCCGGCGCAATCTGGCCGACGCGCGGACCGCGTGGAGCGAGTTCACCACCGCGATCGGCGCGGTCCTCAACCCCGCCGGGCCGGCCGGAGCCGCCCTGTGAACGCCACCGGCGAGATGACCGCCGGCCCCATCGACGACTATGTCGCGACTCTGACCGCCGCCCTGCGCGGCCCGGCCCGCGCCAAGGCCCGGCTGGTCGAGGAGATACGCGACGGCCTCACGGACACGCAGGCCGCGTACACGGACGCGGGCATCCCCGCGCAACGCGCGGCCCGCCTGGCGGTACGCGAGTTCGGCACCCCCGAGGAGCTGGTGCCGAGCTGCCAGCGCGAACTGACCATCGCCCAGGCGCGGCACACCGCCCGTACGGTCGCCCTCACCGCCCCGTTCCTGCTCGCCTGCTGGTATCTGGCCCGGACCGCCGGGCACGAACTCTCCGGACTGCCGCGCGCGGCTCAGCTGCCCGTCGTTCTCCTGGCCACTGTCGCCACCGTCGCCGCCCTGCTCTCCGCGGCGGCCCTCGCTGCCACCGGCGGGGCCCTCGCGCGCCGCCTTCCCACCCCTGACCGACTGCCCCTCGCGGTCGCGTGGGCGGGCACAACCGCCGGTGCGGCCATGGCGGTTGCGACCCTCGCGCTCGCCACCGCCGCCGTCCTGGCCACCGACTGGCCGCTGCTCGCCTGCGCCGGTGTGCTCGCGGCGGCGGCGCACGCCGTGGTGGCGGCATCGGCCCGCGACTGCCGCCGGTGCGTTCGGCGGCCGGCCGCGGAGCCCGCAGTCCGGGCGCGCGCCTGACCGTGTCCTCAGCGGCGGCCGCTCAGGGCGCGCACGACTCGTCGAGATAGACCCGTGCCAGATCGGCGGCGCGCGTGAACCAGTCGGCGATGACGGCGACTTCGTCGGGGGTGTAGTCCGCGAAGAGCTCCGTGAGCAGTGCGTTGTAGGGCTCGTAGACGGCGCGTACGCGCTCCGCGGCGGCCGGGACGGCGATGACGTGCACCCGGCGCCGGTCGGCAGGGTCGGGGCGGCGGGTCACGAACCCGCCGCGTTCCAGGCGGTTGAGAATGCCGGTCACCGCCCCCGTCGTGACCTGTGCCCGCTCGGCCAGGTCACCGGCGGTGACCGGGGTGTCCCCGGCCTCCAGGACATGCGCGAAATAGGCGAGGTCCGTGACGCTGAGGCCCAGATTCCGGGCGAACTCCTCACGCCCCGCGACATTCGTGGCCACGAGACCGTCCAGTGCCCTGAGCGCTTCCGAAGGGGTGGCGGCGGGGCGGGGCTTGCCCTCCATTGAAATTCCCTTAGCTTCTAAGATAAATTCCTCACTTACTAAGACATCGTAAGCCCGGAGCGAGAGCCGGCGGGCAGGCATCGTCCTGCCCGCACACCGGGCCTGCCCGAGGAGGCGGCGTATGAGCGGACAGCACGACGAAGGACACACCATCGCGGGCTGGGCGGGCTGTGCCACGGCCACGGCGGGGGCCGCCGTCACCGGTGCGGGCATCTGCGTCTGGAGCCCCGGAATCCCGCTCGGCATCGGCGTCATGGCGGTGGCCGTCCTCGTCACGTGGGTCCTGCACCTCTCCGGCTGGGGCAAGCCCCCCGGCCCGCGCCCCACGGACCAGCGACGCCTCACGGTCCGGGACCGCAGCGCGCTCAAGGGGCACGCCGACTGCGTCTCCTGCCGCCTCGCCGGACGCCGCCCCGCACCCGCCCCGGTGTCCGACCCTGTGGTGAGCGCCCCGAGCGGCGACAACGTGGCGGTGTCAACGGGGAGTTGAGACGGCCGATGCCGCCCGGACCGGCCGCGTGGGCCGGTCCGGACGGCATCGGAGAAGAGCCGGGCGGATCAGGAGTGGATCAGGACAGGTCGAACCGGTCCAGGTTCATGACCTTGTCCCACGCCGCCACGAAGTCCCGCACGAACTTCGCCTTGGAGTCGTCGCTCGCGTAGACCTCGGCGAGCGCACGCAGTTCGGAGTTCGAACCGAAGACGAGGTCGGCACGGGTGCCGGTCCACTTGACCGCGCCGGTGGCGCTGTCACGGCCCTCGAATGTGTTCTGGTCCTCGGACGTTGCCTTCCATGTCGTACCCATGTCGAGCAGGTTGACGAAGAAGTCGTTGGTCAGGGAACCCGGGGTGGTGGTGAACACGCCGTGGGCGGACTGCTGGTGGTTCGCGCCCAGGACGCGGAGGCCACCGACCAGGACGGTCATCTCGGGGGCGCTCAGGTTCAGCAGGTTCGCCCGGTCGAGCAGCAGATACTCGCCCGGAAGGCGGTTGCCCTTGCCGACGTAGTTGCGGAAGCCGTCGGCGGCCGGCTCGATCGCGGCGAACGACTCCACGTCCGTCTGGTCCTGCGAGGCGTCCACGCGGCCCGGCGTGAACGGGACCTCGATGTCGAAGCCCGCGTCCTTGGCGGCCTGCTCGACGCCCGCGGCACCGGCGAGCACGATCAGGTCGGCGAGCGAGACCTGCTTGCCGCCGCTCTGGGCCGAGTTGAAGGACTGCTGCACGCCCTCCAGGGTGCGCAGGACCTGGGCCAGCTGGTCGGGGTTGTTGACCTCCCAGCCGCGCTGCGGCTCAAGGCGGATCCGGGCGCCGTTGGCGCCGCCGCGCTTGTCGCTGCCGCGGAAGGAAGCCGCCGACGCCCATGCGGTGGAGACGAGCTGGGACACCGAGAGGTCCGTGGCGAGGACCTGGCTCTTGAGCGCCGCGATGTCCTCGGCGTCGATCAGCTCGTACGTCCGCTCGGGCAGCGGGTCCTGCCACAGCAGCGTCTCGGAGGGGACCTCCGGGCCGAGGTAGCGCACGATCGGGCCCATGTCGCGGTGGGTCAGCTTGAACCACGCGCGGGCGAAGGCGTCCGCGAACTCGGCGGGGTTGTCCTTGAAGCGCCGCGAGATCTGCTCGTAGACCGGGTCGAACCGGAGCGAGAGGTCGGTCGTGAGCATCGTCGGCGCGTGGCTCTTCGACCCGTCGTGGGCGTCGGGCACGGTGCCCGCACCCGCGCCGTCCTTCGGCCGCCACTGGTGGGCGCCCGCGGGGCTCTGGAAGAGCTCCCAGTCGTAGCCGAAGAGGATCTCGAAGAAGCTGTTGTCCCAGGTGGTCGGGGTGTTCGTCCAGATGCCCTCAAGGCCACTGGTGATCGCGTCGCCACCCTTGCCGGTGCCGAAGGAGTTCTTCCAGCCGAGGCCCTGCTCCTCGATCGAGGCGGCCTCGGGGTCGTTGCCGACGTGGTCCGCGGGGCCCGCGCCGTGGGTCTTGCCGAAGGTGTGACCGCCCGCGATCAGGGCGACCGTCTCCTCGTCGTTCATGGCCATCCGGCGGAACGTCTCGCGGATGTCGCGGGCCGCGGCGATCGGGTCCGGATTGCCGTTCGGGCCCTCGGGGTTGACGTAGATGAGGCCCATCTGCACCGCGCCCAGGGGGTTTTCGAGCTCCCGGTCGCCGGTGTAGCGCTCGTCGCCCAGCCAGGTGGTCTCGGGGCCCCAGTAGACGTCGTCCTCGGGCTCCCAGACGTCCTCGCGGCCGCCGGCGAAGCCGAAGGTCTCGAAGCCCATCGACTCCAGGGCGACATTGCCGGTGAGGATCATGAGGTCGGCCCAGGAGAGCGCCTGGCCGTACTTCTTCTTCACCGGCCAGAGCAGCCGGCGGGCCTTGTCCAGGTTGCCGTTGTCCGGCCAGCTGTTGAGGGGGGCGAAGCGCTGCTGGCCCGCGCCCGCGCCGCCGCGGCCGTCGCTGATGCGGTAGGTGCCCGCGCTGTGCCAGGCCATACGGATCATGAGCGGGCCGTAGTGGCCGAAGTCCGCGGGCCACCAGTCCTGCGAGGTGGTCAGGACCTCCGCGATGTCGCGCTTCACGGCCGGCAGGTCGAGGGTCTTGAACGCCTCCGCGTAGTCGAAGTCCTCACCCAGGGGATTGGCCACGGCCGGGTTCTTCGCGAGGATCTTCAGATTGAGGCGCTCCGGCCACCACTGGCGGTTGCCGCCGCCCTGGGTGGGGTGCGGGGCGCGCGTATGCGCGACCGGGCAGCCGCCTGTGTCCTCCGTCTTGGGGTCGGTCACAATTGCATCAGGGTTCTCAGCCATGGGAATCCTTCCGGACTAGGCGGATCACGGTGCCCCGGTACTGCGGGCGGTGGAACTGTCGGGGCGCGGGCCCCGGTTGACGGCGTGGGCCTCGCCGGAGGAGAAGCCTCGGTCGTCGCAAGCGGTCAGGCAGGGGGCCTCGCAGAGTGTGCAGTAGACGTCGGTGACGGCACCGCGCGACGCGCGTACGCCTACGCGATCCGGTGACACATCCGGTACCTCGGAGACGAGCCTCCCGGCACCGAGGCGGTCGCCGTCCCGGACCCCTGCCCGTACTGGAGTCTTCCTGTCCCTTGGCTATCGCAGGACCCGATCCTACGATGGACAGGATCCAAGTCAAGAAGTATGTGATACGTCCACCGGTGAACTTCGGACTTCCCGCCGGAACTTGAATAGGTGAGCCGATATGAGTGACCTGCTGGAGCGACTGCGGGGGCGTGGCTGGCGGATGACGTCCCAGCGACGCGTTGTTGCCGAGGTCCTCGACGGCGACCATGTGCATCTGACAGCCGACGAAGTGCATGCCCTGGCGGTACGCCGACTGCCGGAGATTTCCCGGGCGACCGTCTACAACACCCTGGGCGAAATGGTCTCCCTCGGCGAGGTCGCGGAGGTCTCCACCGTGGGCCGCGCCAAGCGCTACGACGCCAACGCCCACAGGGCGCACCAGCACTTGGTGTGCTCCGGCTGCGGGACCATCCGCGATGTCCATCCGCACGGCGATCCGCTGGACGACCTGCCGGTGGAGGAGCAGTTCGGCTTCACGGTGTCCGACGTCGAGGTCACCTACCGAGGGCTCTGCCCGTCCTGCGCCTAGGAGTTGGGGGCGTCGCACACGGCCGCCCGTATCTGTCAGGCCGCCCCCGCCTCGTACCAAAGGGACGCGGCGAGCCCGAGTCCGGCGACGGCGATGGCGATCCGCAGCGGCTTCTCCGGCAGCCGCCGTACGAGCACCGGACCGAGGCGGCTGCCGGCCAGGCAGCCGAGGGCGAGGGCCGCGGCGGCGCCCCAGTCGACGGGGGCGAGGAAGGCGTAGGCCACGGCGGCGGTGACGTTGGCGGCGCCGGTCGCGATGTTCTTGACCGCGTTGGTCACCGGCAGCGGTTCGCTCGCGGACAAGGAGAGCACCGCCAGCATCAGGACGCCCGCCGCGGCGCCGAAGTACCCTCCGTACAGGCCGACAAGCAGCACCGTGCCGGCCAGCGCCGGTGAGGTGCGCGCGCCCGGGGCGGCGAGGCGGGGCAGCCGCGCCGCCCACCGGCGCAGCGGCTCGCGCACCAGGATCAGCACCGAGCCGAGCGCGATCAGCCACGGCACGATGAACTCGAACGCCGCCGACGGGGTGCCGAGCAGCAGCGCCGCCCCGAGCGAACCGCCCACCGCCGCAAGGACCCCGAGGCGCAGCAGGCGGCGGCCCTGGCCCCGCAGTTCGGCCCGCGAACCGGCCGCCGTGCCCAGCGTGTTGCTGAACAGGGCGACGGTGTTGGTCACATTCGCCGCCACCGGCGGAAGTCCGGCGGCGAGCAGCGCCGGGTAGCTGAACAGCGACGCCAGGCCCGCGACCGAACCGGCGAGCCCCGAGGCCGCGCCCGCCGCGACGAGCAGGGCGGCCGAGCCGTACTCCACGTCAGCGCACCAGGCAGGGCCGCTTGCCGTCGAACTGCCAGCCGGGGACGAGGTATTGCATCGCCGCGCCGTCGTCCCTGGCCCCGAGTGCCTTGTCGTTGTACAGCTCGTGCGCGGCGAGGAGCCGGTCCATGTCGAGGGTGACGCCAAGGCCCGGCGCGTCGGGAACGGCGATCTCGCCGCCGGTGATGCGCGGGGGCGTGACGGTGAGCCGCTCCATGCCCTCCTGCCAGATCCAGTGCGTGTCGAGGGCGTTGTACTCGCCGGGTGCCGCGGCGCCGCAGTGCACCACCATCGCCAGCGAGATGTCGAAGTGGTTGTTGGAGTGGCAGCCCCAGGTCAGACCCATCGCGTTGCACAGCTGGGCCACCCGCACCGAGCCCTGCATGGTCCAGAAGTGCGGGTCGGCGAGGGGAATGGAGACGGACTGCAGGCTCAGGGCGTGGGTCAGCTGCCGCCAGTCGGTGGCGATCATGTTGGTGGCCGTGGGCAGTCCCGTGGCGCGCCGGAACTCGGCCAGGATCTCGCGCCCCGAATAGCCGTCCTCGGCGCCGCAGGGGTCCTCGGCGTAGGCGAGCGTGCCGACGAGCGGGCGGCACAGCTCCACCGCCTCGCGCAGCGACCACGCACCGTTGGGGTCGAGGGTGATACGGGCCCCGGGGAAGCGGTCCTTGAGCGCCCGGACCGCCGCCACCTCCTCGTGGCCCGCCAGGACGCCGCCCTTGAGCTTGAAGTCGCGGAAGCCGTACAGGTCGTGGGCGGCCTCGGCCTGGCGCACGATCGCCTCGGGGGAGAGGGCCTCCTCGTGCCGGATGCGGTACCACTCCACCTCCGCGTCGGGCTCGCGGGCGTACTCCAGGTCGGTGCGGTCCGGGTCGCCGACGTAGAAGAGATAGCCAAGGACCCGTACGGACGCGCGCTGTTGGCCGTCGCCGAGCAGGGCGGCGACCGGTACGCCGAGGTGCTGGCCGAGCAGGTCGAGCAGCGCCGACTCGACGGCGGTGACGGCGTGCACGGTGGTGCGCAGGTCGAAGGTCTGCCGACCCCGGCCGCCGGCGTCGCGGTCGGCGAAGCGGGCACCGATCTCGCGCAGCACGCGCTTGTAGTCGCCGACGCGCGCCCCCACGACCAGGGGCCCGGCGTCGCGCAGCGTCCGGGTGATCTTCTCGCCGCCCGGGACCTCACCGAGCCCGGTGCGGCCCTCGGAGTCGGTGACGACGACGATGTTGCGGGTGAAGTACGGGCCGTGGGCGCCGGAGAGATTCAGCTCCATCGAGTCACGGCCCGCGACGGGGTGGACGGCGAACGCGGTGACGGTGGGCTGGGTGCGGGGTGTCGCGGTGTTCATCAAGGTCCTTGCGGCTCAGGTCGGTTGGGGCCGGATCGGATCGGCTCGGGTCGGTGCGGGTGGCCCGGGTCTGTGTGCCGGTGCGAAGGGCATCAGAGGCCGAGGGCGTTGAGCACCCCTTCGAGGGCCAGCACCCCGCCCAGGCCCAGGACCGCGAGCACGGTCGTATAGGTGGTGCGGGCCTTGATCGCGTCGATCACGGAGAGGTTGAAGTACTCCTTGAACATCCAGAACCCGGGGTCGTTGACGTGCGAGAAGGCGATCGAACCGCAGGAGACGGCGAGCACCATGACCTCCGGCTGCACGCCGCTGCCCGCGAGCAGCGGAAGGACCACGCCCGACGCGGTGACGACGGCGACGGTCGCCGAGCCGAGTGCCACACGCAGGATGGCGGCTATGAGCCAGGCGAGGATGACCGGTGAGATCGACCAGCCGTCGGTGGCGTCCTTGATGTAGTCGGATATCCCGCCGTCGACGAGCACCTGTTTGAACGCGCCGCCGGCCCCGATGACGAGCAGGATCATCGCCATCGCCGATGCCGCCGACTTGCAGGAGTCGGCGACCTCCGACAGGCTGCGGCCGATTCGCGGACCGAACGCCCACATCGCGAGGAGCAGGGTGAGCAGCAGCGCGATGGGCGCGGAGCCGATGAAGGCGACGAAGTGCAGGAACGGATTGCCGTGCCCGGCGGCCATATCGGTCACGGCGGCCCCGGCGATCAGCACCACGGGGAAGAGCGCCACGGACAACGACCAGCCCATGCCGGGCATTTCGGAGTCCTCGAAGACCCGCTCACTGACCAGGCCCTTGGGCAGCTCCGGGTTCATCCGCCGTACGAAGGGCAGCCGCGGCCAGACCAGGGCGATGAGCGCGCCGATCGGAACGGCGATGAACAGGCCGTAGAACAGCGTCAGTCCGGCGGAGGCATGGAAGGTCGCGGCGACGGCGGTGGGCCCGGGGTGCGGCGGCAGGAAGCTGTGCATCGTGGACAGGGCGATCGACATCGGCAGGCCGACCCACAGCAGACTGGCCCCGGTGACCCGGACCAGGGTGAACGCGACCGGGACGATGATGACGAAGGCGACCTCGTAGAACATCGTCACGCCGATGAGCATGGCCGCGACGACCATCGCCACCTGCACCCAGCGCGGGCCGAAGGAGTCGAGGAGCCGGCCGGCGATGCGCTGCGCCGCACCCGAATCCCCCATGACGCGGCCGACCATGGCGCCGAGCCCGATGGTCAGCATGGTGTCGCCGATCTGGCCCCCGATGCCCTCGGAGAGGACCTCGGGGATCTCGGCCACGGGGATGCCACGCACCAGGGCGACGCCCACCGCCACCAGGAGCAGAGCGGCGAAGCCATTGAGTTTCAGCCGGGTCATGAGCAGCAGCAGGACCACGACGCTGATCCCGACGACGAGCAGAGGCAACGTCAGTTCTCCTTCGAACATGGCGCAGGCCCGCAGATCGCGGGCTCGATTCCATCCGGATATCCAGACGGCGTCTATATATGGGAACGGAGATTAGATTCGTGAACCTGACGGGGTCAATGGGTGTGCGGCGGCCGATTTACGATCGGTCCATGACGCAGAGCAGGGGGGCGCGGCCCGCGACGGAGAACGCGGGGGCGCGTGCGGGAAGTGCGGGCCCGCGTCCGCGAGGTGCGCGTGCGGAAGGTGCCGGGGCGCGTGCGGTGAAGTCGGCGGCGCGCACCGTCGCCCTGCTCGAACTCCTCGCGGAGCGGGGCGATCGGCCCTCGCGCCTGGACGAACTGGCCGAGGCGCTCGGGGTGCCGCGCAGCAGCATGTACGAACTGCTCCGCACCCTCATCGACTGCGGCTGGGTGCGCACCGACACCACCGGCTCGCTCTACGGCATCGGTATCCGGGCGTTGCTCACCGGCACCAGCTATCTCGACAGTGACCAGCGTGTCCGGGCGATCCGCCCCTATCTCGACGAGGCCTCGGACGCGCTCGGCGAGACCATCCACCTGGCCCGGCTCGACGGCTCCGACGTCGTCTACCTCGCCACCCGCGAGTCCCACGAGTACGCGCGCACGCTCAGCCGGGTCGGCCGGCGGATCCCCGCCCACGCGGGCGCCCTCGGCAAGGCGCTGCTCGCGGAGCGACCCGACGGTGAACTACCCCTGCCCGCCGACCCGTTGGCGGCCCGCACCGAGAACACCCACACGGACCGGGCCGCCCTCGTCGCCGACCTGGCCCGGATCCGTGCACGCGGCTACTCCGTCGACCGCGAGGAGACCGTGACCGGTATCGCCGGCTTCGGCTTCGCCCTGCGCTATACGGCGCCCGCGGTGGACGCGATCAGCTGCTCGGTGCCGGTGGCACGGCTCGACGCGGACCACGAGGCCCGGATCGTTGCCGTCATGCGGGAGATCCGGACGAAGATCGAGGCGGCGCTGCCGCCGGTCAACGGCGCGCCCGACTGGCGCTGAGCGCCCCGGCCCAGGCCGAGCACCTCCGGCCCGCTCCGGGCGCCTCCGGGTCACGTCGAGAGCCCCCGGCCCCCGACTGCCGTCATTCCGCGACGAGTTCGGCCAGAGCGAAGAGCCCCCGCATGAACGCCGCGGTGAACACCAGGGCGGCCACGATGACCGCCGCGAGCACCGCGGTGTCGTAGCGGGTGCGCCGCACCTTGGCGACCGGCACCCGCGAGAACAGCCCCGCGCCGCCCGGTACTTCGTCGTCTTCCATGGTGCGACTCACTCCAGCGATCTCTTGGCAGGGGACCGGAAACGGCGTCCGGGGGCGGGAACTGAGGGTGGCTACCGGAAACAGGAAAGAGCATGGCCCTGTGAAGGCCCGGTGTCGAGGCTGTGAATCGGCTGGGGAGGGGGATCGGACACCCCTGGGGCTCGCGGGCGCGCCCCACCTGTTAACTTCTACAGTGTTGTAGAAGTAAGCCGTTCCGGATCGTACGGAGAACCACGGAGAACTCATGGGCCTGCTCGACCGTTTCAAGGAAACCGCCACCCAGATGCAGACGCAGCTGGTCGCGAAGAAGAACGACCTCAAGAGCGGTGCCTTCCGCGACGCGTCCATGGCGATGTGCGCCCTGGTCGCCGCCGCCGACGGCACCATCGACCCCTCCGAGCGCCGCAAGGTGGCCCAACTCATCGCCACCAACGACGTGTTGCAGAACTTCCCTGCCGACGATCTGCAGCGCCGCTTCGACGGCAACTGCGACAAGCTGTCCGCCGACTTCGACTTCGGCCGGGTCAGCGTGCTGCAGGAGGTCGCCAAGGCGAAGAAGAAGCCCGCCGAGGCCCGCGCGGTGATCCAGATCGGTATCGTCATCGGCGGTGCGGACGGTGACTTCGACAAGGACGAGCAGCAGGTCGTACGCGAAGCCTGTTACGCCCTGGATCTGCCGCCGCACGAGTTCGGCCTCTGAGCGGCGCGTGACCCGGCAGGACGCCCGCCGGGACCGCCCGAACCGTGTTCGGCGGAACCGCGTCCGGCCGAACGCGGCCCGCCCCGGGGGGAGTTACAGCGGCGTCGCGGCTTGCAGCACCTGGAACAGCGCGACCGCGGCGTTCGCCGACGACATCGCCGACAGCGCGGTGCCGACGGCCGCCGTCCGGGCGGCGAGCCCGACCGCGGTCCACAGCGGCGGCCAGCTCCGCACCGCGGGCGCGGGACCGAGAAGGGCCGCCACGCGGCGCGGAACCGGGCCCGGTGCGGCCAGGGCGGGCAGCGCGGGCGCCGGCCCCGGGCGGGAGATCAGGGCGGCCCTGCCGATGGCACGGGCCACGGCCCTGCGGCTGCCCACGGCGTGTGCCGCGTCCTCGTCGGCCCAGCGTTCGGCGCTGTAGACGACGGCGGTACGCAGGGGCAGCAGGAACGGGTTGGCGCGGGCGGCGAGGCGGACCGCCAGCAGGAAGCGGTGGTGGCGGGCGGCGAGATGGGCGCGCTCATGGGCGAACAGGGCCCGCCGCTCGGGGGAGTTCAGGCCGGCGAGCATCCCGGTGGTGACCACGACCCGGCCGCCGGGCCGCCGCGTCCGCCGCGGCCGCTCACGGCGACCGCGCCCCGGGGCGGGCCGCCCCTTGGCGGGCAGCGCGTAGGCGTACGCAGCCGTGTCCGGCAGTACGGCGATGGGCGTATCGGGCAGTCCGGCGAGGGCCGCCCGAGCACGGCGGCGTACCCGGTGCTGGCGCCACAGCGCGACGGCGCAGGCCACGGCGACGGCGAGCAGCGCGGGGATGGCGGCCCGCCCCGCGATCTCGTCATAGGGCACCGCGTCCCGTACCTCCTGGTCCGACCAGCCGTCGGGCAGGGGGTTGCCGGGCAGCTGCGCGGTACCCACCACCATCAGCAGACACAGGCACAAGGTGCTGCACACGGCCATCACACCGGCCACCCAGGACAGCAGCCGGGTGCTGGTGCGCGGATGCAGATGCTGCTGGGCGAGGCGCGCGATCGGCCAGGCCGTCAGGGGCAGGACCAGCGGCAGGAAGACGAAGACCCCCACAGCGCCTCAGCTCTCCGGGTCGTCCTCGGCGGCCGCGCCGAGGAGGCCGCGCAGAAGCTCCTCGTCATCGGGCGACAGGGTGGTCACGAAGCTGGCGAGCACGGCCTGCCGGTCCGCCTCGGCATCGAGCATCCGGCGCATGCGCAGCGCCGCGAGGCCCGCCTCGTCGGCGGCCGACGTCCACACGAAGGCCCGCCCCTCCCGCTTCCGGGTCACCGCTTCCTTGGCGAGCAGCCGGGTCAGGATGGTGATGACGGTGGTGTACGCGAGGTCCGAGCCGAGCCGCTGCTGCACCCAGCCCGCGGTCACCGGTCCTGGGGCCGCACGCAACGCGGACAGCACCTGTGCCTCCAGCTCGCCCTGCCCCCGCCGGGAACGCTGCTCCCCGTCGTCTCGGTGCCGTGCCATGTCCGCCTCCCTCCGGCCGTACCCGCCACCGCGTGTGGCGTACGGCGGCCCATCGTAATCGCCGGCCTCCGGGCCGCTGCGGGCCGGGACCGTCAGCCGGTGTGAGCGGGGGAATCCGCGGCGCGGTCACGCGGTGGCCGCTGCGGGCCGGGGCCGTCAGCCGGTCGGCGTGGGGGATTCCGTGGTGAGGCCGAGGTGGTCGCGGAGGGCGCCGCGTCCTGTGGCGGTGAGGGCCACGGCGCGCGTCGTGCCGACGGGAAGGATCCAGCCGGCGTCGAACGCGTGCCGGCACAGAGCGGCACCGAGGGCGCCGGCCAGGTGCGGGCGGCGTTCCGTCCAGTCCAGGCACGACCGTACGGGCGGCCGGCGCGTGTCCTTCCAGGGCGTGATGCCGAGCTCGCCGAACCAGGCCTCTCCGGCGCCGGTGACCCTGAGCCCGTGCCCCCACTCCAGGAAGCCTCGCCGCGTCAGGCCGTCGGTGATCGCCACGCCTACGGTGCCGGCGAGGTGGTCGTAGCAGGTGCGGGCGTGCGCGAGGGCCCGGCGGCGCCCGGAGGCCGAGAGCGACCGGGGCGGTGAGGGGCGGTCCGGCGCCATCGAGGCGAGACTCTCGAGCAGCTCCGCGACATGCGGGCCGGCGAGCCGCACATAGCGGTGCCGGCCCTGACGTTCCTCGGCGAGCAGCCCGCCGCGCACCAGTTGGTGCAGATGCCCGGTCGCGGTCGGTGCGGACACTCCCGCATGGCGGGCCAGTTCACCCGCCGTCCACGCCCGGCCGTCGAGCAGCGCCCAGCAGAAGCTCGCCCGCGTGGCATCGGCCAGGAGCCCCGCCACAGCGGCCAGATCGGGGCCCGCCCCACGGCTGCGCTGATCGTTCATGCCGCCCATTCTCGCAACGCCACCCTTCGGCCATCGCCGAAGCATCCGATTCCTATGCTCGGCACCATGAACGCCACCCGCACCACGAGCACGACGCACGCGGCGACCGGCCGGGCCCGCACGGTGAGCCGCGCCCTCCCGGTGCCCCGGGCCGGCACCGGGAGTGCCGCTTGCTCCAAGAGCCCTGCGTGCAAGGGGAGTTCGCCCCCCGGTGCGGTACGCGCCCGCTCCGCCGAGCGCTCCGCGGGAAGTCCGGTATACACCTGCGGGTGCGTCGTGGCTGGTCGCGCAGTTCCCCGCGCCCCTTTGGGGCACGACGAACCGCACCGGGCTTCCCCGAAGCCGTTTGGCCCTGCCCGCCGTGAGTTCGCGTGACGCCGGGGGAGATGGTGGCCGTCTTCGGGGCGGGGGTCGGGGCCGGGGCCGTCAATACCGCTGTGGGGTCGGGGACGTTGATCACGTTCCCCGTGCTCCTCGCGACCGGACTTTCACCGGTGACCGCCACCGTGTCCAACGCGCTCGGCCTGGTTCCCGGTGCGATCAGCGGGGCCATCGGCTACCGCAAGGAGTTCGGCGGTCAGGGCAGGCGCATCCTGAAGTTCGGCGCGGGCGCCCTGCTCGGGGGATTCGCCGGCGCCACGCTCCTGCTCGCCCTGCCCGCCTCGGCGTTCGAGACGATCGTGCCGGTCCTGGTGGGCCTCGCCCTCGTCCTGGTCGTCCTGCAGCCCTGGATCAGCGGGAAGCTGCGGAGGCGCCGCGAACGCACCGGCGGAACCGCGTGCCCCGACGGCGGGTTGCCGCTGTTCGCGGGGCTGACGCTCGCCAGCGTCTACGGCGGCTACTTCGCCGCAGGCCAGGGCATCATCTACGTAGCCCTGATGGGCATGCTCCTCGACGACGGCCTGCAGCGCCTCAACGCCGTCAAGAACGTGCTCGTAGCCCTCGTCAACACCGTCGCCGCCCTCTTCTTCCTCGCTGTCGCGGACTTCGACTGGGCGGCCGTGGGCCTGCTCGCCGCCGGCTCGGCCATCGGCGGCCAGTTCGGGGCCGCGGTGGGCCGCCGCCTCAGGCCTGCCGTGCTGCGCGGACTCATCGTGGCCGTCGGCACGGTGGCCATCGTCCAGCTGGCGCTGAGGTGAGCGACAAGGCGGGCGGAGAAGGACTGCGCGGCCGCCACCGTCCCCTACTGCCCGGCCGGTGGCGGCCGCAGGCGCGGCAGATGTGTCTCCCCAACACCTGTGCGGCGCCTTCCCGCCCTCACGGCCTCGGCCGGGGGAGCGGGAGGTGCCCGGCCGGGAGCGCCGCGAGAGCGCGAGGGGGCGGGAGCCGCCGCACCTGGTTGCCTCAGGGGGCGAGGCTCCGGCCGATGTCGCCAGCGTACGGCGGGAGTTGGCGCCACGGACCGCGTCTGCGGGTGGTGCGGAAGTACAACGGGCGCAGCCAGGGGGCGCCTTCGGGCAGCGGTGGTGACGGTGGCCGGGAGGGCGCCCGGGACCGTGGCCGGGAGGGCGGCCGGGACTGCGGTCGTGACGGCGGCCGGGAGGGCGCCCGGGACCGTGGCCGGGAGGGCGGCGGGGACGGCGGTCGGGAGAGCGGCCGGAGCCGTGGTCGTGGTGGTGGCCGGGAGGGCGGCCGGGACCGTGGTCGTGACGGTGGCCAGAACCGTGGCCGGGAGAGCGGCCGGGAGAGCGGCCGGGAGGGCGGCCGGGACTGCGGTCGTGACGGTGGCCGGGAGGGCGGCTGGGACTGCGGTCGTGACGGCGGCCGGAACCGTGGCCGGGAGAGCGGCCGGGAGGGCGGCCGGGACTGCGGTCGTGACGGTGGCCGGGAGGGCGGCTGGGACTGCGGTCGTGACGGCGGCCGGGAGGGCGCCCGGGACCGTGGCCGGGAGGGCGGCGGGGACGGCGGTCGGGAGGGAGGCCGGAGCCGTGGTCGTGGTGGTGGCCGGGGCGTCAGCCGTGGTCCGTTCCCGGTGGTGTCTCCTCGGCGGGAGCCGGCAGTGGCGTGCCGGGGCTCAGCCGCTGGGTGAGGGTCTCGCCGACGGGCGGGCCGGAAGGGCCCGGCGGTTCGATGCCGAGCTGGGCGGCCAGGTCGTTCGTGTGCAGGCGGGCGGCCGCCTCGACGAGCCGGGCATAGGTGTCCGCGGCGCCGCGCACGCGATGTCTCGCGGTCAGCGCGACGGCGACGGCGACCGGGGCGGCCGGCCACCACCACGCGGCGAGCGGTGCGTACAACAGGGCCCAGCCGCCCAGCGTGGTGGCGCGGGCGAGGGCCTGCTCGGCCGCGGTGATGTCGGCACGCGTGGTCTCGGGGAGGAGGAGCCATACGTGCGGCCACACCAGCGGCAGGTCGAGGTGGTCGTCGCGATCCAGGCGTACGGCAGCAGCATGGATGCGGTCGCCGCTCCAGGTGGGGCGGTCGGGCTCCTCGGCGGCGACGCGCCGCATCGCGTGGTGCGCGGCCCGGCGCGGCGCGGGGTCGGCCCGGCGCCCGGAGCGGGCCAACGCGCGTGCGTCGGCGTCCAGTTGGCGGCGGTATTCACGGGCGGCGGCGGCCCAGCGGGCGCGGCGCCGGGTGACGAGCCCGCGGGCCCAGCCTCGCAGCGGGGCCGGCCAGGTGCGCCAGTCGGCGGCCAGGGCGGCGCCCTTGACGAGCGACCCAAGACCCTGCGCGGCAAGGCCGACGGCCGCCGCGGCGGCGAGCACCGCACCGAGCAGGATCACCTGTCCGCCCACCGTGGACGCGGCGGGGGCCTGGGCCCACTCGGTGATCCGGCCGGTGAGGCGGCGGTGGTCAAGGGCGTGGGCCTGGCCGAGTACGCGGGCCGCGGTGGCGGCGGCCAGGAACAGCGCCCCGGGCAGGACCAGGAGCGTCAGCCAGCGCTCGGCGAGCTTCTGGCCCAGGGCGTTGAGGAATCCGCCCACCGCTACAGCCGTTCTCTGCGCAGCGGCTCGCCGCTGATCCGGCACGGCGGGGCGGACACGGCGGCAGAGGACGAGGCAGGGGCAGGGGCGCCGGGGCTGCCCTGGCCGTCGGGCCAGGCGTAGCGCGCGCACCGGCCCGTCGGGCACAGCAGCACCCAGGTCCCGGGCACGGGAGCGTCGAAGCCGCTGAGGTTCGGGCCCCGCGCCTGGCCGTGCAGACCGGCGGCGTCCCCCGCGGCGAGAAGTGCCTCGTGGAGCGCGCGGAGGCGCTCCCCGGCGGGCGCGCCGGTGCGCAGCGCCCCCAGCGCGCGCTCCAGCGGTTCGGGGCCTTCGCTGCCGTAACGCTCCAAGGTCGTACGGATGTAGTCCAACTGGTCACAGACATAGGCGACTTCTTCGCGTTCGCGTGCCTGAGTGCCACAGCCGTCGTGCCCGTCGTCCACCTCGTACCCCCGCTCGCGTCCACACCCCGCGTACTGTCCCGATCATGCTGGCCGAACTCGGGGCGACCGTACAGCGGAACCGGAGCTTTCCTCATTGACGGGACGAAAGAACCGTGGTCGTCTCACTTCGGCCGGATACCGCATACCGCGAGTGCGGGGTGCGGCCGCTCCCTACGATGTCCGGGTGGAGGTGCGATGAGCGCACAGGCCCGGCGCGCGACGGTCGCCGAACTCTCGAGCAGTGACGGTTGTGTGGTGCTGCGAGTCAGCGGCGAACTGGACCACACGGCCGAGCAGACCTTCCTGCGCGCCCTGGGTGCCTTCGTCGAGAACGGGCACCGGCATCTGATCCTGGATGTGACCGCGCTGACGTTCTGCGACTCCCGCGGCCTGGGCTGTCTGCTTGCCGTGCGGTGGCTGCTGCGCCGCCGTGAGCGCCTCGTCCTGCTCGCGGGTGCGGGGCGGCGTGTCACCGAACTCCTTGCCCTGACCGGCAGTTCGGATCTGCTTCCGGTCCACAAGACGGTCGGGCAGGCCCTCGCCGTGCTGCCCGCCGAGCACCGCCCGCCCTGGCCGCCGGTGCCCGATCGTCCCACCGCCCCTGTGGACGGGGCGAACTGACGGCGTCTCAGGACGCCGACTGCACCGCTCCGTGCAGCACACCCTGCTCCGCCGCCGCGCTCCGCGTGACCCGCACACCCTGCTCCGCCGGATTGCGCAGCCCTTCGGCCGCGTCGGCGACGCGCTGCAGGAGTTCGAGGAACGTGGACTGCTCCTGCGGGTCGAGCGGCGCGAGGAAGATCTGGTTCATCCGGGCCGTGCGGCCGGAGAGCCTGCGGTGTGTGCGCCTGCCCTCCTCGGTGGCGCACAGCACCGAACGGCGCCCGTCCTTCGTGTCGCGGACCTTGTCGACCAGGCCGCGGCCGACCAGACGGCGGACCACTTCGGCGACGGTGGAGCGGTCGAGGCCGACCCGCTCGCCCACGGTGCGCTGGTCGAGCCCGTCCTCGCCGGCGAGCGCGTTGAGCACGGCGAACTGCGGTGACGTGACGTCCTCCGAGACGATGGTGGTCCACAGCAGGGTGTGTGCCTGCTGCAGCCGCCGGGCCAGATGGCCCGGGTGCGTACTGAGGTCGAGCGCGGGCACGGCAGTCCTCCCGTCGGGTGGGCACCGGCCCGGCCGGCTCCCTGAATGCTCCTTGTACTGAGGGTCTTGACCCTGCGCTGTCATGATGCCACACTTCCGGCTTGTAGAGAGATAGTCAGTGCACTGAGTAATTTCTCGGGGTGTCGACAGGGGTGCCCCCGGAGCACCTCGCCCCCGGAGCGCCGCAGTGCGCCGGGAGCAGAAGGGTCGGGAGCGGAAAGATGGACAAAGTGGTGGCTTCGGCTGCCGAGGCGGTGGCCGATGTCCGTGACGGTGTGTCGTTCGCGGTCGGCGGTTTCGGGCTCAGCGGTGTGCCGAACACACTGATCGAGGCGGTGTACGACACCGGGGCGAGTGGACTGGCGGTGGTGTCGAACAACTGCGGCGCGCTGGAGTCCGGCCTCGCGATCCTGCTGGCGGCCGGGCGGATCGCCCGTGTCACCGGCTCCTACATCGGCGCGAACAAGGAGTTCGCCCGCCAGTACCTCGCCGGTGAGCTGGAGGTCGAACTGATCCCGCAGGGCACCCTCGCCGAGCGGCTGCGCGCGGGCGGCGCCGGTATCCCCGCCTTCTACACCCCCGCTGGCGTGGGCACCCAGGTCGCCGAGGGCGGGCTGCCCTGGCGCTACGACGGCCAGGGCGGCGTCGCCCTGGCCTCACCGCCCAAGGAGGTACGCGACTTCGACGGCGTGGACCACGTCCTGGAGCGGGGGATCCGCACCGACTTCGCGCTGGTGCGGGCAGCGAAGGGCGACCGGCACGGCAACCTGGTGTTCAACAAGTCCGCGCGCAACTTCAACCCGCTGGCCGCGATGGCGGGACGGGTCACGGTCGCCGAGGTCGAGGAGCTGGTCGAGCCCGGTGCCATCGACCCCGACCAGGTGCATCTGCCGGGCATCTTCGTGCAGCGGGTCGTGGCGCTCACCCCCGCGCAGGCGGCCGACAAGCGGATCGAGCAGAGGACGGTGCGGCCCCGGTGAGCTGGAGCAGGCAGGAGATGGCCGCCCGCGCGGCCCGTGAGCTGCGTGATGGCGAGTATGTGAATCTGGGTATCGGGCTGCCGACGCTGATCCCCGGGCATCTGCCCGAGGGTGTGCGGGTGGTCCTGGAGTCGGAGAACGGCATCCTGGGCACCGGCCCTTACCCGTATGAGGACGAGGTCGACCCGGATCTGATCAACGCGGGCAAGGAGACCGTCACGGTCCTTCCCGGGGCCGCGTACTTCGACTCGGCGCTGTCCTTCGGCATGATCCGCGGCGGCCATATCGATGTGGCCGTGCTCGGCGCGATGCAGGTCTCGGCCCGCGGTGACCTCGCCAACTGGGCCGTGCCCGGCAAGCTGGTGACCGGGATCGGCGGCGCCATGGACCTGGTGCACGGCGCCCGCCGGGTGATCGTCACCATGACCCACACCGCCAAGGACGACAGCCCCAAACTCGTCGAGGAGTGCACCCTGCCCCTGACCGGCAAGGCCTGCGTCGACCGCATCATCACCGACCTCGGCGTCCTCGACATCACCGACGACGGACTGCTCCTCGTCGAATGCGCCCCCGGAGTCACAGCCGCCGAGATCACCGCGCGCACGGCGGCGACGCTGCGTATCGACGACGGCGTACGGGCACGGGACGGCGAGGGCCGTGCGCCCGGCGCGGGAGCGGCCGCCGCGTCCGGACCGGGTGCGGCCGATGCCGCCGGCGCGGCCGGGGAAGGAGCACGACGATGAGCCTGCGGGACGTCTACATCCTCGATGCCGTCCGCACCCCGGTCGGCCGCTACGACGGCGCGCTCGCGACCGTCCGCCCCGACGACCTCGCGGCCCACGCCATCCGTGAACTTCTCGCCCGTACACCCGACTTGGACCCGTCCCGGATCGGCGATGTATACCTCGGCAACGCCAACGGCGCGGGCGAGGAGAACCGCAACGTCGGCCGGATGGCCGCCCTCCTCGCCGGGCTGCCCGTCACGGTTCCCGGCGTGAGTGTCAACCGGCTGTGCGCCTCCGGGCTCGAGGCCGTCGTGCAGGCCGCGCGGGCCATCGCGCTCGGTGATCTCTCCGTCGCCGTCGCCGGGGGAGTGGAGTCGATGACCCGCGCCCCGTACGTCCTGCCCAAGAGCGGGAAGGCCTTCCCGGCGGGGCACGCCGAGCTGTACTCGACCACGCTCGGCTGGCGCATGGTCAACCCGCGGATGGACCCGCAGTGGACCGTGCCGCTGGGCGAGAGCGCCGAACTCATCGCGGAAAAGCACAAGATCAGCCGCGCGGAGCAGGACGCCTTCGCCCTGCGCTCCCACGAGAAGGCAGCACAGGCCTGGCGCGACGGCCTCTTCGACGCCGAGGTCGTGCCGGTCGACGTGCCGCGGCGCAAGGGCGACCCGGTGGTTTTCGCGCGCGACGAATCCATCCGCGAGGACGGCTCACCGGATGCCATGGCGCGGCTGAAGCCGTCGTTCCGGGCCGAGGGAGGCACGGTCACCGCGGGCAACTCCTCGCCGCTGAACGACGGCGCCGCCGCGCTGCTCCTCGTCGACGAGGAGGGACTGAAGGCCAGTGGCCGTGAGCCCCTCGCCCGGGTGTCGGCTTCCGCGGTCACCGCGGTCGAACCGCACTACTTCGGGCTCGGCCCCGTCGAGGCGGTACGCCGTGCAATGGCCAAAGCGGGAAAGGGATTTGACGATCTGTCGACTCTGGAGCTGAACGAGGCGTTCGCGGCCCAGGTGCTCGGCTGCCTCGCCGAGTGGCCCGAGTTCGACCCGGCGGTCCTCAACCCGCTCGGCGGCGCCCTGGCCCTCGGCCATCCGCTCGGCGCCTCCGGTGCGCGGCTCGCCGGCACCGTCGCCCACCAGCTGGCGCGGCGCGGCTCCGGCACCGGCGTGGCGACCCTGTGCATCGGCGTCGGCCAGGGCCTCGCGCTCGTACTGGAGCGGTAGACGACCCGGTCCTTGTGCTGGGGCGGTAGACCGCCCGGTCCTCGTACTGGAGCGGCAGACAAGGGAGTTGACCATGATGAGTGTGAGTGACAGCGGGACCGGAAGCGCAGCGCGGGCCGTGCCCCGGCCGCGCACCGGGCCCGAGAGCCAGGCCGATATCGACCGGGAGATGACGGCCCTTCGCGAGGCCTACGAGAAGAGGGTCGCCGAAGGCGGACCGCGCAGCCATCACCCGGACCGTGACTACGCCCCCTACCGCTCAAGCGCCCTGCGCCACCCCGGGCAGCCGCTCGTCGCCATCGACGCGGGCAAGGACCCCGAGGCCGTGGAGCTGGTCTCGCCCGCCTTCGGCGTCACCGATGTCACGGCACTGGACAGCGACCTCACCCGGCAGCACCAGGGCGAGCCGCTCGGGGAGCGCATCACCGTCGGCGGGCGGCTCCTCGACCGTGCAGGGCGGCCCGTACGCGGCCAGCTGATCGAGCTGTGGCAGGCCAACGCCTCCGGCCGCTACGCCCACCAGCGCGACCAGCACCCCGCGCCCCTCGACCCCAACTTCACCGGCGTGGGCCGTGTGCTGACCGGCGACGACGGCTCGTACAGCTTCACCACCATCAAGCCGGGCGCCTACCCGTGGCGCAACCACACCAACGCCTGGCGGCCCGCGCATATCCACTTCTCGCTGTTCGGCAGCGCGTTCACCCAGCGCCTCGTCACGCAGATGTACTTCCCGGGCGATCCGCTGTTCGCCCACGACCCCATCCTGCAGTCCGTCACCGACGAGTCCGCGCGCCGGCGCCTGGTCGCCGCGTACGACCATGAACGGTCCACGCCGGAATGGTCGTTGGGCTACCGCTGGGACATCGTGCTCGACGGCCCCGCCGCCACCTGGATCGAGGAGGGCCGCTGACATGACGTCCGCCACCCCCGCACTGCCCACGCCGTCCCACACGATCGGCCCCTTCTACGGCTACGCGCTGCCCTTCCCCGGCGGTGCGGACATCGCTCCGGCCGGGCACCCGGACACGGTCACCGTGCACGGCCTGGTCCTCGACGGCGACGGTGCCCCCGTCCCCGACGCGCTCCTGGAGTTCTGGGGCCCGGGGCCCGACGGTGAACTGCCGCGCACCGGCGGCTCGTTGCGCCGCGACCCGGTGACCGGCGGGTTCCTGGGCCGCAACGGTGTGGACTTCACCGGCTTCGGCCGCGTACCCACCGACGCCGACGGCCACTGGGCGGTGCGCACCCTGCGCCCGGGGCGCCGCGGCGCCGCCGCTCCCTACCTGAGCGTGTGCGTCTTCGCGCGCGGACTCACGCACCACCTGTTCACCCGCGTCTACCTGTCGGACGACGCCGGTGCCACGGCCGGTGACCCGCTGCTCGCCGCGCTCCCGGCCGAGCGGCGTGCGACCCTGCTCGCGGCCCCCGAGCCGCATGCCACCTATCGCTTCGACATCCGGCTGCAGGGGGCGGCCGAGACGGTGTTCCTGGAGTTCACATGACGCACGACGAGCAGCCCGGTGCCGACGGCCGGTCCGGTGGCGACGGCCAGTCCAGTGCCGACGGCCGGTCCGGTGCCGACGGCCCTGACGGCGACCGTCTCGACGAGCACTGCCCCGACGTCGGCCTGCTCGCCCCGGGCCGTGCGGGCTCGGCCGCCGAGGCCGCCACATCCGACACCGCGTTCCTGCAGGCCATGCTCGACGCCGAGGCCGCACTCACGCGGGCGCAGGCGGCGCTCGGCCTGGCGCCCGCGCGGGCGGCGGACGCGGTCACGGAGGCCGCCCGCGCCGAGCGCTTCGACGTACGGGGCCTGGCGGTGCGCGGCCGCTCCGGCGGCAACCCCGTGATCCCGCTGGCCGCCGATCTCGCCGCCGCCGTACCCGCCGACTGCGCCCCGTATGTACACCGCGGCGCCACCAGCCAGGACATCCTCGACACGGCCGCGATGCTGGTCGCCGACCGGACCCTGGCCCTGACCTGCGCCGAACTGGAGCGCACCGCCCAGGCGTTGGCGGCACTCGCCGCCCGGCACCGCGACACCCCGATGCCCGGGCGCACCCTCACTCAGCACGCCGTTCCGACCACTTTCGGCCTGAAGGCGGCGGGCTGGCGCGCACTGACACTCGACGCCCGGGACCGGCTGCGTGCCGTACGCGCCGTCCTCCCCGTCCAACTGGGCGGCGCCGCAGGGACGTTGGCGGCCTTCGACGCCTACGCCGCGGCGGCCGACAGGCTCACGGACGGGCCCACGGACGGGCCCGTGGGCCCGCGGCTCGCCGCCGCGTACGCCCGGGAGCTCGGCCTCGCCGAACCCGTGCTGCCCTGGCACACCCTGCGTACCCCGGTCGCCGACCTGGCCGGGGCGCTCGCCTTCGCCACCGGCGCACTGGGCAAGGCCGCCGCCGATGTCCTGGTGCTCTCGCGCACCGAGACCGGCGAGGTGAGCGAGGGCGCGGGCGGCGGGTCATCGGCCATGCCGCACAAGGCGAATCCGGTACGCGCCACGCTGATCGCGGCCTCCGCGCGCCGCGCACCCGGGCTCGCCGCCACCCTCTACGCATCGGTGGCCGCCGAGGACGAACGGCCCGCCGGGGCCTGGCACGCGGAGTGGGAACCGTTGCGCGACCTGCTGCGCCTTGCCGGGGGAGCGGCACAGGACGCGGCGGAACTGGCCACGGGCCTGTGCGTCCACCCCGAGCGGATGCGGGCCCATCTCGGCCTGACCGGAGGTCTGATCGTCTCCGAGCGCCTGTCCGCCGCCCTCACCGACCGGGTGGGCCGGGCCCGCGCCAAGGAACTGGTGACGGACGCGGCCGCGAAGGCGCGCACCGGCGACGGCTCGCTCGCCGAGGCCCTCGCCGCCGAACCCGCCCTGCGCGGGCTCGACTTGGAAGCCCTCACCGACCCCGCCCGGTACACCGGAGCCGCCGCGGCCCTCACCGACCGTGCCCTGAAGCGGAGTTGAACCGTGGCACCCGGCCGGGCCCGATCAGCCGCCCTCGCACAGCACAAGGGCACACACCCCGTACAGCACAAGGGCACACACCCCGTACAGCACATGGACGTACACCCCGCACAGCACAAGGACACACACCCCGTACAGCACATGGACATACACCCCGTACAGCGCAAGGACAGATAAGCCATGACGGACGCCAGGACCGGAGCCATGACGGAAGCCGTTACGGAAGCCGTGCCGGAGACACTCCACCACCGCGGCGAAGGGCCGGCCCGAGGCCCCGCGGTGCTGCTCGGGCCCTCGCTCGGCACCTCGACCGCCTTGTGGGACGCGGTGGCGCCGGAGCTTAGCTCCGCCTTCCGTGTCGTGCGCTGGGATCTGCCGGGACACGGAGCGTCGCCCGCCGGGCTGCTCGCCCCGGGTGCCACCGTCGAGCGACTGGGCGCGCTGGTACTGGAGTTGGCGGACTCGCTCGGCCTTGAGCGGTTCCACTACGCCGGGGTCTCGCTGGGCGGCGCGGTGGGACTCTGGCTCGCCGCCCACCACCCCGAACGCATCGACCGCCTCGCCGTGATCTGCTCGTCCGCGCACTTCGGCCCGCCCGGACCATGGCGTGAACGGGCGGCGCTGGTACGGGAGTCGGGCACAGCGGCGGTCGCCGACACGGCGCCGGAACGCTGGTTCACGCCTGCGGGCCGTGGCGGCGACCTCGCCCGCCGCCTCGTCGACGATCTGCGCCGCACCGACCCGGACGCGTACGCCGCCTGCTGCGACGCGCTGGCCGCCCTCGACCTGTGCGCCGACCTGCCCTCGGTCACCGCACCCACCCTGGTGCTCGCCGGCCGCGACGACCCCGCAACTCCGCCCGAGCACGCCCGCGAACTCGCGGACGCCGTGCCGGGAGCGGCGCTCACCGAACTCGCCGTGGCCTCCCATCTCGCCCCCGCCGAGCGGCCCGCCGCCGTACTCGCCGCCCTGCGCGGACACTTCGAGGCCCCCGGGCCAGGCCGCGGCATGGACACCCGCAGGGCCGTCCTCGGGGACACACACGTCGACCGGTCGCAGCAGCGCACCACTCAACTCACCGCCCGGTTCCAGGACTTCATCACCCGCTACGCCTGGGGCGAGATCTGGACCGACCCCACTCTCGGCCGCCGTGAGCGCAGCCTGGTCACCCTCACCGCCCTGACCGCCCACGGGCATCTGGACGAACTGGCCATGCACGTAAGGGCGGCGGTACGCAACGGCCTCACCCCCGAGGAGATCGGCGCGGTGCTGCTGCAGGCCGGGGTCTACGTCGGCGTACCCGCGGCCAACGCGGCGTTCGCCGTGGCCCAGCGCGTCCTGGAGGAGGACGGCGAGCTCTGAGCCGGCAGGCCGCATGACGATCGGCCCGCACGGCGATGTAGATCGGCCCGCACGGCGATGTAGATCGGCCCGCACGGCGCCCGGGACAGGCGCCCGGGGAAGGGCACCCAGGACAGGCCCCCAGGAAAGGGCACCCACGGCAGGGCGGCGGAATGTTACGCCCGGATGTATTGACACCGCTGAGACCTCCGGGCAGCATTCCCCGCAAGTTAATTAACTATCTAGTGCGTTAACTGCATACGTCAGGATGCGGTCGCACATCCCCCGGCGCCCCCTCTCCGAGAGCCGCCGCCCTTCCTGCCTTCCCCTGCCTCTCTCCCGAGGAGCCCTCGTGCCAGCTCACCCGGAAGCCGCCCAGGTGCAGTCGCCGCCACCCGGCGGAAAGCCCCGTAAGGCAGCCTTCGCCGCCTGGATCGGCAGCGCGCTCGAGTACTACGACTTCTTCATCTACGGCAGCGCCGCGGCCCTGGTCTTCCCCAAGGTGTTCTTCAACCCGGACGACCCCGCCACCGCGACCCTGATCTCGCTCGCCACCTTCGGTGTGGCCTACGCGGCCCGCCCCATCGGCGCCCTGTTCCTCGGCCACTTCGGCGACCGGGTCGGCCGGCGCACCGTCATGGTCTGGACGCTCGTCCTGATGGGCCTGTCCACCTTCCTCATCGGCTGTCTGCCGACCTACGCCCAGGCCGGCACCGTCGCCCCCGTACTCCTCGTCCTGATGCGCGTCCTGCAAGGCCTTTCCGCGGCGGGTGAGCAGGCCGGCGCCAACGCGATGACCCTGGAGCACGCACCGGAGCGGCGACGCGGCTACTACACCAGCTTCACGCTCAACGGCACCCAGGCCGGGCAGATTCTCGCGACCCTGGTCTTCATCCCGGTCGCCGCACTGCCCGACGAGCAGCTCTACACCTGGGGCTGGCGCATCCCGTTCCTGCTCAGCGCCCTGGTCGCGGTCGCCGGTTACATCATCCGCCGCACTCTCGACGAGACGCCCGTCTTCCAGGAGGCGACCGCCGCCAAGGACGTGGCGAAGCTGCCGCTCGCCGAACTGCTCGCGAACCACTGGGCGGACGTGCTGCGCGTGATCGCCTGCGCTCTGATCGCGACGGTCAGCACGATCTTCTCGGTATGGGCCCTCGCCTACGCCACCGGCGACGACGTGGGGCTCGGCAAGACCGGCATGCTCTGGGTCAACGGCAGCGCCAACGCGGTGGCCCTGCTCGCCATCCCGCTGTGGGCCAGGCTCTCGGACCGCATCGGCCGCAAGCCCGTCTTCCTCACGGGAGCGCTCGGCTGCGGCGTCATGATCTTCGTATACCTGTGGGCCATCTCCACGGGCAGCTACCCGCTCGTCTTCGTCACCGGTGTGCTGTTCTTCGGCGTCGTCTACAGCGCGGCCAACGGCATCTGGCCCTCCTTCTACGGCGAGATGTTCCCCGCGCGGGTGCGGCTGTCCGGGATGGCCATCGGCACCCAGATCGGCTTCGCCGTCGCCGGGTTCGCGGTGACCTTCGCCGAACAGATCGCGGGCGCCGACGGCTCCGACTGGCTGGGCGTGGCCATCTTCACGGCCTCCATCTGCGCGCTCTGCGCCGTCGCGGTGGCGACCGGCCGCGAGACCCACAGGGTCCCGACGGCACAGCTCGGTTCGCGGGCGGCCACACGGCCGGGCGCCGAACCGTCCGGGGTGCGCGAGTCCGCCGCTCTCTGAGCCCTCGGCCCTCAGCCCCCGGTTCCCGTCCCCGGTTCCATTCCCCAACTCCCCCCACCAGGAAGGCGTCCACAGGTGCCCTCGTACCTCACCGGCCTGATCGGCTCCGGCATCGGACCTTCGCTCAGCCCCGCCCTGCACGAGCGCGAAGCGGGCCGGCACGGCATCCGGCTGCTCTATCGCACCCTCGACCTCGACACCCTCGGGCTCGCGCCCGAAGGTGTGGGGGAGCTGGTGCGGGCCGCCCGCCTCCTGGGTTTCGACGGCCTGAACATCACCCATCCCTGCAAGCAGCTGGTCATCGAGCATCTGGATGAACTCGCCCCGGAGGCCGCGGAGTTGGGGGCCGTGAACACCGTGGTCTTCCGTGGCGGGCGCGCCGTCGGGCACAACACCGACGTCACCGGCTTCGCCAAGGCCTTCGCCCGGGGCCTTCCGGACGCGCCGGCCGGCCATGTCGTACAGCTCGGCGCGGGCGGCGCCGGGGCGGCCGTGGCGCACGCCCTGCTCACCCTCGGCGTGGACCGCCTGACCCTGTGCGACACCGATCCCGTACGTGCCGCAGCCCTCGCCGACGCGCTCGTCGCGCGCTTCGGCGAGGGGCGGGCGGCGCCCGGCGTGACCGCCCAGGTCGCCGATGCCGACGGCCTGGTGCACGCCACACCCACCGGTATGGCCGCCCACCCCGGCCTGCCGCTGCCCGCCGTCCTGCTCCGGCCGGGACTGTGGGTCGCCGAGGTCGTCTACCGCCCCCTGGAGACCGAACTCCTCCTGGAGGCAAGGGCGTTGGGCTGCCGCACACTCGACGGCGGGGGCATGGCGGCCTTCCAGGCGGCCGACGCCTTCCGGCTGTTCACCGGCCTCGCCCCGGACCCCGAGCAGATGCTCGCCGACCTCACGGGGCTCGCGGCAAGCCCGGTGCACTGAGGCCCGGCGGCGAGCCCGTACTCGTACCAGCACCCGCACCTGTACGCGTGTCCGTACTCGTAGAGACCAGGACCGTGCGGCCGTCGCCTTCCGCCGTCCCAAGGAGGACAGCATGCGCAAATCCATCGCCACCGTGTCGCTCAGCGGCCCGCTCTCCGAGAAACTCACCGCCATCGCCGCCGCGGGCTTCGACGGCGTCGAGATCTTCGAGAACGATCTCCTCGCCGCCCCGCAGAGCCCGGAGGAACTCCGCCTGCGCTGCGCGGACCTGGGCCTCGGCATCGACCTCTACCAGCCGTTCCGCGACTTCGAGGCCATCCCCGACGACGGCCTGTCCGCCCGCAACCTGCGGCGCGCGGAGCGCACCTTCGACCTCATGGAACGGCTCGGCGCCGACCTGCTCCTGGTCTGTTCCAGCGTGGACCCGCGCGCCGTCGACGACGACGCCCTCGCCGCCGCGCAGCTGCACACCCTCGCCGACCGCGCACAGCGGCGCGGCATCCGGATCGCGTACGAGGCACTCGCCTGGGGACGGCACGTGCGTACGTACGACCACGCCTGGCGCATCGTCGAGCGCGCCGATCACCCGGCGCTCGGCCTCTGCCTGGACAGCTTCCACCTCCTGTCCCGTGGCTCGGACCCGAAGGGCATCGCGGACCTGCCGGGCGAGAAGCTGTTCTTCCTGCAGCTGGCGGACGCGCCGCTGATGGCGATGGACGTCCTGCAGTGGAGCCGGCACCACCGCTGCTTCCCCGGGCAGGGCGGCTTCGACGTCGCGGCCGTGGTCGGGGCGGCGGTCGCCGCGGGCTACCGGGGACCGCTCTCCCTGGAGGTGTTCAACGACGTGTTCCGGCAGGCCGGGGCCGCCACCACCGCCGTCGACGCGCTGCGCTCGCTGCTCGTCCTGGAGGAGCAGGCCGGTCTCGCCGCGCCCCCCGCGCCGGTGGTGCCCTCGGGCTTCGCCTTCGCCGAACTCGCCGCCGCCGACAGCGAGCCGGTGCGCGGACTCCTCGGGGCGCTCGGCTTCGCGCGCACCGGGCGGCACACCTCGAAGCCGGTCGAGCTGTGGGAGCAGGGCGCGGCCCGCATCCTGCTCAACACCGGCGGCCACAGCCGTGGCGGTCCCGCCCTGACCGCCATCGGCCTGGAGACCCCCGGCCCGGCGGGCGCCGCGCAGCGCGCGGAAGCGCTGCTCGCCCCCGTGGTGCCGCGGCGCCGGGCCACGGGCGAGGCGCCCCTCGACGCGGTCGCCGCCCCCGACGGCACGGAGCTGTTCTTCTGCCGCACCGGTCACCCCGACCACCCCAGCTGGACCGGTGACTTCGCCCCCGCGCCGTGCGAGACGACGGACACCGCCACCGCCCTGCACATCGACCACATCGCGCTGACCCAGCCCTGGCACCAGTTCGACGAGGCCGCCCTCTTCTACCGCAGCGTCCTCGGCCTGGGTGCCGACGAGAGCCTCGACCTCGCCGACCCCTACGGCCTCTGCCGCAGCCGGGCCGTCGCCGCCCCCGACGGCGGTGTGCGGATCGCCCTCAATGTCGCACCCGGCCCCGACACGGACGGCGCCGGGCCCCAGCACATCGCCCTGGCCACGGACGATGTCATCGCGGCCGCCAGGTCGGTGCGGGAGCGCGGCGGAAGCCTGCTGCCGATCCCCGCCAACTACTACGACGACCTGGCGGCCCGCTTCGACCTCGATCCGCAACGCATCGACACACTCAGGGAGTTGGGCATCCTCTACGACCGCGACGACAGCGGCGAGTTCCTGCACTGCTACACGGCCACGCTCGGGCGGGTCTTCTTCGAACTGGTCCAGCGGGGCGACGGCTACCGGGGCTACGGAGCGCGCAACGCCGGGATCCGCCTCGCCGCACAGCAGGCCTGCCAGCACAGCGCATGATCCACGGGAGGCGGCCCCCGGCCGGCCCGGCGGCCCCGACGTTAGACTGGCCGACGCCGGACCGTCCGTACCGAGGAGCCGCATGGCCGCCGCCGTACCCCCGTCGACGCCCGCGCCGACGAAGCCCGCCAAGCGCACCCGGGACAAGGCCAGGACGCAGGCGGAGATCCTCGACGTGGCCACCGAGGAGTTCGCCCGGCTCGGCTTCACCGGCGCCCGCGTGGACGAGATCGCCGCCCGGATCCAGACCACGAAGCGGATGATCTACTACTACTTCGGCAGCAAGGAGCAGTTGTTCACCGCGGTCCTGGAGCGGGCCTACGCGGTGATCCGGCGCCAGGAGCAGCAGCTCGACGTCGACGATCTCGACCCGCTCGCGGCGATCCGGCGCCTCGCGGAGCTCACCTTCGACCACCACGAGGCGCACCCGGACTTCATCCGTCTGGTCAGCATCGAGAACATCCACGAGGCCGAGCACATCGCCTCGGCCTCCAGCCTCGGCTCCCTCAACTCCCCGGCCATCGAGGTGATCGGCCGGATCCTGGAGGACGGCCGTGAGCAGGGGGTGTTCACGGCCGATGTGGACGCCGTCGACCTGCACGCGATGATCAGCTCGTTCTGCTTCTTCCGCGTCGCCAACCGGCACACCTTCCGCACCCTCTTCGGCCGCGACCTCACGGAGGCCGCCCGCAGGGACCACTACCGCACGATGCTGGGCGACATGGTGATCGCGTATCTGACGTCGAAGTGAGCGCGTAACCGGGGCCGAAGCAGGCCGCCCCGCCCCTACGAGTCCCTCGTCCACGCGAAGTCCCGCTCCCGTGCCTTGCGGGTCTTCATCCGGTAGCGCCATGAGAACCCGGGCCACACCGTGCGGTTCACGCCCTGGGCGTCGAGATACCAGCTCTGGCAGCCGCCGGTGGACCAGACGCCCTCCGACAGCTTGCGCTGGATGTCACGGTTGAAGCGGTCCTGCACCTCGGGGCGTACCTCGACCGTGGTGGCGCGGCGTCGGCCGGCCGTGCGGATCGCGTCGACGACATAGCGGGACTGTGACTCGATCATGAACACCACGGAGTTGTGGCCGAGCCCGGTGTTGGGGCCGAGGAGGAAGAAGAGGTTCGGGAAGCCGTTGACGGTGATGCCCAGATGGGTCTGCATGCCCTCGGTGTCCCAGAGCTTGCCCAGGTCACGGCCTGCGGCCCCGGTGATGTCCAAGTGGTCGAAGGCGTCGGTCACATGGAAGCCCGTACCGAAGACGATCGCGTCCACCGGGTGCTCCACACCGCGCTCGTCCACGAGGGAGCGCTCGCGGACTTCGGCGATGCCGTCGGTCTCGACGTGTACGTGCGGCCGGTTGAGGGCCGGGTAGTAGTCGTTGGAGATCAGCACCCGCTTGCAGCCCATCGTGTAGTCGGGCGTGACCTTGCGGCGCAGGACGGGGTCGGTGATGTGCTTGGCGATATGGCGGCGGGCGATGGCCTCGCCGGCCTTCATCAGGCCGGGGTGCCCGTTGAAGCCGACCGCGCGGGCCTCCAGGAGCGAGTAGAGCAGGGCGCGATACGCCCGCTGGGTGGCGGGCAGGGCGCGGAACATGGCCCGGGTCCAGCGCGGCATGGCGTGGTCCGGCTTCGGCATGATCCACGGGGGAGTGCGCTGGAACAGCTTCAACTCCGCGACCTTCGGGGCGATTTGCGGCACGAACTGGACGGAGCTGGCCCCGGTGCCGATCACGGCGACCCGCTTGCCGCTCAGGTCGGCGTCGTGGTCCCACTGCGCCGAGTGGAACGCAGGGCCGGTGAACTTCTCAAGACCCGGCAGCTTCGGCACCTGCGGGATGTGCAGCGCGCCCACGCCGAAGACGAGGAACTGCGCGGTGAACTCGTCGCCGGAGCGCGTGGTGACGGTCCACTGCGCGCGGTCCTCGTCCCAGTGCGCGGAGACCATCTCCTGGCCGAAGCGGATGCGTTCGCGCAGCCGGTGCTTGTCGGCGACGCCGCGCAGATACGCGAAGATCTCCGGCTGCCGCGAGAACGAACGGGTCCACCCGGGATTCTGCTCGTACGAGAACGAGTACATGTGGGACTGGATGTCACAGGCGCAGCCCGGGTAGGAGTTGTCCCGCCAGGTGCCGCCCACCTCGCGCGCCTTCTCCAGGATCACGAAGTCGTCGATGCCTGCCTTGCGGAGCTGGATCGCCTGCCCGAGCCCGGCGAAGCCGGTCCCGACGATCACCACCTTCGCCGTCTCACGCGTTCCCATACGGTTCCTTTCAGGGCTGCACTTCGGTGCTTCGTGCTTCGTGCTTCGTGCTTCGTGCTTCGGATCGTGGTTCATGCCTGGCCGACGCCGTACGCGGGCGGCTCAGGGCAGCAGATACGCCTTGCGCCACAGCGGCTTTCCCGGCGGCCCGACGAGGCCGGCGTCGTCGAGGAACGGCATGATGCGCTCGCCGCCGAAGAGGAGCGTCGCGCGGTAGTGCGGGTTGGCGTGCGCGGTGCGCCAGGCCTCCTTGGGGTCGAGGCCGACCGCGGCGTAGGCGTCCGGGTGGATCAGGCTGCGGGAGATGAAGTACGACACCAGGGCGATCGTGAACTGCTGGTAGCGCCGCTCGGCGCGGCCCAAGTGGCCTACGCCGCGCAGGACTTCCTCGCGGGCGTAGGTGACATGCCGGGCCTCCTCCATGATGTGGATGCGGTTCACCATCCGCATCAGCGGCTGCACGGAGTCGGCGGCGGCCATCTCGCGCTGCAGCCGGTCGAGGACCTCTTCGGCGACCAGGATGGAGCCGTACATGGCGGGTCCGTAGGCGAGCGTGGGGAGCAGCTTCGCCAGCTTGTGGACATAGGGCTGCGGGCCGTAGGCGGGACAGCCGATGCGCTCGACGAAGCGGGCGAACATCGTGACGTGCCGGCACTCCTCGGCGATCTCCGTCAGCGCGTACTGCGTATGGCGCTTGGTGGGGTCGCCGTTGTAGGCGGCCTTCAACAGCATCTGCATCAGCAGGATCTCAAACCACAGGCCGACGCTGGCGATGGTCGCGGCCTCGTGCCTGCCCAGTTCCAGGCGCTGTTCCTCGCTCATCCGGTCCCACATCGGGGTGCCGTAGAGGGAGACGCGGTGCGGAAGCATGAAGCCCTTGCCCTCGGCCAGGGGTGCGGCCCAGTCGATGTCGACCTCGGGGTCGTAGAACTTCTTCGCCGACGAGGCCAGGAGCCTGGCCGCCGTCTTCTCCCGGTCGGGCACGGGCGGCTGGGGCTTGGTGCGGGGTTCGGCGCGGGGCGTGTCTTGGGGCAGTGCTCGGGCCATGGCGGCTCACTCCTCGGGGATGCCCAGAACCTGTTACTCGAAGTAACAGTTACCGGAAGTAGCATGTAACCTGGCTCGTGTGGGAGTCAAGGGCGGACCTCAGGGACGGACGGCCGACGGCCGCAAGGAGCGCTGGCGGTCCCATCGGGCCGCGCGCCGCGAGGAGTTCATCGATGCGGCGCTGCGCGCCCTGACCAAGTACGGCCCCGAGCTGCGCGTCGACAAGGTGGCCGCGGAGGCCGGGGTCAGCAAGCCCGTGCTGTACCGCCAGTTCAGCGGCAAGACCGATCTCCTGGAGGCGCTGCACGAGCGGGCCACGGCGCTCCTGATCGAGCGCCTCGTCCCGGCGTTCGACAGCTCGCTCGCCCCGGTCGCGCAGGTGCGCGGCGCCGTCGACGCGTTCTTCTCGGTCCTCGACGAACACCCCAACCTGTACTGGCTGGTGAGCCGCACCATCCCCTCGGGGCCGAGCCGCGAGGGCACCGGCGTCCGGCGCGGCAAGGCCCTCGCCGCGACCACGCTCACGCAGCTCTTCGACGAGTATCTGCATGCCTTCGGGCTCGACACCCGGGGTGCCGAGCCGATGGCACAGGTGATCGTCGGCATGGTCCACCACACCGCCGAGTGGTGGCTCGAGAGCAAGTCCATGACCCGCGAGGAGGCCGTCGGCTTCCTGACCCCCGTGGTGTGGTCGGCCATCGACGGCTTCCTCGCGCAGCAGGGCGTCCGTATCGACCCGGATGTGCCGGTCAGCCCCGACGACATCCTGTCCGGCCTGCAGCGCAGGCCCACCTTCCGTCCACCGCGAGCAGCCCACGAGGAGTCATGACATGGCGTACGAACAGCAGGGCCCGCACGAGCGGTCGAGCGACCGGCACCCCGACGAAGAGGTCCGTGAGCACGAGCATGACGACGACGGCTACAGCGGCGCCGCCATGCTCGTCCTCGACGACGAGGAGCGGTCCGTCGAGGTGCGCCTGCGCGGCCACTTCCAGCCGATCGACGGCCGCTACCACTGGTACGGCAGGCTCGGGGCCGACGCGGAACTCGTCAACTCCCTCGGCGGCAAGCGAGGTTCGGTGCTGATCCGCACACCGCAGGGCGAGGCCCGCGGCGAGCTCTCCGATCCCGACCCGTGGGACCGGTACCGGATCACGGGCACGAGCACGCCGCCTTTCGCCGTCGACTGTTAGCCGAAGACTGACGGCCGTCGACTGTCGGTCGATGACTGTCAGCTGACGTCTGACGTCTGACGTCTGACGGCTGACGGCCGCCGTCAGCCGTTCAGATCGAAGATCCCGTACGCGAATCCCGCGGCGCTCACCGTGTGCGTGCCGAGAGACACCCCCGCGGCCTCGAGTGCGGGCGCGGGCCGCACCCGCGGGTCGTCGAGGGTCACCGTGGCAGGCTCCCTGCGCGGGTTCACCACCACCAGGTAGCGCCCGCCGCGTACATACGCGAAGGGATGGCCCAGGTGCAGGATCTCGACGTCCGACGCCGTGCCGAACTCCGGCGCGGCCGAGCGCAGCGCGATGAGCCGGCGGACCAGATGCAGCAGTGAGGACGGGTCGGCGCGCTGGGCTGCGACCGTGGGGCGGCCGGGCGACGGGTCGACGGGCAGATAGAGGCGCTCGGCGGGCGCCGTGGAGAAGCCGGCGTTCGGGCCGTCGTCCCACTGCATCGGGGTGCGGGACCCGGCCCGGTTGTAGCGCGGCCCGAGGACGCTGCCCTCGGTGTCCGGCAGGTCCGGCACGTACCGCATCCCGATCTCGTCGCCGTAGTAGATCGCCGGCAGGGTCGGCCAGGTCAGCTGGAAGGCGAAGGCCGCGGGCAGCTGCTCGGCGGTGCGCGGGCCGCAGTTGAGGCGCGCGAAGTCATGGTTGGCGGTGGGCAGCGCGGTGTGGCCGCTGCTCCCCAGGGCGTCCGTCACCTCCCGCCAGGCCTCGGCGAAGATCTGCGGTGAACCGGCGCCCGAGGCGTCGAAGAAGCAGTCGACCGGGTCCCAGCCGTCGTGGTCGGTGCCCGCGCGGTTGTTCCACAGGGAGCGCAGCGGCCGGCCCTCGGTGGGCCCGCCGAACTGCAGGAAGAAGTCGGCGTGGAAGCCCGCGGGCACGGACACCGCCGGGTCGCCCCACTCGGAGAGCAGCACCGCCCCGGGGTGCGCGGCGTCGAGCCAGTGCCGCAGCTCGGTCCACACGGCGGCGGTGGCCCGCTTGTCCGGGTCGTCCTTGACGAGCGAGGACGCCATGTCGACGCGGAACCCGGCGAGCCCCAGGCGGAGCCAGTGGTCCATGATCTCGCGCAGGGCGGCCCGGTTGGCACGCGGCCCCTCGGCGTCCACGCCCTGCCGCCACGGCTCGGCCGGGTCAGGCCTGGCGTAACCGAAGTTGAGGGCGGGCTGCGAGTCGAAGAAGTTCGGCAGATACCCGCCGGGGCGGGAACCGGGCGAGGCCACGAAGCCTTCGGGGAGACCGGCGGGAGAGCCATCGTGGAGGCCGCCGGGCGGACGACCCGGCACACCACCGGGCAGGCCTTCACCGGCCCAGATGTAGCGGTGGTCGCCGGGGTCGTCCGCCGACGCACGGAACCAGGGATGCCGGTCGGAGGTATGGCCCGCGACCAGGTCGAGCAGCACCCGGATGCCGCGCCGGCCCGCCTCGTCGACGAGCTCGGCGAGGTCGTCGCCGGTGCCGTAGCGCGGTGCGACGCTCAGATAGTCGCTGATGTCATAGCCCGCGTCGCGGAACGGCGAGGCGAAACACGGGTTGAGCCAGACGGTGTTGATGCCGAGCCAGGCCAGATGGTCCAGGTGCTCGGTGATGCCGTTGAAGTCACCGATGCCGTCGCCGTCGGAGTCGGCGAAGGACTGCGGATAGATCTGGTAGAAGACGGCGTCGGCCAGCCAGCCGGGCACGGGGCGGAACGGTGTCATGGGGGCCAAAGTGCCTTTCCCGAGGGGGGCGTTGACGGCGGAGAAATGATCAGCTCTTCGAGAGTGGCGGCGATGAGGGCCCGCGTCCACCACGCGGCCGGCGGAGCCTGCCGCGCACCCGACCCGAGCGGGCACAGAATGTCGGGTCGGCCGAGGTGGCCGCTGCCTAGCGTGAAGAGCGTCAAAGGAAGGAGGCCGGGAGTGCTGGAGCAGCTCAACCAGGCCATGGAGCACATCGAGCGCAACCTCGATCAGCGCATCGAGGCGGCCGAGCTCGCACGGATCGCCGTGACGTCGGAGTATCACCTGCGGCGGATGTTCTCGGCGCTCGCGGGCATGCCGCTGTCCGAGTACATCAGGCGCCGCCGGCTCACCGTCGCGGGCGCCGAGGTGCTCGCCGGCGGCGAGACACTGCTCGACATCGCGGTGCGCTACGGCTACGGCTCGGGCGAGGCGTTCGCGCGGGCGTTCCGAGCCGTGCACGGTGTCGGGCCCGGCGAGGCCAGGCGCGACGGCGCCGCGCTCCAGGCACAGCCCCGGATGTCCTTCCGCCTCATCATCGAAGGGAGCAGCAGCATGCGATACCGGGTCGTGGACAAGCCGGAGTTCACCGTGGTGGGACCGAAGGCACGGATCCCCCTCGTGCACGAGGGCCTCAACCAGGCCATGGTCGACTTCGTACGCGGCATCGGCGCGGACACCCTGGAACAGCTGGAGAAGCTGTCCGACCAGGAGCCGCGGGGCATCGTCTCGGTCAGCGACAACCTGGACCCCAGCCGGGCCGAGGGCACCGAACTCGACTACTACCACGGGGTGGTGACCCACGCCGAGGCCCCCGACGGCCTGGCCACGCTCACCGTCCCGGCCGGCACCTGGGCGGTCTTCGAGACCTCGGGGCCGGCGCCGCAGGCCATCCAGTACCTCTGGCGTGATGTGTTCACCCAGTGGTTCCCCTCCAACCCGTACCGGAGCAGGCCGGGCCCGGAGATCCTGCGCACCCGCCTCTCCGCCGACGGCACGGAGGCCGAGGCGGAGCTGTGGATCCCGGTGGAACGGGCCGCTCAGGACTGAGAGCCCGAGGGGGGGAGCGGCCGGGGCGCCGCCCTCGCGTCGGCCGCCCCCCTCGCAATCCATGGAAAAATAGTGTGCCAAGCATCAAGATCGTCTCCGGTCGGAAAGGTCATATGGGGGATATCGGGGAGTCCGGCTCTCCGCCACAGGGGGCGAGGTACCCGAGGCCGCCAGTGGCGCAGGCCCAGGCCGAGTGGGTGTGGTCGACGCTGTGGAGTGCGGCGACGGCGGCGGACGCGCCGGACGAACTGGTGCGCCTGGCGGCGATGGTGGGGATCGTGCGGGTGTCGCGGGCCCGTCGCGCCGAGGTCCTGGCACTCACCACCGGCTCGTATCGGCCGCGCGCGCGGCGGCTGACGGTGGCGCGCACGAAGTGGGGCCGGATCCATACGGTCCCGGTGGACGACGATCTGCACGCGGTGCTCAGGAAGTGGATGCGCGTCCGGGGGCGATTGGTCGAGGCGCATGTGGAGGGCGGCGCAGTGGACGCGCTCTTCGTGACGGTGCACCACACGATGTGGCGGGGCGCGCGCGGTGCGGTGACGAAGCAGGTGGGGCTTCCCCTGGATGAGCAGGGCCTGTTGCTGTCGTGGAAGCGGTGGGCGGCCCGCACGAACGCGGAGCAGGCCGGCCGGTACGGATGGGTACCGCTGCCCACCCGGTTCGAGCAAGTGCGGCGGGCCTGGGGCTGAACGTGCGGCGGAGCGTCCCGCCCCGCCGGGAAGACACCGGGTGTCACACCAGGGGCCCCTCGGCGCACTACTCATCATGAGCGGCGCACCCGGCGCCGTCGTGAACCGGCTGAGGCGGAGAGCGTGATGAACGTAGCGCTGGCGGCAGTTGCCAGTACCGCATGTGTGTATGGGATGCGCGCGGTCCTCGTATGGATCACCGGGCGCACCCAGGTGCAGTTGGCCAGGATCGCCCGGCAGGGGACCATCGAGCAGGTGCGCGCGCTGCCGCCCGGCAGCAGGCTTTCCGAGCGCCGTCGCGGTGGGGAGGGAGATGGCGTGCTCGTTATCGAGACAGGCGTTATCGAGACAGGCGACGTCGAGACGGGCGACGTGGTCCCGGGCCATCGTGCCCATGCCTAGCGGCGGCCAGGACGCGGGGAGTTCGCCGGCTGTGCCGCTGACCCGGCCGCGCCCGCGCCGGAGCCCCGCGCACCCGTCGGCGGTGACGGCGTCGGACTCCATGGTGCGGGTGGACTTCGCCCAGTACTACGCCCAGCACATGGTGCGGCTGACCCGTTTCGTGATGCGCCATGGCGCTACCGCGCACGAGGCCGCCGATGCCGCGCAGGCCGCGTTCACGGCGGCCTTCCCGCAGTGGGCGGCGATCGAGCGCCCGGCTGCCTGGCTGCGCACGGTCGCGGTGCGGCAGTTCCTGAGGCGGCCCGGCCCTCAGGAAGCGCCGGTGGGCGAGGTACCCGATGAGCCGGCCGGGTGCGGCCCCCTCGACGAGGTGATGGTCAAAGAGGAGGGGCGCCGGGTTCTCGCCGCGCTGAGCGGGCTTCCGATGCGGCAGCGCTGTGTCATGGCCTGGCACCTGGACGGCTTCTCCCACGGTGAGATCGCCGATGCGCTGGCCATGAGCCCCGCCGCGGTCCGGCAGAACCTGCACCGCGCGCGTACGGCCCTGAAGCAGGCGCTCATCACGACCACCGGCTCTCCTCGGCCCGAAGGAGGTGTTTAGCCATGGAGTCCATGGAGTCTCCGGACCCCCGCTTCGGCCGTGAACCGGACCGACGGCACCAGGACGAGGAGGGAACAGACCTCGACGCGCTCCTGGCAGGGGCGGACGCGGAGATCGAGGCCGCCCTGGAGTCCGGTCTCGACCTCGACCGTGGACGGGCTGCCGTGTTCGCCACCGCTCTCCAGCCGTCCGAACGCCCCTGGGAGGCGCTGTGGTCGGCCCCGGGCACGGCGTCGCACCGCCTCACACCCGACGTATGGCATCTCGTCAGGCGGCTCGTCGACATGCGGGCGGGTCTCATCCGGCTGCGGCGACTGTGCGGTGACAGCCTGCTCACCCACCAGGGAGCGGTATCCGCGCGCCAGTGGCTGGACGCGTGCTGGGCCCACGTCGACGTGCTGCGCATCCAGCTGATCCACCGCCGCGTGGCACAGGAGGAAGCGGTGGCCGCTCTGGAGCGAGTGGCCCTCCTGCTCACGGCTCTCGGCGACTCGCTCCCCGCCGCCCCTCAGGCCGGAGCCGGCGGGCCCGCGGAAACCGGCGCCGCCGAGGCCCGGGAGCTCTGCCTGCGCCTCAACCGGGCAAGCAGGCAGGTACAGCACGCGGTCGCCGCGCTCATCGCACCGGCCGGCGCCGAAGCGTGCGATGCCGGCGTGAACTGATCCGCGGCGGGTGGCCATGCTCCTGGCCGGTTGGCCTGCCAGGGGCTGCACCGATACCCGGACTCGGGGCGGGCGGCGTAGGGCGGCCATACGACAAGTGCCTTACTCGCTTCCCGCCCCGCTTCCGCTCGCCGCCGTGCCCCGTACGGGCCAGCAACGCGCGCCTCCCGCCCCCGGCCGGGCTGCAATGGACGGGTGACCGCGCCCCCGGACGACTGCCTCGCGCGCAACGAATGGATCTGCGGTGACTATCTGAGCACCCGTCGCCAGATCCTCACCGACGCGGTCCTGCAGCACCTGGAACTCACCGCGCTCTCGGTCGCCATCGCGCTGCTGCTCGCCGTGCCGCTGGCCCTGCTCGCCCGCCGTTACAACGCAGCCGCGGGCCCGGTCCTGGCCCTCACCACCATCCTGTACACGATTCCGTCCCTGGCCATGTTCTCGCTGCTGCTGCCGCTGTACGGCCTGTCCGCGGCTCTGGTCGTCGCCGGCCTCGTCCTGTACTCGCTGACCCTTCTCGTCAGAAACATCCTCGCGGGCCTGCGGGCGGTGCCCGAGGAGACCCGGCAGGCCGCGAAAGGCATGGGCTACGGGCCCGTACGGCTGCTGCTCACCGTGGAGCTCCCGCTGGCCCTGCCGGCCGCCATGGCAGGGCTGCGGATCGCCACGGTCTCCGCCGTGTCCCTGGTCACCGTCGGCGCGATCGTCGGCTACGGCGGTCTCGGCAACCTCATCTACGCCGGGATGAACACCTACTTCAAGGCGCAGGTGCTCACCGCGTCCGTGCTGTGCGTCGTCATCGCCATCGCCGCCGATCTGCTGCTCCTGGGCGCCCAGCGCCTCCTCACCCCCTGGCAGCGCGCATGAGGACCCCGGCAGTGCGGACCCCGACCGAGCGGCGGCACGCATGAAGACCCTCACCGACGCCTGGAACTGGCTCACCGACGGCGCCCACTGGTCCGGCGCCGACGGCGTCTGGCACCGGCTCACCGAACATCTCGTCCTGACCGTCGTCTGTCTGATCCTGAGCTGTCTGATCGCCCTGCCGATCGCGCTGGTACTCGGCCATCTCGGCAAGGGCGGGGCGCTCGCCGTGAACATCTCCAACGTCGGCCGCGCCGTGCCCACCTTCGCCGTTCTCGTCCTGCTGCTGCTCACCCCGCTCGGCAAGTACGGGGAGGGCCCCACCGTCGTCGCCCTCGTCCTGTTCGCCGTGCCGCCGCTGCTCACCAACGCCTACGTCGGCATGCGCGGTGTTGACCGCGACGTGGTGCGGGCCGCGCGGGGCATGGGGATGACAGGGCCGCAGATGCTGTGGCGGGTGGAGCTGCCGCTGGCCCTGCCGATGATCGTCAACGGGGTGCGGATCGCCGCCGTACAGCTGGTCGCCACCGCCACGATCGCCGCGCTCGCCGGCGGCGGCGGACTCGGCCGGATCATCACCGCGGGCTTCAACCTCGCCTCGACCCCGCAGGTCGTGGCGGGTGCCGTCCTGGTGGCCGCGTTCGCGCTCGTCGTCGAGGGCCTCTTCGAGGTCGCCGAGCGCCTCGCACCCGGCTGGGCCCGCGGAAAGGCGGCGGCATGAGACGACCACGCCCGCTCCTCGCCCTCACCGCCCTGGTGGCCCTGCTCGCCGGCTGCACCACCGGGCCTTCCCTGGAGAACCAGGGCGAGGTCACCGCCCCGCCCGGCGACAGCCACCGGCTGACCGTGGGCTCCGCCGGGTTCACCGAGAGCGATCTGCTCGCCCAGCTGTACGCGCAGCTCCTGACCAAGCAGGGGTACGCGACCACGCTGCTCTCCGTCGCCAACCGCGAACTGTACGAACCGGCCCTGGAGAGCGGCCAGATCGATGTCGTACCCGAATACGCCGCCACCTTCGCGGACTGGCTCAACGCCAAGGCCAACGGCGCCGACGCCGAGCCCGTCGGCTCACCCGACCTGGACGCCACCATGAAGGCCCTGCGTGCGCTCGCCGCCCCGCGCGGTCTGTCCGTCCTCGACCCCGGCAAGGCCGTCGACCAGAACGCCTTCGCCGTGACCGCCGCCTTCGCCGAGGAACATGACCTCAAGACGCTCAGCGACCTCGGCAGGTCGGGTCTCCCCGTGCGGCTCGCGGCCGGTGACGAATGCGTCCAACGCCCGTACTGCAAACCGGGGTTGGAGAAGACATACGGCATCGACATCACCGGCGTGGACCCCAAGGGCGTCGGCACCACGCAGGCCAAGCAGGCCGTCCAGAACGGCCAGGACCAGATGGTGCTGACCACGACCACCGACGCGACGCTGGACGAGTTCGGCCTGGTGCTGCTCAAGGACGACAAGAAGCTGCAGAACGCCGACTACATCGTGCCCGTCGTCAACCGCTCCCGCGCCGGCAGCGACCGGGTCGCCAAGGCCCTCGGCAAGCTCAACGACGTACTGACCACCGCGGATCTGGCGTCCATGAACCAGCAGGTGGACAGCTGGCGGCGGCTGCCGGAGGACGTGGCCGAGGCGTATCTGAAGGAGAAGGGCCTGCTGTAGCGGTACACCTGCTGCAGTGCCACCTGTTGAAGCGGGAGCCGCGGGGGCTACGCGTCCGCCACCGAGTCGAAGTCGACCTCGTCCCGCGCGACGCCCTGCGCGTCCGCGTCCACCGAGCGGCGCAGCGCCTCGTGCAGCTTCGCCGGAGTGAGTACGCCGAGGAAGCGGGCGCCGTCCAGGACCGCCACCCAGCCCGCGTCGTGCTGCAGCATCACGCCGAAGGCCTGCTTGAGCGGGGCGCCCACCGGCACCCAGGAGTTCATGCGGTGGGCCAGGTCGCCGACCGTGCCGCCGTCCGCGAGCGCCAGCTCGTCGACGCCCGCCCAGCCGTGCAGCTCACCGGCCTCGTCCAGGACCACCGTCCAGCGGGCGCCCTGCGCGCGCAGTCGGGCCCCGGCGGCCGTGGCGGATTCGTCGAACCGGGCGAGCGGCGGCTGCTCCAGGTCGTCCGGCTGGATCTCCGTCACCGAAAGCCGCTTCAGGCCGCGGTCGGCGCCGACGAACTCGGCGACATAGGGCGTGGCCGGGTTGCCGAGGACCGCGCCGGGGGTGTCGAACTGCTCGATGCGGCCCTGTCCGTACACGGCGATACGGTCGCCGAGCCGTACCGCCTCCTCGATGTCGTGCGTCACCATCAGGACCGTCTTGCGCACCGCGGCCTGCATCTTCAGGAACTCGTCCTGCAGCTGCTCGCGCACCACCGGGTCGACCGCGCCGAACGGTTCGTCCATGAGGAGCACCGGCGGATCGGCGGCGAGTGCCCTGGCCACGCCCACGCGCTGGCGCTGGCCGCCGGAGAGCTGCTCGGGGTAGCGCGCGCCGTAGGTCGTGGGGTCGAGGCCGACCAGGTCGAGGAGTTCCGCGGCGCGTGCCTTGGCCTTCGACCGCTTCCAGCCGATCAGGGCGGGCACGGTCGCCGTGTTGTCGAGGATCGTGCGGTGCGGGAACAGGCCGACCTGCTGGATGACATAGCCGATACGGCGGCGCAGCTTGACCGGGTCGACCGTGGAGATGTCCTCGCCGTTGACGTAGATCCGCCCCGACGTCGGCTCGATGAGCCGGTTCACCATCATCATGGTCGTGGTCTTGCCGCAGCCGGAGGGGCCGACGAGCGTGACGAGTTCGCCCTTGTCGACCTCGAAGGACAGATCGTCCACGGCCGTGGTGCCGTCCGGGTAGCGCTTGGTGACCTGTTCGAACCGGATCATGACCTCACGCTAGCCGCGTGCTCCCGGCTCCGCTCCTCAGGATCCGCCGCTCACCAGGACCACTTCCAGGGTGCGCGGCCCGTGCACTCCCTCGACCCGGTCGAGCTCGATGTCGCTGGTCGCGGAGGGGCCGGAGATCCAGGTCAGCGGGCGGGCCGGGTCGAGGCGTGCCAGGGCCTGGGGGACCGAGGAGACGACCTGCCCGGGGACGTGGACGACACAGATGTGGTGGTCGGGGACCAGGGTGATACGGCGGCGGCCCTGGTCGGGGGAGCCGTCGAGGACGAGGGTGCCGGTCTCGGCGATGGCGACGGCGCAGCCGGTGACGACGCTGTCGACCCGGTCGAGGTCGTCCGGTGTGTTCGCGGCCCGGTCGTGGATCCGCACCGGGTCGGCGGCCTTGAGCCAGTAGGGCGGGAGGCCGGGCGGTACGACGACGGTCCGGGAGCCGTGCTCGGCGAGCAGCCGCATCAGGAGTTCGGCGAGCCCGTGCTCGTCGGTGCGGTGCACGATCGCGCGGTAGTCCGCCAGGTTCTCGGCGAGCAGGTCGACGGTCTGCGCGGTCGTGCGGTCGCCGTGCTCGGGCAGATACGAGCGGTCGACGGCCATGTCGTACGGGGTGTCGTCGGCCGGTACGTCCGCCAGCGCACGCCGTACCCGCCCCAGGATCCGGTCCCTGCTGTTGCTGCCCCTGCGGTTGTCGCTCCTGCTGTCGCTGGGGCCCGTGTGCGTGCTCGGGGTGCTCACCGCTGTTCGTCCTTTCCGCCGCCGGTACGGCGCCACCAGTCGCGGAACGACTCCGCGGGTACGGCCGGCAGCTCCCGGCTCGCGCCCCACGCCCGGCCGGGGCCCGGCAGCCGGCGCGGGTGGAAACGCCGGGTGCGGGCGGCGAGCCGCTGCCCGGTGCCCAGGACCCCCGGACGGCCGAGGGCCCATCCGGCCGCCCGCATCGCGGCCCGCTCGGCGGCATGTCCCTTCGCGGGCTTCAGGGTGACCTTGGCGCCGTGCCGGGTCACCTCGCCGCCCTGCGCGACCCGCTCCCGCAGATGCACCAGGACCTCGGGGATGTCGATGGCGACCGGGCACACCTCGTAACAGGCCCCGCACAGGGACGAGGCATAGGGCAGCGAGGCGTCGATCTCGCTCTGTGTGCCCCGGAGTTGGGGGCTGAGGATGGCGCCGATCGGCCCCGGGTAGACCGAGCCGTAGGCGTGGCCGCCGGCCCGTTCGTACACCGGGCAGACGTTCAGGCAGGCGGAGCAGCGGATACAGCGCAGGGCCTGGCGGCCGACCTCGTCGGCGAGGGTGTCGGTGCGGCCGTTGTCCAGGAGCACCAGGTGGAAGGTCCGCGGGCCGTCGGAGTCCGTCGTCCCGGTCCACATCGAGGTGTACGGGTTCATGCGCTCGGCCGTGGAGGAGCGCGGCAGGGTCTGCAGGAAGACCTCCAGATCGCGCCAGGTGGGCAGCAGCTTCTCGATGCCGACGACGGAGATCAGGGTCTCGGGCAGCGTCAGGCACATCCGGCCGTTGCCCTCGGACTCGACGACGACGAGGGTGCCCGTCTCGGCGACCATGAAGTTGGCGCCCGAGATGCCGACCTTGGCGCGCAGGAACTTCTCCCGCAGATGCAGCCGGGCGGCCTCGGCGAGTTCGGCCGGGGTGTCGGTGAGGTCGTCGGGGGCGGGGCGGCCCCACTCGCTCATCGTGCGGGCGAAGATATCGCGGATCTCGCCGCGGTTGCGGTGGATCGCGGGGACCAGGATGTGCGAGGGCCGGTCGTCGCCCAACTGCACGATCAGCTCGGCGAGATCGGTCTCGTAGGCCCTGATGCCCTCGGCTTCGAGTGCTTCGTTGAGGCCGATCTCCTGGGTGGCCATCGACTTGACCTTGACGACCTCGCTCTCGCCTGTGGCCTTCACCAGCTCTGCGACGATCCGGTTGGCCTCGTCCGCGTCGGCGGCCCAGTGCACGGTGCCGCCGGCCGCGGTGACCGACTCCTCCAACTGGAGCAGATAGTGGTCGAGTCGGCGCAGCGTGTGGTCCTTGATCTGCTTTCCCGCCTCGCGCAGGCGGGCCCAGTCGTCGAGTTCGGCCACGGCCTTGGCGCGCTTGCCGCGGATGGTGTGCGTGGCGTGCCGCAGATTGCCGCGCAGCGTGTCGTCGCGTACGGCGTCGTGCGCGGCCTCGGGGAATGCGGGCATGCCCAGATATGTGCCGCTCATGGCAGGTGCTCCTCTTCGGTCACCGGGCTCATGCCGGGTGCTCCTCTTCGGTCACCGGGCTCATGCGGGACGCTCCCCTTCCGTCACCGGGCTCATGGCCGGCGCTCCAGGTCCGGCTCCAGCGGTTCCGCCTCCGTGCTCGCCAGGATCTCCGCGATGTGCACCGGGCGCAGCTGTGTGCGCAGGCGCGTCATCGTGCCGCCCAGGTGCATCAGGCAGGAGTTGTCCGCGGCGCACAGCATCTCGGCGCCGGTGGACTCGGCGTTGCGCACCTTGTCCAGGCCCATGGCGGCCGACACGTCGGCGTTCTTCACCGCGAAGGTGCCGCCGAAGCCGCAGCACTCGTCCGCGCCCGGCAGCTCCCGGAGTTCGAGTCCCCGCACGGCGGCGAGGAGCCGGCGCGGCCGCTCGCCCAGGCCGAGGGAGCGCAGACCGTGGCAGGTCGGGTGGTACGTCACCGTGTGCGGGTAGTACGCGCCGACGTCCGTCACACCGAGGACATCGACCAGGAACTCGGTGAGTTCATACGTCTTGGGCACCACCGGCGCGAGGACGGCGGCGAGTTCACCGCCGCGGCCCTCGGCGCGGGCCCGCTCGCCCATGCGCGGATACAGCTCGCGGACCATCGCCCCGCAGGAGCCCGAGGGCGTCACGATCGCGTCGTAGCCGCCGAAGACCTCGGCGAAATGCCGGGCGAGCGGCTCGGCGCGGTGCCGGTAGCCGGTGTTGTAGTGGGCCTGTCCGCAGCAGGTCTGCGCCATCGGGAAGTCGGCCTCGACGCCCAGCCTGGCCAGGAGTTTCACCACGGCTCTGCCGGTGTCCGGGTAGAGCGTGTCGTTGACACAGGTCAGGAAGAGGGCGACACGCATCGCGGGCTCCTTCCTCGGCGATCATCACAATGGCTGCAGACTACGCGTACGCATGCGGTCGCGGGAGTGCTCCGCGCGATCCTTGTTGATACGTTTCAAAATCCCGGCGTCACAGGTCAGGACGGGCCGGGCGGCAGGCGAACGAAGGGGTGGGCCATGGCGCACAACGTACGAGGCGTGATCTCCAGGGCGAAGGGTGAGCCGGTCGAGCTCACCACGGTCGTGGTGCCGGACCCGGGGCCCGGCGAGGCCCTGGTGGCGGTGCGCTCCTGCGGGGTGTGCCACACCGATCTGCACTACCGCGAGGGCGGCATCAACGACGAGTTCCCGTTCCTGCTCGGCCATGAGGCCGCGGGTGTCGTCGAGGCGGTCGGCGAGGATGTCACCGGGGTCGCGCCGGGTGACTTCGTGATCCTCAACTGGCGTGCGGTGTGCGGCGAGTGCAGGGCCTGCCGACGCGGGCGGCCCTGGTACTGCTTCGCCACGCACAACGCCACCCAGCCCATGACCCTGGAGGACGGCACGCCGCTCTCGCCCGCCCTCGGTATCGGTGCCTTCGCCGAGAAGACCCTGGTCGCGGCGGGCCAGTGCACCAAGGTCGACCCGGCGGCCTCGCCCGCGGCGGCCGGACTGCTCGGCTGCGGCGTGATGGCCGGCATCGGCGCCGCGATCAACACCGGCAATGTGGGCCGGGGCGACTCGGTCGCCGTCATCGGCTGCGGCGGCGTCGGCAGCGCGGCCGTCGCGGGCGCCCGGCTCGCCGGCGCGGCCAAGGTCATCGCTGTCGACATGGACGACCGCAAGCTCCAGTGGGCCCGAGGTCTCGGCGCCACGCACACCGTCAACGCCCGCACCGACGACGTGGTGAAGTCGGTGCAGGCCCTCACCGACGGCAACGGCGCCGATGTCGTCATCGAGGCGGTCGGCCGCCCCGAAACGTATGAACAGGCCTTCTACGCCCGTGACCTGGCGGGCACCGTCGTCCTCGTCGGGGTGCCGACCCCGGACATGCGGATCGATCTGCCGCTGCTCGACGTGTTCGGCCGCGGCGGCGCTCTCAAGTCCTCCTGGTACGGCGACTGTCTGCCCGAGCGGGACTTCCCGATGCTGATCGACCTGTACCGGCAGGGCCGCCTCGACCTCGACGCGTTCGTGTCCGAGACCATCGGACTCGGCGATGTGGAGGAGGCGTTCGCGAAGATGGGCCGCGGTGAGGTGCTGCGGTCCGTGGTGGAGTTCTGACCGGGCCGTACGTCCGCGGAGCCCGCCGCGCACAGTTCCCGTCGGGCCGTACGCCCGACGGGTTTTGCGGCGGCTCGGGCACAGGTGGTGAACTGGGGCGAACCAGCACACTTCAGGAGCGTCCTTGACCAGCTACCGCCAGCCCGGCGTCGTCCTCACCGACCGCACCTTCACCGTCCCGCTCGACCATGACCGCCCCGACGGCGAGAGCATCGAGCTGTACGCCCGCGAGGCCGTGGCGAGCGACAAGGCGGGCGAGTCACTGCCCTGGCTGCTGTATCTGGAGGGCGGGCCCGGCTTCGGGGCCCGCCGCTTCATCGGACGGCAGGCCTGGCTCGGCCGGGCCCTCAAGGAGTTCCGGGTACTGCTGCTCGACCAGCGCGGCACCGGCCGCTCCACCCCCGCCAACCGGCAGACCCTGCCCCTGCGCGGCGGCCCCCGCGAACAGGCCGACTATCTGGCGCACTTCCGCGCCGACGCCATCGTCCGCGACTGCGAGACGATCAGGCGCCGGCTCACCGGCGGCGCCCCCTGGACCGTGCTCGGCCAGAGCTTCGGCGGCTTCTGCGTCACGCACTATCTGTGCGCCGCGCCCGAAGGTCTGCGCACCGCCCTGATCACCGGCGGCCTGCCGTCCATCGACGCCCACGCCGACGAGGTGTACCGGGCCGCCTACCCCCGTATCCAGCGCAAGGTCGAGGCGCACTACGCGCGCTATCCGCAGGACGCCGACCGCGCCCGCAGAATCGCCGAACACCTCGTCGCCCGCGGCCCGTTCACGCTCGCCGACGGCTATCGCCTGACCGTCGAGGCGTTCCAGTCCCTGGGCATCCTGCTCGGCGTGGACGACGGCGGCCACCGCCTGCACTACCTCCTGGAGAACGCCTTCGTCCCCACCGCGCAGGGCCCCGAACTCTCCGACGCCTTCCTGGAGGAGGCTCGCGGAATGCTCTCGTACGCGGGCCATCCGCTGTACGCCGTCCTGCACGAGGCGATCTACGCGCAGGACGACAGGCCCACCGGATGGGCCGCCGAGCGGGTGCGCGCGGAGTTCCCGCAGTTCCAGGCCGAGCAGAGCCTCGCCGCGGCGGCGCCGTTCCTCTTCACCGGCGAATCCGTGCACCCCTGGCTCTTCGACGCCGACCCGTGCCTGAGCCCGCTGCGCGAGACCGCCGAACTGCTCGCCCAGCGCACCGACTGGCCCCGGCTCTACGACGCCGAGCGCCTCGCCCGCAACCAGGTCCCGGTGGCAGCGGCGGTCTACCACGACGACATGTACGTGGACACCGCCCACTCGCTCGCCACCGCCCGCCAGATCCGCGGACTGCGCACCTGGGTCACCGACGAGTTCGAACACGACGGCGTACGAGCAGGGGGCCCGCGCGTCCTGGACCGCCTGCTCGGGCTTGCGCGGGGCGAACTCTGAGAGGCGGGGCTTTGGGGCACGGCGGCGTGGACCATAGCCTTCGGGCATGACCGAGCAGCTCAAGCCCATGCCCGAAGACTGGCGGCGCGCCCTCGCCGTCGTCGCCCACCCCGACGACCTCGAATACGGCTGCGCCGCCGCCATCGCCCAATGGACGGACGGCGGCCGCGAGGTGGCGTACCTCCTGGCCAGCCGTGGCGAGGCGGGCATCGACACCATCGCGCCCGCCGAGTGCGCGCCCTTGCGTGAGCGGGAGCAGCGGGCCTCCGCCGCCGTCGTGGGCGTCGGCGCCGTCGACTTCCTCGACCACAAGGACGGAGTGATCGAGTACGGGCTCGGCCTGCGCCGCGACATCGCCGCGGCCATCCGCCGCCACCGGCCCGAGCTCGTCATCACCCTCAACCACCGCCAGACCTGGGGCCATGGCGAGGCCTGGAACACCCCCGACCACGTCGCGGTCGGGTGCGCGACCCTGGACGCCGTCGCCGACGCCGGCAACCGCTGGATCTTCCCCGAACTGACCGAACAGGGCCTCGAACCGTGGAACGGGGTGCGCTGGGTCGCCGTCGCCGGGTCCGACCGGCCCACGCACGCCGTGGACGCCGCCCCCGGATTCGAGCGCGCCGTGCGCTCGCTGCTCGAACACCGGGCGTATATCGAGGCGTTGACGGACGAGGAGCCCGAGACCTACGTGCGCGACTTCCTCACCACGACCACCTCGATGGCATCCGAACACTTCGGGGGCAGGCCCGCGGTGGCGTTCGAGGTCTTCAGCCGCTGAGCGGCACCCCTTACCCTGACGGTCCGTCAGGAAACGGCAGCACGACCGCACGGCAGCACGACTGCACGGCCGCACAGCCGAGTGGCCTAGTCGCGACGTGGCCGTACAAGGCAGGGGGCGCCGCATGATCGACACCATCGGCACGGACATCTCGGAGGGTGAGGAGCGGCTGCGGCTGCAGATCGAGGACGGAGTCGGCGTCCTCACCCTCTGCCGTCCCGGTCAACTCAACGGCTGGAGCTGGGAGTCCACCCGGCAGCTCGGCATCGTCGCCGACCGGATCCGCTTCGACGACACGATCCGCGTGGTGCTCCTGCGGGCAGAGGGCCGGGCCTTCTGCGCCGGCATCGACGTGACCGCGCCCGGCGGTGCGATCGACGGCCGCTCGCCCGCCGAGCGGACCCGCAACTACTACGAGGGCATCCGCTGGGTGCACGAGCGGTTCGCCGTCTTCGCCTCGCTGCCCCAGCCCGTCGTGGCCGCCGTGCAGGGCTACTGCCTGGGCTTCGGCTTCGAGCTGGCCCTGATGGCCGATGTCCGGGTCGCCGCCGACGACGCGGTGTTCGCGCTCCCCGAGGCGCAGCTGGGTGTCGCCGTCGACGCTGGCGGTGATCTGCGCATCGCGCGGGAGGCGGGAGCGGGCTGGGCCAAACTCCTCGCCCTGACCGGACGGCGGATCGACGCGGCCACGGCGGAGCGGCTGCATCTGGTGCAACTGGTCGTGCCGCAGGGGGAGTTGGAAGAGGCCGCCCGGGGCGTCGCCGCGGAGATCGCCGCCAATGCGCCGCTTGCCGTGCAGGGGATCAAGCGGGACATCGACGCGTACGCCGACGCGGGTCTCGCCGACGCGCTCGGGCGTACGGCCATGTCGGCGGCCCTGACGCTGACTTCGCGGGATGTACGGGAGGGGTACTCGGCGAAGGCGGCTCGGAGGCCGCCGAGGTTCGACGGTACGTAGGGTGGGCTTGCGTTACTGGGGCTGGGGCCGGGCTCGGCTCGTGGCTCACCCCGTGAACGGTCCCCGGCCCATCTGCTCCCGTACCGGTACCACCGGAGCCGAGACCAGGTCCCTGCGCTGCCAGTTCGCGCCGTCCACGACCAGGGTGTGGCCGCTGATGAAGCGGGCGTAGGGCGAGGCCAGGAAGGTGGCGGCCCAGCCCAGTTCGCGGGGTGCGCCCACGCGCAGTGCGGGCTGGCGGGTGTCACGGTCGTCGCGTGCCCGCTCCAGGCCCGCCCGGATGTCGGCCGTCATGTCGGCGTGCGGCATCAGTCCCGGCACCAGGCCGTTGATCCGCAGCCCGTACGGTCCCCACTCCACCGCGAGGGTCTCCACCAGGTTCTTCACGCCCGCCTTGGCCGCCGCGCTGTGGGCGAAGCCGGGGCCGCCCGTCCAGGCGTAGGAGGCGCCGACGGCGAGGACCGTGCCCGGGGTGCCCGCCGCCAGGTGGCGGCGGCCGAACTCGCGGGTCATGTAGAACGTGCCGTTGAGCGTGATGTCGACGACGGTGCGCCACGCGTTCGGCGACATGTCCTCCGCGGGCACGGGGAAGTTCGCGGCGGCGTTGTTGACCAGGACGTCCGGAAGGCCGTGTGCCGCCTCGGCCGTGTCGAAGGCGGCGGCGATCGCATCCGGGTCGCGGATATCGCACGGAAGGGCCGTCACCCGGCCTCCCAGCGGGGCGAGTTCGTCCTCGGCGGCCTTGAGGTGTTCGGGTTTCCGGCTGGCGATCACCAGGTCCGCGCCGAGCCGGGCGAACTCGGCCGCGATCGCCTTGCCGAGCCCGGTGCCGCCGCCCGTCACCAGGACCACGGCGCCGTCGTACGTGCCGGGCGGCAGGGCGCTGGCCCCCACCGGGGGAGGGGCGGGCAGGCCGGGGAGCGGGGACAGCGGGGTATCGGTCATGGGGCACAGCGATACCGCTCCGCCGCGCATAGGTCCAGGCCCACCGGCCGACACCCGCGGGCCCACCGGCCGACACCCCGGGCGGCAGTCGATACGCGGCGCACAAAGGTCCATGTCCCGGGCGTGAAAGTGACATTGACGTGACGTCAGATCGCTGATGGATTCGGCAGCGTCGGTCGGGTCCCCTGGAGGACATGTGACACCACGTCTGCCCCGCTCCCGCTCCCCGCTGTTCGGCGCGATACTCGCCGTCCTCGCCCTCTCGCTGGGTGCCCCCGCCCAGGCGGGCGCCGCCCCACCACCGCGCGAGGACCCGGGGACCGCGCCCATCACCCCGGCCCCGCAGTCCCTCACCCCGCGCGCCGACCGTGCCGTGATCACCGGCACCGTCACTCTCGTCACCGGCGCGAAGGCCGACACCGCCGCCCTGGAGGTCACCGAGCGGGCCCTGCGGGACGCGGGCGCGCGGCGGATCGTACGCGGCGCGGGCCCTGTGGAGAACCGGCTCACCGTGTATGTGGGCGGCCCGGCGGAGGACAGCCCGTCCTCGGCCCGAGCCCTCAAGTCCCTCGGCCTGAAAGGGCCGGAAGGGCTGAGGAAGGGCGGCCACGTCCTCGGCGTGGGCGCCGGACGGGTGGTGCTGTCGGGCGTCGACGCCATCGGCACGTACTACGCCGCCCAGTCCCTGCGCCAGCTCCTGCCGCACCGTGCACGACCCGGCGCCCAGGTCGGCGGTGTCGCCGTACGCGACTGGCCCGCCACCGCGCTGCGCGGCGTCATCGAGGGGTTCTACGGCACTCCCTGGTCGCACGGGGCACGCCTGGACCAGCTGGACTTCTACGGCGAGCACAAGATGAACCTCTACGTCTACTCGCCCAAGGACGACCCGTATCTGCGCGAGAAGTGGCGCGAGCCCTACCCGCCCGAACAGCTCGCGCAGATCAAGGAGCTGGTGGACCGGGCCAGGTCGAGGCATGTCGACTTCACCTACGCCCTCTCGCCGGGGCTGTCCGTCTGCTACAGCTCGGACGCCGAGGTGAAGGCGCTCGTCGACAAGTTCCGGACCATCGCGGACATCGGGGTACGCACCTTCGCCGTGCCGCTCGACGACATCAGCTACACCGACTGGAACTGTCCCGAGGACGAGGCGAAGTGGGGCACCGGCGGGGGCGCGGCCGGAGCGGCGCAGGCGCATCTCCTCAACCGCGTCAACCGTGAGTTCATCGCGCGGCACCCCGGCGCCGAGCCGCTGCAGATGGTGCCCACGGAGTACTACGACGTGAAGGCCACCCCGTACAAGAAGGCCCTCGCAGGGCAGCTCGACAAGGACGTCCTCGTCGAGTGGACCGGCAACGGGGTGATCGCGCCGACGATGACGGTCGCCGAGGCACGGCAGGCCCGTGAGGTCTTCGGGCACGCGATCCTCACCTGGGACAACTACCCGGTCAACGACTACGTCCCGAACCGGCTGCTGCTCGGCCCGTTCAACGGCCGGGAGGCGGGCCTCGCCGGGGAGCTGGCCGGTATCACGGCCAATCCGATGATCCAGCCGTACGCGTCGAAGATCGCCCTGTCCACGGTCGCCGACTACACCTGGAACGACCGTGCCTACGACGCCGGGACGTCATGGAACGCGGCGCTCAAGGAGATGGCGGGCGGTGACGCACGGGCCGAGCGGGCCCTGCGGGTCTTCTCCGACGCGAGCTACGGCTCGCTGCTCAACAAACAGCAGGCACCTGAACTGGCCGCGCAGTTCGATGAGTTCTGGAGCGGCGACGGTGACGCGGGGCGGCTCGGCCGGGCCCTGGAGGAGTTCGGTGCCGCCCCCGGAGTGCTGCGTGAACGTCTTCCCGAGCGCGGGTTCCTCGCCGACGCCGAGCCCTGGCTCGACTCCGCGCAGGCCTGGGGCGCGGCGACGCGCACGGCCCTGGACATGGTCGAGGCGGCCCGGGCCGGCCGGGGCGCCGAGGCCTGGGAGCTGCGCCGCAAGCTGCCCGAACTCACCGCCAAGGCAAGGTCGTTCACCACGAAGGCACCCGACGGACGCACGATGGCCGTCCTCGTCGGTGACGGCGTCCTGGACACCTTCATCGAGGACGCGATCGCCGAGCACAACCGTCTGACCGGAGTGCCGGGGCGGCCCGAGGCGAGCAGCAGCCTCGGCACCCACCAGGACAACACCCCCGCGCGCATGGCCGACGGCGACGACACGACGTACTACTGGAGCAGCGCCGCCCCCCAGGCCGGCGACCACGTGGGCCTCGATCTGCGCACGGTGCGCGAACTCGGCGGGATCCGGCTCGCCATGGGCAAGGCGGGCAGTGCTCAGGACTACGTGCACGAGGGTGTCCTGGAATGCTCCGCCGACGGCGAGCAGTGGCAGCGCCTCACCGCCTTCTCCGGGAAGCCCGAGGTGACCTTCACCCCGCCGGACGGCACCAAGGCCCGCTACGTACGCGCCCGTTCGACCGCGGCCCAGGACAACTGGCTCGTGGTCCGTGACTTCAGCGTCACCGGCGCGGGCGTCGACGTCACCGGCGGCCCGCCGCCGGCCGATGGCAGTGCCCTGCGCGCCGCCGCCGACGGCGATCCCGACACCGTGTACCGCGCGGCCCGCGCCCCGCAGAGCGGCGAGAGCCTGACCGTGGGGCTCGGCGGCACCCGCGCGGTGTCGTCGGTGACGGTGCTCGCGGCCACCGCCGGTGCGACGGCGGACGTCCAGGTCCGCAGTGCCGACGGGTGGCGCTCCATCGGCCGCCTTAGCGGCGCCTACACGAAGGTGCCCGGCTCCACTACGGCCGACGCGGTGCGGCTGGTGTGGGGAGCGGACTCCGGGGTCCCGGAGGTGGCCGAAGTGATCGTGCGCTGAACACCGCGCCATCGCCGCGAGATGGTTGACCGTCGTACAACTCCCGGCCCGGGGCGCGCTGTTAGCGTGGCGCTGCCCCGGACCGGGGCGTGTTCGAGGAATGAGGTGCACCCTCATGGACATGCGTGACATGCGCTTCCCCGGCCTTCGCGACATCAGGAGCGGCGCGGGCCGTCGTGCCGTCGCGGCCTGCGCCGTGGCGGGAGCCGCGCTCTCGTTGCTCGCCGTGGCCGTGCCGCAGGCCGCGGCCGATCCGCAGGCCAAGCTGTTCACCGGTGGCGGCCGTGGGCCGACCGCCGCCGTGGCGATCCAGAGCGCGGTCGAGGACGCCGAGACGTCGGCGAGCGCCGAACAGCTCTACACCTGCGTGCTCGTCGGGGAACCCCAGGTGTTCGAGACGCTCGACGACCCGAACTTCGGGCATGTGTTCCGCGCCGAGGCGACCGTCGGCTGTACCCCCTGACCGCACGGGCGCGGCCCGCGGGCCACTGGGCCACCTTGACAACCGCACTTGCCGAAACTGCAATGGCGGCATGACTCCCCAGGGCCCGCGGCGGCACATCCAGGACCGCTCTCCGGACAGCGCGCCGGACATGGGCGCCACCGACGGAATGGAGGGCGTCCTCTCCGAGGTCGGCCCGCGCCTTCGCCGTATCCGCAAGGAGCGCGGCGCCACCCTCGCCGGGCTCTCCGAGGTCACCGGGATCTCGGTGAGCACCCTCTCCCGCCTGGAGTCGGGCCATCGCAAGCCCAGTCTCGAACTGCTCCTGCCGATCGCCCGCGCCCACCAGGTTCCGCTGGACGAGCTGGTCGGCGCCCCGCCCGTGGGTGATCCGCGCGTACCGGCCAAGCCCATCGTCCGCAACGGCCGCACCATGGTGCCGCTCACCCGGCAGCCCGGCGGCCTGCAGGCGTACAAGATCATCATCCCGGAGCTGACGGAGCGGCCCGAGCAGCGCATCCACGAGGGCTATGAGTGGCTGTACGTCCTCGGCGGCCGGCTGCGGCTGCTGCTCGCTGACCACGACGTGGTGCTCGGCGCGGGGGAGGCGGCCGAGTTCGACACCCGCGTCCCGCACTGGTTCGGGCCGACAGGGGAAGGGCCCGTGGAGTTCCTCAGTCTGTTCGGGCCGCAGGGGGAGCGGATGCACGTACGCGCCAAGCCGTCGTCGTCGAGGGGCCGTGCCGACGGCTGAGACCGGGCGGGCCGGGCGAGGGGGGCGGGTGGTCGTGACGACGGGCCGGGCGCGGGAAACCAGATGAACCGGACGTCTGAAACCGGGGTGCCCCGACTGTTCCCCTGAAGGCAAGCGACCGCTTAGTATGCGATCGAGCCTGGTTCTACGACCCCTCCGTGGAGGCCCCGCATGCAGGTATGGCGAGTCCATCAGAACGGCGAGCCCGGTGAGGTGATGCGGCTCGAAGAGACGCCCGCACCCACGCCAGGCGACGGGCAGCTGCTGCTCAAGGTGCGGGCCGCCAACATCAACTTCCCGGACGCGCTGCTCTGCCGCGGCGAGTACCAGGTGCGTCCGCCGCTGCCGTTCACACCCGGCGTGGAGATCTGCGGCGAGACCGAGGACGGCCGCCGGGTCATCGCCAACCCCGCACTGCCGTACGGAGGTTTCGCCGAGTACGCCCTCGCCGACGAGGCCGCCGTACTGCCCGCGCCCGACGCCCTCGACGACGCCGAGGCCGCCGCCCTGCACATCGGCTACCAGACCGGCTGGTTCGGACTGCACCGGCGGGCGCAGCTGCAGGCGGGCGAGACGCTGCTCGTGCACGCCGCGGCCGGCGGTGTCGGCAGCGCCGCCGTCCAGCTCGGCAAGGCCGCGGGCGCCAAGGTGATCGGCGTCGTGGGCGGCGCCGACAAGGTGCGCGTCGCCGAGGAGCTCGGCTGCGACACCGTCATCGACCGGCGCCAGGACGACATCGTCAGTGTCGTGAAGGAAGTCACCGGGGGCCGCGGCGCCGACGTCGTCTACGACCCGGTGGGCGGCGACGCCTACGCCAAGTCCACCAAGTGCGTGGCCTTCGAAGGCCGCATCCTCGTCGTCGGCTTCGCGAGCGGCGCCATCCCCACGCCCGGCCTCAACCACGCCCTGGTGAAGAACTACTCGATCGTCGGCCTCCATTGGGGCCTGTACAACACCAAGGACCCCCGGGCGGTGCGCCACTGCCACGACACGCTCACCGAACTCGCCGCCAAGGGCGCCATCAAGCCGCTGATCAGTGAGCGTGTCGCCCTGAAGGACGCGGCCGCGGCCGTGCAGCGCGTCGCCGACGGCATCACCACCGGCCGGGTGGCCGTCGTACCGGAAGGAGCCACCGCATGACCGCCGCACCGGATGCCGCCGTGCCGGACGCCGACGAACTGCGCGCCCGTACGCAGGAGTTGCTCGCCGCACATCCGCCCGGGACGACCGAACGCGCCGCTTTCCTCGAAGCGCGCTTCGACGCCGGGCTCGCCTGGGTGCACTTCCCCGAAGGACTCGGCGGGCTCGGCCTGCCCCGCTCCCTGCAGTCCGTCGTCGACGCCGAACTCGAGGCCGCGGGCGCGCCGGACAACGATCCGCGGCGCATCGGCATCGGCCTCGGCATGGCCGCGCCCACCGTCCTCGCCTACGGCACCGAGGAGCAGAAGCGGCGCTGGCTCAGGCCGCTGTGGCTGGGCGAAGAAGTCTGGTGCCAGCTGTTCAGCGAGCCGGGCGCCGGCTCCGACCTCGCCGCGCTCGGCACCCGCGCGGTGCGCGACGGCGACGACTGGATCGTCAACGGGCAGAAGGTGTGGACGTCCAACGCCCACAACGCCCGCTGGGCCATCCTCATCACCCGCACCGACCCCGACGCCCCCAAGCACCGCGGCATCACGTACTTCGTGTGCGATATGACCGACCCCGGCGTCGAGGTGCGGCCGCTGCGCCAGATCACCGGCGAGGCCGAGTTCAACGAGGTGTTCCTGTCCGATGTGCGGATCCCCGACGCCCACCGGCTCGGCGGGCCCGGCGAGGGCTGGAAGGTCGCGCAGACGACCCTCATGAACGAGCGGGTCGCCATCGGCGGTATGCGCCTGCCCCGTGAAGGCGGCATGATCGCCCCGGTCGCCGAGGCCTGGCGCACCCGCCCGGAACTGCGCACCCCCGATCTGCACCAGCGCCTCGTGCAGCTGTGGGTGGAGGCCGAGGTGGCCCGGCTCACCGGCGAACGCCTCCGCCAGCAGCTCGTCGCCGGACACCCCGGGCCCGAGGGCTCGGGGATGAAGCTGGGCTTCGCCCGCCTCAACCAGAAGATCAGCGGCCTGGAGCTGGAACTCCTCGGCGAGGAGGGCCTGTTGTACGACGACTGGACCATGCGCCGCCCGGAGATCGTCGACTTCGTCGGGCGCGACGCGGGCTACCGCTATCTGCGCGCCAAGGGCAACAGCATCGAGGGCGGGACGAGCGAGGTCCTGCTGAACATCGTCGCCGAGCGGGTCCTCGGACTGCCGTCCGAGCCGCGTACCGACAAGGACGTCGCATGGAAGGACCTGGCCCGATGAGCCCGAACAGCCCGGCGAGTCCGGTGAGCCCGAAGGCGAAGCCGCAGCAGGCGCCCGACCTGCTGTACTCGGAGGCCGAGGAGGATCTGCGGTCCGCGCTGCGCTCCCTGCTCACCGACCGCTGCGACCCGGCGTCGGTCATCGCCGCCACCGAGTCCACCACCCCGCACGACGCGGAGCTGTGGAAGGCGCTCGCCACCGACATGGGCCTCGCGGGACTGCTCGTACCCGAGGACCTCGGCGGGCAGGGAGCCACACACCGCGAGGCGGCCGTCGTCGTGGAGGAGCTGGGCCGCGCCGTGGCGCCCGTGCCCTACCTCACCAGCGCGGTCGTCGCGACGGACGTCCTCCTCGGCTGTGACACCACGAACGCCCAAGTGGCCGAACTGATCGGGGCGTTGGCGTCCGGCCGCACCATCGGAGTGCTCGCGCTGCCCCTGTCGACCGCACCCGGTGCGTCCTACGACGGTATCCGCGCCGACGGCGACACGGTCAGCGGACGGATCACCGCGGTCGCCGACGCCGCGGTGGCCGATGTGCTCCTGGTCGTCGCGGACGGCCGCCTCCACGCGGTCGACACCGCACAGGACGGCGTCACCGTCACCCCCCAGAGCGCCCTCGACCTGACCCGGCCGCTCGCCACCGTCACCCTCGCAGCGGCCCACGCGCGCGTGCTCGCGGACTCCGCCGACGCACCCGTACGCCGCGGGCTGCTCTCCGGCGCCGCGCTGCTCGCCGCCGAACAACTCGGCGTCGCCGACTGGTGCTTGACCGAGACCGTCCGCTACGTCCGCGACCGCAAGCAGTTCAACCGGCCCGTCGGCTCCTTCCAGGCCCTCAAGCACCGGCTTGCCGAGCTGTGGCTCGAGGTCGTGAACGCCCGCGCCGCCGCCCGCAACGCGGCCGACGCCCTGGCCACCGCGAACCCGGAGGCGCCGCTCGCCGCCGCACTCGCCCAGGCCTACTGCGCCCCCATGGCGGTGCACGCCGCCGAGGAGGCGCTGCAGCTGCACGCCGGTATCGGTATGACCTGGGAGCACCCCGTCCACCTCTACCTCAAGCGTGCCAAGGCCGACTCGATCGCCCTGGGCACGGCGGGCCGCCACCGCGATGCGGTCGCGGAACTGGTGGATCTGCGGGCGCCGTAACACCCCGCGCCGTAACCTCCCCGTACGTCAGTGCGGGGAGGTGGCACGGTGACAGGTCGGACGGGGCGTGCTGGGCAGAGCCCGACGGCGGGGACGGGGCAGGCGGGGGCGACCGGTCAGTCAGGGTCGGCGGGGCAGCCAGGGCCGGCGGGACGGGCAGGGGGTATCGGGCCCGGCCCGGCACGGGTTCGCCAGGTCGAGGCCGAACTCGCCAGCGAAGGCCTGCTGCTGGTGTGCGGGCCGCCCGGCATCGGCAAGACGGCCCTCCTGGACGCCGTGACCGAGCGGGCCCTCGCGCGCGGCGACACCGTCGTACGCCTGTGTCCTCAACCCCCCGACCGTGCGGTGCCGTTCGCGGTCGCCGCCGATCTGCTGCTCGCCCTGCCGCGCCACCACGTCGAGCGGCTGCCCGCGCCACAGCGGCGGGCCGCCGAGGCCGTCCTGCGCCACGAGACGCCGTCGGACGGCGGCCCCGACCCGCTCGCCGTGCGCCTCGCCCTCACCGCCGTGCTGCGCGCGACGGCCCCCGCGCTCGTCGTCATCGACCAGGCCCACTGCGCCGACCCGGCCGGCGCCGCCGCCCTGACCTGTCTGCGCGGAACGGGCACGGCGGTACTCGGCGCGGTGCCCACCGGTGACGACGCGCCCGAATTCCTCGACGGCGCGCCCCGGTTCACCGTAGCGCCGCTCACCGTCGACGAAGTGGCCGCCCTGCTCGAAGGCGAGCGGCTGCCGTCCCGGCTCGCGGGCCGTATCCACCGGGCCGGCGGCGGCAACCCACGGATCGCCCTGGACATCGGCCGCGCCGTGGCCGCGCTGACCAGACCGCCGCACCCGCTCGACGACCTGCCGGTGCCCGACCGCGTCGCGGCCATGGCGCGCCGCGCGCTCGCCGCCGTCCCCGCGTCCGCACGCCGCACCCTGCTCACCGCGGCCCTGGCCGACCGGCCCACCTCCGCGCTGCTGCGGCGAGCCGAGGGGCGCGATGTGGAGGAGGAGCTGCGCGCCGCACGACACGCCGGGATCGTGGCCCTCGAAGGCGATGAACTCCGCTTCAGCGCGGATGTGTTGGCGTACACCCTGGTGCACGACAGCGGCTGGTCCGAGCGCTCCGCCGCCCACCACGCGCTCGCGGACGCCACCGCCGACGCCGTGGCGGCCGCCCGCCACCGCGCTCTGGCCCGCGACGACCTCGACGCCACGCTCGCGGCCGACTTGGAGACGGCGGCCGCGACGGCACGGACCCGCGGCGACCGCGGCACGGCGGCCGGCCTCGGCCTGCTCGCGGCACGCCGTACACCCGTCTCCCAACACGCGGACGCGGTACGCCGGTTCGCCGCCGCGGCCGACGACGCGGGGCGGGCCGGGCGCGCCGATCTCGCGCGGCGCGCGGCCGCCGAGGTCCTTGAGCACTCGGAGCGGCGCGCGGAACGCGTGGCCGCCCTGCTCTCCGTGATCGACGCCGCCGGACAAGCCCTCGACGACCTCGACGAGGTCTTCGCCCGGGCCGCCGCCGAAGCGGGCGACGACCACGGGCTGCTCGCTGCCGTCTCCCTGCGGCACGCCTGGAAGGCCAATCTGTGCGACGGCGATCCCGTACGCGCACGGGGAGCGGCGGCCCGCGCGGCAGCGCTCGCCGAACGCGCGGGGCAGCCGGGGGTCGCCGTCATGGCGCTCACCATGCGGGCCCGCCTCGAACGGGTCCTCGGCGACCCGGCCGCCGAGACCTCTCTGCGGCGGGCCCTCGCCGCCGCCGTACCGGCCGAACCCGTCGGCGTACGCAACCAGCCGCGCTACCTGAAAGTGCGGCACGACCTCTTCGACGACCGCCTCGACAGGGCCCGTGCGGGACTGCTCGATCTGCTGCCGCTCGCCGAACGCTCCGGCGACACCGAGGACTTGGTGGAGATCCTGCGGAGCCTCGCCGAGACGGAGACCCGCGCCGGGCGCTGTGCCACGGCCCTGCGGCACGCCGATCGCGCCGTGCGCGTCACCACGGCCGCCGGGCAGTCACCCGGGCCCTCCTGGTACACCGCCGCCTTCGCCGAGGCCGCCGGCGGCACCTTCGAGCGGGCCCGCGCCTTCGCGCTGCGCGGGGTGCGGGCCTCGCAGGAGGAGCACGACCAGGTGTTCCTCTCCCGCAGCCTGCATGTGCTCGGCACCGTCCAGCTGGTCACCGGCAGTGCCGCCGAAGCGGTGGAGCAGCTGTCGCGGGTACGCGACCACGAGCGCGCACAGCAGGTCGCCGACCCCTCCCTGCTGCGCTGGCACGCGGACCTGGCCGAGGCGCTCGGCACGGCGGGCCGGGTGGCGGAGGCCGAGTCCGTCATCGAGCAGTACGCGCGCGTGGCAAGGGAGTTGGAGCGGCACAGCACCCTCGCCGCCCTGGACCGCGCCGGTGCCGTCACCCTCACCGCCCGGGGCGAGCCGGAGCCGGCGGCGGCACTCCTGGAGTCCGCGGCCGAGCGGTTCGCGGCGCTCGGCCTGCCCCTGGAGTGCGGCCGCTGTCTGTGGCTCCTTTCCCGCACCCGGCTGCGCCTGCGCCGCAGGGCCGCCGCGCGCCGTGCGCTCACCGAGGCGCGCGGACTCTTCGCCGCCGCGGCCGCCCACGCCTGGCACGGCCTGGTCGACGAGGCCCTGACCCGCCTCGACGCCGGGGGAGCGAAGGGCGGTGCCGGTGAACTCACCACCTCGGAAGGGCAGTTGGCGGCACTGGTGGCGGCCGGTGCCAGCAACCGGGAGGCGGCCGCCCAGCTCCACCTGAGCGTCAAGACGGTGGAGACGATGCTCACCAGGATCTACCGCAAGACCGGAGTCCACTCCCGAGCCCAGCTGGCGGCGGCGCGGGCGGGGCGGGCCTGAGGGGGAGGGCGGGGCGCGTCTGAACAGGGCTGCACGAGGAGTTCGGCTCCCGGCCGCAGATCACCGACAGCAGATCACCTGACGGTAGATCGCCTGACTGCAGGCCGCCTGACGGTAGATCACCTGATGGTGGCCGCCTGGCGGCGGATCGCCTGATGGCAGCCACCTGTCGGCGGATCGCCTGGCGGTGGGCCGTCTGACGGTAGATCGCCTGATGGCAGCCGCCTGTCGGCGGATCGTCTGGCGGTGGGCCGTCTGACGGTAGATCGCCTGATGGTGGCCGCCTGTCGGCGGATCGTCTGGCGGTGGGCCGTCTGACGGTAGATCGCCTGATGGTGGCCGCCTGGCGGCGGATCGCCTGGCAGCGGGCCGCCTGACCGCAGATCACCGAACTCCCGCCCCCGACAAGGGATTCCTCTCATGCTCCGGGCCCGCGCGAAGAGCACGCTGCACCTGCGCTCTTGCCCGTTCCCCGCGCCCCCCACGGCTCCTCGCCTCCCCGAGGGCCGCGCGCAGTACGAGAGGAAGCCCCCCGATGACCGACCGACCACAGGCGACGCGCAGGCGCCGCATACGCACCCGCCGCCGCGTCCGCAGAGCCCTCACCTGGGGCGCGGCCGCCACCGCCGCACTGCTCACCCTCGGTGCCCTGCAACAGGCCGCGCAGGCCGGGCCCGCACCGGACCCGGATCCCGACCCCGCCCTGCTGCGGGCCGTGCAGCGCGACCTCGGCCTGAGCGCCGCGCAGGCCCGTGCCCGTCTCGCCGACGAGGCGGCCGCCACCGAGACCGCCACGGAACTGCGCGGCGCGCTCGGCGACCGGCTCGCCGGGCTCTGGTTCGACGCGGACGACGGCCGGCTCGCCGCCGCCGTGACCGACGCCGCCGGCGCCCGGCGGGCACGCGCCGCGGGTGCGACGCCGCACCGGGTCGCGCACAGTGCCTCGGACCTCGACGCCACCGCCCGCGCGGTCACCCGCCTGGCCGGCAAAGGCATGCCGGGGGTGGCCAGTTGGGGCGTCGATGTCCGCCGTAACCGGGTCGAGGTGAGTGTGGATCCCGCGGCCCGCACCGCGCGCACCGCCGCCTTCCTGAAGGACCTGCGGGTCTTCGGGGACCGCGTGCACATCGCCGAGCGTGCGGACCCGCCCCGGCAGCAGCAGGGCGACGTCGTGGGCGGCGACAAGTGGGTGCCGGGCAGTGAGAGCCCCTGCTCCATCGGCTTCTCGGTGACCCGTTCCGGCGGCGGCAAGGCGTTCGTCACCGCAGGGCACTGCACCAACGACGCGAACCAGGTGGCGTACGGCAAGGACGGCACCCGTCTCGGGACGTCGAACAAGGGCGGCACCGGCAGCTACAACAACCGCGAGGGCGACTTCGGCATCGTCGAGGTGGACCAGGCGGGCTGGAACCTCAGCGGCACGGTCGAGGGCTACGAGAGCGCCGACGTGACGGTCACCGGTTCGGCGGACGGCACGGTCGGCATGTCCGTCTGCCGCTCCGGACAGACCAGCCACTACCGCTGCGGCACGATCACCAAGGTCGACCAGACCGTCGACTACGGCAACGTCGTCATCGATGGCCTCTCCTACACCGACGCCTGCTCGGCCGGAGGCGACTCGGGCGGCTCCTACGTGACGGCCTCCGGCGGCAAGGCGGTGGGCGTCCACTCCGGCGGCGGCTCGGCGACCTGCGGCAGCTCGGGCGATACGTTCACGATCTTCCAGCCGGTTAACGAGGCGCTCGGCAAGTTCTCCGCGACCCTCACCACCGGGGCGCCGCAGCCCGGCGCGGTGACCGTGACCGCGGTCTCCGACCAGCACACGGCGATCGGCCAGCGGGCGGAGCTGAAGAACTCCGCCGAGGGCGGCACGGCGCCGTACACCTGGAGTGCCACCGGGCTGCCTGCAGGTCTCTCCATCGACAAGTCGACCGGCACGGTGGTGGGCTCGACGAGCACCGCCGGCACCTCGAAGGTGACGCTCACGGCGACCGACAGCGCGGGCAAGTCGGGCTCGACGACCTTCACTTGGACCGTGGGGGACACCGGCGGCGGTGCGCTGTCCCTGCAGAACCCGGGCAGTCAGACCGTCTACATCGGCAAGCCCGTCGCCCTCTCCCTGACCGCTTCGGGCGGCACCGGCAGCCGCACCTTCTCGGCCACCGGACTGCCCGCGGGCCTGTCCCTCGACAAGGCCACCGGCAGGATCTCCGGAACGCCCACCACCTGGGGCACCAAGAACAGCCGGATCACCGTCACCGACGGCACCGGCAAGAGCGCCTCCACTGACGTCACCTGGTTCGTCTTCAGCTGACAGCGGGGGGTGGAGGCCCCGGCCCGCGGCGGTCCCCGACTGCCGCGGGCCTCTTGGTGTCTGACGGCGCCTCGCCCGCACGGGCGGCGCCTCGCCCGCACGGGCGGCGCCTCGCCCGCACGGGCGGCGCTTCGCCCGCACGGCAGCGCGTCAGAGCAAGGCGAGCCGGTCCACCAGCAGCTCCACCCGCTGCTCGGCGTCCCCCGGTGGCAGCCGTCCCGCCCGGGTCAGGGTCGCGAGGCCGTGCAGGGACGCCCAGAACACCTCGGTGAACAGCGCCGGGTGGACGCCGTCACCGGCGACGTCGCCAAGGTTTTCGAGGAGGGCGGCGAAGCCGTCCTTCAACGGCGCCGGGGTGTCCTCCTGCGCGAACGCCAGGCCGCCGTCGAGCTGGAACATGGCGTCATAGACCGCCGGGTTGTGTTCGGCGAATTCGAGGTAGGCCCGGGCGAGGGCGGTGACCCGGGCGCGCGGGCCGTCCGCGGCCGAGGTCGCGGCCCGCAACGCCGCGGCCAGTGCGGTGGCGCCATCGAGTGCGACGGCACCGATGATCTCGCGCTTGCCGCGGAAGTGGCTGTAGAGGACGGGCTGGCTGTACTCGATGCGCTCGGCGAGGCGACGGGTGGTGACCGCGTCCCAGCCCTGCTGCTCGGCGAGTTCGCGGGCCGTCGCCACGATGAGGCGCTCGCGTGCCGCCCGTTCGCGCTCCTTGCGTTCTTGTACCGACATACAGCGATCCTAGCACTGCTAGACATTCGAGCGGCAGCAGTGCTAGCGTCGCCTCATCGGCTAGCAACGCTAGATTCCAGGAGGCGTCACCATGCTCAACGCACTTGAGGTCTTCACCACGGTGGTCGTCGGCGTGATGGTGGGAGTGGAGTTCGCCGTCCCCTTCTTCCTCAACCCGATCCTCAACGGCCTCCCTGGCGACAACGGCCTGCGCGGCCGCGTCCACGGGGCCCGCCTCGGCGGCGCCATGATGCCGCCCTGGTACATCTCCTCGCTCGTCCTCGTCGTGGTCTGGGTCATAGCCGGATGGGGTCACCCCGGCACCGGCCCAGTCATCGCCGCCGGTGCGCTGCTGATCGTCAGCGTGCTGATGTCGGTCCTGGTGCTCGTCCCGATCAACAACCGGGTCAAGACGTGGACTGCCGACAACCGGCCGGCGGACTGGAAGGAGCAGATGAACCGCTGGGACCGGTGGCACTACCTCCGCGTCACCGTCATCATCGGCGCCTTCGCCCTGCTGGCCGCCGCCCTCGCCTGAGCCCGGTGGAGGGCGGCATGCAGCCGGACCGGACCCGGACCCGCACGCGGGTCTGGGTCCGGTCCGGGTCCGGCTGCGGATCCCGGCCCGGCGGGGGTTCAGTGCCTCCGGCCGCCCCGCAGCTCGAGCCGCTCGCCCGTGAACCGTTCGCGGAAGCCGCTGTCGTGCGAGACCGTGACGACCGCTCCCGGGTACTCCGCGAGTGCCGCCTCCAGGTCCTCGACCAGGTCGAGCGCGATGTGGTTCGTCGGCTCGTCCAGTACGAGAAGGTCCGCGGGCCGGGTCACCAGGCTCGCGATCTGCAGCCGCCGCTGCTGGCCCGCGGACAGCTCCGCGACCGGGACGTGCAGATCCTCCTCGCGGAACAGGCCGAGCGCGAGCAGCTGGGCGGCGTACTCGTCCGGCGGTCCGGGCCGCCCGGCCGCGAAGGCGGCGAGCAGCGGCAGTCGAGTGGAGCGCGCGGGCAGCTCCTGCGCCAGGTACCCGATCCGGGCCGGGCGGCGTACCGTGCCCGCGTCCGGCTCCAGGTCACCGGCCAGGACGCGCAGCAGCGTCGTCTTGCCCGCCCCGTTCTCGCCCGTGACCAGGAGCCGCTGTCCCGGCGCGATCGTGAACAGCCCGTCCAGGCACAGCCGTTCGCCGACGCGGACGCCGTCGAGCTGCGCGAGGGGGCGGTCGCAGGGGCGCCCGCCTTCCTCGCTGTCCGTGGCCGGCAGGGCGGCCGTGAACCGCAGCGGCTCCGGCGGCGCCGCCACCGGGTTGCGCCGCAGCTGGGCCAGGCGCTCGCGGACCGCGCGCACCTGACCGCCGAGCTTGGCCTCGTGCGAGCGGCGGTGCTTGCCGAAGCCCTGCCGCGGATCCTTGCCCGTGGTGGCGAGCCGCCTCCCGGCGGCTTCGAGCAACTCCTCGGCATGGGCCACGTCCTCGACCCAGTCCGCGTACTCCTGCTCCGCGCGGCGCCGGGCCGAGGCCTTGGCGGTGCGGTAACCGGCCCACCCGTCGCCGTACCGGTGCACCGTGTGCGTATCCCGGTCGACTTCGAGGATCGTGGTGGCGATGCGTTCCAGGAAGCCGCGGTCGTGGGTGACCGCGACGACGGTGCCGCGGTGCGCGCGCAGCTGGTCACCGAGCCAGCGCACCGCCGCCGCGTCGAGGTGGTTCGTCGGCTCGTCGAGGAGCAGCAGCTCGGGCGCGGCGGCAAGGACGCAGGCGAGCGCGAGGCGCGACTGCTCGCCGCCGGAGAGCGAGCCGAGCGCGCGGTCACGGGTGATCCCGGCGAGCCCGAGTCCGTGCATGGCGGCGTCGACGCGGGCGTCCGCCTCGTAGCCGCCGCGTTCCTCGTACGCGATCAACAGCTCGCCGTATGCGGCGAGTTCGTCATCCGATGCCTCGCCGAGGTGTTCCTCCGCCGTGCGCAGGCGGTGCTCCATGGCGCGCAGTTCGGTGAGTGCGAGGTCGACGGCGTCCTGCACGGTGCAGTCCGCGTCGAGATCGAGGGTCTGGGCGAGATGGCCGGTGCCACCGGGGAAGGTGACGGTGATCTCGCCGGTGTCCGGCGCCTCGGCCCCGGCGACGAGACGAAGGAGCGTGGACTTGCCGGAGCCGTTCTCGCCGATGACGGCCGCCTTCTCGCCCGGGCGGACGGTGAGGGAGACCTGGTCGAGGACGGTTCGGATGCCGTAGGACTTGGTGACGTCCTTGACGGAGAGCTGCGCCACGGCAGCGGGCGTGGCGGTATGGGCGCGTTCGCGCATGGGCTTTCCCTGGAGGTGCGAAGGGTCGACGGGCAGCGGTGACGGCGGCGTGGGCCGTGCCCGGACTCAGACGAAGAAAAGGAAAGCCATGCGCCTACCGTAACAAGACGAGGCGTCTCGTTCCAGTTATTTTTCCGGCGCCCGTCCCGGCGCCCGTCCCGGCGCCTGCAGGCGCCTTCAAGGGCCGCGTCGCGTACGGACCCCGGAGCTGACACACCCATTACATGCGGCATAATTGCGAGCCGTTCGCAATAACAGCTGATCTTGAATAGGGGTGTGGGCATGACGGCCCGATCCATACGCGGAGCCGGCGCGCTGGCGGCCATCGCCGCACTGGCGGTCGCCGCCTCGGCCTGCTCGGCGCCGGGCAAGGGCGACGGAGCGCAGGGCGGCGGTGCCAAGGACAGCGCCGTCGTCGGCATCGCGTACGAGCCCGACAGCCTCAGCCCGCTCCTCGGCTACGGCAAGGACGGCAACTCCAAGATCTTCGACGGACTGCTCACGCACGACGCCGACATGAAGCTCAAGCCCGCGCTCGCGGCCGAGCTGCCGAAGATCAGCGGCGATGGCCTCACGTACACGTACAAGCTCCGCAAGGGCGTGAAGTTCTCCGACGGCAAGCCCTTCACCGCCAAGGACGTCGTCTTCACCTACGAGACCATCCTCGACAAGAAGACCAACAACGCCTCCAAGACGGAGCTGGACGCCCTCAAGAGCGTCGAGGCCAAGGGGGACGACGAGGTGGTCTTCCACCTCAAGTACCCCTACGCGCCGTTCGCCCAGCGCACCATCCTGCCCATCGCCCCCGAGCACATCGCGGGCAAGCAGGACGTGAACAACGGCTCCTTCACCACCAAGCCGGTCGGCACCGGGCCGTACGAGCTCGTCAACTGGTCCAAGGGCGAGAAGCTCACCTTCAAGGCCAACCCCGACTACTGGGGCGGGGCGCCGAAGGTGAAGAACTTCACCATGGCGATCATCAAGGACGACGACATCCGCGCCACCCGGCTCCGCTCGGGCGACCTGGACGGCGCGATCCTGCCGCCCAACCTCGCCAAGACCTTCAAGGGCGAGTCCGACAAGAAGACGTACACCGCGAAGAGCTTCGACTACCGGGTCGTGACCCTGCCGACCCACAACAAGGTCACCGGCGACACCGACGTACGCCGCGCCCTGGACGTGGCCGTCGACCGCAAGGCCATGGTCGACTCCATCCTCGACGGCGAGGGCAAGGAGGCCTACGGGCCCGTGCCCACCGACAGCGAGTGGTTCACCAAGGGCACCGAGCGCAGCCACGACCTGAAGAAGGCCGAGAAGATCCTCGACGACGCCGGCTGGAAGAAGGGCAAGGACGGCATCCGCGAGAAGGACGGACAGCGCGCCTCCTTCCCGCTCTGGTACCTCTCCGGCGACAAGCTCCGCCAGGACCACGCCCTGGCCTACGCCTCCGACGCCAAGAAGGCCGGCATCGAGGTCAAGGTGCAGGCCGGCACCTGGGAGGTCATCGAGCCGAAGATGAAGACCGACGCGGTGCTCGCCGGCGGCGGCTCCCCGGCCGACCCGGACTTCGACCAGTACACACTGCTCGAGTCCAAGCTCGCCGGTGACGGCTTCAACAACATGGCCTGGTACGACAACCCGGCCGTCGACAAGGCCCTCGAAGACGGCCGCAAGACCGACGACAAGGCCGAGCGGAAGGCCGCCTACGACACGGTCCAGCGCGAACTGGTCAAGGACCCGGGCTACACCTTCCTCACCCACATCGACCACCTCTACGTGGTGAACAAGCGCTTCGGCGACCTCACGACCCAGGTGGAGCCGCACGACCACGGTCTGGCCTCCGGCCCCTGGTGGAACGTCGAGGACTGGCAGCCCACCAAGTGACACAGAGCACCAAACGGCTCCCCTGGGGGCCGATGGCACGCATGGCGGGGCGGCGGGCGCTGTTCGCCGTCCCCGTCCTGCTCGCCGTGACCTTCGGTGTCTTCGCCATCGCCGCGGCCTCGCCCTTCGACCCGGTCAAGGCGTACGCGGGCACGGCCGGGCTCACCGCGTCCCAGGAGAACCTCGACCAGCTGCGCGCCAACCTCGGCGTCGACCAGCCGCTCGTCACCCGCTGGTGGGAGTGGCTGACCCACGCCCTCAGCGGTGACCTCGGCGACTCCAGCGTGATGCGCCAGCCCGTCGCGCAGGTCATCGGGGAGCGCCTCGGCTGGTCCGTGCTGCTCGCCACCGTCGCGTTCGTCGTGGCGATCCTGCTCGGCACGGCGCTCGGCGTGCTCGCCGCGCGCCGCCAGGGCGGCTGGCTCGACCGGGCCGTGACCTCCCTCGCGTACACCCTGGAAGCGGCCCCGCCGTTCTGGCTCGGTCTGCTCGCCGTGTGGTTCTTCGCGCTCAAGCTCGGGGTGCTGCCCGCGGGCGGGCTCACCGACACCGGCTCGTCGGCGGTCACCGCGGGCCAGGTGCTCAGCCATCTGGCCCTTCCTGCGGCGGTGTTGGCGGTCTCGCAGCTGCCGTGGTTCGTCCTCTACGTACGCCAGGGTGTCGCCGACGCCCTGGAGGAGGACCCGGTCCGAGGCGCACGCGCGCGTGGACTGGCCGCACGCACCGTGCTCCTGGGCCACGCCCTGCGCTCCGGCATGCTCCCGGTGCTCACCCTGATCGGCTCGCGCGTGCCCGAACTGATCACCGGTGCGCTCCTCGTGGAGACCGTCTTCAGCTGGCCCGGCATCGCCGCCGCGACCGTCGAGGCCGCGACCTCCGTGGACTTCCCGCTGCTCGCCGCGCTCACCGTGCTCGCCACGATCGCGGTGCTGCTCGGAAACCTCGTGGCCGATCTGCTGTACGGCCTCGCCGACCCGAGGGTGGGATTCGATGGCTGAGCTCGCCTGGAAGCCCGTCGGCGTCATTCGCCGCTCCACGCGCGCGTGGCGGGTACGCAGCTCCGCGGTGATCGTCGCCGCGGTCGTCCTCGCCGTCCTGGTCGTACCGCCGCTCGTCCACCTCGACGAGCAGGCCGTCGATCTCGCCGCGAAGCTTCAACCGCCGTCCCTCGCCCACCCCTTCGGCACCGACGACGTCGGGCGCGACCTGCTGGTCCGCTGTGTCTACGGCCTTCGAGTGTCCCTGCTCGTCGGTGTCGTCGCCGCCGTCGTGGCGACCGTCATCGGCACCGCCGTCGGCGCGGCGGCAGCGGCCGCGGGCGGCTGGTTCGACCGGGTCGTGATGCGTCTGGTCGATCTGTTCTCCTCCGTGCCGCATCTGCTGCTCGGCATCTTCATCGTCGCGATGTTCCGCCCCGGGGTGTGGCCCGTCGTCATCTCGGTCGCCCTCACGCACTGGCTGTCCACGGCCCGCATCGTGCGTTCCGAAGTGCTCTCGCTGCGCTCCCGGCCCTACGTCGACGCCGCGATCTCCGGCGGCGCGTCGCGCAGGCGCGTGGGCATCCGGCATCTGCTGCCGGGTGTGCTCCCGCAGGCAGGCCTCGCCGCGGTCCTCATGGTCCCGCACGCCATCTGGCACGAGTCGGCCCTGTCCTTCCTCGGCCTCGGCCTGCCCACGCACCAGGCCAGCCTCGGCACGCTCGTGCAGAGCGCCCGCGGCTCGCTGCTCGCGGGCGACTGGTGGCCGACGCTCTTCCCCGGCCTGTTCATCATCATCCCGACCCTGGCGATCGCGGGCCTCGCGGGCGCCTGGCGGGAGCGGCTCAACCCGCGGCGGCGATCGGAGCTGATGCTGTGACCACCCCGGCAACCACCCCGGAAGGCACGCCGACGACCACCCCGGAAGGCACCTCGGCGACCGCCCCGGATGGCACCTCGGTGACTGTCCCGGTGAAGCCTTCGACGACCGCAGGGCCGGACCTACCGGTCCTTTCCGTACGCGGGCTCTCGGTCCGCTTCCGGATGCGCGGCGACACCCGTATCCGGGCCGTCAGCGACGCCCACTTCGACCTCGCGGCGGGGGAGTGCCTGGCGCTGGTCGGTGAGAGCGGCTGCGGCAAGTCGGTGCTCGCCTCGGCGCTGCTCGGGCTGCTCCCCGGCAACGCCGAGACGGCGGGCAGTGCGCTCCTCGGCGCCGGACAGGGCGGGAGCGACGGTGCCATCGACCTGCTGGCAGCCGGTGAACGCACCCTGGCCGGTGCGGTACGCGGACGGCGCATCGGTCTCGTGCCGCAGTCGCCCGCCGCCCATCTGACTCCCGTCCGTACCGTGCGCTCCCAACTGGAGGAGACCGTGCGGGAGCTGACGGGGGTGCGGAAGGCGCAGGCGCGCTCGGCGGCGGAGGGGGCCGCCGAGCGCGCCGCGTTCCCCGCCGATCACCTCGACCGCTACCCGCACGAGCTGTCCGGCGGCCTCGCCCAGCGCGCCGCCACGGCACTCGCGCTGATCGGTGATGCCCCGCTGCTGCTCGCGGACGAGCCGACCACGGGCCTCGACCGCGACCTGGTGGACCGTACGGTCGACGAACTCAAGCGGCACACGGGAGACTCCCGCGCCCTGCTGATGATCACCCACGATCTGGCGGCGGCCGAGCGTATCGCCGACCGGATCGCGGTGATGTACGCCGGCCGGATCGTCGAACTCGCCGACGCGGCCGCCTTCTTCGGCAGCCCAGGGCCCCGCCACCCCTACGCCCGCGGCCTCCTGAACGCCCTGCCGGAGCGGGAGTTCACCCCGATCCCCGGTATGCCGCCGGAGCTGGGCGCACTGCCCGAGGGGTGTGCCTTCGCCCCGCGCTGCACCCTGCGCACCGAGGCCTGCGAGGCGCTGCCCGCGCTCGACGAAGGCGTGGCCTGTCACCACGCGCTGGAGGCACAGCGTGCTTGAACTGCACTCCCTGACCGCCGGATACGACCGCCGGAGCCCCGTCTTCCGTGAGGTCTCCCTGTCGATCGCGCCCGGCGAGGCGGTCGGTCTGCTCGGGCCCAGCGGCTGCGGCAAGTCGACGCTCGCACGGGTCGCGGCGCTGCTGCACGAGCCGGACGCCGGGCGGGTCGTCATCGACGGCACGGCGGCGGGCGGCTGGCGGCATCGCGCCCCGCGCGAGCAGCGCACCGCGTTCGGCGTGGTCTTCCAGCAGCCACGCCTGTCCGCCGACCCGCGCCTGCGCCTCTCCGACCTGATCGCGGAGCCGCTGCGCGCGAACGGGCGAGGGGCCGAAGTGCCCGGCCGGGTGGCCGAGTTGACGGCCCTGGTCGGCCTGGGCGAGGAACTCCTGGGCCGCCGACCGCACGAGGTCAGCGACGGCCAGCTGCAGCGCGCCTGCCTGGCCCGCGCCCTGGTGCTGCGCCCGCGCTGGCTGGTGTGCGACGAGATGACGGCCATGCTGGACGCCTCGACCACGGCGGCCCTGGTGGCGGTGGTCGAGCAGTACCGCCGCGACACCGGCGCAGGCCTCCTCGCCGTGGGGCACGACCGGGTGCTCCTGAAGCGGTGGTGCGAGCGGACTGTGGAGTGGCGGGACCTGGCCGAACGCGCGGCGGCCGGGCTGGGGTAAAGGTGGCGGCACGCTCCGTCGGCAGGGGAACGGAGTTGCTGGTCGGCCATGCGTGAAGCCGGGGTCGCCTCCCTCTGGGCGGAGTTCTCGGTGGGCCTTGCGCGGAGCCGTGGTCGCCCCTGGGTGAGCTCTCGGTGGACCTTGCGTGATGCCCGGCGGTCGCCCGCCTCGGGGCGGAGCCCTCGATCGGCCTTGCGTGATGCCCGGCGGTCGCCCGCCCCCGGGCGGAGCCCTCGGTCAGCCTTGGGTGAAGGCGGCGGTCGCCCCCGGGCCCAGCTTTCCGTGGGCTTGGGTGAAGTTTTACCCCTGGCCGGAAGCTGACGTTCCGTCGACCTCCCCGGCCCTGCACCCCGGGCTCGTCCAGGACCGTAAAGGTCAAGCGCTCCTTACGTCCGGCCGAAACCCCCCGGTCCGGGATGTCCCGCGTGTTACGGCCGCGTTGACCGTACACACCCTCCTGACGCACGCTCGAAATGTAGCTGCAAGGTACACGCAGTTTGCCGGGGTGCGGGCGGCGTCCGTGCACCGGCCGGGCGACACAGGCAGGAGGCACCACATGTGCGGCATCACCGGCTGGATCTCCTTCGACCGCGATCTGCGGGGCGAGCGGGCCACGTTGGACGCGATGACGGAGACGATGGCCTGCCGCGGTCCCGACGACCGCGGCATCTGGACGGAAGGGCCCGCCGCACTCGGTCATCGCCGACTGGCCATCATCGACCTGCCGGGCGGGCGTCAGCCCATGACGGCCGTCACCGAGCAGGGCACGGTGGCCCTGGTCTACTCCGGCGAGACCTACAACTTCACCGAGCTGCGCCGTGAACTCGCCGCGCGCGGACACCACTTCACCACCGCCTCCGACACCGAGGTCGTGCTGCGCGGCTACCTGGAGTGGGGCGAGGGCGTCGCCGAGCGGCTCAACGGCATGTACGCCTTCGCCCTCTGGGACGGGCGCCGCGACAAGCTCGTCATGGTCCGCGACCGTATGGGCATCAAGCCGTTCTACTACTACCCGACCCCCGACGGCGTCCTGTTCGGTTCCGAGCCCAAGGCGGTCCTCGCCAACCCGCTCGCCCGCCGCCGAGTGTCGCTCGACGGACTGCGCGAGGTCTTCGCCCTGGTCAAGACGCCAGGTCACGCAGTATGGGACGGCATGCACGAGGTCGAGCCCGGCACCGTCGTGACCGTCGACCGGAGCGGCCTGCGCCGGCATGTCTACTGGGCCCTGGAGACCCGGGAGCACACCGACGACCGCGCCACCACGATCGCCCGGGTGCGCGAACTCCTCGACGACATCGTGCGCCGCCAGCTCGTCTCCGACGTGCCCCGCTGCACCCTGCTCTCCGGCGGCCTCGACTCCTCCGCCATGACAGCGCTCGCCGCCCGGCAGCTGGCCGAGAGCGATGAGACGGTACGCAGCTTCGCCGTCGACTTCGTCGGGCAGGCCGATCACTTCGTCGCCGACGAACTGCGCGGCACCCCCGACACCCCCTACGTGCACGACGTCGCCCGCGCGGCCCGCACCGACCACCGCGACATCGTCCTCGACTCGCACACCCTCGCCGACCCCGAAGTGCGGGCCCACATGATCCGCGCCCGCGATCTCCCGCTCGGCTTCGGCGATATGGACAGCTCGCTGTACCTGCTGTTCAGGGCCATCCGCGAACACTCCACCGTGGCGCTCTCCGGTGAGTCCGCCGACGAGGTCTTCGGCGGCTATCTGCAGTTCTTCGACGAGCGCGCCCGGCGCGGCGAGACCTTCCCCTGGCTGGTGCGCTACGCCGAGCACTTCGGGGACGACGCCGGTGTGCTGCGGCCCGAGCTCGACACGGCCCTCGACCTGCCCGCGTACGTCCGCGACAGCCACGCCGACGCCGTCGCGGCCGTCCAACGCCTCGACGGCGAGAGCGACTTCGAGTACCGCATGCGGCAGATCTGCCACCAGCACCTGACCCGGTTCGTACGCGTCCTGCTCGACCGCAAGGACCGCGCGAGCATGGCCGTCGGCCTCGAAGTGCGGGTGCCGTTCTGCGACCACCGGCTCGTCGAGTACGTCTACAACACGCCCTGGGCGCTGAAGAGCTTCGACGGCCGGGAGAAGTCCCTGCTGCGCGAGGCCTCCGCCGATCTGCTGCCGCAGTCCGTGTACGACCGCGTCAAGAGCCCCTACCCGTCCACCCAGGACCCCAAGTACGCGGCCACGCTGCAGGAACACGTGAAGGACATCCTCGCCGCCCCCGGTCACCCGGTCTTCGAACTCCTCGACCGCGACCGGGTGCACGCCCTGGCCCACCGCGAGACCCCGCAGACGACCCAGGCCGCCCGGCGCGGCCTCGAGCGCACCCTGGACCTCGCGCTCTGGATGGATCTCTACACGCCCGAACTCGCCCTCGACTGAGCCCAGGTCGGTGCCCCGGCCGGGCTACGGCCGGGGCACCACCATCACATCCGTGCCCCGGCCCCGGATCGTCCGGATCTCCTCCGCGCTCACCCCGTCGTCCACGACGAGCAGATCGAACTCGGTCAGCGGAGCCAGGGCGTAGAGGCCGTCGCGGGTGAACTTCGTATGGTCCGCGAGCAGCACGCTCCGTGTCGCCGCACCCATCATCGCCCGCTTCACCTGCACCGTCTCCGGCGACGTGTGATAGCAGCGGCCCCGCGTCACGGCCGTCGTCGACATGAAGAAGACATCCGCGCGAAAGGCCTCCACGCTGTCCGCCGTATGCAGGCCCAGGAACGCGTCGTACGCCGGGAAGTAGCTGCCGCCGAGGGCGATGAGGGAGACACCGGGCTCCTTGGCCAGGGCCGAGATCGCCGGCAGCGAGTTGGTGATCACCGTCAGCGGGGTGTGCTCGGCGAGCTGCCGGGTCAGATGCAGACACGTCGTGGAGTCGTCCAGGATCACCGTCTGGCCCGGCACGAGCAGGGTCGCCGCGGCCTTCGCGAGCTGCTGCTTCGTCTGCGCCATCGTCGACATCCGCTCGGCCACCGAGCCGTGGAACTGCGCCGATGGCAGCCCCGTCGCCCCGCCGCGCACCTTGCGCAGCCAGCCCTGCGACTGCAGGAAGTCCAGATCCCGGTGGATCGTCATCAGGCTGACGCCGTACTCGGCGGCCAGGTCCGCGGCGCGCACGAAGCCATGCGCGACGACCTGCTCCCTGATGCGCCGCCGGCGCTCCTCCCTGATGTCCGCACGATCCGCGACCGCCATCCCGGAGCCTTTCTGCGAGGCAAAGCCATGTGAAAACTCCGAGTGATGATCTCATGGATTTCACTCGGGCCAGGACCGGTGGGAAAGCATGCTCCCTGCTCAGCGGCATAGGTCCAAAGCCCTTCTCACACGGCTTGAACCGGCGCCTGCGGGAGATGCCCGAAGGCGTTTGACGTGGGAATTAACCCCCGAGTTAGCTCGATTCCGCACCCGCTGCTCGCCGGGTGCGCAGCATCCGCTGCTCTCTCTCGCCGCTGATCGGGGAGCTCAATGACGAACACCCCCGCGCCGCCCGCTACGGGCCGCGCCGGCCGACCGCAATCGCTCATCACACGGCTCGGCATCCCTCAGTCACTTTCGTGGGGCTATCTCGGCCTGCTGATCTTCATGACCGGAGTCGGCATCGAAGCCGGCTACCTCTCGCCGTACCTGGAGAGCCTCGGCATCCCCGCCGCCGACGTCGCGATGGTCTTCACCGTCTACGGCGTCACCGGCGCCGTCGCCGCCTGGTTCGCGGGCGCGCTCTCCGACCTGTTCGGGCCCCGCAAGGTGATGTGGCTCGGGCTCGGGGCCTTCGCCCTGACGCATATCTTCTTCCTCACCGTCGCCATCCCCAGCAAGGCCTATCCGCTGCTGCTGCTCGGCTACGCGCTGCGCGGCATCGCCTTCCCTCTCTTCGCGTACGCCTTCCTCGTCTGGATCGCCGCCGTCGCGCCGCAGCGCCAGATGGGCAGCGCCATGGGCTGGTTCTGGTCCGCGTTCTCCGCCGGTCTGCCCACCCTCGGCTCGCTCACCGCGGGCCTGCTCATCCCGCACATCGGCGAGTACGCCACTCTCTGGGTCGCCCTCGGCGTGGTCGTCGCGGGCGGACTCGTACCGCTGCTGCTGATCCGCGAGCGCACCGGCTCCCGGCGGCTCGCGCCCGTGGGGGAGTCCCCGATGGCCGGGCTCGTCGGCAGCCTCACGATCCTCTACCGCAACCCGCGCGTCGGCGCCGGTGCCATGGTGCGGATGTTCAACACCGCCTCGCAGTTCGGCTTCCTGGTGATGCTCCCGGCCTGGTTCATCAACGAGGTGGGCCTGAGCAAGGAGCAGTGGCTGATGCTCCTGAGCATCATGTTCGCCACCAACATCGGCACCAACCTGCTCTTCGGGATCGTCGGCGACAAGGTCGGCTGGCGCACCACCGTCGCCTGGTTCGGCGGCGTCGGCTGCACCATCTCCACCCTCGTGCTCTACTACGTGCCCTCAGCGGTCGGCGACCAGTACGCCATCGCCCTGATCGTCGCCGTCTTCTACGGCGCGAGCCTCTCCGGCTACGTTCCGCTCTCCGCCCTGATGACCGCCATCGCCCCCGAGCACAAGGGCCAGGCCATGGCCGCCCTCAACCTGGGCGCCGGCGCCTCCACCTTCCTCGGGCCGCTGGTCGTCAGCCTCTTCCTCGGGCCGCTCGGGGTAGGAGGAGTGGTGTGGATCTTCGCCGCCTTCCATGCGGTCAGCGCCCTGCTGACGCTGCTCCTGAAGACCACCGGCCCCGCCGCCGAGGCGACGGAGCCGATCGACCTGCCACAGCCCGCCGCCGGAGACGAGCCCCCGCTCGCCGCCGCCGGCCATGCCCCGAAGGGACTGTGACCGCCATGTCGGTACTCGCCATCGACGTCGGAACCACGATGATCAAGTCGGTCGTCTTCGACGACCAGGGCCAGGAGCTCGCCGTCGCCCGGCTCGGCACCGAGGTCCACCGCCGCCACCCCGGCTGGGCCGAGCAGGACATGGACACCGTGTGGAACGCCGTCGTCTACACCGTCCGTACCGCCCTCGCCGAGATCGACGACCCGGTCTGGCTGGTGACGTTCACCGCGCAGGGCGACGGCGCCTGGCTGGTGGACGCCGCGGGCCGCCCCACGGGCCCCGCCATCCTGTGGTCGGACGGCCGCGCCGGTGATGTCCTCTCCCGCTGGGAGCGCGAGGGCGTCCTGGAGGAGGCCTTCCGCCGCAACGGCTCGCTCACCTGCAGCGGAATGCCGAACGCGATCTTCAGCTGGCTCGGCTCGCACGACCCGCAGCGCCTCGCCCGCTCGGCCGCCTCGCTGACCGCCGCCGGCTGGCTGTTCCTCAACCTGACCGGCGAGGTCGCCATGGACGAGTCCGACGCCTCGGCGCCGTTCCTCGACCACGAGAGCGGCGACTACGACCCGCGGATCATCGACCTGTTCGGCCTGACCGCCTATGCCCGGCTCCTGCCCAAGGTCCTCGGCGAGGAGCAGCGCATCGCCGAGATCACCAACGAGGCGGCCGGCCAACTGGGCCTGCCCGCCGGGCTGCCCGTGGTCATGGCCCCGTACGACATCGCCTCCACCGCCCGCGGTGTCGGCGTGGTCAACCCGGGCCAGGCCTGCTCCATCCTCGGCACCACCCTGTGCACGGAGATCGTCCGCAAGGACGTCGACACCAGCGGCGAGCCCTCCGGCATCAACATCGCCTACCGCGGCCGCGAGCGCGTCCTGCGCGCCTTCCCCACCCTCAACGGCGCCGAAGTCCTCGGCTGGGCCGCGCGGATGCTGCGCCTCGAAGGGCCGCCCGAGCTCTCGGAGCTGGCGTTCACCGTCGATCCCCGCTCCAACGGGCTGATGTTCCTGCCCTATCTGTCGCCGGCGGGGGAGCGGGCGCCGTTCCTCGACCCGCGCGCCCGCGGTGCCTTCTGGGGGCTCTCCCTCGAACACTCGCGCGCCGATATCGCCCGCTCCGTCTTCGACGGGCTCTCCCTGGTCCTGCGCGACTCCCTGGAGGCCTCCCGTACGACGGTCACGGAGCTGCGCCTGTGCGGCGGCGGCGCCAACAGCGACGACTGGTGCCAGCTCATCGCCGACGCCACCGGCGTGCCCACCGCCCGCTCGGGCGACACCGAACTCGGCGCCAAGGGCGCGTTCCTGACCGGCCTGGTGCTCAGCGGCGCCGAGTCCAGCATGCACAGCGCGGCCGCCAAGTACGTGCGGATGCGCTCCACTTGGGAGCCCGATCCGGTCCGCTCCGCGTTCTACGCCGAGCAGTACACGGCGTTCCTGAAGTGGCGCACCCTCGCCCGTGACGCCGGCTGGTCCGCCCCCACCGGCACGGCCACCATCCCCGGCCCCCGTACCGCCCGTGACGCCGACGTTCCGCAACTCGGAGACTTCCATGACTGACCGACTGCCCGCCGATGCCACCCAACGTGCCGATGCCGCAGGCGAGTTGCCCGCCGACGCCGTCTGGCTCGGCCTCGACCTCGGCACCCAGAGCGCCCGCTGTGTCGCCGTGGACGCCGCCGGCACGGTCCTCGCCGCCGCGTCCCGGCCGCTGACCAGCCACCGCGAGGGCAAGCGCCACGAACAGGACCCCGAGCAGTGGTGGAGCGCGCTCGCCGAGGCCTGCCGCGAGGCGCTCGCCGGGATCGCCCCCGAGCGGATCCGGGGCCTGGCCATCGACGGCACCTCCGGCACCATCCTGCTCGCCGACGCCTCGGGCCGCCCCCTCACCCCCGGCCTGATGTACGACGACGGGCGCGCCGCCACCCAGGCCGAACGCGCCAACGCCGTGGGGGAGTCGGTGTGGCTGGAGCTCGGCTACCGCTCGATGCAGCCCTCCTGGGCCCTGCCCAAGCTGCTGTGGCTGCTCGAGAACGAGCCGGCGGCGAGCGGTGGCGGAGCCGGTGAAGCCGCGGCGGCCGGCACCGGGGGACACGAAGCCGCAGCAGCCGGTACCGGGGTCCGGCTGCTGCACCAGACCGACCTGGTCACCTGGCGGCTCGCCGGGCACCAGGTCGCGGCCGACGCCAGCCACGCCCTGAAGACCGGCTACCACCTGACCGAGGAGCGCTGGCCGGCCGCGGAGTTCGCCGAACTCGGCGTCCCCGAAAGCCTGTTGCCCGAGGTCGTACGGCCCGGCACCGTCATCGGCGCCGTGTGCGCACAGGCCGCCGCCGCCACCGGCATCCCCGAGGGCACCGCCATCGTCGCCGGAATGACGGACGGCTGCGCCGCGCAGATCGGCGCGGGCGCCCTCACCCCGGGCGCCTGGAACTCCGTACTCGGCACCACCCTGGTGTTCAAGGGCATGAGCCCGCACCTCGTACGCGACCCCGCAGGCGTCGTCTACTGCCACCGCGGCCCCGGCGACAGCTGGCTGCCGGGCGGCGCCTCCAGCAGCGGCGCGGGTGTGATCTCCCGTGAGTTCGCGGGCGCCGATCTGGCCGAACTCACACTCCGGGCAAGCGAGTCGGAGTCCACCGCGGTCGCCTACCCGCTGGTGTCCACCGGCGGTGAACGCTTCCCGTTCCGCGCCCCCGGCGCCGAGCCGTTCATGCTCGGCGAGGCCCCGGACGAGGCCGCGCGCTTCCACGCGTACCTCCTCGGCGTCGCCTGCGTCGAACGGCTCTGCTTCGACTATCTCGACCTGCTCGGCGCGCCCGTCGACGGGCCGCTCACCCTCACCGGCGGCGGCGCCGCGAACCGCTACTGGAGCCGCCTGCGCGCCGATGTCATGGGCCGCCCGGTGCTCCTGCCGGAACAGGCCGAGGGCGCCATCGGCATGGCCGTACTCGCCGCCACCTCCAGCGGAGTGTCCGTGCAGGACGCCGCGGCCGCCATGGTCCGGATCCGCGAGGAGATCGCACCGGACCCCGGGCGCACCGCCCACTGGACCCCCGTCTACCTGACCTTCCTCGACGAACTCGTCCGCCGCGGCTGGCTCGACAGCGCCGTTGCCGACCACGCCAAGCAGAGGGCCGCACAGTGACCGACCACGCCAAGCAGAGGGCAGCACAGTGACCGACTTCATCCTGGTACGCCACGGCGAGACCGTCTGGCACGCGGAGAACCGCTACGCGGGGCGCGCCGACGTCGCTCTCACCGAGCGCGGCCTGCGCCAGGCCGACGACCTCGGGGCCTGGGCGCGGGGACAGCGGATCGACGCGGTGATCAGCTCCACGCTGTCCCGCGCCCGCCTCACCGCCGCCCCCGCCGCCCGCGCACTCGGCCTCGAACCGCGCGCGGACGAACGGCTCTGCGAGATCGACTTCGGTGACGGCGAAGGCCTGACCCTGGCCGAGATGGCGCAGCGCTTCCCCAAGCAGCACGCCGCGTTCCTGCGCGACCCGGTCGGTGATCATCTGCCGGGGGGAGAGGACCCGCGGGAGGCCGTCGCACGGGCCCGCGCCTGCCTGGAGGAGACCGCCGCCGAGTTCCCCGGCGGCCGGATCCTGGTCGTCGCGCACAACGCCCTGTTCCGCGTCATGCTCTGCGGCCTCCTCGGTATCGAACTGAGCGAATACCGCCGGGTGTTCCCGGTCCTGGACAACGGCACTCTCACCGAGGTCCGCCTCAGCGCCGGCCAGGCCTCGCTCCTGCGCTTCAACGCACCGCCGTACGCGCCCGTGCCCGCCGCCCACTGACCCATGTACGACCACGCACGTTCCCGTACGCCACGTACCGCACACCCCGAAGGAACCCCCTCATGAGCACCAAGGTTCTGGCCGCAGGCGACCACTTCGTCCTTCCCCGCCTCCTCACCGAAGAGGTGCGGAAGGCCACCGGCGACGCCTGTGACGTCTCCGAGGTCAAGCTGCCCTGGCCGCACACCCCCTTCGGCCCGGTCGCCGAGGTCATCGAGGCCTCCGGCACCGAGGACGAGATCATCGAGGCGCTGCGCGGCGTCGAGGTCTGCGTCACGCAGATGGCCCCGCTCACCGAGCGCGTCCTCGCCAACTGCCCGGACCTGAAGCTGATGTGCATCAGCCGCGGCGGCCCCGTCAACGCCAACCTGGAGGCGGCGACGCGGCACGGCGTCGCCGTCTGCTACGCCCCGGGGCGCAACGCGGTGGCCACCGCCGAGCACACCCTGACCCTGCTGCTCGCCGCCGCGCGCGGCGTCGGCGACACCCACACCGACCTGCGCAAGGGCGTCTGGCGCGGCGACTACTACGACTACGACAACTGCGGCATCGAGATCGACGGCGCCACCGTCGGCCTGATCGGCTACGGCGCCATCGGCTCCCGTGTCGCCAAGGTCCTCAAGGCCATGGGTGCCACCGTCCTGGTCCACGACCCCTACGTGAAGCCCGAGCTGGTCGAGGGCATCGCCGAACTGGTCTCCCTGGACGAGCTGTTGACCCGCTCCCGGATCGTCTCGCTGCACGCGCGCGTGACCGAGGAGACCAAGGGCATGATCGGCGCCGCGCAGCTCGCGAAGATGCCGCGCGGCTCCGTCCTCGTCAACTGCGCCCGTGGCGCCCTGCTCGACTACGACGCCGTGTGCGACGCCCTCGGCTCGGGGCAGCTGTCCGGCGCCGGGTTCGATGTGTTCGACGAGGAGCCCGTCCCGGCGGGGTCCCGTCTCCTGACGACCCCCGGCATCGTGATGACCCCGCACATCGCGGGCGGCAGCCAGGAGGTCGCCCACAAGGCGGCCCGCATCGTCGCCGGCGAGGTCGGCCGCTACCTGCGCGGCGAGCCCCTCGCACACTGTGCCAACCCCGAGGTCTTCCAGGCCGCGGAAGCCGCCACCCAGGCCTGAGCGCCGTACCCCCCACGCAAGAATTCAGGAGCAAGACCATGGACCAGTCGACCCGCTACGCACGCCTCGACCTCAACGAAGACGACCTCATCAAGGGCGGCCGCCACGTGCTGTGCGCCTACACGATGAAGCCCAAGGCGGGCTACGGCGACTACCTCTCCACCGCCGCCCACTTCGCCGCCGAGTCCTCGACCGGCACCAACGTCGAGGTGTGCACCACCGACGACTTCACCAAGGGGGTCGACGCCCTGGTCTACGAGGTCGACGAGGCCCGCGAGCTCATGAAGATCGCGTACCCGATCGAGCTCTTCGACCGCAACATCATCGACGGCCGCGCGATGCTCGCCTCGTTCCTCACCCTGACCATCGGCAACAACCAGGGCATGGGCGACGTCGAGTACGCCAAGATGCACGACTTCTACGTGCCGCCGGCCTACCTGCGGCTGTTCGACGGCCCGGCCATGAACATCCAGGACATGTGGCGCGTCCTCGGCCGCCCGGTCGTCGACGGCGGCATGGTGGTCGGCACCATCATCAAGCCGAAGCTCGGCCTGCGCCCGCAGCCGTTCGCGGACGCCTGCCACCAGTTCTGGCTCGGCGGCGACTTCATCAAGAACGACGAGCCCCAGGGCAACCAGGTCTTCGCCCCGCTCAAGGACACGATGAAGGCCGTGGCCGACGCCATGCGCCGCGCCCAGGACGAGACCGGCGAGGCCAAGCTGTTCTCCGCCAACATCACCGCGGACGACCCGGCCGAGATGATCGCCCGCGCCGAGTTCATCCTGGAGACCTTCGCCGAGAACGCCTCCCACGTGGCCTTCCTGGTCGACGGGTACGTGGCGGGCCCGACCTCCGTCACCACCGCACGGCGCAACTTCCCCAACCAGTTCCTGCACTTCCACCGCGCGGGCCACGGCGCCGTCACCAGCCCCCAGTCGCAGCGCGGCTACACGTCCTTCGTGCACTGCAAGATGACCCGCCTCCAGGGCGCGTCCGGCATGCACACCGGCACCATGGGCTACGGCAAGATGGAGGGCGACGCCGCGGACAAGAACATCGCCTTCATGCTGGAGCAGGACACGGCCGAAGGCCCCTTCTACCGCCAGGAGTGGCTGGGCATGAAGTCCACCACGCCGATCATCTCCGGCGGTATGAACGCCCTGCGCCTGCCCGGCTTCTTCGACAACCTCGGCCACTCCAACGTCATCCAGACGTCCGGCGGCGGCGCCTTCGGCCACAAGGACGGCGGCACCGCGGGCGCCAAGTCCCTGCGCCAGGCCCAGGACGCCTGGCAGCAGGGCATCAAGCTGGTGGAGTACGCCAAGGACCACCCGGAGCTGAAGGGCGCCTTCGAGTCCTTCACCGCCGACGCGGACAAGCTCTACCCGGGCTGGCGCGACGAGCTCGGCGTGGCGTAGGCGCTCCGCGGTACGTCCGGTATGCACCTGCGGGTGCGTCGTTGCTGGTCGCGCAGTTCCCCGCGCCCCTCAGGGGCGTACCGAACCGCACCGGACTTCCCTCCGAGCCGCTCGGTCGACCGCGCCAACTCCCGGCAGGACACTGCCGCTTGGGCCGGGCGTGGCCTCATACTCCATGAGGTCACGCCCGGCCCTTCGCTCAAGGGAGGCACGCACCATGGCCCTCATCACCCGCCGCAGAGCCGTCACGACCCTCGCCGCCGCGGCCGCGGGCACCGTCGCGGTCCCGGCGTACGCCCAGGCCGCCGGGCGCCACCCACGCCCCCTGCGCCGTGCCCACGCGCACAACGACTATCTGCACTCCAGGCCCCTCCTCGACGCGCTCGACCACCGCTTCACCAGCGTCGAGGCGGATGTCTTCCTGGTCGACGGCGAGCTCCTCGTCGCGCACGAGCCCGGCCAGCTCGACCCCACCCGCACCCTGGAGTCGCTCTACCTCGACCCGCTGCTCGCCCGTATCCGCGCCAACCACGGTTCGGTGTACCGGGGTTACCGCAGACCGCTCCAGCTCCTCATCGACCTCAAGACCGAGGGCGCGGCCACCTATCTCGAACTCCACCGCAGGCTGCGCCGCTACCGCCGTATCCTCACGGCGTACGAGCACGGCAAGGTGCGCCGCGGACCGGTCACCGCGGTGATCTCCGGGGACCGCGCGGCCCGCGCCCCGATGGAGGCACAGCGCCTCCGGTACGCCTTCTACGACGGTCGTCTCGCCGATCTCGGCGGCCCCGCCCCGGCCTCCTTCATGCCGCTGATCAGCGACAACTGGGGCGTCCACTTCAGCTGGCAGGGCGTCGGCCCGATGCCCGATGCCGAGCGGGCCAAGCTGCACACCATCGTCGGAACGGCACACGCGCGCGGGCAGCGGGTCCGGTTCTGGGCCACTCCCGATCTGCCGGGACAGGCGCGCGGCGCGGTGTGGGCCGAACTGATCGCCGCCGACGCCGATCACCTCAACACCGACGACCTGCGGGCCCTCGAAGCGTTTCTGGAGGCGTACGACCGGCCCTGAGCGGCGGCCGCGCGCGGCATCGTGACGGGCAGTCAACACACGTTCGGGGGAATGTCACTCACCTGGTCGGCCCCTCCGCTCCGCCACACTGGCCGCCGTGAGCCACGGTGTTGACGTGGCGGAGGAGGTTGCCACGATGGCCGTTTCGATTTCCGTTGTCCTGCTGCTGCTCATCCTCGCGGTGGTCTTCCTGCGCAACGGTGCCCTGAAGATCTCGCACGCCGTGGTCTGCGTCCTGCTCGGCTTCTACCTGGCGAGCACGAGCATGGCGCCGACCATCCAGAACGGACTGTCGGCGACGGCCAACATCGTCAGCAACCTGAATCCGTAAGCCGCGTCAAGCCGCGTCTCGCACCGGCGCGAAGTCAGCCGAGCGAGAACACCCCGATCCCGTTCGGCACCGGCCGCTCGATGCCGCCGCTCGGATGGTTGCGTACCGTCACGGCCTCCGCCCCCGGATCCCGTGACACCAGCGTCGACGACCCGCCGCCGTCCAGGCTGAACGCGTCCACCGCGCCCAAGTCCCGCATGGTGGCGGCGACTTCGGCGATGGTCAGGCCGGTGCGGAACTCGGGGGAGCCGTCCAGGGCGAGCAGATACAGGCGGTGCCCGGCGTCGGAGAGGCCGGCCGCCGTGCGGACCGCCGAGGTGAGCGGGTCGAGGCCGTCGAGGGGGCGGCCGTCGCGCAGCACCGGGTAGCCGCCCACCGCGAAGCCGTACGGAATCAGCGAGCCGGCCGCGACGAGACGGTGCCGGACCAGGACCCGCTCGCCGGCCGACAGCTTCCGCAGCTCCTGCGCCCCCGCCTCCCGGCCGACCAGGACCGTCTCGTCCGGTCCGATGGGCCCGGCGCCCGGGACGTCGGCCGCCGCTGTGACCCGTCCGCCGCGCACCCGCACCTCATAGGTGTCCGTGCTGCAGGGCGCCGCGCGGTCGGTGTCCGTGCCGCACGTGGCGCGCAGCCGGGAGACGGTGCCCCAGTCCGAGGTGAAGGCGCCGACCGAATTCACCGGCAGGGCGTACTGGTTGAGGCCGCCGAGCGGCAGCCGGCCCTGCTCGGTGCGCACCGAACCGTGCAGCGCGAGACGGTCGAGACGGGCGCGCCGGTCGACGCCCACACCGAAGACGTCCCGGGTGTTGGTGCCGGGCGGCAGCGCCGGACCGAAGCGCTGCCCGTCCGGCACGGCGGCCTTGAGGTGACGGCCACCGGCGACGGCCGGGCCGACGGGGGCGCCGGTCGCCTCGACACCCGGGTGCTGCAGTTCGTTGATGTTGAAGAAGTCGCCGTTCACGGCGGCCACCGCGCCGCGCGCGTCCGCGAGCCCCGACACGGTGTGGCGGGCGCCGACCGCCCCCGGATACAGCAGATCGAGCCGGACCCGTGGATCGCGCAGATCCACCGTCACCAGATGTGCCCGCGCCGGCCCGTGCGAGGCCGCCAGATCGATCACCCGGTACTCGACACCGGCCGCGACCCGCACCGCGGACGACGACGCCCCGGCCGGTGCGGCCCCGACGAGGCCCGCGCCGGCCAGGGCGCTCCAGGCGATCAGTACGGTGAGGGCGGCTCTGCACCGCCGGAAGGTGCGGGATCTCCTGGTGTATCCGTCATGTCCGTTACGCAGGTGTTCTGTACGCAGCGTCACAGGCCCCCCTGATGTCTCCCCAACTGTCCCAGGACGCAGGGGAGTTCACCAGAGTCCGGAACCGGACGGGCGACTAGCCGCCGACGATCCGCGAACGGATGAGGAAACGCACTCCTTCCGGTGCCTCAAGAGAGAAGCCGCCGCCTCGGCCCGCCACCACGTCGACGATGAGGCGGGTGTGGCTCCACACCTCGTACTGGCTCTTCGACATCCAGAACCCGACGGGTTCCGCGACGCCCTCGACCGTCAGCGACTCGAGCAGCACATCGGAGCCCCCGGTACGGAACTCGCCCTCCGGGTAGCACATCGGCGAGCTGCCGTCACAGCAGCCGCCGGACTGGTGGAACATCAGCGGGCCGTGCGCCTCGCGCAGCCGCCGCAGCAGGTCGGCGGCCGCGGGGGTCAGTTCCACGCGCGCCTCGTCGGCCGGTTTCATGGGTCGCCCCTCTCTGCACGTGCGCCCAGTCAAGCGCCCGCCACGTTGCAACGCGGTTGCACTGCCCACCGCCGTCGGGGCACTTGAAGGACGGGGCCCGTGCTGCCAGCGTGCTGAGCAGAGGGCCCCGGCCCGGGGCCGAAGCTCAGGGAGGCCTCGCATGAGCCATGTCGAGTCCCGTGACGGCACCACGATCGCTTACGAACGCACAGGCGATGGGCCCGCCGTCGTCCTGGTCGGCGGCGGCCTCGACGACGGCGCCGAGAACGCACCGCTCGCCGCGGAACTTTCGGGCCGCTTCACCGTGTACAACTACGCGCGCCGCGGCCGCGCGGGCAGCGGGGACACCCCGCCCTATGCCCTGGAGCGTGAGACGGAGGACCTCGCGGCGCTGATCGGTGCGGCCGGCGGTACGGCGCATGTGTACGGGGTGTCGACCGGCGGTGCGCTCGTCCTCGAAGCCGCCGCCGCGGGGGTCACGGGAATGGACCGGATCGGCGTGTACGAAGTGCCCTACAGCCTGGCCGAGCAGTGGCCGCGCCAGTGGCGGGAGTATGTCGCCGCGGTGCGCGGTCTGCTCGCCGACGGGCGTCGCGACGACGCGCTCGTCTGCTTCATGCGCCTGGCCGGTTCGCCCGAGGAGGAGATCGAGGCGGCCCGGAACTCTCCGTACTGGCCGGGCATGGTGGCCCTCGCCCACACCCTCGCCTACGACGCGGCCTGCCTCGGTGACGGCCGGCCGCCCCGGGACCGGCTCGCGGTGATCACCAGGCCGGCCCTGGTGATCACCGGCGGCGTCCACCCGCCGGGGTCCCCGGACTGGATGCTCGCCCTCGCCGGTGCCGCCGACGCGATCGCGGAATGTGTGCCGCACGCGCGCCGCGTGCGCCTGGAGGGCCAGACCCACGTGGCCGACCCGAAGGTGATCGCCCCGCTCCTCACGGAGTTCTTCACGGCTTGAAGGAGCACACGGGCACCGATGGAAGGAGCTGAACAGCGGGCGGTTAGCATATGAGCACCGCCTAGCTCGAAAGATAAATCTGTGACTGTCAACGAAGACTCGTTCACCAACTGGAAGAACCGCGAAGAGATCGCGGAGTCGATGATCCCGCTCATCGGGAAGCTGCACAGGGAGCGGGACGTCACGGTCCTGCTGCACAGCCGTTCCTTGGTGAACAAGTCTGTGGTGAGCATTCTCAAGACCCACCGGTTCGCGCGGCAGATAGCCGGTGCGGAGCTCTCGGTCACCGAGACGCTGCCGTTCCTGCAGGCGCTGACCGACCTCGACCTCGGCCCCTCGCAGATCGACATCGGCATGCTCGCCGCGACGTACAAGAGCGACGACCGCGGCCTGTCGGTGGCGGAGTTCACCGCCGAGGCCGTGGCCGGCGCCACGGGCGCCAACAAGATCGAGTGCCGTGAGGGCCGCGACGTCGTCCTCTACGGCTTCGGCCGCATCGGCCGCCTCGTCGCCCGGCTGCTCATCGAGAAGGCCGGCTCCGGCAACGGCCTTCGCCTGCGTGCCGTCGTCGTCCGCCGCGGCGGCGAGCAGGACATCGTCAAGCGCGCCTCGCTGCTGCGCCGTGACTCCATCCACGGCCAGTTCCAGGGCACGATCACCGTCGACGAGGCGAACAGCACGATCACCGCCAATGGCAACGAGATCAAGGTGATCTACGCGGGCGACCCCTCCGAGGTCGACTACACGGCGTACGGCATCAAGGACGCCATCCTCATCGACAACACCGGCAAGTGGCGCGACCGCGAGGGCCTCTCCAAGCACCTGCGCCCCGGGATCGACAAGGTCGTCCTGACCGCCCCGGGCAAGGGCGACGTCCCGAACATCGTGCACGGCGTCAACCACGACATGATCAAGCCGGACGAGCGGATCCTGTCCTGCGCGTCCTGCACCACCAACGCGATCGTGCCGCCGCTGAAGGCGATGGCGGACGAGTACGGCGTCGAGCGCGGTCATGTGGAGACCGTTCACTCGTTCACGAATGACCAGAACCTTCTGGACAATTACCACAAGGCGGACCGGCGCGGCCGTTCGGCGCCGCTCAACATGGTCATCACGGAGACCGGGGCCGCCTCCGCCGTCGCCAAGGCGCTGCCCGACCTCAAGGCGCCGATCACCGGCAGTTCGATCCGTGTCCCCGTGCCGGATGTCTCCATCGCGATCCTCAGCCTGCGGCTCGGCCGCGAGACCACCCGCGACGAGGTCCTCGACTACCTCCGCGATGTGTCGCTGACCTCGCCGCTCAAGCGCCAGATCGACTTCACGAGCGCCCCCGACGCGGTCTCGAACGACTTCATCGGCTCGCGCCACGCCTCGATCATCGACGCCGGCGCCACCAAGGTCGACGGCGACAACGCGATCCTCTACCTCTGGTACGACAACGAGTTCGGCTACTCGTGCCAGGTCATCCGTGTCGTCCAGCACGTGTCCGGTGTCGAGTACCCGACATACCCGGCCCCGGTGGCCTGAGCGGGAATCTGAACCGGTGGGCCAAAGGGTCCGGCCGAGCGGGAATGCCCCTCGGCCGGACCCTCTCGGCTACGCGGCCGACCGGGAAGCGTGCGCCGTCGGCACGGAGTCCCGCAGTTCGGCGCGGAAAGCCACGACCGCCGCCTGGGCGCCTTTGAGGCCGAGCCGGCCGAAGTCCCCCTCGAGCTCGGCGAGTTCGGCCAGCGTCTCCCGGTGGCCGCGGCCAAGCTGGGCCCGTGACTTCGTGAGGCCGAGCCGCGCGAGCGCCGCGCCCCGCGCCTCGCTCATCTCGCGGAACTCCTCCAGCGCGATGCCGTACGTGACGCGGGCGGCCTCGTACCACCCGACCCGGTAGAGGATGTTGCCGCGCATCTTGTGGTTGTAGGCGAGCGCGCCGGCCAGGTCCATGCCGCGGCAGATGACCTCGGCCTCGGTGAGCAGGGCGAGCGCCCGGTCGGGTTCGCCGCGCATCGACACGACATCGGCCACCCCGCGCAGGGACCAGGCGCGGCCGCGGGCGTCATCCGCTGCGGTGGCGATGCGGACGGACTCCTCGAAGAGGTCGAGGGCCTTGGCGTAGTCACCGGTGTTGCGGTGCATCTGCGCGATGCCGGACATCGCCCACACCATGTGCCGGGCCTCGCCGTGCGCCCTACCCCGCTCCAGGAGTTCCTCGTGCAGCTCGGCGACCGCGGCGTAGTCGCCCTGAATGCGGCCGGTCTCGGCGAGCCCCGCGAGGGAGTAGCCGTGGGCGAGCCGGTCACCGCTGTCCGCGGCGAGCGTCACGGCCCAGGACAACAGGCGCCGGGCCAGGGCGATTTCACCGCACTGCCGGGCCAGGGTGCCGCCGCTCCACAGCGCCCAGGCCATGGCGCCCGCGTCCCCCGCGGAGCGTGCGCTGCGATAGCTCTCGTGCCAGGCGGCCCGCGCCTGCTCGACCCGGCCGAGCCGCCGGCCTGCCTCGGCCACCGCCAGGGCGGCGCGGGCTCTGTCCGTGTCGGTGGCCGCGTCGGCCAAGGCGCGGCCCGCCGTCGAAAGGACGTCCTCGTACGAGGAGTTCACACCGAGCGCCGCGCTCAGCTCGCCTTGGTACTCGGGCGCGAATGCCTTGCCGTACATCAGCCCATGGCCTCTCGCTCAACTTCGTGGTCCCGGCCGTCCCGGCCGTTCCGATCAAGAAGTTACGAGGTGAGAGGGGTGCGCCGAATCCGTCCGCGTATGGGTTGTGCCGTACGACTGGAGTGCTACGCAGGGGAGGCGGGGTCATCACCGGGGCGTACGGGACGCTCCCGGCCGCGGCGCCGTCCCGCGGGCAGGGGGACCGGCTCCGGGCCGGGGACGACGGTGTTGGTGAGCGTGCCGATGCCTTCGACGGTGAGGGTGACGGTGTCACCGGGCTTCAGCGGCGGCGGGGTCCGTTCGCCGCGCCGCCCCCACAGTTCGGCGAGGCAGCCGCCGTTGCCGCAGGTGCCGGAGCCGAGGACGTCGCCCGGCAGGACACGGGTGCCCCGGGAGGCGTAGGCGGTCATCTCCTCGAAGGTCCAGCTCATGTTGGAGAGCAGGTCCTCGCCGACTCTCTGTCCGTTGACCTCGGCGGTCAGCGCGAGGCGCAGCAAGCCCTCGGTGTCGCGGTACGGCTCCAGCTCGTCGGCGGTGACGAGGTACGGGCCGAGGGTGGTGGCGGTGTCCTTGCCCTTGCAGGGGCCGAGGCCGACCTGCATCTCCGCTGACTGCAGATCACGGGCCGACCAGTCGTTGAACACGGTGTAGCCGACGATGTGGTCGCGGGCCTGCTCGGGCGTGAGGTCACGGCCCTCGCGGCCGATGACGGCGCCGACTTCGAGCTCGAAGTCCAGGGCTGCCGAACCGGGCGGCACGGGGACGGGGTCCTGGTGGCCGCTGATCGCGTGCGGGTTGGTGAAGTAGAAGGTCGGCGCCGCGTACCACTGCTCGGGCACCCCGGCGGCGCCGCTCACGGAGCGCCGTACGCCCTCGACGTGCTCCTCGAACGTGACGAAGTCCCTTACGGAGGAGGGCTGGAGGGGCGGCAGCAGCCGCACCTGGGAGACATGGGGACCGGGCGGCGCGTCGAGTGCCGTGGCGCCGGCGTCGAGCAGGTCCCGCAGGCCGCCGCCCGCACGGATCAGCGCGGTGAGCGAGGAGGCACCGGGCACGGGGCGCAGGGTGCCGTCCTGCTCGACGACGGCGACGTGGGTGCGGTCCTGGTGTGCGTAGGAGGCGAAACGCATGAGGGCTGGCTCTCCGGGGATCGAGGACTGCGGCTCAGACCGGCGGGGCGATGAACACGCCGCGGTCGGGATCGTTGAAGGACTCCTTGGCGACCAGTTCGTTCATCGCGTTGGCCGTGCCCCACTGGTCGGAGACCTCCGGCTGCGAGAAGTCGTAGACGTGCGGGTGCCAGGTGTCCTCGTCGAGGAGCTCCAACTCCGTTGTGTACTCGACGGTGTTGCCGTGCGGATCGAGGAAGTAGGTGAATGTGTTGTCGCCCGCCAGGTGCCGTCCGGGCCCCCAGATCTTACGGAACCCGGCCCGCATCACCCGCCCGGATCCGCGCATGTACTCGTCGATACCGCGCATCTCGAACGAGACGTGGTGCAGCGCGGTGTGCGGGCCCTGGGCGATGGCCATGGAGTGATGCCGGCTGCTGATCCGCATGAAGTGCATGACCTCGCCCATGTGGGGCGAGCTGAGCGTGTCGGAGAGGGCGAAGCCGAGGTGGCGTTCGTACCACGCGCGAGTGCGGTTCAGATCGGGGGAGTTGAGGACGACGTGGGAGAGCTTGACCGGGATGGCCTCCTTCTCCTCGATCTTGCGGTGCCGCCTGACCCCGACGTCGGCGGACACCTCGATGGTGCGGCCGTCGACGTCGAAGAAGCGGAAGCCGTAGCCGCCTCCGGGGGTGTCGACCTTGCCGGGCCTGGATATCAACTCGACGCCGCCCGCGAGGAGTTGTTCGGCGAGCGTGTCCACGCCGGCGGCGGAAGCGGCGCCGTAGGAGACGAGGTCGAGACGCTTCTCGGCGGCCTCGCGCAGCCGGATCACATACTGCTCGGGCGAGCCTTCGGCGGCGAGGAAGGAGATACCGGAATCCTCGGCGACCTTGGTCAGGCCCCATACGCCGGCGTAGAAGTCGAGCTGCTTGTCGTAGTCGGGCACGGCGAGGTCGACATGCCGCAGGTGGGTGAGCAGACGGTGGCTCATGGTGTCAGTCCTTCCGGAGACGGAGGAGGGCGGTCGCGTTGCCGCCGCGTACGGCGTCGAAGTCCGCCTCGGGCAGCCGGGCGGCACGTAGGGCGCCGAGCGGGTCCTCGGTGCCCATGTCGAAGGGGAAGTCGGAGCCGAGCAGGACGCGGTCGGCGCCCGCGACCCGGATCAACTCCCGGAGCACGTACGGGTCGTGGACGAGGGAGTCGAAGTGCAGGCGCTTGAGGTAGCTGCTCGGTGCGTGCGCGCAGTCCTGTGCGTCGGGCCGCACACGCCACGCGTGATCGGCGCGGCCGATGTGCGTGGGCAGATAGCCGCCGCCGTGTGCCGCGAGCAGCTTGAGGCCGGGGTGGCGGTCGAGGACGCCGGAGAAGATGAGATGGGAGAGGGCGACGGCGTTCTCGGCGGGCTGGCCGACGGTGTTGGACAGATACCAGTGGTCGAGCCGGTCGCCGAGCGTGCAGCCGAAGGGGTGCAGGAACAGAATCGCCCCGGACTCCTCGGCCCTGGCCCAGAAGGGCTCGTACGCCGGGTCCGACAGCTCACGGCGCCCCGGGGCGTGACTGGAAATCTCCACGCCCAACAGGCCTTGGTCCAGGGCGTGTTCAAGTGCGCGCACGGCCATCTCCGGATGCTGCATCGGCACGAGTCCGAGGCCGTGCAGCCGGGCCGGGGCGGCCGAACAGTGCGCGGCCGTCGCCTCGTTGGCGAGCCGGTGGAACTTCTCGGCCGTCTCCTCGTCCGCCCAGTAGTGGTAGTGCGAGGGGGAGGGGCTGACGAGCTGGATGTCCACGCCCTGCGCGTCCATCGCGGCGAGGCGCACGGCGGGATCGGTGAGGCGCGGGATGCGCTCACCGACCATCGGGCCGTTGACGGCGAGGGCGGCGGGGCCGTTGCGGCGGGCGTCGAGCTGCCCGGCCTCGGCATGGCCGGGCAGCCCGGCCACGAGCGCGTCCACCTCGGGCAGCAGGACGTGCGCGTGCACGTCGACGGTGGGCGAGTACTGGTTCACGGAAGCTCCCTGAGCATGGTCATGGTGCGGCCCATGAGGCCCGGCACGTCGGCGTCGCGGACACCGTCGAGCTGCCACTGGCCGAGCCGCACGGATGCCTCCACGACCGGTCGCACCCGGGTGATGCGGCGCTCGTAGTACGCCCGGAACAGGTCCTCGCCCCAGGTGCCGGCGCCGGTCAGCAGCTCGGCCAGGACCAGGGCGTCCTCCAGGGACAGGGCGGCGCCCTGGGCGAGGGTGGGCGGGCAGCAGTGCGCGGCGTCGCCGACGAGGACCACGCGGCCGCGGTGCCAGGAGCCCTCGACCAACAGCCGGTCGAACCAGGTGTAGTTGACCCGCGCCGGGTCGGTGATGTGCGCGCTGATCTCCGGCCAGAAGCCGCCGTAGTGCCGGGCGAGACGCCTCATCTCGTCCGCGTACGACGCCGGCGGGACGGCCGCCCGGTCCCGGCGGGCCTTGACGACATAGGCGTAGAGGGTGCTCTCACCGGTGGGGCAGTAACCGGCGATGTACGCGGGGCCGCCGTAGGCGAGGTCCGTGCGCACCACGCCTTCCGGGCGCGGGGCGGCGACGCGCCAGATGGCCATGCCGGTCGGCTCGGGCCGGTCCTCGATGCCGATCGCGGCACGGGTCGCGGAGCCGAGGCCGTCGGCGCCGATCACGAGGTCGTAGCGGCTCTCGGTGCCGTCACTGAACCGGACGGTCACGCCTTCGCCGTCCTGCCGGAGGGACTCGGGCCTGACACCCAGGCGTATCGAGGCGCCACTGGCACGGACCGCGTCGATGAGGATCTGCTGAAGCCGGGGGCGCTGCATGCCGACGGTGGCGGGCAGGCCGTCGCCGTCGGCGCGGATGTCCTCGGCGACATGGAGCACGGTGCCGTCGGGGGCGGTGATGCCGACCGACCCGAAGCCGAACCCGGACTCCCGCACCCGGTCCCATACGCCCAGTTCGCGCAGGACGCGCAGGGCGTTGCCCTGGAGGGTGATGCCGGATCCCGCGGTGGCGTTCCAGTCGTCCTTGGCCTCGACGAGGTCCACGGCGATACCGGCCCTGCGCAGCAGGATCGTCACGGCGTTGCCGCTCGCGCCGCCGCCGATCACCAGCACGGTACGGGTGTCTGCCATGGCTCTTGCGTGGGGCATGAGGGTGAACTCCCTTGTCCCGTGCGGGGTGTGCGTTCCGTGTACGGGGATCGATCGGCTACTTGACGGCGACCGGATTCACCGGCGAGCCGACGGCGCCGGTGATGGGCAGGGGCGCGGCGGTCAGCCAGAAGTCGTAGGCGCCGTCGTCCGCGCAGTCCGCGGCGAGCGCGTCCAGGTCCCACATCTCGCCGATGAGCAGGCCCATGTTGGGGATGGCGACCTGGTGCAGCGGCTGGAAGGCATGGTCGAACTCGTTCGGGCGGACCTCGAAGCCCCAGGTGTCGGTGGCGATCGCGGCGATCTCGGTACGGTGCAGCCAGCCCGCCGTGCCGAACGACAGACCGGGCGCGGGCCCGCCCGCGTACTCGCCCCAGCCCTCGCGCCGGGCCCGGGCGAGCCGGCCGGTGCGCACAAGAACGATGTCCCCGCGCCCCACGCTCACGCCGTGCGCCGCGGCGGTGGCGGTCAGATGTTCTTCGGTGATGGCGAATCCGTCGGCCAACTCGCCGTCTTTTCCGACCACGTGAGCGACGTCGAGGAGGACACCGCGCCCTGCGACATACGGGGCCATGTGCTCGATACCGGTGACCAGGTCGCCCTCGGACGTCACGGTCCGTGCGGCGTCCCTGCCGTTCCACGCCTTGCCGTGGTCGAAGATATGGCCGAGCCCGTCCCACTGTGTGGAGCACTGCAGCGGCATGGCGATCACATCGTCGGCGCCGCCCAGGCCGTGCGGGAAACCCTGGTGACCGGCGGCCGCGTCGGTGCCGGTGTCGAGCATGGTGTGCACCGGGTTGGTGCGCCGCCGCCAGCCCTTCTGCGGCCCTTCCATGTCGAAACGCTGCGAGAGGGAGAAGCTGCTGCCGCGCCGGACGAGGGCGGCGCCTTCCCGGCGTTTGGCCTCGTCGAGGAAGTTGAGCGTGCCGAGTACGTCGTCCTCGCCCCAACGACCCCAGTTCGAATACGACTTGGCGGCCTCGGCGATCGCGCCCTCGGGATCCGTACGGTCCAGGCTCATGACGCCACCGCCTCGGCCACGCAGCGGGTGCGCTGGGCGCCGAGCCCGGTGATGGAGCCGTCCATGACGTCGCCGTCGCGCAGCAGACGGCCCCAGTGCATACCGTTTCCGGCCGGGGAGCCGGTCAACAACAGGTCACCGGGAAGGAGTTGGGCGCTCTGGGAGGCGTACGACACCATCCGCGCCACGTTGAAGATCATGTCCTTGGTGGACTCGTCCTGCATGGTCTCGCCGTTGAGCTTCAGCAGCAGGCGCAGGTCGCCGGGGCCGGTAAGTGACTCGGCGGGGTCGGCGATCGACTCCGCGGGCACGATCCACGGGCCGAGCGGGGTGAAACCGGGCGCGTTCTTGCTGCGCAGCCAGTCGGTGCCGATCTGCGGCAGGTCGCGGCGGAAGACCGTGGCGCGGTCGGTGAGGTCATTGGCGATCGTGTAGCCGGCGACGTACTCCAGGGCCTCCTCGACGGACACCCGATGGGCGGGCCGTCCGATCACGGCCGCCAACTCCAGCTCCCAGTCCGGCTTTTCGGCCCACGCGGGCAGCACGACGTCGTCGTAGGGGCCGGTGATCGCGCTCGGCAGGCCGATGAACACATACGGCAGGTCATCGGCGGCCCGGCGATCCATGATCTCCGCCGCCTCCGCCCGCCGCTCCTCCTCGGGCCGCTCGTCGCCGGGTGCGCGGTGCGCCAGATGCAGATCGATCACGTGCTGCCGGTAGTTGGCTCCGGACTGGAACACCTGCCGCGGCTCCACGGGGGCGTGCACCGTGAAAGCGGTCAGCGGCCGCCGCTCGACGCTCGCGTCGGCAGCAAGGCCGCGCAGCCGGGGAAGGGTGTCCGCCCAGCGGCCCAGGAGATCACGCATCGTCAACCCGGTTGAGTCCAGGGCGACTTGGAGATCGATCACCTGCTCGTCGGAGGTGACCAGGGCGGGAAAGGGAGACCCGTCCGGGGCGGAGAGCGTGCCGAGCGCGAAGGGGCCGGCGAACAGCGCGGATACGGGTTCAGGTGTCACGGACTTGTCCTCCTGATTGCGGTGCGTCCACCCTGGACCCGCCCCTACTGATCAGGGAAATCGATTCCATGGATGCCTGCCATCTGTCGGACTTATAGTCGATGGTCAGCTGCGTATAGACAGAGAACTGCGTCTGCACAGGGAACAAGGGAATCTCCGTGAACCTGGCCCGCCTCGACCTCAACCTCGTCGTCGCCCTGCGGGCCCTCCTGGAGGAGCGCAACGTCACCCGCGCCGGGCAGCGCGTGGGGCTCAGCCAGCCCGCCATGAGCGCGGCACTCGCCCGGCTCCGCCGCCACTTCGACGACGACCTGCTCGCCCGCGTCGGCGGCCACTACGAACTGACCGCGCTCGGGCAGGTACTCCTCGACCGCACCGCCACCACCTGCGACCTCCTTGAGCGACTCTTCGCCAGCCAGGCCGACTTCGACCCGGCCACCGAGAGCCGTGAGTTCACCCTGCTGGCGTCGGACTACGCCGTCGCCGTCTTCGGCACCGAACTCGCCCGCGTGGTCCACGAAGAGGCTCCCGGCATCAGGCTGCGCTTCACCCAGACCCCGACCTCCGTGGCCGACGACACGGCCACCCTGCTCAGCACGACCGACGGCCTGTTCATGCCGCACGGCGTCATCAGCGACTTCCCCGCCACCGATCTCTACGACGACCGCTGGGTCTATCTCGTCGCGGACGACCACCCCGAGGTGCACGACCGCATCACGCACGAGGACCTGGCCCGGCTCCCGTGGGTGACCTATCAGCGCACCTACGACGCCCCGGCGGTACGGCAGTTGGGCATGCTCGGCATCGAGCCGCGCGTGGAGGTGTCCGTCGACAGCTTCCAGCTTCTGCCGCCCATGGTCGCCGGCACCCGCCGCGTGGCCCTCCTCCAGGAACGGCTCGCCCGGCGCTTCGTGGGCCAGGCCGCCATCCGCATCCTGGAGCCCCCGTACGAGGCTGTGCCCCTGCGGGAGGCCCTGTGGTGGCATCCCGTGCACACCCACGACGCGGCCCACATCTGGCTGCGTGAGACGGCGGTCCGGGTCGGCGGGGCGTTCAGGGGCCCGGCGGGCGCCTGAACGGGCGGTCGGTGATTGGCGCCGTGTTAGCGTGGTGCGTTTGCAGCACCGCCCTTACGGGACTCCGCTTCCCCGGCACGGTCCCCTCATAAAGAAGGCTCTCCTTGAGCGATTCAGCACACGCCGATGCCCCGCACAGCGACCCGGATGCCCCGCAGAGCGACTCGGCCGTGACGTCGTCCCCGGCTCCGGCCCTGCCCCCGGCGGAGACCTTCGCGGAGCTGGGGCTGCCGGCCGAGGTGCTGCGCACGCTCGCCGAGGCCGGTGTGACCGTGCCCTTCCCGATCCAGGCGGCCACGCTGCCCCACGCCCTCGCGGGCCGTGACGTGCTCGGCCGTGGCCGCACCGGATCGGGCAAGACGCTCGCCTTCGGCCTGGGGCTTCTCACCAGGACAGCCGGGCGGCGAGCCGAGCCCAAGCAGCCGCTTGCGCTGATCCTGGTGCCCACCAGGGAGTTGGCACAGCAGGTCGCGGAGGCGCTCTCACCGTATGCGCGAGCGCTGCGCCTGCGCCTGACGACCGTGGTCGGCGGGGTGTCCATCGGCCGGCAGGCCGCCGCGCTGCGCGACGGAGCCGAGATCCTGGTCGCCACCCCGGGCCGCCTGCACGACCTCATCGGCCGCAAGGACTGCCGCCTGGGACGGGTGCGGATCACCGTCCTGGACGAGGCCGACCAGATGTGCGACATGGGGTTCCTGCCGCAGGTCACCGAGCTCATGGACCAGGTGCGTCCCGACGGGCAGCGGATGCTGTTCTCGGCGACTCTCGACCGGGACGTCGACCAGCTGGTCAAGCGCTATCTGCACGACCCCGTCGTGCACTCGGTCGACCCGGCCGCCGGGGCGGTCACCGGGATGGAGCACCACCTCCTGGTCGTCCACGGCCCCGACCGGTACGCCGTCACCACGGAGATCGCCGCCCGTGACGGCCGCGTCCTGTTGTTCCTGGACACCAAGCACGCGGTCGACCAGCTCACCCGCCATCTGCGGGCCAGCGGGGTCCCCGCCGCCGCCCTGCACAGCGGGAAGGCGCAGCCGCAGCGCACCCGGACCCTGGCCCAGTTCAAGAACGGCCAGGTCACCGCGCTGGTGGCGACGAAGGTCGCGGCCCGCGGCCTGCACGTCGACGATCTCGACCTCGTGGTGAACGTCGACCCGGCCACGGACCCGAAGGACTATCTGCACCGCGCCGGGCGCACGGCCAGGGCCGGCAGGTCCGGCACGGTCGTGACCCTGGTGGTGTCGGGACAGCGCCGCGAGACGAGCCAGGTCCTGGCGGACGCCGGTATCGCGTACACGACCACCAAGGTGCGCTCGGGCGAGGAGCAGCTGAGCCGGATCACGGGAGCCAAGGCCCCGTCCGGAGTCCCCCTCGACGGCGGCCCGGCGGCCGCGAAGCCCAAGAACCACAACGCTTCGTTCCGGGGCCTCGGCACCAGCAAGGACCCGGCCCGCGGCTCGGGCGGCAAGTCCCGCAAGGGCAGCGAGGCCCGCAAGCTCGCGGAGGCCCGCAAGGCGGCCCGGGTGCGGCGCGGGGGCTGAACGCGCGGTTTGTGTGCGCCGGGTGCGTGGATACCCGGGTGCCCGTGAGGCCGGAGCCGGGCCTCTTGATCTCCCGACCCCTGGATCCCTTGACCTGGGTGGTCCCAGCTACTAGCTTTCGGTAGACATCGACCCATAGCTACGAAAGGAGGCGACCAGCAGATGTACATCAGCTCTGACCTCGGTCGCCTCGCCCAGTGCACGGTCTGGGTTCCGGGTCGTATCGCGCACGGCTGCTGAACGCCGTTCTGAGGTGCCCTTCCGTGGCACTTTGAAGTGCCTCGCTTAGGCACATTCCGGGCTTCCCGTCAATACCTTGGCACGTTGTTATTGCGTGCCGTTTTGCGCCCGCTTCTCTCACGTGGCGCGTTTGAACACAGAAAGCTGCCTGAAATTGGCGAACAATGAATCGACCGATCTCGCACCAGAGCGGGGGCCTGTCATGACTGAGGCCCGGATCACGGTCAACGGGAAAGAAACACCGATCGCGCCGTCGGCGCCCCACACCACGGTGCTCGACCTGCTGCGCGAGCGTGGTCTCACCGGTACCAAGGAGGGCTGCGCCGAGGGTGAGTGCGGCGCCTGCTCGGTCCTGGTGGCCCGGCCCGGCGTGAACAAGCCCACCGACTGGGTGGCGGTCAACGCCTGCCTGGTCCCGGCTGCGGCGCTCGACGGCCAGGAGGTCATCACCTCCGAGGGCCTCGCCACCCCCGGCGAGCCCGGCACGGCGCCCACCCTGCACCCCGTGCAGGAGGAGATGGCGGTCCGCGGCGGCTCCCAGTGCGGATACTGCACGCCGGGCTTCATCTGCAGCATGGCCTCCGAGTACTACCGGCCCGACCGCTGCGAGCACGGCAACCCGCTGGACGGCGCGGACGCGGCCGAAGGCGCCGACGCCGAGCACGGCCCCAACGGCTTCGACCTGCACGCGCTGAGCGGAAACCTGTGCCGCTGCACCGGCTACCGCCCGATCCGCGACGCCGCGTTCGCCGTCGGTCAGCCCACCGACGAGGACCCCCTCGCCCAGCGCCGCGAGCAGGAGCCGCCGGCCGCGGTCGCCACCGAGTACTCCCAGGACGACAGCACGTTCCTGCGCAGGAACACCCTGGCCGAGACGGTGCAGCTGCTGCGCGAGCGGCCCGACGCGGTGGTCGTGGCCGGCTCCACCGACTACGGCGTCGAGGTCAACATCCGCTCCCGCCGGGCCGGTTGCGTGGTCGCCATCGACCGGCTTCCCGAACTGCGGGAGCTGCGCGTCGAGTCCGACCACATCGAGATCGGCGCGGCCCTGACGCTCACCGAGATCGAGCGCAAGCTCGACGGTGACGTCCCGCTCCTCGCCGAACTGTTCCCGCAGTTCGCCTCCCGGCTCATCCGCAACGGCGCGACCCTCGGCGGCAACCTGGGCACCGGCTCGCCCATCGGTGACAGCCCGCCGGTGCTGCTCGCCCTCGAGGCGTCACTCGTGCTCGCCGACGCCGACGGTGAGCGCGTGGTACCGCTCGCCGACTACTTCACCGGTTACCGGCAGAGCGTGCGCCGTCCCGATGAGCTGATCCGCGCGGTCCGTATCCCGCTGCCCCTGTCGCCGGTCACGGCCTTCCACAAGATCGCGAAGCGGCGCTTCGACGACATCTCCAGCGTCGCCGTCGGCTTCGCGCTCGACATCGAGGACGGCATCGTCCGCAAGGCCCGTATCGGCCTCGGCGGCGTGGCCGCCACCCCGATCAGGGCCCTCGCCACCGAGGCTGCCCTGGAGGGCAAGCCGTGGTCGGAGGAGAATGTAAAGGCCGCGGCCCGGGTGCTGCGGGGTGAGGGCACGCCGATGGACGACCATCGCGCCAGCTCCCTCTACCGTTCCGCGATGCTCGGCCAGAGCCTGCTCAAGCTGCACGCACAGACCACCGAGGCGGTGTCGTCATGAGTCATCTTTCCGAGCGCCCGGAGAAGCCCGTAGTCGGTGTTTCGATGCCGCATGAGAGTGCCTTCCAGCACGTCACCGGCACCGCGCTCTACACCGACGACCTGGTCTACCGCACCAAGGACGTGCTGCACGCCTACCCGGTCCAGGTCATGAAGGCCCACGGCCGGATCACCGCCCTGCGCACCGAGGCCGCGCTCGCCGTGCCCGGTGTGGTCCGGGTCCTCACCGGTGCCGATGTGCCCGGCGTCAACGACGCCGGCATGAAGCACGACGAGCCGCTGTTCCCCGACGAGGTCATGTTCTACGGCCACGCGGTGGCCTGGGTGCTAGGCGAGACCCTGGAGGCGGCCCGGCTCGGTGCCGCGGCCGTCGAGGTGGAACTCGACGAGCTCCCCTCCCTGGTCACGCTGCAGGACGCCATCGAGGCCGGCAGTTTCCACGGCGCTCAGCCCGTGATGCTGTCCGGCGACGTCGACGCCGGCTTCGCCGACTCCGCGCATGTGTTCACCGGCGAGTTCCAGTTCTCCGACCAGGAGCACTTCTACCTCGAGACGCATGTGGCCCTCGCCCATGTCGACGAGGCCGAGCAGGTGTTCATCCAGAGCAGCAGCCAGCACCCTTCGGAGACGCAGGAGATCGTCGCGCACGTTCTCGGCCTGCACAGCCACGAGGTCACCGTGCAGTGTCTGCGGATGGGCGGCGGCTTCGGCGGCAAGGAGATGCAGCCGCACGGCTTCGCGGCCGTCGCCGCGCTCGGCGCCAAGCTGACCGGGCGGCCGGTCCGGCTGCGGCTCAACCGCACGCAGGACCTGACCATGTCCGGCAAGCGGCACGGGTTCAACGCCACGTGGAAGATCGGCTTCGACGCCGAGGGCCGCATCCAGGCCCTGGACGCCACGCTGACCGCGGACGGCGGCTGGAGCCTCGACCTGTCCGAGCCGGTGCTCGCCCGCGCGCTGTGCCACATCGACAACACCTACTGGATTCCCAACGCCCGGATCGCCGGCCGGATCGCCAAGACCAACAAGGTCTCCAACACCGCCTTCCGCGGCTTCGGCGGACCGCAGGGCATGCTGGTCATCGAGGACATCCTGGGCCGGTGCGCACCGCAGCTCGGCCTGGACCCGATGGAGCTGCGCGAGCGCAACTTCTACCAGCAGGGCCAGTACACGCCGTACGGCCAGCCGGTCACCCAGCCCGAGCGGATCGCCGCCGTCTGGCAGCAGGTGCAGGAGAACGGCGGTATCGCCGACCGCAAGCGTGAGATCGCCGCCTTCAACGCCGCGCACCCGCACACCAAGCGGGCGCTCGCCGTCACCGGCATCAAGTTCGGCATCTCGTTCAACCTCACCGCCTTCAACCAGGGCGGCGCGCTCGTCCTGATCTACAAGGACGGCTCGGTCCTGATCAACCACGGCGGCACCGAGATGGGCCAGGGCCTGCACACCAAGATGCTGCAGGTGGCCGCGACCACCCTCGGCATCCCGCTGCACAAGGTCCGCCTCGCCCCGACGCGTACCGACAAGGTGCCCAACACCTCGGCCACCGCGGCCAGTTCAGGGGCGGACCTGAACGGCGGTGCGATCAAGAACGCCTGCGAGCAGCTGCGCGAGCGGCTCCTCCAGGTGGCCGCCACCCAGCTCGGTTCGAATGCCTCGGACGTACGCATCGTCGAGGGCGTCGCACGCAGCCTCGGCAGCGACAAGGAGCTGGCCTGGGACGACCTGGTGCGCACCGCGTACTTCCAGCGGGTCCAGCTGTCGGCGGCCGGTTACTACCGGACCGAGGGCCTGCACTGGGACGCGAAGACGTTCCGGGGCTCGCCGTTCAAGTACTTCGCCAAGGGCGCCGCGGCGGCCGAGGTGGAGGTCGACGGGTTCACCGGCGCGTACCGCATCCGGCGCGTCGACATCGTGCACGACGTCGGCGACAGCCTGTCCCCGATGATCGACATCGGTCAGGTCGAGGGCGGTTTCGTGCAGGGCGCGGGCTGGCTGACCCTTGAGGATCTGCGCTGGGACGCCGGTGACGGCCCGAACCGCGGCCGGCTCCTGACCCAGGCGGCGAGCACCTACAAGCTGCCGAGCTTCTCGGAGATGCCCGAGGAGTTCAACGTCGCGCTCCTGGAGAACGCCACCGAGGAAGGCGCCGTCTACGGCTCCAAGGCCGTGGGTGAGCCGCCGCTGATGCTGGCGTTCTGCGTGCGCGAGGCGCTGCGGCAGGCCGCCGCCGAGTTCGGGCCGAGCGGCATCGGCCTCGAGCTGGCCTCGCCCGCGACGCCGGAAGCGGTGTACTGGGCGATCCAGGCGGCTCGCGAGGCCGACGCATCGCAGGGCGGTCAGGGCCTCAACGGGTCCGCCGTCAACGGGCAGTCCGTCAACGACAAGGCCGCCGACGCCAAGGTCCGTTCCGACGCAGAAGCGCTGAGCGGTGCCTGACATGACGTGGGTCGCCGCGGTCGCGCGGTTGCGGGAACGCCGGGAGTCCGGCGTTCTCGTGACCGTTGCGACCGTGCGCGGCCACGCCCCGCGCAAGGCCGGTGCGAAGCTCGTCGTGGGGCAGAGCGAGGCATGGGGCTCGATCGGTGGCGGCAACTGCGAGGCCGTCGCGATCGACCGGGCCCGGGAGATGATCGCCGCGGGCAAGGCGGAGCCGGAACTGATGGATTTCGCCCTGAACGACAAGGTGACCAACCAGCACGGCGTGCAGTGCTGCGGCGGCACGATCTCGGTGTTGCTCGAACCGCTGCCGGTGGTACGGGCGGTGGCCGTCTTCGGCGTCGGGCACGTCGGGCTTGAACTGGCGCGCATCCTGGCACGTCAGGAGCTCGATCTCCATCTGATCGACAGCCGCGCCGACATGCTCACCAAGGAGCGGCTCGACGTCCTGGGGGACGCGATGGCGCAGGTGCATGTGCACCACACGCCGCTGCTGCCCGAGGAGGTGCTCGAGGACCTGCCGCGCGGCACCCACGTCCTGATCATGACCCATGATCACGCCGAGGACGCCGCGCTGTGCGACGCTGCCCTGCGCACCGGCCATCTCGGTTCCATCGGCCTGATCGGGTCGGCCGCCAAGTGGGTCCGGTTCCGCAAGCGTCTGTCCACCGAGGGCGGTCACGACGACGCCACCATCGAGCGGATCAAGACGCCGATCGGCCTTGCCGACATCACCGGCAAGGAACCCGCGACCATCGCCGTGAGCGTGGCCGCCGATCTGCTGCGTACCTTCGAAGCCGAGGGGGACTGACGCACCCCCCGGCCGTGGCCGTGTGCCGTCCGCGTCACCACGTCCGACGGTGTCCTCCGCGTCACCACGTCCGACGGTGTCCTCCGCGTCACCACGTCCGACGGTGTCCTCCGCGTCACCACGTCCGACGGTGTCCTCCGCGTCACCACGTCCGACAGTGTCCTCAGCGTCACTGCATCTGACGCCGCACCAGTTCGTGCAGCCGCCCGCCCGTGTCAGCCAACAGCTGCGCGGGCGGGCCCTGTTGTACGACGCGGCCCTCCGACATCACGACGACCCGGTCGGCGCCCATGACGGTGGAGAGCCGGTGGGCGATCACGACGCGGGTGGCGTTCAGGGTGCGGGTGCTGTCCATGACCGTGCGCTGCGTCTCGTTGTCCAGGGCGCTCGTCGCCTCGTCGAAGAAGAGGACGCGGGGGCGCCGGATCAGGGCCTGGGCGATCATCAGCCGCTGCCGCTGGCCGCCGGAGACCGCGCCGCCGCCGGAGATCATCGTGTGCAGACCCATCGGCATGCGCTTGATGTCCTCGGCGAGACCCGCCATCGCGGCGGCCTCCCAGGCCTCCTCCTGTGTGAACGACTCGGCGCCGCAGATGCAGTCCAGGATCGAGCCCGTGAGCGGCTGGGCGTTCTGCAGCACCACACCGCACTGCCGGCGCACCGCCGCCTGGTCGAGGGCCGCCAGGTCCTGGCCGTCGTAGAGCACGCTGCCCGAGACCGGTTCGTCGAAGCCGATCAGGAGGCGCAGCAGCGTCGACTTGCCGCAGCCGCTCGGGCCGACGACGGCCACGAACTCGCCGGGCCGGATCGCGAGCGACACATCGTCCAGGACCAGCGGGCCGTCGTCGCTGTAGCGGAAGGACAGACCGCGCGCCTCGATCCCGCCCTGCAGCTCGCCCGGCTGTGTGCTCCCGGCGCGGACCTCGGGTGCCTCGGCGAGCACCGGCTTGATCTGCTCGAACATCGGGAGCACCGCGGCCGCCGAGATCAGCGCGCCGGTCAGCTGTGTCACGGAGGTCAGGAGCATCGTCACGGCGGTGCTGAAGGTGAGGAACTCACCGGCACTCAGGCTGCCCCGGGCCGGGCCCGCGAGCAGGAAGAACATGATCAGCGTGCACAGCGGCAGATAGACGGCGTTCAGGACCGTGGTGAGGTTCTTGATCCGGCCGGCCCGCTGCTGCAGCTCCCGACTGCGCGCGAACTCGCCCGCCCAGGCCGCGTAGGCGAAGCTCTCCGCCCCGGCGACGCGGAGCTTGGGCAGACCGCGCAGGGTCTGGAACGCCTGGTTGTTCAGCTTGTTGCCGAGCTCCACCAGGCGCCGCTGCCAGCGAAGTTCCCACAGGCCGAGCGCGAGGAACACCGCCGCGATGACGGCGAGCATCGCCAGGGCGACCAGGGCGAGAGGGACGCTGTAGAGAAGAAGCAGTACGACGTTCATCGCGCCGATCGAACCGGCCTGCACGGCGACCGGGCCGATGCCCGACAGGACCCGGCGGATCGCGCTGACACCCATCGCGGCACTCGCCAGTTCGCCTGTGGAGCGGGCGGCGAAGAAGCGGGTGGGCAGCCTCAACAGCCGGTCCCAGACGGCCGGTTGGAGCGCGCTCTCCATGCGGCCCTCCATCCGCAGGACGGTGAGGTTCTGGAGCAGCATGAACGCCGCGGAGACAATGCTGGTGATCATGACGGCCAGGGACACCTGGACGATGAGGCTCGTCTCGGCGTTGGGCACGAAGACGCCGAGCACCTGCCCCGTCGCGATCGGCACCAGGGCCCCGATCACCACCGTCACCAGGGAGGCGAGCGCGAGGTTGCGTACGTCGCCGCCGGTGCCGCGCAGGCTGAAGCGGGCCAGGCGCCACGGCGTCAGCGCCCGCTCCGGAAGCGGGCGGTAGAACATGACCGCCCTCGGCTCGAACTCTTCGGCGTTGGACTTGTCGACGCGGGTGCGCCGCCCGGACGTGGGGTGCACCGACTCGTAGCCGCCGCGCCGCCACAGCAGCGCGACCGGCGTGCCGCTCGCGGCCCGGTGCCCCACCAGAGGGCCCGCGTTCTCGCGCCACCAGCGGCCGTCGAGCCGGACGGCGCGGGTACGGATCCGTGCGGCCACCGCGATCTGTTCCACCGGGTCGATCCGGTCGCTCACGGCGCCGCCCGCGCCGCCCTGCGTGGGGTCGGCGAGGGTGATGCCCGCGGCTTCGGCGACGAGCCGGCAGGCGGCGTACGTCGCGTCGTGACCGGCACGGGATTCCGTCCGCGCGGCGGAACCGCGTCGGCCCGAGCGGCCGATGGAGGCGATCAGTGTCCGGTCGGCCTGCTCGCGGACGCTCTCGCCCGCCTTGATACCGGCCGCCGTACGGTCCTCGTGGGCCTGTTCAAGGCGCTCGATCCAGCGGTCGAGCGCGGACAGCAGCCGCCACTGCTGGTTGACCATCCGCTGCCACATCGCCGGGTCGACGAGCAGATCGCCCGTGGCCTGTTCGCTGTAGGCGGCCCCGTACTGCACGCTGCCCGGCGCGACCGGCATCCAGAGGATGTCGTCGTCGGCCTCGGCCATGTCGGGGGCGGCGCCGGTGCTGCGGCCGTCGAGCGGAGCCTCGAACAGCACCCGGTGGCCGCGCCCGATGCCGAGCGCGAAGGCGTGCTCCAGGAGGCTGAGGGCCGCGTCCTGGGTGTCGTACTGGCTGGGGTACTGCTGCTCGTACGACCAGGTGTCGCCGTAGTCGGGCCGGTACAGCTCGCGCAGCGGAATCCGGCGCAGTCCACAGCCTTGGACGGGGCGGCCGACGAGCGTGTGCTGGGCGCCCTCGACGGGGCCGAGCAGCAACGTGCCCGGTTCGAGGCGCCCGAGGTAGTGCCAGTGGCCCTGCTGCACGGCGTCGACGGCGAACAGGTCGAGGGCGCCGGACACCACGAGCCACAGCACCTGCGGGCCCTCCAGGTGCACATTGCGCAGCCCGGTGCAGTCGGCGGGTGTGCCGAGGGTCCCGAAGGCGGCGGCGACCGTGTCACCGGGGTCGCCCGCGTACGTCTGCTGGTGCGGTACGGAGGTCACGTCAGTGCTCCCTGACCAGGTCGGCATAGGCGCCGCCCGCGGCGACGAGGTGTTCGTGACGGCCGCGCTCCACGACCTGGCCATGGTCGAGTACGACGATCTCGTCGCTGTCGCGCACGGTGCTCAGACGGTGGGCGATGACCACACACGCACAGCCGCGGCGGCGCAGATTGTCGATGACGGTCTGCTCGGTCTCGGCGTCCAGGGCGCTGGTCACCTCGTCGAGGACGAGGATGCTCGGGCGGCGGACCAGGGCCCGCGCGATCTCCAGGCGCTGCCGCTGCCCGCCGGAGAAGTTCCGGCCGTCCTGCTCGACCCGGCCGTGGATGCCGCCGGGCCTGCGGGCCACGAGGTCGTACAGGCAGGCGTCTTCCAGGGCGGCCACGACGGCGTCGTCGGGAATCGACGGATCCCACAGCGCGACGTTGTCGCGGACCGTGCCCTCGAAGAGGAAGACGTCCTGGTCGACGAAGGAGACGGAGGCGGAGAGCGCGCCGCGCGGAATGTCCTCAAGGCGCTGTCCGTCGATCCGGATCGTGCCTTCCCAGGGGGTGTAGAGGCCCGAAATCAGCCGCGAGACGGTCGACTTGCCGCTGCCGGAGCCGCCGACGAGCGCGACCTGACGGCCGGGCCCGACCGTCAGCGAGAAGCCGGTGAGCAGGGGCTTGTCGAGGGGGCTGTAGCCGAAGGTGATGTCTTCGAGGCTGACATGGCCCTTGAGGCGCCGGGTGCTCGCGGCGGGTTCGGGGCGCGAGTAGAGCGTGTCGACGGGGAAGTTCTCCACGTCCTTCAGGCGGGCGACGTCGGCGGCGAAGTCCTGGATGCGGCCCGCGACGCCGTTGAGGCGGGTGATCGGCGCGGTGAAGCGGGTGACGAGGGCCTGGAAGGCGACGAGCAGGCCGATCGACAGATGCCCCTCGACCGCGCGCAGGCCGCCGATCCACAGGATCAGCGCGCTGTTGAGGGTGGCGAGGGTCGGAGCGACGATGCCCAGCCAGGCGCTGGGCACACCGAGGCGCTGCTGCTCCTCCAGCGTGGTGGCGTGCTGGCCCGCCCAGCGCCGGAAGTAGCCGTTCTCGCCTCCGGTGGCCTTCATGGTCTCGATCAACTGCAGGCCGGTGTACGAGGTGTTGGTGAGCTTGGCGCTGTCGGCACGCAGCTTCTGGGTGCCGGTGGCGCGCAGCCGGATGACGATCCGCATCGCCACGATGTTCAGCAGGGCGATACCGACGCCGACGAGGGTGAGCTGCGGATCGTACGTCCACAGCAGGGCCGCGTAGAGCAGCACGACGATGCCGTCGACCCCGGCTGCCGTCAGATCGCGGGCCAGGGTCTCGGCGACCCCCTCGTTGGAGGCGAGGCGCTGCACCAGGTCGGCCGGGCTGCGCTGGGCGTAGAACGTGACGGGCAGCCGCAGCAGATGGCGCAGGAAACGGGCGCTGCCGAGGGTGGAGGAGATGATCCGGCCGCGCAGCAGATTCGCCTGCTGCAGCCAGGTCAGCATCACGGTGAGCGCCACCATCGCGCCCATCGACGCGAACAGCGCTCCCAGCAGGGATGTCTGATGACCTATCAGGAACAGATCGATGTACGTCCGGCTGAGCGCGGGCAGCGCGGCGCCGACCGCCACGAGCAGCAGGCTGGCGAGGAGCGCGGCGAGCATCGTGCCCGTGGTGCCGCGAAGGCGCGTCGGGAGGGCCTTCATGATGCCGGGCCTGCGGCCTCCCGGACGGAAGTCGTCACCGGGTTCGAGGACCAGGACGACCCCGGTGAAGCTGGTGTCGAAGTCCTCCGCGGGCACGAAACGGCGGCCCTTGTCCGGGTCGTTGATGTATACGCCCCGGCGGCCGAAGCGGCGGCCCGTGCCGTCGTAGACGACGTAGTGGTTGAACTCCCAGAAGAGGATCGCGGGCGCCTTGACGTCGGCGAGCGCGGCGGGCTCCATCTGCATGCCCTTGGCCGTCAGGCCGTAACTGCGGGCCGCCTTCAGGACGTTGCTGGCCCGGGAGCCGTCGCGGGAGACGCCGCAGGCGATGCGCAGCTCCTCAAGCGGGACGTGCCGCCCGTGGTGGGCGAGGACCATGGCGAGCGCGGCGGCCCCGCACTCCACGGCTTCCATCTGCAGCACGGTGGGGGTGCGGACGGTCCCCGGCCGCTTGCCCTTCGAAACGGGGCGCGGCGCGGCACGGCGGCCGCGCCGCGCGGGTTCGGGGCGGTGCCTGCGCCGGCCGCCGGGAGGCGGAAGCTGCTCCTGGGGCGCCGGGGAGTGGTGCGGTGCGGTCACGGAAGCAGCCAATCGATCGGGCGCTGCTCGGCGAGGTGGAGGGCGCCGGTGGCCGGGGTCATGGAGTCGAGCGCGAAGGGCGGCCCGCCGGAAGTCGACCACGCGTAGCCGGACTTGGAGCCAGGGGCCTTCTGCAGCGACACGAGCACGGCCACGGGCGGCCCGTTCTTCGTGAACTGCCCGGCCAGTTCCTTGTCGCCGAGGAAGGCGGTGATCTTCTGCCGGCTCTGCGCGCCACGGCCGACGGCCTTCACCCGGCCGCGCAGCGTCCCGTACTCCTGGGCGGGCGCGGTCTGGACGGTGAGGTCCACCGCGGTGCCGACGGAGACGGTGGCCGCGGTGTCGGCGGGTACGTAGACCATCGCGAGCAGCGGGTCGTCGGTGCCCGCCATGCGCTCCAGGGTGGCGACGTCGGAGCCGGGGGTGACGACGCTGCCGATCCTGGCGACGAGCGTGCTCACCCGCCCCGCGGAGATCGCGCGCACCACCCTGTCGCCTTGCTCCGTACGGACTTTGAGTACGGGAGCGCCTGCCGCGAGGAGCTTGCCCTCTTCGGCGAGCACGCGGGTCACCTGGCCGTTCACGGGGCTCTGCAGGACGTAACTGCCCTGGCCGTGCGTGAGGATGCCGGGTGCCCGCAGCGTCGAGGCGACCGATCCGGTCACGGCCCATACGCTCGCGGCGGCCATGAAGACGAGGGTGACGGCGAGGACGAGCAGTCCCTGAGGGCGGGCGTAGCGCACAGGTACGTCGAGTTCCTCGGGCGACTGCAGCTTGGACAGGGCCTGTTGGCGGAACTGCACGGAACGCTTCCCTTACTGTGCCTGTGGCGTCTGTGCCTGTGGCGTCCGCGAGCCCCGGAACACGAGGTTCCGGGGCTCACGAATCTTGGCGTCTCTGTGAGCGAAGGCTCAGAGACCGGCGGTCAGGCCGGTGGCCAGGTTCGTGACGGCGCCGGTGTTCACGCCGGTCGTGCCCTCGACCGTGCCGACGACGCCGCCGAGGGTGGCGGAGACCGGGGCGACGGAGTCGAGGGTGTTGGTGACGTTGCCCGCGAGACCGGAGACGAGGCCGCCGGCGACGTTGTCGAGGTCGGCGTCGGAAATCTCGAGGGTCTCGACCTGGGGGGTGTTGTTCATGATGTGAACGCCCTTCTCATGAATGTCGTAAAGGTGTTTCAAACTCCGCGGAACCCACGGTGCGAATTCCGCGTAGTGCTGGATCCAAGCACGATCGCAGCTCGTACATCCAATCGACGAAGTGACGTTCAGCTGTGACTGTGGCATCGAATCACCGCTGAGTGCAGGCAGGTTCACCGGGTGGCGGCAGCTCCTTCACAACATCCACAGAGGGAAATGGAGGGCGTCATGCGACGCCCTCCAGCAAATCGGACACCCTCCTGTCAAAAGGCACTTCCTGTGGTCCATGCATGGAAATTCGGCGGGAGCGCGGACCGAATGGCGTGACCAGGGTGCACATTCGATGTGCAGGTTCATTGAAGGCGTGCGCATTCGGGACCGAAGAGGACACGGGGGCCGATTCGGGGTGTCCGGACGCGGCCGAGGCCTCCGGACACCCGAGGTGCGGCTCCGTACCGGAGCCGAGGCTCTAGAAGAACCCGAGCTTGGCCGTCGAGTAACTCACCAGGAGGTTCTTCGTCTGCTGGTAGTGATCCAGCATCATCCGGTGGTTCTCACGGCCGATGCCCGACTGCTTGTAGCCGCCGAACGCCGCGTGGGCCGGGTAGGCGTGGTAGTTGTTCACCCACACCCGGCCCGCCTGGATCGAACGGCCTGCGCGGTAGGCGGTGTTCATGTCGCGCGTCCAGACGCCGGCGCCGAGGCCGTAGAGCGTGTCGTTGGCGATCTTCAGGGCGTCGTCGTAGTCGGTGAACGAGGTCACCGAGACCACGGGGCCGAAGATCTCCTCCTGGAAGATCCGCATCCTGTTGTCGCCCTCGAAGATCGTCGGCTGGACGTAGTAGCCGCCCGCCAACTCACCGTCGTACTCGATGCGCTGACCGCCCGTCAGCACCTTCGCGCCCTCCTGCTGGCCGATGTCGAGATACGAGAGGATCTTCTCCAGCTGGTCGTTGGAGGCCTGGGCGCCGATCATCGTCCCGGTGTCCAGGGGGTGGCCGGGGATGATCTGCTCGGTGCGGGCGATGGCCGCTTCGAGGAACTCGCTGTAGTGGCCGCGCTGGATGAGCGCCCGTGACGGGCAGGTGCACACCTCGCCCTGGTTGAGAGCGAACATGGTGAAGCCCTCCAGGGCCTTGTCACGGAACTCGTCGTTCGCCGCCCACACGTCGTCGAAGAAGATGTTCGGTGACTTGCCGCCGAGTTCGAGCGTGACCGGCTTGATGTTCTCCGAGGCGTACTGCATGATCAGCCGCCCCGTCGTGGTCTCCCCGGTGAACGCGACCTTCGCCACCCGCGGGCTGGACGCCAGGGGCTTGCCGGCCTCCGCGCCGAAACCGTTGACGATGTTCAGGACGCCGGGCGGCAGCAGGTCGGAGACCAGGCTCAGCCAGTAGTGCACCGACGCCGGGGTCTGCTCGGCCGGCTTGAGGACGACCGCGTTGCCCGCGGCGAGCGCCGGGGCCAGCTTCCAGGTCGCCATCAGGATCGGGAAGTTCCACGGGATGATCTGCGCGACCACACCGAGCGGCTCGTGGAAGTGGTACGCCACCGTGTCGTCGTCGATCTGGCTGAGCGAGCCCTCCTGGGCGCGCACCACGCCCGCGAAGTAGCGGAAGTGGTCGATGGCGAGCGGGATGTCGGCGGCCAGGGTCTCGCGGACCGGCTTGCCGTTCTCCCAGGACTCGGCGACCGCCAGCTGTTCGAGGTTCGCCTCCATCCGGTCGGCGATCTTGTTGAGGATCACCGCGCGTTCCGTCGTGGAGGTGCGGCCCCACGCGGGTGCCGCGGCGTGCGCGGCGTCCAGGGCCCGCTCCACGTCCTCGGAGGTGCCGCGGGCGATCTCCGTGAACGTCTGGCCGTTGACCGGGCTGGGGTTCTCGAAGTACTGGCCCCGGGCCGGGGGCACGTACTCGCCGCCGATGTAGTGGTCGTAGCGCGACTGATAGGACACGAGGGCGCCCTCGGTGCCGGGCGCGGCGTAACGGGTCATTTCTTCGGGCCTCCCGGGGCTTGCCGCCCGTCGTCGGGCAGCGTTCTCCGGGGAGGCTAGGAGCGCTGAGGTTGCAACCACGTTGCCCGTGGCGGACGTTCCGGCGGCCCGGGCCAGGCGGGTGTCCGCGGCGGGCTCTACGACGGTGCCGACTGTTCCTCGTCCAGGTCACGGCGCCGCGCCTCCGCCGCCGCCCGCTCCGGCGCGCCCCGCGGCGTCGCCGCCACAAGCGCCTGCCATACGTCGAGGTCGTCGCCGCCCCACGGGCTGTACGCCCAGTCCGCGAGCAGCTGCGGATCGCCCCGCTGGACCAGGGCGCCGCGCAGGGCGTGACCGAGACGGTCACGGATGCGGGCCACCTCGGGCGACTGGGACAGGGGGAGCAGCGGTCCGGCATACGCCGCCATCGCCCCGGACACCGCGCCCGCGGCAAGACGGCGTTCGACCAGCAGGAAGTCCGCGTCCACCGGAGCGGTGAACCGGTAGGGCCGGGACGCGAGCAGATCGGCGCCCAACAGGCTCCGCAGCCGGGAGAGTTCGGCGCGCAGCGTCACCGGGGACATCGACTCGTTCTCGTACAGGAAGAGGAGCAGCTGATCGCCGGTCAGGCCCTCGGGGTGGCGGGCGAGCAGGACCGCCAGCTCGCTGTGGCGGCGGCTGAGCCGCATCCTGCGGCCGTGCGCCACGAGCAGGGCCTCGTCCCGGCCCAGCGTGTTGAGCTGGACCCTCTCCACCGGTGACGGCCGCCGGTCGATGGCGAGTTGGGCCTCCGCCGCCCGCGCCACCGCCTGCACGAACGCCAGACTCATCGGCCCCGCGAGCCGGTCGCCCCCGGTGATGTCCACGGCGCCGAGGAGCCTGCCGGTGTGCGGATCGTGCACCGGTGCCGCCGCGCAGGTCCAGGGCTGCACCGGGCGGCTGAAGTGCTCGGCGGCGAAGACCTGCACGGGGCGGTCGACGGCGACCGCCGTGCCCGGTGCGTTGGTGCCCATCACGGACTCCGCCCAGCGGGCGCCGGGCACGAAGTTCATGTCCCCGGCACGGCTGCGGGTGCCCGTATGCCCCTCGACCCACATCAGCCGTCCGTGCGCGTCGCACACCGCGAGGAGATGTTCACCGTCCATGGCGAAGGTGCTCATCAGCTCGCGGAACAGCGGCATCACCCGGGCCAGCGGATGCTGTGCGCGGTAGGCGCCGAGGTCGCCGTCGGCGAGCTCGACCCGGGCGGTGCCCTCGGGGCTGACCCGGGCCCGGACCGAACGCCGCCACGAGTCGGCCACCACCGGCCGCACCGGCCGCGCCACCGTGCCGGCGGTGCCGGCCGCGGTGAACGTGGCGTGGGCGCGGCGCAGCATCCGTACCCGCTCGGCGGGGTCGGCGCCGGGCTCCAGTGCCACCCACGGATCCGTCAACTCTGCCTCCCGGTGCGGGCCCTGCGGTCGGGGACATCGTCGCCCCGGCAGTGCGGACCGACAACCGCTGCGGCGGCAGATTGGCGGGATCGGCCGGTGACGATCAGCTCAGTCGGCCGGGGATGATCGCTTCGGTCGACCGGTGACGATCAGTTCGGTGGGCCGGGAACGCCCAGTTCAGTCGGCCGGGGACGATCGGCTCACAGGGAGTTCACGAGAGAGAGATAGCGGTCCCAGTCCCAGTGCGGCCCCGGATCCGTGTGGGTCGCGCCGGGGACTTCGTTGTGGCCGATGATGTGGTCGCGGTTCTTCGGGATGCCGTACGTGGCGCACAGATAGGCGGTGAGCTCGGCGGACGAGACGTACATCGCTTCCGTGAACCAGGCGGGGTCATCGACCCAGCCCTCGTGCTCGATGCCGATGCTGCGCGTGTTGTAGTCCCAGTTGCCCGCGTGCCAGCCGATGTTGCGGTCCCGGACGCACTGGGCGACCTGCCCGTCCGACGAGCGCACCACATAGTGCGCCGAGACCTTCTTCTGCGGGTTCTGGAAGATCGCGATGGTGTCGGCGTAGGTCTCCTGGGCGACGTGGATGACGACGAAGTCGATGGGGTACGAGCCGGGCCTGCTGGACGCGGTGTAGTTGGAGGTGCTCGCGGGGGCCCATTCGGCGTCGGGATAGTCGAAGAGCCGCGCCGGGCGGGCGGTGGCGCGGGTCGCGGGGAGCAGCGCCGCGGGTACCACGGCGAGTGCGGCGCCCTGCAGGAGACGGCGGCGGCTCGGCATGCCGGGAGTTCTGCGCGCGTAGTCCATGGGGTGAACTGCCTTTCCGGTGGGGGGATGTGCTCCTTCGGGTCGCTCTGTACGAGGGATCGGCGGGTGCTCGTGCTCGCGCTCGTGCTCGGTGATGAGTCCGGGGGGGGCAGGTGGGCTGGCGGGCTAGGGGCTGGTGGGCCGGTGGGGGAGAAGCGCGGCCGCACTCTCGCGCAGCCGGGCGTGCGCGCCACGGTGGGTCTCGCGGGCCGGCAGCCACTCCTTGCGGAGCTTCGCCACGCACGTGTAGTTGGTGTCGCAGACATTGGCGAGCGGCGATTCCACCGCCTGGGTGGCGAACTGGTAGGCGTCGAGGTCGGTGAAGCCGTAATCGCGTACGAGCCAGTGCACGAGATCGAGTTGGGAGATCCGGAAGGCGTCCTCCAGGGGCCGGGCCGAGCCGGTGGAGACGAGGTGGGTGTCGGATTCGATCCGTGGCCACGGTGTCGCCAGGTCCTTGAGCAGGTCGACGATCACGACGGTGTTCATGGCGCACTCGACGGCCACTCCGCAGGTCTCGCCCTCGCCCTGGCGTGCGTGCCCGTCGCCCAGGCTGAGCAGCGCGCCCTCGACGTTCACGCCCAGGTAGCAGGTGACGCCCGCGCGCATCTCGGGGGTGTCCATGTTGCCGCCGTGCGCGTCCGGTACGAGGGCCGAGCGCACCTCGAGACCTGCGGGCGCCACACCGACCGTGCCGTGCATCGGATCCATGGGCAGCTCGATGGTGAAGTCGCTGTCGTGGGCGGCGAATCGAGCGGTGCGCCGGGTGCGGTCGAGCTGCCAGATCCAGACCCGCTCGGGCAGCGGCGGCTGCAGGGTCGCCGTGGTGTGCGTGGAGGTGAGCGCCCCGAAGAGCGGAACTGTCGTGGACGCCGCCCAGTCGCGGGCCGGTTCGATGGACACGAAGTGCACCGCCACCGTGTCGCCCGGCTCGGCGCCCTCGACGTAGAAGGGACCGGTCTGCGGGTTGAGGTAGGGGAATTCGCAGACCTCCGACACCAGGTCCTTCTCCGAGCGCACCCGGCCCGCGAAGCAGTCCTCGGTGTAGAGGTCGAGGACGGTGCCGGGAGTGATCCGCGCCACCGGGGGCGCGCCGCCGAACGTCCAGGCGTACTCGGCCGGTTGGGGCCGCACGGTCCGGATCCTGAGCTCGCTCATCTAGGGACGGCTCCGCTCTGTCGTGGGACGTCGCCGGGGCGCGGTGGACTCACTCGTGAGGCTCACTCACGGGACCCGCCGGGGGAGGGGGCCACCGCGATCGACGGTAAGGGTCCAGACCACAGGGGCGGAAGAGGGCAGCGCGGGTGTTATCGGTCCAGACCACTGACGCGCGGGGGCCCGGCCGGGCCCCGGGCCCCCAGGAATTCCCGTGGAGCGCTCAGCGGTTCCAGGGTGCCGCCGATGGATCGTCGAGCACTGCCTGCACCACCGAATGTGCCGCACCGAGCAGCGGTCCCTGCGAGCCGAGCCGTGACACCGACACAGTGCCGCCGCCCGGCCGTTCGGGATCGGCCGTGCGTCGCCCCAACTCCCGTTCCAGGGAGGGCAGCAGCCACGGCGCCAGTTTGGACAGGGCACCGCCCAGGACCACGGTCTGCGGGTCGAGCAGGTTCACCGCGCCCGCGAGGGCGATACCGAGTGCGGACCCGGCGCCGCGCAGCGCCTTGCGCACCCGCTGGTCGCCGTCCGCCGCGAGTGCCGACAGGAGCCCGATCCGGCCCTCGCCCGGTGTGAGGCCCGCGGCCCGCAGCACCGCCTCCTCGCCCGCGTACTGCTCAAGGCAGCCACGCCCGCCGCACCGGCAGGGCGGGCCCTCGGGACGTACCGGAACATGCCCCAACTCGCCCGCGAAACCATGGGTTCCGCGCAGCAGACGGCCGCCCACGACCACGGCGGCGCCGATCCCGATCTCGGCGGAGACATGCACGAAGTCCTGCGGCGCGGGGTCGCCGCCGATCCAGAGTTCGGCGAGCGCGCCCAGATTGGCTTCGTTGTCGACGCTGAGCGGCAGCCCGTCGAGCGCGTCGAGGAGATGCGGGCCGAGATCGATGTCGCTCCAGCCGAGGTTGGGAGCGCGCACCACGGTGTGCGAGTCACGGGCGACAAGTCCGGGTACGGCGACGGCGAGCCCCGCCGGCTTGAGCCCCGCGCCCCGCACGGTGGCCGTCACCTGGCGTACCAGGCGGGTGAGTTCCTTGAGGACCGGGTCCGGAGCGCTGTCCCGGTGGTCGCTCTCCAGGACCGCCCCGGCCCGCACCTTGCCGTGCAGGTCCACGGCACAGACCGCGAGCCGGTCGACGCCGATCTCCGCGCCGAGCCCGACGGGGCCGCGCTCCCCGATGGTGAGGGCGTTGCCGGGACGGCCCACGGTGCGGGCGCTGCCGTGAGGTTGGGAGCTGCCCGTGGCCTGCGCTGTGCCGGGCCGTGGTTGGGCGCTGCCTGTGGCCTGTGCCGTGCCGGGCCGTTCCGGGCCCAGCTCCACCAGGAGCTCCGCGCGGATCAGCTCGTCCACGAGCGTCGACACGGCCGCCCTGGTCAGCCCGATCCGGCCGGCCACGGCGGCCCGTGAGAGGGGTCCCTGCGCGGCCACGGTGTGCATGACGAGGGAGAGGTTGCGGCGTCTGATGCCCTGCTGGGTGTGCGGCAGTTCGGTGCTCATGTGCGGCGTCAGCTCCTTCCCGTGGCGCCCGGGAGCGGGCCGGAACCCGGGGACGGGCCGGAACCCGGGGACGGGCCCGACCCCAGGGACGGGCCGGAACCCAGGAGCGGGCCCGCGTCCGCGAGGACGGCGGCGATCCGTTCGACGGTCTGCTCGTCGCGTTCCACCGGATCGAGCAGCGGCCCACGCGCGGTACCCCAACGGCGTGCGACCGCGGCCGGGTCCTCGCCGGTGAGCAGGCCCGCGGCCTGTGCGGCGGCGCCGAGCGCGACCAGTTCGCGGGCCTCGGGAACCTGCACGGGGCGCCCGGAAAGCCGGCGCACGGTCTGCTGCCATGCGGCGCCCCGTGCGCCGCCGCCGATGAGCAGGAGGGGGGCCGCGTCCGCCGGGTCGCCCGCTCCACCCGGCCTGCCCGTTCCGCTCGCCCCGCCGGGCCCGTCGCCGTCGTCGAGTACGAGATCCAGTGCCCGCAGCAGCGCGAACGCCGCCCCGTCGTACGCCGCCTGGAGCAGCTGTCCGCCGCTCGTGTCGTGCCGCAGCCCGTGCAGCAGGCCCGAGGCGCCCGGGAGGTTGGGGGTGCGCTCACCGTCGAGGAAGGGCAACAGGGTGGCCCCGCCGCCGGGTTCGACGGCCTCGCGGTCAAGGCCGAGCAGCGCGGCGACCCGGTCGACGGCGAGCGTGCAGTTCAGGGTGCAGGCCAGCGGCAGCCAGTCGCCGCGCGCGTCGGCGAAGCCCGCGACGGTGCCGGTGGGGTCGGCCGGGCGCCGCCGGGAAACGGCGTACACGGTGCCGGAGGTGCCCAGGCTCAGGACCGGGCTGCCGGGGCGCAGGCCGAGGCCGAGCGCGGCCGCTGCGTTGTCACCGGTGCCTGCGGCCACCAACACGCCCTTGGGGAAGGGAAGTTCGGGCAGTGTGCCCACCGTCCCCGCGACCTCGCCGGGGCGCACCACTCGCGGCAGCAGCGCGGGGTCGAGCCCGGCATGGGCCAGGACGCCGTCGTCGTACGCCTCCGTCGGCGCCGCCCACCAGCCGGTGCCAGAGGCGTCGCCGCGGTCGGTGGTGCCCTCTCCGGTGAGGCGCTCGGTGAGGTAGTCGTGCGGTAGCCGGATCGCGGCGGTGCGGGCCACGGCGTCCGGCTCGTGCTCGCGCAGCCAGGCCCACTTGGCGACGGTGAACGCCGGTGCAGGGACGCTGCCGATCCGCTCGGCCCACGCCTTCGGCCCGCCCAACTCCTCGACCAGGCGCTCGCATTGGGGCGCCGAGCGGACGTCGTTCCACAGCAGCGCGGGACGTACCGGGCGGCCCTCCGCGTCCAGGGTGACCAGGCCGTGCTGCTGGCCGCCGACGGCGACGGCCGCGGCTTCGTGGGCGGCGGCGCCGCACTGGCGCAGCGCCTCCGTCAGCGCGCTCCACCACTGCTCGGGGTCGCTCTCGCGGGCCGCGCCCGACGAGACGGTGTGCGGGGCCTGGCCACTGGCCACGACCCGGCCGGTGGCCGCGTCGACGACCAGTGCCTTCGTGGACTGCGTGGAACTGTCCACGCCGACGACGAGAGGTCCATCGGCTGCTGACATGTCGGCTCCGTTCGGGGATGTGCGGGGGACGGGATGGGGCGGGACGGGATGAGACGGGGCTGGACGGGGCGGTTCGGTTCGGTCCAGGTCTTCCCAGGGATGCTCCCGGATATTAATTTGTTAAGGGCCATGACGAAATAGGTGGCGCACGAGCCGCCTGGAGATTTCGGAACCGGGGCTCGGCCCCTCGAACCCGGTGAACCGTCGAAGGAGCAGTCGCGATGCGCTATCAGCCCACCCCCGACGACAAGTTCAGCTTCGGTCTGTGGACCGTCGGCTGGCAGGGCAGGGACCCGTTCGGCGAGGCGACCCGCGCCCCGCTCGACCCCGCCGAGAGCGTCCGGCACCTCGCGGACCTCGGCGCCTACGGCGTCACTTTCCACGACGACGACCTGATTCCCTTCGGCGCTTCGGAGACCGAGAGGGAGTCCCACGTCAAGCGGTTCCGCCAGGCCCTCGACGCGACCGGCCTGACCGTGCCGATGGCGACCACCAACCTCTTCACGCATCCCGTCTTCAAGGACGGCGCCTTCACCGCAAACGACCGCGACGTACGCCGCTACGCCCTGCGCAAGACCATCCGCAATATCGACCTCGCCGCCGAGCTCGGCGCCAGGACCTATGTCGCGTGGGGCGGCCGCGAAGGCGCGGAGTCGGGCGCGGCCAAGGATGTGCGCGCCGCCCTCGACCGTATGAAGGAGGCGTTCGACCTCCTCGGCGAGTACGTCACCACACAGGGCTACGACCTTCGCTTCGCCATCGAGCCCAAGCCGAACGAGCCGCGCGGCGACATCCTCCTTCCGACCGTCGGACACGCCCTGGCCTTCATCGAGCGCCTGGAGCGGCCCGAGTTGTACGGCGTCAACCCCGAGGTCGGCCACGAGCAGATGGCGGGCCTGAACTTCCCGCACTCCATCGCCCAGGCACTGTGGGCGGGCAAGCTCTTCCACATCGACCTCAACGGGCAGTCCGGCATCAAGTACGACCAGGATCTGCGCTTCGGCGCGGGCGATCTGCGGTCCGCCTTCTGGCTCGTCGACCTCCTGGAGCGCGGCGGTTACGAGGGCCCGCGCCACTTCGACTTCAAGCCACCGAGGACCGAGGACTACGCGGGCGTGTGGGAGTCCGCCGCGGGCTGTATGCGCAACTACCTGATCCTGCGCGAGCGTGCGGCCGCCTTCCGCGCCGACCCGGAGGTGCAGGAGGCGCTGCGCGCGTCACGCCTCGACGAACTGGCCCTGCCCACGGCCGCGGAGGGACTGCCGCAACTCCTGTCCGACCGCGCCGCCTTCGAGGACTTCGACGTGGACTCGGCGGCGGCCCGCGGGATGGCCTTCGAACGCCTCGACCAGCTGGCGATGGACCATCTCCTGGGGGTGCGCGGGTAGGCAGGTTCCCGGAGTGCGCGGGTAGGCAGGTCCCCTCGGTCCGGCCCGGTCCGCCCCGTACCAACTTCCGCACAAGGGTCGCCACTTGACCGATTACGGGCGACTCTTGATGGTATGGCTACGCCGCCGATGCCTCCGCAGCAGCCCCCGCCCCCACCGCCCCCGCCACCGCCACCGCCGGGAGGCTTCGGCCCTTACGACGGTGCTTACGGCCCTCCGGGTGGTGGCGCTGGTGGTGGGGGCGGTGGCGGTTACGGCCCTCCGGGCGGTGGCGGTTACGGCCCTCCGGGCCGTGGCGGATTCGGACCGCCGGGCGGCGGACCTCAGTGGCAGCCCCCTCCGCCGCCGCCCGGCCGGGGCCGCAAGGGCGCCCTGCTGGTGGTCCTTGTGGTGGCCGTCGTCATGGGCGCCATCGCCGCGGTCGTCCTCGTGGCGACGGGCGGCGGGGGCGGGGGCGACGACAGCGGTGAGCCGGACAGCCGCAGGCCGCCCGCCCGGACCAGCGACGAGCCGACGCCGACCCCGTCCTTGAGCCTGCCGTCCGACGGGCCCACCAGGAACCTGCCGTCCGAGAGGCCCACCGGCCGCCCCAGCGGTCTCGAATCCCCCGCGCCCGGCGAGGTGCCCTACTTCACGCTCAAGGCAGGCGACTGCTTCGACATCGGCGACAGCCGGCAGGGGCACGCCACCAAGCGTTCGTGCACCCGCCCGCACGACGCCGAAGTCGTCAAGATGGCGGAGCTGAACGGCTCGTTCGCCGACGACGCCGCCCTCAAGAAGGCGGCGGCCGACCTCTGCCGCGCCCCACTCGACCGCAAGGCCACCGCGCAGCCGCCCGGCTCCGTGCGCGGCACCCTCGTGCAGTACCCGGACAAGTCGGGCTACGACGTCGGCATCGACAGCGTGGCCTGCAGCCTGGCCGCGAACAGCGCAGCGGACGGGAGCCGCAAACTCACCAAGCCGCTGGTGTAGCCCCTTTGGATCCCTCGTAGACCCGTCCTGAAAAAGAGTTCGGGCGGCTCGGCCGGCGGTGTCGAGAACGCGTGACCGGCTCCGTCCCAGGGGTGAAGGCGGCCAAGATGGGTCGCACCGGGACCGAGGAGAACACCATGGCCAAGTACCTGCTGCTCAAGCACTACCGCGGCGCTCCGGCTGCCGTGAACGACGTACCCATGGACCAGTGGACGCCGGAGGAGATCTCGGCGCACATGCAGTACATGCACGACTTCGCGGACCGCCTCGAGGGCACCGGCGAGTTCGTCGACGGCCAGGCACTCGCCCCGGAGGGGACGTTCGTCCGGTACGACGGCGAGGGGCGCCCGCCGGTCACCGACGGCCCGTTCGCCGAGACGAAGGACCTCATCGCCGGCTGGATGGTGATCGACGTCGACAGCTACGAGCGCGCCGTCGAACTGGCCGGCGAGCTGTCGGCCGCCCCCGGGGCGGGCGGGAAGCCGATCCACGAGTGGCTCGAGCTGCGCCCGCTCCTGACCGCGCCGCCCACCATCACGGAGTGACGTCTCAAGAGACCTCTCAACAGACCTCTCAAGCGATGTCGCAAGCGACCGCAGAAGCGGTGTCGCAAGTGACCGCAGAAGCGGTGTCGCAAGCGACCGCTGAAGCGACCTCTGGTGTGACCTCCCGAGCACGCTCTCAAGGAACCTCAGCCGTGACCTCACCGATGAACGAGGCCCTGATCCGGAGCCTCACGCCGAGCGTGCTCGGAATCCTCGTCCGCCGCGGAGCCGACTTCGCGGCGGCCGAGGACGCCGTGCAGGACGCGCTCATCGAGGCGGTCCGCTCCTGGCCGCGCGAATCGCCCAGGGATCCACAGGGCTGGCTGGTCACCGTGGCCTGGCGCCGGTTCCTCGACGCGGCCCGGGCGGACACCGCCCGGCGGCGGCGCGAGGACCTCGTCGACGAGGAGCCGGCGCCAGGTCCCGCGCGTGCGGTGGACGACACGCTCCAGCTCTACTTCCTGTGCGCCCACCCGGCGTTGACACCGTCGTCCGCGGTCGCGCTCACACTGCGCGCGGTCGGGGGCCTGACCACCCGCCAGATCGCCCAGGCCTACCTGGTGCCCGAGGCGACCATGGCGCAGCGCATCAGCCGGGCCAAGCGCACGGTCTCCGGCGTGCGGTTCGACCAGCCCGGCGATGTCGCCACCGTGCTGCGCGTGCTCTACCTGGTCTTCAACGAGGGCTACTCCGGCGACGTCGATCTGGCCGCCGAGGCCATCAGGCTCACCCGGCAGCTCGCAGCCGCGATCGATCACCCCGAGGTGGCGGGCCTGCTCGCCCTGATGCTGCTCCACCACGCCCGGCGAGCCGCCCGTACCGCAGCCGACGGCAGCCTGGTGCCGCTCGCCGAGCAGGACCGCGGCCGGTGGGACACGGAGTCGATCGCGGAGGGTGTCACCGTCCTGCAGGCGGCCCTGGCCCGCGACCGCCTCGGCGAGTTCCAGGCCCAGGCCGCCATCGCGGCGCTCCACGCCGACGCGCCCACCGCCGAGGAGACGGACTGGGTGCAGATCGTCGAGTGGTACGACGAACTCACCCGCCTGACCGACAGCCCGGTCGTCCGCCTGAACCGCGCGGTTGCGGTCGGCGAGGCCGACGGACCGCGCGCGGGGCTTGCGGCGCTCGCGGCTCTTGAGGACTCCCTGCCCCGGCACACCGCGGTGGCGGCGTACCTCCACGAGCGCGACGGCGACCTGGCGACGGCGGCACGGCTGTACGCCGAGGCGGCCCGAAGGGCACCCAACCTCGCCGAGCGGGACCACCTGACGCGCCAGGCCGCCCGGCTCAACTCCCGCCGGTAAGACCGCTAAGGCCGGTAAGCGGCGCTGCAGGGGCCCTGCGAGAGCGCTGGCGGGAGCGCTTGCGGGAGCCTTGCAAATGCCCTCGCAAGCGCCCTCGCAAGCGCCCTCGCGAGAGCCCTTGCGAGATCTCTGCGCGCGGTGGGCCCGTAAGGAGCCCTACAGGTCGCCCGGCAGACGCTTTCCGAGATCCACGGAGGTGACCTGCGTTTCCAGGCCGCTGTCCACGAGCCGTCCGTCCGCGTCGAACGCCTCGGGCCCGTCCGACATCCCGAAGTCGTTGTCGTTGATCAGAGCGAGCGTCGAGCGGCCCGTGACCGCCACGCCTTCGATCTTCCCGGGTACGCCCTCGACCTTGCCCAGGTCGACGACGAGGTCCTTCTTCAGGACCGGAACGCCGTTGTCCGCCGGCTCGTCCAGCTCTTCCAGCGACGGCGAGGTGGACGGGTTGTCCCAGGCGCCGCCCAGGATGTCGGAGCCCCGGTCCAGACGTACGCGCTGCAGCCGGGCCGTCCTGTCGGTGCGTTCCTGGACGAGCAGGGTGTCGCGGCCGGTCGCCACCACCGAGGAGATCTTCAGCTCGGAGGTGTCGTCCTCGCCCGGGTCGACCACGCCCACCGGGTCGAAGCGGTACGCGTACTCCGCGGTGACCTGCTGCTGCCGTGGCGAGAAGCGCAGCAGCCGCGTCGTGCGCGACGCCTCGCCCGCGTCCTCGTCGGGCAGTGACAACGGGCTCTGTACCGCCATCACCAGGTCGCCGCCCGGCAGTTGGGCCAGTCCTTCGAAGCCGCGGTTGAGCTTGCGGTGCAGCAGCACGCCGGGCAGCGCCTCGGCCACCGGGTAGTCGGCGCCCGCGAGCTTCAGGCCCTCGGGCACGTACCGCTTGAGCACCCGGCCCTGCGCGGAGACGTGCACGAGGGAGGGGCCGTACTCGTCGACGAGCCAGAAGGAGCCGTCCGCGGCGCGCACGATGCCCTCGGTGTCCAGACCGTTCGGGTCGTACGGGAGCGGGGTCTTGGCGTCGTACGAGTACGGCGCCTCGTCCCGCGACCGCTGGTTGGGCAGGCCGGTGACGGGCTTGCCCCGGGTGGTGGTGAGGGGCAGCGCGTCGAGCACACGCACCTTGCCGCCGGAGACCCGGATCTTCACGATCGCCGGGTCGAAACCGGGCACAGGGAAGGTGCGCCGCTTGCCGCCGTCCACCTTGATCTGCCCGTTGGGACCGCGGTCGGTCACCGTCCAGAACTCGCCCTTGCGGCCCGCCGGATACAGGTCGCTGCCGATGCCGCCGAGGTCGACGCCGCGGTCGTCGGCGACCGTGCCGGGCAGCAGGCCGTTGCTGAACTCGCCGAGCGGCAGATCGGGCAGCGTCGCACTGCCCGTCACCTTCGCGGCCACGCCGGCGTCCCGTGCACCGGCCGCCGCCTCGTCCTGGGTCTGGACGCCGGTCGCGGTCCCGGCCACGACCACCGCGGCCGCGACGGCGAGCGGCACGCCGACGGCGACGGTACGGCGGACACGGCGCCTCTGCGGGGCGTGCGCGGACATCAAGGCCTCCTGGGTGCTGGCTGCTGAACGGTGCGCGGCCGACGGCCCACGCGAAGATCACATTCAAAGGCGCAGCCCAACGCGGGGCATCCGCAAGGTGAACAAGGGGCGGCACGCACGCAAAACCGTCACCCCTAAGTGGCCGACACGGACTGAGGGGCCGCCCCCGCGCTGGGCGACCGCCGTCGGCCTGCCCTTGGAGCGGCGGTGCCCCGCTGGCCGGTGTTTGTACTGGCGGTGCCCCGCCGACCGCCCCCGGAGCGGCGGGGCCCCGCCGACCGCCCTTGGAGCGACGGGCCCACGGCACCCCCGGCCCTCCGGCCCTTCACTCGCCGCCCAGCACCCCCGCGAGTGCGGTCGCCGGGTCGTGGGCCGGTGGGCCGGCGGGGGCCCACCGGGTGCGCTCCTTGCGGTAGGGCCACCAGCGGCCGTCGCGGCCCAGGCGCAGTTGGGCGTCGGTGCCCGTGACGGTCCAGCGGTTGCGGGCGGCGCGCAGACGCGGGCGCTCGTCCTCGTCCCACGCCGCATCCAGGGCCGCACGCGCGCGTGCGGCCGATTCCGCCTGCGGAGTCCACTCCTCCTCCAGAACGGCAAGGCCCGCCGCCCCGCCGAGCTGCCAGGCGCGTACGGCCAGGGCGAAGCCCTCGCGGTCCCGGCCCGTGCCGGCAGCGAGCCGCGCCACGATCTGCGCGTCGCGGCCGACAGCGCCCGAAGTCCCGGACGACGTCGCGGCGTCCGAAGTCCCGGACACGGTCGCGGCGTCAGGTGCCCCGGAGCGCGCCGCGGCATCCGCAGCGAGGCGCACCGCGTCCTGGCCGACGGTCAACTCCGGCTCGGGCACGGTCTCGTGGTGGCCCGGCGCCAGTGCCTCGGCGAGCAGGCGGTGTGCGTCGGCCGCGGCCGACGCGGCCAGGAACTCCAGGGCGCCGACGTCGAGGCCGGGTGCGGGCGCCGTCGACGTGTCGAGGGAGGGCGGCGTGCCGGGCGTCTCCGCGGGCGCGGCGAGCGTGGGCAGCGGAGGCAGGATCTCCCCGGTCGCGTACGCCTCCTCGGCGGCCACGCCTTCCTGTGCGGCACTCTCCGGTGCCGCCGCGCGCTCCGGGTCCTCAGGCGCGGCCCGCGCCACGCTGCGTACCTGCAGCTCGTCCAGGAGCTCGCGCTCGCCGCGGCCGCGCATCAGGAGCAGGACGAAAGGATCCTGGTCGAGCAGACGCGCCACCTGGTAGCAGAGCGCCGCGGTGTGCCCGCAGTGGTCCCACGCGTCACAGCCGCACTCCGGCTCCAGATCGCCGATGCCCGGCAGGAGTTCGAGCCCCGCGGCCGCCGCGTCCTCGACCAGGTGCGGCGGCATCTCACGGTCGAGGAGCGCCGCGATGTGCCCGGCCCGCTCGACGGCCATGTCCAGGAAGCGGTCCCACTCGTCCTCGGTGAGCCGCTGCAGCAGCACGTCGGAGCGACGCGAGGTGCGGTCGCGGTCCTGCACGACGGCGGTGATCCGGCCGGGGCGCACCGATACCGCGCCGACCGCGCCCGCACGAGCCAGCCTGCGCCCCGCTTTGAGCTGCGCGTTGTCGAGCGCGGTGTCCTCAAGGGCCTTGAGCCAGGCCTGCCCCCACCAGGTCGTCGCGAAGCCGCGCCCGTGCGCGGGCGGCAGCGCGGCGAACGTACGCTCCTCGCCGCGCGCCCGCTCGCCCCCGGCCTCGCGGCCGGCGGGCGCCTCCTCGCCGAACTCGTCCTGGTAGTCGCCGAGATCGTCCGGGTCGCCCTGGCGGTCCTCGTGGTCCTCGTGGTCCTCGTACGTCTCGTCGTATCCGTCGTTCATCGCGCGCCTCCTCGAAGCTCCACCAGATCGGCCAGCTCGGCGTCGGTCAGTTCGGTCAGGGCCGCCTCACCGGCGCCCAGGACGGCGTCCGCGAGCGCGCGCTTGCGCTCCAGCATCGCGGCGATACGATCCTCGATCGTGCCCTCGGCGATCAGCCGGTGCACCTGCACGGGCTGGGTCTGTCCGATGCGGTACGCCCGGTCGGTGGCCTGCGCCTCGACCGCCGGGTTCCACCAGCGGTCGTAGTGCACGACGTGTTCCGCGCGGGTCAGGTTCAGTCCGGTGCCCGCGGCCTTCAACGACAGCAGGAACACCGGGACTTCACCGTCCTGGAAGCGCCGCACCATCGTCTCGCGCGCCGGCACCGGCGTACCGCCGTGCAGGAACTGGCTCGGCACGCCGCGGGCCGCCAGATGCCCCTCGATGAGCCGCGCCATCCGGACGTACTGCGTGAAGACGAGCACGCTCGCGTCCTCGGCGAGAATCGTGTCGAGCAGTTCGTCGAGCAGCTCCAGCTTGCCGGAGCGCCCCGCCACTTGAGGCCGCTCCTCCTTGAGGTACTGCGCGGGGTGGTTGCAGATCTGCTTGAGCCCGGTCAGGAGCTTCACGATCATGCCGCGCCGTTCCATGCCGTCGGCGGCCGAGATCGCCGCCATCGTCTCGCGGACCACCGCCTCATAGAGGCCGGTCTGTTCCTTGGTGAGCGAGACGGCGCGGTCGGTCTCGGTCTTGGGCGGCAGTTCGGGCGCGATGCCCGGGTCGGACTTGCGGCGGCGCAGCAGGAAGGGGCCCACCAGCTTGGCGAGACGCTCGGCCGCGGCCGGGTCGTTGCCGCCCTCGACCGCCTGGGCGTAGCGCGAGCGGAAGGTGCCGAGCCGGCCGAGCAGCCCCGGGGTGGTCCAGTCGAGGATGGCCCACAGCTCGGACAGGTTGTTCTCCACCGGGGTGCCGGTCAACGCCACGCGCGCGTGGGCGTTGATGGTGCGCAGCTCCTTTGCGGTCGACGAGTACGGGTTCTTCACGTGCTGTGCCTCGTCGGCGACGACCATGCCCCAGGTGGTGCCCGCCAGTTGAGCGGCGTCCAGGCGCATGGTGCCGTAGGTGGTGAGCACGAACTCACCGGCGCCCAGGTCGTCCAGACTGCGTGTGGAGCCATGGAAGCGGCGCACCGGTGTCCCGGGCGCGAACTTGCGGATCTCGCGCTCCCAGTTGCCCATCAGGGACGTGGGGCAGACGACGAGCGTGGGGCCCGCGGCGGACTCGTCCTGCTGCCGGTGCAGATGCAGCGCGATCAAGGTGATCGTCTTGCCGAGACCCATGTCGTCCGCGAGGCAGCCGCCGAGGCCGAGCGAGGTCATCTGGGCCAGCCAGCCCAGGCCGCGCAACTGGTAGTCGCGCAGCGTGGCGTCGAGGGCGGCGGGCTGAACCACGGCTTCCGCGGCCTCGGGCCGGGCGAGACGCTCGCGCAGATTCGCCAGCCAGCCGGTCGGCTGTACGTCGACACGGCGCCCCTCGATCTCGGTCGAGCCGGTGAGCACTGCGCCGAGCGCGTCGATCGGGGTGACCTTGTGGTCCTGGCGGGCACGCGCGCGTTGTGCCTCTTCGGGATCGATGAGCACCCATTGGTCGCGCAGGCGCACGATCGGGCGGTTGGCCTCCGCGAGCTGGTCGAGCTCCGCGCGGCTCAGTTCCTGATCGCCAAGCGCGAACCACCAGTTGAAGGCGAGCAGGGCGTCGGCGGACAGGAACGACGGGGTGTCCGACGTGGCCTTCGCCGGCCCGTCGGTCTCCTCGGCGGGGGTGTCGGGCGGGCCGATGACGGCACGTGCGGTGAGCTTGCGGGCCAGCTCCTTGGGCCAGTGCACCTCGACGCCTGCTCCGGCGAGGGTGCGTGCCGCCTCGCCCAGGAGCTCGGTGACGTCCTCGTCGGCCAGGTCGACGGCGTCCGGTACGGCGGCGGAGAGCAGGGGGGCCAGCGGCGCCCAGGCGCGGGCTGCGCGGCGCAGCGCAAGGAGCGCGTCGAGGCGGCTGCGCGGCCCGAACGAGCGGGCGGCGGGCCCCGATTCGGCCCAGACGTCCGCGGCGTCGGCGACGAGCCCGGGGTCGCTGACGCTGTGCATCTGCAGGACGGCGCGGAAAGCGCCGGGCGCGGTCCGGGTGTCGTCGCCGAGGCCGGTCAGCTGCACACGCAGCGAGAGGCGTACGCCCGCGTCGTGGCCCGCGGCCACATCGGCGGCCCACTCCCGCTGTTCGGGGATGTGCTCGGGCTCGGCGGCTGCGAACGCCCGGTGTCCGGTGGCGAGATGAGCGGCGGGGGAGCGGGGCAGACAGTCGGCGACGGCGTCGAGGAAGGCGCGAAGCAGCAGCTCGGGGTCGGGCAGGCGCGGCTCCCCGGCGTCGTCAAGGGGCACGGCGTGGGCGGCGGGCGGCATCGCGGCGGCCAGCTCGCGCAGCCGCTGCCGGTCATCCGGGGCCAGCGGGCCCGCGCGCCAGGCGTCGTGGGCCGACGCCGAGAGGCCCGGCAACAGCAGCCCGCGCGCGGCCAGTTGGAGGGCGAAGACCGCCGCCGTCCCCCAGAAGGCGGCCGCCGGGTGTGCTTGCCCGGCTCCACGCGCGCGTGTGAGGACCGCGAGCGCCTCGCGTACGGACAGGAACCGGGCGGGCACCCGGACACGCTCGACGCCCGAGGTGCCGGGCCACGTGACGGTCAAGTCCTCCACGCTGCCCGTCTCGCCCGGCGGCGGTTGCTCGCCGTCGGTGCGCCAGAACGCGAACCGGGCGACACGCGCGGGGTCGCCGGGCAGGAAAACCGCACTACAGAGGGTGAGTTGATGCGTCTCGGAAGGCGCGGCCTCGGATTGCCTGTGCACAGGGATGGTGGATTCCTCAAACTTGACTACTGGGACCGGAGCGGCCGAGGGTACCTCACCCGGTCGCTTCCGCGTGAGCGGAACTTGCATGGTGTGCGTCACGTTCCGGCGGGGGTGTAGCCAGCGCCACCCACCGCGCGGGGGGCTTCCCCCCGGAGGCATGCGGGTGGTGGCGTCATGGCTGCACGGCGTCACGTCTCCGTAGGTTCAAGGCGTCGGCCGCCACAGACCGGTCCGACGGCGCCGGCCGCTACAGAACCGCTCGTGCGGCCGTCCTGACTCCACCTGCACACCAGTGCGGCGAAGCCGGCGCAGCACAGCCTGGCGCTTTGACCTACAGACCGGAGACTCACGATGGCGTACAGCACGTTGGCGGAGCCGAGTTCCGCCCACGCACCGGCCGACCGGTCGCCCGACCGTGCCCCGACGGACGAGGCGTCCGGCAGCGAGTTCGCGCCCCTGCTGCGCACCGTGAGGGGGCAAGGGCTCCTGGAGCGGCGGATCGGCTGGTACGTCCGCGGGATCACTGTCAACGCGCTGATCCTCGCCGCCCTCGTCGCCGCCGTCCTGGCCGTCGGCGACACCTGGTGGACGCTGCTCCTGGCGGTGCCGCTCGCCGTGTTCTTCGCCCGCACCGCCTTCATCGGGCACGACGCCGGGCACTCCCAGATATCCGGCAGCCGCACGACCGCCCGCGTCATCGGCCTGGTCCACGGCAACCTCCTGCTCGGCATGAGCGCCGCCTGGTGGAACGACAAGCACAACCGGCACCACGCCAACCCCAACCACCTGGAGAAGGACCCGGACGTGAAACCGGACGTCCTGGTCTTCGCACGTGACCACGCGGAGGGCCGCGCGGGCGTCAAGGGCTGGCTCACCCGCAACCAGGCCTGGCTGTTCTTCCCCCTGTGCCTCCTGGAAGGCCTCAACCTCAAGGTCAGCGGCTTCAGGGACCTGCGCCGCCAGGCACCGCGCGAGCGCCTCGTGGAGGGCACGCTCCTGGTCACCCACCTCGCCGCCTACGCGACGCTGCTCCTGACCGCGATGTCCCCGGGCAAGGCGATCGCCTTCGCGCTGCTCCACCAGGCGCTGTTCGGCCTCCACCTGGGCATGGCCTTCGCGCCCAACCACAAGGGCATGGAGATGCCCGACGGCACCGGCGAACGCTGGGGTCATCTGCGCCGGCAGGTCCTCACCTCGCGCAACATCCGCGGCAGCGCCCTCACCGACTGGTTCCTCGGCGGCCTCAACTACCAGATCGAGCACCACCTGTTCCCCAGCATGCCCCGCCCCCATCTGCGCCTGGCCCAGCCCATGGTCCGCGACCACTGCCGCACCGTGGGCATCCCGTACACCGAGACCGGGGTCATCGACTCCTACCGGCAGGCGCTGCGCCACCTGCGGGAGGTCGGGGAGCCTCTCAGGGTCGAGTAAGGGTTGGCGCGGCCGGACATCAGGGTCACCTCAGGGTCCAGACTGGAACCACGGCGGACGTGGCCCCGTTCTCACAGCAGAGAGCGGCATCGGCCGCAAAGGAGGCGACTCTGATGTCGAACAACGCGAAGATCGCTGTGGGCGGTGTGGCGATCGGCCTGTTCCTGTGGATCTGGCTGCCCCTGTGGGCCGTTTTGCTGATCGTGGTCGGCGTGCCCGCGGGCGCCTATCTGGCCCTCGACCCCTCCCAGCGCCGCAGGCTGCGCCGGGTCTCCCGCAAGGAGCTGGGCCGCTGAGACCCGGGCTCTGCGATCCTCGCCGGCCGCGCAGAGCGGCACCCCGGAGCCGGCCGCGGAGAGCGGCACCCCGGAGCCGGCCGGCCCGCCCGAGCGGCCCCTTCGGACCGAACTGAACCAACCGCCGGACCCGCGCACCGCGCGGGTCCGACCGGCGCTTCAGGCGGGACGGACGGCCATCTTGTCCAGGGCCTCCAGGAGCCCGGGCAGCTCGGGCCCCCGGCCGACCGGCAGCACCTCGCCCGGCTCCTCGTCGAGCAGCACGAACGCGATGTCATCGGTCCTGGCGACCAGGGACCAGCCGGGGCCGTCGGCGCGCAGAGTGCGGGCATCCTGAGTGGCGAAGGCGGAACGGACACGGCCCAGGGGTGGTGGCGTATCCACGTAGGCCCGCGCCTCTTCGAGCACACGCCGAACCCCGCTGAGGGGCGGGCTTCCGTCCGGGCCGGCATCGGAGTCACGGGGGGACACCACGTCGGCCGCGGCGTCCGAGGCGCTGGGGGAGTCCTCGGCAGCAGCACCCCCGGGTCCCTCGGCAGCAGCACCCCCGGGCTCCTGGGCAGCGGCGTCTCCGGGCCCTGCGGAGGCCGCCGCCAGGGGCGCCTTCGAACGCGCTGCGGTTGAGGCATCAGTATCGGCTGACCCGGATGCGGGGGAATCCGTCGGCGTCGCCTCGGTGCCGCGCGAAGCGCCCTCAGCGTCCCCGCTGCCGGCCCCTGCCTGGTCGGCCGGAGCTGAGCCCGCCGAAGCAGCTGCCGCCTCCGCTACCTCCTCCGCTTCCGCGTTCTCCTCCGCTTCCGCTGTCGCCTGGGCCGGCGAACCGTCCGGGTTCACGAAGTCCGCGTCATCGATCTGCGCCCGCCACGTCGCCCACTGCAGGGCGATCTCGTCGGCGCCGAGGCGGCGTTGGGCCGGACCCCAAGTGCTGGTGTCCGGCGGTGACAGGATGCGCCCGTCGGTGTCGTCCGGGTCGGGTTCCGGGTCGTGCGGTGCGGGCACGCCGGGTGCCGCGACCGCCACCGGGAGCGGCCAGCCGGGCAGCGCGGCCACCACGGTGCGTTCGTCGGGCGACAGGTCGTACTCCATGCCGCAGTCCCACGAGGCGATCGCCACCGCCACCAGGGACACATCGTCCACGACTACCGTCCACCGCGCGCCGTCGCCGTCCTGCCCCAGGACCAGTCCGTACCCCTCGGCCGGCGGCGCGAGTCCGAGGGCCGAGCAGGCCTCCGGATAGTCGTCGCCGAGCACGCTCGGGAACTTCGCGGGCGTCAGAAGAACCGCCGTGAGCACATAAAGTGCGTCGTCGTCCTCGGCGGCGACGGCCTCGCCCGTCCCGGCCATGGCACCCTCCCCATCGCTACGTCCGTCGGCGCACCTTAACGAGTCAGTAACTCGCGCGTCGAGGCCCGGCGAAGGGAAGAATCGCTAGTCGGAGCCCTCAAGTGCCGGGCGCCCTGCGTGGGTCGGGCGCGGCGCCTGTGTGTCAGGACCGGCGTGGGGACGGCGCCATGATCGGGAGCCGGGAGCCGGGAGCCGGGAGCCGGGAGCCGGGAGCCGGGAGCCGGGAGCCGGGAGCCGGGAGCCGGGAGCCGGGAGCCGGGAGCCGGGAGCCGGGAGCCGGGAGTTCGGGAGACCGAGAGACCGGAGACGTGGGACCGAAGCCCGGAGTCCGGTGTCGGATGCCCGGGGTCAGATGCCCGGCGTCGAACGCCCGCTGTCAGTGGCCGGCAGTCCGAGGAGCGACCGGGCGACATCGTCGGGCGATTCGTTGCGCTCTCTGGCCAGGGCTATCACCGCGCGGCAGGCCAGTTCGCTGACACCGAAGGAGAGCGCCTCGGGCGAGACCCACCCGGCCGCCTCGTCCATCTGTTCCTGGTCGTCCTCGGCGCTCGCGGAGACATAAGTGGCCGCCGCCTCGAAGAGGTTGTGCGTGCGTTTGCCCGCCGAGTGCTCGGCTGTCCGAGTGCCCTTGGTGCGGCGGGCGCCATCCGGCCCCGCGGCGCCCGGATCGCGTCCGTCCGGCCGGACCAGTCTGCGAAGTCTGTCGAACATGGGCGGAGCACCTTCCCCCTGTTGTGGCTTCCGGGCCAGGCCGGCCCGGATTTCAAGCTGATCGCTTTCAAGCTGGTCGGACTCTCAAGCCGACCGAACTTCCAAGTGTGCCCGATCGGAGGCCAGTTCGAGCACCCACGCAGGGGCCGGACTCAGTCCTCTCGTACGGCCAGGGTCAGAAAACGGGCGTCCTCATCGGTGTACGAGATCATGCGCCAGCCCGAACCGGCCAGGAGGGGGCGGAGATTGTCCTCGGCCCGCAGGTCGTCGGGTGTGATCTGCCGTCCCTGGCGGGCGGCGAGGGCGGCGCGTCCGATGGGGTGGAAGAGCGCGAGCCGCCCGCCGGGGCGCACGACACGCGCCAACTCCCCCAGGTTTTGCGCCGGTTGCGGAAGGTGCGCGATGAGGCCCGCGCCGAACACGGCATCCAGGGAAGCGGTACGCAGCGGAAGGCGTGACACATCGGCCAGCAGCAGCCGGCCGAAACGGTCGCGGCCGGCCTGCACCGCGGCGGCGAGCATCTCGGGGGTCAGATCGGCGCCGAGCACGACGCCACCGGGACCCACCTGGGCCCGGAGGGCGGGCAGGGCGCGTGCCGTGCCGCAGCCCGCGTCGAGCACGGAGGCGCCCGGCCGCAGGCCGAGCTCGGCGACCCCTGCCTCATAGGCGGGGCCGTCGTCGGGGAACCGGGAATCCCAGTCCGCCGCGCGGGCCGCGAAGAACTCCTGCACCCGGGCGGGGTCGTACTCCTGGGCCGGGCTGCGGTCCCGGGACCGCGTCTGGTCGTCGCTCATGCACCCAATGATCCCGCAGCCCACTGACACCCGACCCTGCCCGTCACCGCCCGCCCGTCCCCCGAGCTGTCCTGCCGTGCGTGAATCCGGCCCTCGCGCAGTGACCGTCCCGGTCGATGCCGGGCTTCTTGTGCCGCTTCCGGCCAAAGTACGCGGAGCGGCTCGGAGGGCTGGCGCAGTGCGCATGTTCGAGCCTGGCGCGATCGTTCAGGAACATCTCCCTGTCATATTCCGCCAGCTTTCGAAATGCGCCCCCTTCGTGCGCCCCTCGCGGGGCTAGCGTCCGGGAGCCATGGGACACCTGGACCACGCGACCTTCGGCTGGCTCACACCCGTGCTGTCGTACGTCATGGCGTGCATCGGCGCGGCACTCGGCCTGCGCTGCACCGTGCGTGCCCTCGGCGCCACGGGCAAGGCGCGGCGCAACTGGCTGCTCACCGCGGCCTCCGCGATCGGCACCGGAATCTGGACGATGCACTTCGTGGCGATGCTCGGCTTCACCGTCAGCGGCACCGAGATCCGCTACAACGTGCCGCTGACCGTGCTCAGCCTCGTCGTGGCCATGCTCGTCGTCGGCGCCGGAGTCTTCGCCGTCGGCTACGGCCGCGACCGTGGTCGCGCCCTCGCCATCGGCGGCCTCACCACCGGACTCGGCGTCGCGAGCATGCACTACCTCGGCATGGCCGCAGTGCGTCTGCACGGTGATGTCACATACGACCCGCTGCTCATCGGACTCTCCGTGGTGATCGCCGTAGTGGCCGCCACCGCGGCCCTGTGGGCGGCGCTCAACATCACCTCGCCGCTCGCGGTCGCCCTCGCCTCGTTGGTGATGGGGGGCGCGGTGAGCAGCATGCACTACACCGGCATGATCGCGGTGAGTGTGCGGGTCGGCCCCTCAAGCGCGGCACTGCCCGGGGCGACGGCGATGCAGTTCATCTTCCCGCTCGCCGTCGGCCTCGGGTCATATCTCTTCCTGACCTCCGCCTTCGTCGCGCTCTCCCCGACAGCGGTGGAGCGCGAGGCCTCCGCTTCAGCGCAGCGCCCGGTCGAGAACGCCGCCGCCCACTAGAAGCGCCGCCCGTCAGGCCCCTGCCGGCCGGCGGGCCGCGCACCCCCTTCGGCCCGAGCGAGGAGGCCATGCGTATACCCGGCCCCAATTCCACGTCCGAGCAGGCCACTTCGACACCCGGTCACGACGGGGGGTCACCACCGGTACGGGGCCGGCGCGCCCACGCGGGCCCGCCAGCCGAAGAGGACGCACACGCGGCCGCGGCCGCTCCCGCGCCCCCACCGCGCACGCGTGCAGCCCGTTTCCGGCTGCGCCCGCGCACTGTGCGCGCCAAAGTCGTCTGCCTGCTCATGGTGCCCGTCGTCTCCCTGCTCGCCCTGTGGGCGTACGCCACCGTCAGCACCGCCCAGGACGTGGCACGGCTGCGGCAGTTGCAGCGCGTCGACACCGAGGTGCGTACTCCCGTCGCCACCGCCATCGCCGAACTCCAGGCCGAGCGCGGTGCCGCCGTGCGCTATGCCGCGGAACCCGGCACCGCGCGCGGCAGCACCCTGGAGAAGCAGGCAGCGGCCACCGACCGTGCCCTGGACCGACTGCGGCTCGACAAGGGCCACACCGTCGGCGAGGGCGGCGACCTGCCCGAAGCCGTGGCAGAGCGGCTCGCCGCCTTCGTGAAAGAGGCCGGTGAGCTCAAGGAACTGCGCTCCACGGTCCTCGACCGGCGCACAGGCTGGGACGAGGCGTACGGCCGCTACACCAAGGCCATCTCCACCGCCTTCGGCGTCAACGGCGCACTCACCGGCATCCAGGACGCCCAACTCGGCTCCGACGCGCGCGTGCTGCTCGAACTCTCCCGGGCGGGAGAGATGTTCGCCCGGCAGGACGCACTGCTCGCCACCGCCCGACTGGCCGGTTCACTCGACGGGGAGCGGCTGCACCGCTTCATCGGCGCCGTCGACACCAGGCGGACGCTGACCGACGCGGCGGCCCGCGATCTGCGCGGCCCCGACCGCGCCGCCTGGCAGGACCTGGAGGAGGGGAGTGCCTACGGCGATGTGCGCGCCGTCGAGGACAAGGTCCTGGCCGCACCCACCGCCGCCAAGGCCTACGACGCGATCGAGAGCGGCGCCCCGGAACAGGCGTACTCCGCCGTGCGGAAGGAGCTGCGGGCGCTTGAAACCGATGCCCTCCGCAGCGCCGCGGACCGCGCCGACCCGTTCACGCGAGGTGTGCTCACCGCGGCGGGCGCGGCAGTCCTGTTCGGGCTCGTCGCCGTCGTCGCCTCCCTCGTCATCTCCGTACGCATCGGCCGCGCGCTCGTCGTCGAACTGGTCGCCCTGCGCAACAGCGCCCTGGAGATCGCCCGGCGCAAACTCCCGCACGCCATGCGCCGGTTGAGGGCGGGAGAAGAGCTCGACATCCAGGCCGAGGCCCCCGCCGGACCGGCCGCGGAGGACGAGACGGGGCAGGTTGCGGAAGCCCTCGGCACCGTGCACCGGGCGGCCCTCAGCGCCGCAGTCGAGCGCGCCGAACTGGCCAGCGGGATCTCCGGGGTCTTCGTCAACCTCGCCCGCCGCTCCCAGGTCCTCGTGCACCGTCAGCTCAATCTGCTCGACTCCATGGAGCGCCGCTCGGAGGACCCCAACGAACTGAGCGACCTCTTCCGGCTCGACCACCTGACGACCCGGATGCGCCGACACGCGGAGAGCCTGATCATCCTGTCCGGCTCGCCGCCGGGCCGCGCCTGGCGCACCCCGGTCTCGCTCACCAACGTCGTACGGGCAGCGGTCTCCGAAGTCGAGGACTACGCGCGCGTGGAGGTACGCCAGCTGCCCGAGGCCGCCGTCGTCGGCGCCGCGGTCGCCGATGTCACCCACCTGCTCGCCGAACTCGTCGAGAACGCCGCCCAGTTCTCCCCGCCGCACACCAAAGTCCGCGTCAGCGGCGAACCCGTCGGCAACGGCTACGCCCTGGAGATCGAGGACCGCGGACTCGGCATGGGCAAGGAGCGCCTCGCCGCCGCCAATCGCCGTATCGAGCAGTCCGAGGCCCTGGACCTGTTCGACAGCGACCGGCTCGGCCTGTTCGTGGTCAGCCGCCTCGCCACCCGCCACGGCATCAAGGTGCATCTGCGTACCTCTCCGTACGGCGGCACCACCGCCGTCGTGCTGCTGCCCACCGACCTCCTCCAACAGGCTGTCGGCGAGCGGCACACGACGGCACGTGAAGCAGTCGAGCAAGGCGAACTCAACGGGCACGCGCGCGTGGCGGGTTCCGGCATGGCCCGTATCAACGGTGGCGCGGAACCCCCCGGCGGTGCCATGACCGCCGCCACGGTCCGCCCCGAGCTGGCACCTTCAGCACCTTCAGCACCTTCAGCTCCCTCCGAGCCGGCGAGCCGCCCCGGAGTCACCACGCTGCGACTGCACACCTCGGGCGGCACACGCGAGAAGGCCAAGGACGGCAGCACGCGTGAGAAATCCAAGAACGGCAGCACACGCGAGAAGACCGGGGAGGGCGGCACACGCGAGTACCCCCAAGCCGACAGCACGCGCGCGACGGTCCCGCAGGACGACTCGGCCTCCGAGGGCCTGCCGCGCCGGGTGCGGCAGGCCAGCCTCGCCCCCCAACTGCGCGAGCAGCAGGTGCCCGATCAACCGTCGGACACCCCGGCCGCCGACCCGAACGAACGCGACCCCGAGCAGGTACGGGCCCGAATGTCCGCCTACCGCGACGGCTGGGCACGCGGCGGCGGCTGCCCGCCCGGAGCGCCAGGCACGGTTCCCGCCCCCGGCAGCGACAGCACCGAAGGAGACCCCACATGATCGAGAACCCGGCTCCCGGCACCTCGCACCGCTCCGGCGAACTCGACTGGCTCCTGGACGACTTGGTCACGCGCGTCGGCGACGTACGCCACTGTGTGGTGCTGTCCAACGACGGCCTCGCGGTCGGCTCCTCAAGCGCGCTGCGCCGCGAGGACGCCGAGCACCTCGCGGCCGTCGCCTCCGGCTTCCACAGCCTCGCCAAGGGCGCGGGACGCCACTTCGGGGCCGGGGGAGTGCGCCAGACGATGGTCGAGATGGACGACGGCTTCCTCTTCGTCGCGGCCGCGGGCGACGGGTCCTGCCTCGCCGTTCTGAGCTCGGCCGCGGCCGATATCGGCCTGGTCGCCTACGAGATGGCCCGCCTGGTCAAGCGGGTCGGCGAGCACCTGTACACGCCGCCGCGGTACGCCGAGCATCCCCCCGCCGCCCGATGAGCCGGAAAGGCGGCCGCCACAGATGAACACCCACGACAACGCAGGAGACGCCGACCGGCCGCAGCCGGGCAGCCAGTGGTACGACGCAGAAGCCGGCCCGCTCGTGCGCCCGTACGCGATGACGGGCGGACGTACATCGCCGGGCCCGAACGGAGCGCACTTCGATCTGATCGCACTCGTGGCCCTGGACGCGGGCGCACCCGAGGCCGGGCACGACACGGCGCTCGGCCCCGAACACCGGGCCCTGATCGAACTGTGCCGGGTGGACACCCAGTCCGTGGCGGAACTCGCAGCGGGCGCCGACCTGCCCGTGGGCGTGGTCCGCGTACTCCTCGGTGACCTGCTGGAACGAGGCTGCGTCAAGGTGCGCAAGCCCGTACCCCCGGCCCAGCTGCCCGACGAGAGGATCCTGCGCGAGGTGATCGAGGGGCTGCGCGCCCTGTGACCTCCGGCCGCCGCACGCGAAGGAGAACGACGATGCGTGAAGCCCGCCACCGCCGAGGTGTGCACGCAAACGGACACCTCTGTGGCTCACAGCGGCCATATCGCTCCAACAACGGAATCAGCCCCCGCGCCAGAGCCCCTGGTTGCCATACTCCACACCTCACAAATCCAGACCGTGGCACCTGTGTACCGACACCGACTTGCTGGCGCGCCCTCCTGAGAGAAGTGACCGATGGCCTCCGAGCGCTCCGACGTCCAGGGCGGCGACTCCAACGCCCTGGCCCTCAAGATTCTGATCGCGGGCGGCTTCGGGGTGGGCAAGACCACCCTGGTCGGCGCGGTCAGCGAGATCCGGCCGCTGCGCACCGAAGAACAGCTCAGCGAGGTGGGCGAGTCGGTGGACGACACCGAAGGGGTGGCGCGCAAGACCACCACGACGGTCGCCATGGACTTCGGCAGGATCACCATCCGAAACGGTCTGTCCCTGTACCTCTTCGGCACTCCCGGCCAGGACCGCTTCTGGTTCCTGTGGGACGAACTGTCGCAGGGCGCGCTCGGTGCCGTGGTGCTCGCCGACACCCGGCGGTTGGAGGACTGCTTCCCCGCGGTTGACTTCTTCGAGCACCGGCGGATCCCCTTCGTGGTGGCAGTCAACTGCTTCCCAGGGGCCCGTACTTACGGCGCTCAGGATGTCTCCCGCGCCCTCGACCTCGACCGGGGCACCCCCGTGGTGCTGTGCGACGCACGCGACCGGGACTCGGGAAAGGAGGTGCTGATCCGGCTGGTCGAGCACGCCGGGCGCATGTACACGGCCCGGCTGCTCGACACGGTGGGCTGAACGGAAGCCGTCGGTCTGTCCCGGCCCACCGGCCCACCCGGGGCATTCAGTCCGCTACGGCGGCCATGGCGAGGACCTTCGTGATCCGTACCCGGACCAGCAGTTCACCGGGAACGCCATTGCGCGCGCCGAACTCCTCGGCGCGCTCCTCGCCCATGTACCGGGCGGCGATCCGCGTCGCCGCGTCACCCACCTGCACCAGGTCCTCGATCAACTCCGCCTGCCCCTGGATCACGACGAAGGAGAACGGCGGCCGGTCGTCGTCCACGCACAGCGCCACCCGTCCGTCGCGGGCGAGATTGCGCCCCTTCACCGAATCCTTACCGGTGTTGAAGACAAGGTGGTCATCGCCGTCGAGCAGGAACCAGACCGGAGCGACATGCGGTGCTCCGTCGGCCCGCACGGTCGAGAGCTTGCCGGTGCGGGTGCCCTTCGAGACGAAGGCCCGCCATTCGTCATCAGTCATCTTCTGTGCCATGTGTCCATCCTGTCTTGCTCGCACGGCGGCAGTGGGGAAGGCTGGCGGGCAACGGTGGAACGGGGAGGTCCGAATCATGGCGGAGAACACGGGACTCGGCTGGTTGCTCGACGACTTGACCAAGCGGGTCGAACACGTACGACATGCCTTGGTGCTGTCCAACGACGGTCTGGTGACCGGGGCGAGTTCGGGGCTGCAGCGCGAGGACGCCGAGCACCTGGCCGCGGTCTCCTCCGGTCTGCACAGCCTAGCCAAGGGCTCGGGACGGCACTTCGGCGCTGGCCGGGTACGGCAGACGATGATCGAGTTCGACGATGCGGTCCTGTTCGTCACGGCGGCCGGCGACGGCAGCTGCCTGTGCGTGCTGAGCTCGGCGGACGCGGACATCGGGCAGGTCGCCTACGAGATGACGCTCCTCGTGAACCGGGTCGGCGAACACCTCGGAGTCGGCGCCCGGCAACCCGACCGCACACCCGTCGTCGACTTCTGACCTGCCGGAACACACCGGCCGGGCGGAGTTATCCACAGGTCGGGCGGGCTTCGGCGCTTGCGGGCTAACGTCTTCACCGAGAGTAATCGGATCGCACGGATCAGATCTCACGGGGGAGACCGACATGGCTGGAAGTGCAGCAATCCGCAGGCCTGCCGATTCGGCCGACGCATCGTACGCGCCGGGGCGTGCAGCCACGGAACTCGGCCTGAAGCGCACCGAGTTGACACTGGCCGTGCAGCTCGGCTTCGTCTGCGCGGCGGCCGGTGAGGAGCCAGGGCGCTGGCGCGTGCCCCGCTCCGAGATCGAGCGGCTGCGAGCCGCCCCGGGTTTTCCCGAAGCGTTGCGCGAGCGGGTCAAACTCGTCGGTGTCACCGAGGGCGCCGAGCTCATGGCCATCAGCCGGGAGCGGTTCACCAAGCTCGCCCGCCTCGGCTTCCTGATCCCGGCGAAGTTCTACCTCAACCGCTACCGGACCCTGGTCTGGCTCTATCTCGCCGACGACGTACGCCAGTTCGCCGAGGCCAATGCCGAACTGCTCACGGGAAAGGCGCCCGTAACCCTGCGCAGCCGCCTCGGTGCGGGCGAGGACCGGCGCGCCCGCACCTGGCGCGAGCGGCGCGGCGGGCATCTGCTGCGCCTGGCCGAAGGGCCCTGGCAGGGAGCGGCCGTCACGGCCTCGATGCTCGACCCCGTGCAGGTCGCGGAGGTCGTCCCCGATCCATACGAGCGGGCTTATCTGAACCGGCTCCGGCCCGAATCGCCGTATGCCCCCGGAGGCCCCGACTCGCCCTCCGCGCAGGTCCTGGCGAAGGTGCTCCTCGCGGACGACCCGGACGAGATTCAGTGGCTGCGCACCACCCTCAAGCTCGGCGTCGAGGAGGCCCGGGAGTCCCACCCGGCGCCACGGCCCCAGGGCGCGGCACCCCCCGAGGTCCAACCCGAGATGACCCGACCGCAGACCTCGACCTCGACCCGGGCCCTGGCCCCGACCCCGCCATCGACCTCGGCCCCGCCACCTCACCCGATCCCGGCCCCGGATCACCTTGTGCCGCCACACGTCGACGCGACATCGATTCCCGAAGCGAGCCAACCCCCGCCCAGGCGCGGCCTGTTGAGGCGCCTCACCCGCAAACGACGTTGACCGGCACCGGCACCGGCACCGGCACCGGCAGCGGCGGAAGGCGAGGCAGGGGAAGCGATGTGCTCGGCCTACGGGCCTACGGGCCTACGGGCTCACGGACCTTCGGGACTGCCCTCGGCGGGCCCGGATCCCGCCTACGGAGCAGCGCTCACCGTCTCGTGGAGATCGCGCGCATAGTGTTCGATCGCCGGCCGGTACCTGGCGATCGCGGGGTCGGTGCTCGTCGCCGCGAGCACGGTCAGCAGGAGCTCCATCGCGTCATGGTGGCGGCCGGTGTTGAAGAGGGCCATGGCCAGGAAGGCCTTGATGGCCCCGTCATCCGGGAACTCCTTCATCGCGCCCGTCAGAGTCTCGACGGCCTCCGGATAGCGGCCGAGCACCCGGTAGGTGGACCCGAGGCCGAGAAGCGCACCGGCACGGTCACCGGCGGACAGGCCGGGGAGCTCGATGGCCCGGCGGTAGTACGGCACCGCCTCCTCCTCCAGGCCGAGGGTGTCGTGCACCCACGCGGTCTGGTAGGCCACTTCCGCGTCGGCGGGGAACTCGGCGGCGAGTGCGACAAGTTGATCCCGGGCGGCGTCCCGCTTCCCCCTCTCGCGCAGCTGTACTGCCTGCGCGAGCCGTTGGTCCCGATCCGTCATGACGCTCCCGTTCGACTCCGCCGATGCCGGCCCCGGAGAGAGGCGGCCTCCGGATTCATCCTGCCAGCTCCCGAAACAGGAGGTGCCCACCACTCACCGGCCACCAATAACGGCCCTTTCCGGCCAAGTCGTTGGCGGCCGTCATCGCCCGTCGCACTATGAGGGAGGCCGCCGGAGTCGGCGTGCCACTATCGATTCGCCGAAGTGGCCCTGGTGGACAGGGCCGGGGAACAGCAGGACGTTCGTTCAACAGAACTGCCGGTCAGCAGGTCGGCCGGGCGCGGACTGGAGGGGACGCGGAGCATGACGGGGAACACGGGGACGGCCCGGGTCGTGGTGTGGTCGGTGGCGGTGCTGTGCGGCATCGTCTCGGTGGGCTTGGTCGTGCTGGTCGCGGTACGCGATCTGGATACCGGAGACCGGGCCGCGAGCATCGTCGGGGCGGTCGCCGGTCTCGCCGGCCTCGCGGTGTCCGTGTACTTCGGGCTGCGGCCCGACGCCGGTGGAGGAGCGGCGGTTCGAGCCTCGGGGCGCGGGGCGACCGCGGTGCGAGGGAACGTCGTCGGCAACGCCTTCGGGGCACGCAGCAAGGTCAGCGGCCGGCCGAGCGGCGGCACACCCGCGGCGGCGCCGGGGGAAGGACCGGTCTCCGCCCGTGGCAGGGGAGCGTTCGCGGCCGATGGCGAGGTGGCCGGTAACGCCTTCGGTGAGGACAGCGAGGTCGACGGCCGATGACTCCACTGCCCTGGCGCAAGCGGCGCACCCCGCAGGACATCCCCGCGTCCGCCGCACCGGCCAGCACTGCGCCCGCCGCCGCGACCACACCGGAGAACTCACCCGCGCCTCCTCCTGGCAACGCGCCTGGCGACGCGCCGGTGCCCGCACCGCTGCCCGACCCCACACCCACGCCCGCCCCCACGCCCGCCCCCGCACCCGCTCTGCACGTGCGTGGGACCTCGGCTCTCGGGGTGGCGGGTGACATGAGTGGTAACGCGTGGGGCGCCGGCAGCCGGGTCACCAATATCCATCAGCTGATCCAGCAGTTCGGCCCGCAGGGGCCGGACCAGGAACCCGTGACTCTGGCCGAGGTGGAGGAGGCCGTCGGCCGGTACAGCACCCGGCTGCGGCAGGCGTACGGCCGCCTCGACCTGGAAGTCCTGCTGCCCACCACGGAACCCGAGCACCCGCACGTAGGCCTGCGGGAAGTGTTCGTGCCGCCGCTGCTGCGCGCGGACCCGCCGCGCGTCGAACTGCCGCCCGCGCTGGCGAAGAGGATGACGGATCACGGCGAGCAGCAGCTCGAAGACGAGTCCGGCTGGCCGGAAGGGCAGAAGGAGACGGCCGCGCGGCGCCGCCCGGGCGGTGAAGAGCAGCCGCCGGTCGAGCTGTTGCGGACCATCGCGGAGCCGCAGGCGAAGCGCCTGGTACTGCTCGGCAATCCGGGCGCGGGCAAGTCGACGCTCACCCGGTTCCTGGCCCTCGCCCTCACCGGCCCCACCCCGCCCGAGCCCCTCGCGCCGCTGGCCGACCTGCTCCCCGTCATCGTCGAACTGCGGCGCTACGCCGAGGCCGAGTGGCGCGAGCGGACCTTCGAGGACTTTCTCGAGCACCTCAGCACGATGGAGCAGATGTCCGTGCCGCGCCGCGTGCTGGACGCATGTCTGCGATCGGGTCGGGCAGTTGTGGTCTTCGACGGTCTGGACGAGCTGTTCGACCCCGGCGTCCGGGCCGAGGTGAGCCGTCGTATCGCCGCCTTCGCGGCCCGGTACGACCAGGCGCGGATCATCGTGACCTCGCGTGTCATCGGCTATCAGCGAGCGGTCCTGGACGGCGTCGGCTTCCGGCACTTCATGATCCAGGATCTGACCGAGGACCAGATCGGTACTTTCGTGCGGCTCTGGTACGACACCGTCTGCCCGCATGACCCGGCGCTCTCGGAACGGCTGCGCCGGCGGATAACAGCCTCCGTGGCCCACTCGCGTCCCGTACGCGAACTCGCCGGGAATCCGCTGCTGTTGACCATCCTCGCCATCATCGGGCGGCGCCAGGAGCTGCCACGCGACCGGCAGGGCGTCTACGAGCACGCGGTGAACGTACTGATCGCGCACTGGGACCTGGACGCCAAGCATCTCCCGCCGCTGCCGGACGCCGAAGGAGCCGCCGATCTGGACGTACGCCACCGGCGCGAACTCCTGCGCCTGCTGGCCCGGCAGATGCAGGACGCCGGGGATGAGGGCGGCGGGAACCTCATCCACGGCAGCGACCTGGAGGCCACCTTCAGGAAGTACCTGACGGATATGTGGGAGTTCCCGCCGCTGAAGGCGGACGCCGCGGCCCGGGCGATGCTGCGTCAGTTCCAGGAGCGCAACTTCATCCTGAGCCACTTCGGCGGCGAGGTGTACGGCTTCGTGCACCGCACCTTCCTCGAGTACCTGGCCGCGGCCGATCTGGCGCAGCGCTACAGCGACCGGGAGTTCTCCGAGGACCAGCTGATCGAGGATGTCTTCGCCCGCCGCGCAGGCGACTCGACCTGGCACGAGGTGCTGCTGCTCCTGGTGGGCCAGATCCATGAGAGGGTCGCCGCGCGCGCCATCGACAAGCTCCTCGAACTGCACGGGCAAGAGACCTCGGGCACCGAAATAATCGAACTCGCCGTGCGCTCCCTGGCCGAGGTGCGCAACATCGGCCGCCTCGCGGCGCAGAGCGAGGCCGTGGTGAACGCGGTGGTCGACGCGTTGATGGACAACGGCTCCGCCACCATGGAATCGGCCCTGCCCGCGCTCGCCGGGTTCGGCCCGCACTGGAGCGGCCGGCGGATCTATCTGCACTGGTTCCACATGCTGGGCCAGCTGGATCTGAACGACGGCACGGCCGCCGCCCGGATCGCCTGCACCCTGTACCAGGACCGGGAGCTGCTCGAAGCGCTCGCGGTGCACGCCCACACGGCCACCGTCCGCAGCGCGGCGTTGCGCAGCCTGACCGAGCGCTGGCCGGACCACGCCGGCCTCGACCCGCTCCTGCGCGACCGAGCGGCCCTGGATTCCGATCTGCAGGTACGGTCCACGGCCTTGAAGCTCCTCGGGGCGCAGCGCGACCCCGGTGCCGAGCTGCGCGCGTTCCTTACGGCCAGGGTCGGGAGCGAGGAGGACGATCAGCCGAGGGAGTCGGCCCTCCTGGCCCTCGCGGAGCACTGGCCGGACGACCCGGAGACCCTGCGGCTCTTCCTGTCCGTCGGCCTCGCGGCCGGCCACTGGCGGCCCCAGGAGCGTCTGGCGGCGCACATGGCCGCGCGCTGGAGCGGCGAACCCACGGTCCTCGCCTTCCTGATGCGGCGCGCCAGGACCGACAGCGCCTGGACCGCGCGCGACGCCGCCCTGGAAGCCCTGGCAAGGAACTGGCCGGACGACCCCGCCGTGACCGACCTGCTCCTCGCCGTGGCCGACGACGACGCGGACGAGTTCGTACGCTCCACGGCCATCAGGCTGCTCGCCGATGTGCGGGTGGGCGACCCCGCGATGCGTGACCGACTGATGACCTTCGCCCGCTCGGGGGCCCACCAGGACCTGCGGGAATCGGGAATCGAGGGCCTGACGGCGCATTGGTACGCGGATCCGGAGGTGCGTGCGCTGCTCCTCGGCCGGGCCACCGCCGACTCCCACGCCACACCCCGCACGGCCGCGCTGCGTGCGCTGGCGCATCATTGGCCCGAGGATCCGGACGTGCGTGCGCTGCTCCTCGACCGGGCCGTCACCGACCCCGACGAAGCGCCGCGCGCCCTGGCCCTTCAGCGTCTGGCCGAGGAGGACGACGCCCCGGAGGTACGGGACTTCGTCCTCGGGCGGGCGGCCGCCGACCCCGACTCCACGGTCCGTGACGTGGCCCTCGGCCTCGCCGTACAGCTCTGGCGGGAGCATCCGCCCGTACGAGAGCTGCTGATGGCGCGGGCCGTCGCCGATCTGCACGAGGAGCCCCGCAAGACGGCGGTGACCGCGCTGGCCGAGCACTGGTGCGCGGAACCGGATGTGTGCGAGCTGCTCCTGGAGCGGGCCGTCGCGGACCTCCACGAAGGCCCGCGGCAGGCCGCACTCGACGGGCTCGCACGCCGCCGGAAGGACGACGCCGTACGGGACTTGCTGTTCGTACGTGGCACCAGCGACCTGGACAGCGATACGCGCGCGACCGCGCTCGAGGGCCTGCTGACCCACTGGCCGGACGATCCCGCGGTGCGTGAGCTGGCCCGGAAACTCGTCACGACCGACCCGTCAGCGGAGTACCGCCAGTCCGAACTCTGCTGGCTGGCCTGGCAGTGCGCAGGACCCGGGATGGCGGAGGTGCTGCGCGACCGGGCGACATCGGACCCCGCGCCCAGTGTGCGCAGGGCCGCGGTCACCGTCCTGGCCTTCGCCCGGCCCGCCGACCCCGAGACCCTGGCCGTGCTGCGCGACCGGGCGGTGCACGACGGGAGCGAGGTGCGTCAAGCAGCCGCCGACGCCCTGGTGATGGCCGAACTCCTCGCGGCGAAGAGCGAGGCGGGGTGATGCGGGGTGACGCGGGCGCCCCGGGGGAGAGAGCGTCCGTGCCCTCTGGGCCCCGGGGCCAGAGCGTCCGTGCCCGATGCCCCCAGGGTCACTTCCCCGGGCCGTAGCGCCGGAACAACCCCTCTTGGGACGGTCGGACACTTCCCTACAGTGACCGAAAGAGCCCCTCTTGCACCACTGACACCAGCAGACGCCCCTCGACGTCATAGATCCGGCCCCGGGCGAGGCCGCGGCCGCCGGTGGCGATGGGGGACTCCTGGTCGTAGAGGAACCACTCGTCGGCGCGGAAGGGCCGGTGGAACCACATCGCGTGGTCGAGCGATGCCATGTCGAAGCCGCGAGGGCCCCACAGGGGTTCGACGGGAATACGGACGGCGTCGAGGAGCGTCATGTCGCTCGCATAGGTCAACGCGCAGGTGTGCACCAGGGGATCGTCGCCGAGCGGCCCCACCGCTCGCATCCACACCGCGCTGCGCGGCTCCGCGTCCTTGACCTCTTCCTGGGTCCAGCGCAGCCGGTCCACGTAGCGGATGTCGAAGGGCTGGCGCCTGGCCATCCGCTCCAACTGCTCGGGCAGGGCGCCCAGATGCTCGCGGATCTCCTCGGTGACCGTCGGCAGCGTCTCCGGGGCCGGGGCCTCGATGCGGGGCGGCAGCTGATGCTCGAAGCTGCCCTCTTCCGGCCGGTGGAAGGAGGCCGTCAGATTGAAGATCGTGCGGCCCTGCTGCACCGCGGTGACCCGGCGCGTGGTGAAGGACCGGCCGTCGCGCACTCGCTCGACCTGGTACACGATCGGCACACCCGGGCGGCCGGGCCGCAGGAAGTAGGCGTGCAGCGAGTGCACCGGGCGGTCGCCCTCCGTGGTGCGGCCCGCGGCGACCAGGGCCTGTCCAGCGACCTGTCCGCCGAAGACCCGCTGCAGGGACTCCTCGGGGCTGCGGCCGCGGAAGATATTGACTTCGATCTGCTCCAGGTCGAGCAGATCGACGAGTCTTTCGGCGGGGTTCGTCATGGTGGGATCTCCGGTGTCGGCGTCAACAGGGAGGGCAGGGGCTGCCGGACGTCAGAGCTGGCCGACGTCCGTGACGCGGACGACCGCGCGGCCCTCCTCGTCGGACGCCGCGAGGTCCACTTCCGCGCTGATGCCCCAGTCATGGTCGCCGTTCGGGTCGGCGAAGGTCTGCCGGACGCGCCACAGTCCGTGCGCCGTGTCCTCCTCGATGGACAGGAGCTTCGGGCCACGGGCGTCGGGGCCGGTGCCGAGGTCCTCGTACTCGTCCCAGTAGGCGTCCATGGCCTCGCCCCAGGCGTCCGCGTCCCAGCCGGAGTCGGCGTCCATCTCGCCCAGCTCGTCGACGTTGTCGAGGGCGGCCAGCTCCACGCGCCGGAACATGGCGTTGCGCACCAGGACCCGGAAGGCGCGGGCGTTGGCGGTCACCGGCTTGACCTGGTCAGCCTTCTCCTGGGCCTCCTCGGCGGTCTCCACCTCGGGGTTGGCCAGCTGCTCCCACTCGTCGAGCAGCGAGGAGTCGACCTGGCGCACCATCTCGCCGAGCCAGGCGATCAGGTCCTCCAGGTCCTCGGACTTGAGGTCGTCGGGGACGGTGTGCTCAAGGGCCTTGTAGGCGCTGGCCAGATAGCGGAGCACGATGCCCTCGGTGCGGGCGAGTTCGTAGTGGGACGTGAACTCCGTGAAGGTCATGGCGCGTTCGTACATGTCGCGGATCACGGACTTCGGCGACACCGGGTGGTCGCCGACCCACGGATGGCTCGTGCGGTACAGGCCGTACGCGTGCCAGAGCAGCTCTTCGAGGGGCTTGGGGTACGAGATGTCCTGGAGCCGCTCCATGCGCTCCTCGTACTCGACGCCGTCGGCCTTCATCTGCCCGACGGCCTCACCGCGCGCCTTGTTCTGCTGCGCGGCGAGAATCTGGCGCGGGTCGTCGAGCGTGGACTCGACGACGGAGACCATGTCCAGGGCGTACGACGGGGACTCGGGCTCGAGCAGCTCGAACGCGGCGAGGGCGAACGTGGACAGGGGCTGGTTGAGCGCGAAGTCCTGCTGCAGATCGACGGTGAGGCGCACGATCCGGCCGGTGGCGTCCGGCTCGTCCAGCTTCTCGACGATGCCGCCGTCGAGCAGCGAACGGTAGATGGCGATCGCGCGGCGGATGTGCCGCAGCTGGTTCTTGCGCGGCTCGTGATTGTCCTCCAGGAGCCTGCGCATCGCCTCGAAGGCGTTGCCGGGCCGGGCGATCACGGACAGAAGCATGGTGTGCGTGACGCGGAACCGGGAGGTCAGCGGCTCGGGATCGGCGGCGATCAGCTTCTCGAAGGTGCTCTCGCTCCAGCCGACGAACCCCTCGGGCGCCTTCTTGCGCACTACCTTGCGGCGCTTCTTCGGGTCGTCGCCCGCCTTGGCGAGGGCCTTCTCGTTCTCGATGACGTGCTCGGGCGCCTGCGCGACGACGAAGCCCGCCGTGTCGAAGCCGGCCCGGCCCGCGCGCCCGGCGATCTGATGGAACTCACGGGCCCGCAGCACTCGCACCCGGTTGCCGTCGTACTTGGCGAGGGCCGTGAACAGCACCGTCCTGATGGGGACGTTGACGCCGACGCCGAGCGTGTCCGTACCGCAGATCACCTTCAGCAGACCGGCCTGTGCCAGCTTCTCCACCAGGCGGCGGTACTTGGGCAGCATGCCCGCGTGGTGCACACCGATCCCGTGCCGTACATAACGTGAGAGATTGCGGCCGAACTTGGTGGTGAAGCGGAAGTTGCCGATCAGGTCGGCGATCTGTTCCTTCTCCGCCTTCGTGCACATGTTGATGCTCATCAGCGACTGGGCCCGCTCCACGGCCTGCGCCTGCGTGAAGTGCACGATGTACACCGGCGCCTGCTTGGTCTCCAGGAGCTCGGTGAGGGTCTCGGTGATGGGCGTCAGACGGTACTCGTACGAGAGCGGCACCGGCCGGGTCGCCGAGCGCACCACGGAAGTGGGCCGTCCGGTACGCCGGGTGAGGTCCTTCTCGAACAGCGAGACATCGCCGAGCGTCGCCGACATCAGCACGAACTGCGCCTGCGGCAGTTCGAGCAGCGGGATCTGCCAGGCCCAGCCGCGGTCCGGCTCCGCGTAGAAGTGGAACTCGTCCATCACGACCTGGCCGATATCGGCGTCCTTGCCGTCGCGCAGCGCGATCGAGGCGAGCACCTCTGCGGTGCAGCAGATGACCGGCGCGTCCGCGTTCACGGAGGCGTCGCCGGTGAGCATGCCGACGTTCTCGGTGCCGAAGAGCTTGCAGAGGTCGAAGAACTTCTCGCTCACCAGGGCCTTGATCGGCGCGGTGTAGAAGGTGACCTTGTCCGCGGCCAGGGCCGCGAAGTGCGCACCGGCCGCGACCAGGCTCTTTCCCGATCCGGTCGGCGTCGACAGAATCACGTTCGCCCCGGAGACCACCTCGATCAGCGCCTCCTCCTGAGCCGGATAGAGGGTGATACCACGCTCCTCGGCCCACGACGAGAAGGCGTCGAAGAGGGCATCGGGGTCGGCATCCGGCGGCAGCTGATCGATAAGGGTCACACCCCCATCTTGCCTGTCCGCACCCCCGATCAGGGAACCGGAGGGTCACAGCAAGATCATGGCCGATACGCTGTGCCGTCGACGGCGCGTCGGACCAGGTGTCAACTGCGCGTAAGCACAACGGAAATGGGGCGGGAAGCGGCCATGATGGGTCCAGCACACTCACTGTCGGGAGCAGCGGCCTGGCTGGGGGTGGGAGCGGCGGCCGCCGCCGGAGGGCATCCGATGCCCTGGCCCGTGCTCGTGGTCGGCGCCCTGATCTGCGCGGGCGCGGCGCTGGCCCCGGACCTGGACCACAAGTCGGCCACGATCTCCCGCGCCTTCGGACCCATCTCCCGGGGGCTCTGCGAAGTCGTCGACAAACTCTCGTACGCCGTCTACAAGGCGACCAGGACCCGGCAGGACCCGCGCCGCTCCGGGGGTCACCGCACCCTCACCCACACCTGGCTGTGGGCGGTCCTCATCGGTACGGGCACCTCGGTCGCGGCGATCACCGGCGGCCGCTGGGCGGTCCTCGCGATCCTCTTCGTCCACCTGGTGCTCGCCGTGGAGGGCCTGCTCTGGCGGGCGGCCCGGGTTTCCAGCGACGTCCTGGTGTGGCTGCTCGGCGCCACCAGCGCATGGATCCTCGCCGGCGTCCTGGACAAGCCGGGCAACGGCGCGGACTGGCTGTTCACGGGGGCCGGCCAGGAGTATCTGTGGCTGGGCCTGCCCATCGTCCTCGGCGCCCTCGTGCACGACATCGGCGACGCCCTGACCGTCTCGGGCTGCCCGGTCCTGTGGCCCATCCCCATCGCGGGCAAGCGCTGGTACCCGGTCGGCCCGCCCAAGGCGATGCGCTTCCGCGCGGGCAGCTGGGTGGAGCTGAAGGTCCTGATGCCGGTGTTCATGCTGCTCGGCGGGGTGGGCGGAGCGGCGGCGCTCAACTTCATCTAGGGCGACCTCCAGGCCTCCAGGCCTCCAGGCCTCCAGGCCTCCAGGTCTTCTTCGTCCAGGGCGGCCCTGAGCTTCATCCCGGGAAACCTTGTGACGGCAGTCGGTCCGAGGAAAGATGATCAGCCATGGCCACCAAGACCGAGACCAAGACGCTGCAGATTCCCACCGAGGACGGCCAGGCCGACGCTTTCGCCGCCTTTCCCGCGGACGGCAAGCGGCACCCGGGGGTGCTGTTCTACCCGGACGCCTTCGGCGTACGGCCCGAGCTGGAGGAGAAGGCCCGCGAACTGGCCGGGCACGGGTACTACGTGCTCGTCCCCAACCTCTACTACCGGCACGGCCCGGCACCGGTGATCGAACTTCCCGGGCATATCGGGGAAGAGGTCAGGCCCGCGGTCTTCGCCCAGCTGATGCCCCTGGTCGAGGCGCACACCACCGAACGCGTACTGCGCGACGCCGACGCCTACCTCGAATTCCTCACCGCACAGCCCGAGGCCGCCGCCGGTCCGGTCGGCGTGATCGGCTACTGCCTGGGCGCCGCCCTGGCGATGCGCACCGCCACCGCCCGCCCCGACCTGGTGGCCGCCGTCGCCGGATTCCACCCCGGCTTCCTGGTCACCGACGCACCCGACAGCCCGCACCGCCTCGCCCACAAGCTCACCGCGGAAGTCCACCTCGGCCTCGCCGAAGGCGACCTCTCGCCCGAGGAGATCAGCGAGCTCAACCAGGCCATGGACGCCGCGGGCGTCGGCCACACCACCGAGATCTACCCCGGCACCATCCACGGCTTCACCATGTCCGACACCGACGCCTTCAACGCCGCCGCGCTCCAGCGTCACTGGGACCGTCTGCTCCCTCTGCTCGAGCGCACCCTGACCAGCGGCTGAGGGCCCGGCTGAGGGTTACTTCAGGTGGTCGAGCAGTCCGTCGAGGGCTTTGCCGAGGGCCTCGGAGTTGGCCGCGTCGAACCAGGTGGTGCGGATACGTTCGTTGTTTCCGTTCGGCGTCTCGTGGTCGGCGGCGAGCTGCTGCAGGGAGCGGGTCCCGTCGCTCAGGGCGCGGCCCACTCCCTGGAAGAGGCTGCGGATGTAGCGGTCGGCGTCGTCGGGGGCGATGCCCTGGGCGGCGGCCCATGACGTGAGCGTGGCGAGGTACGCGTAGTGGCTGGTCAGCGTCCCCGTCAGCGCGGAGAAGACATTGAAGGCCGCCTCGTCCGCGACGGGCTGCGCCCCACCGAGCCGCTCGAAGAACGCGTCCGCCACCGGGTGGGACGGAAAGGTCACCGTGACGGAGCGGCGTTCGCGTACGGAGGGCAGCGGGATGGCCCGCACCAGCGGGGCGTCGGTGCCGAGCGTGCGGCGCAGGTCGTCGTTGGCGACACCGGCCATCACGTTGACCACCGTCCTGTCGTCGTTCACCCGCAGACCGGCCAGTGCTTCGTGCCGGTCCTGGCGGCGGACAGCGATGATCACCAGCTCGGAGCGGTCGACGACCTCCTGATTGTCGGCGCAGACCTGTACGCCGTCGTAGCGCGCGGACAGCTCCGCGACGGTGCCGGCTCCCCGGGGTGAGAGGAACACCTCGGGCGACTTGTCGACTCCGTCGCACAGGCCCGTCACGATGGCCCGGCCGATCTCGCCCACTCCGATGATGCCGATGCGCTCCACTGCGGCTTTCCTCTCAGCTTGTCGTTGGTCGCGTTCTGTGTCCCGCACAGGAGGAGGGAGACCGGCCAGGAGCGGCCGGCCGCCTGGCCTCACCCGTGCCACGACCGCCACAGCGCAGCGTATGCCCCGTCCGCCGCCACCAGCTGTTCGTGGCTGCCCAGTTCGCTGATGCGGCCGCGCTCGACGACCGCGATGACGTCGGCGTCGTGGGCGGTGTGCAGACGGTGGGCGATGGCCACCACCGTGCGGCCGTCCAGGACGCGGGCCAGGGAACGCTCCAAGTGCCGGGCGGCGCGCGGGTCGAGCAGCGACGTCGCCTCGTCGAGTACCAGCGTGTGCGGGTCCGCGAGTACGAGACGGGCCAGAGCGATCTGCTGGGCCTGGGCCGGGGTCAGGGTGAAACCGCCGGAGCCGACCTCCGTGTCCAGACCCTCGGACAGCGAGCGCGCCCAGTCGTCCGCGTCGACCGCGCCGAGCGCCGCCCACAGTTCGGCGTCCCGCGCGCCCGCCCGCGCAAGGCGCAGGTTGTCGCGCAGGGAGCCCACGAAGACATGGTGCTCCTGGTTGACCAGGGCGACATGCTCGCGCACCCGTTCCGCGGGCATCCGGGACAGCTCCGCCTTGCCCAGGGTGACCGAGCCCGTGCGCGGGGCGTAGATCCCGGCGAGCAGCCGGCCGAGCGTGGACTTGCCCGCGCCGGAAGGACCGACGAGGGCGACCCGGCTGCCCGGCCGCACGTCGAGGGTCACCTGGCGCAGGACGTCGACCCCTGGCCGGTAGCCGAAGTGCACCCGGTCCGCCGTCACTTCGCGCCCCGCGGGCTCGACCTTCGTGTCGCCCGCCTCCGGCTCGATCTCGCGCACACCCACAAGGCGGGCCAGCGAGACATGGGCGACCTGCAGCTCGTCGTACCAGCGCAGGATCAGGTTCACCGGGTCGACCATCATCTGCGCGATGAGGGCGCCCGTGGTGAGCTGGCCGACGCCGATCCAGCCCTGCAGCACGAAGACACCGCCGATGAGGAGCACCGAGGTCAGGACCGTCACATGCGTGGCGTTGATGACGGGGAAGAGGACCGAGCGCAGATAGAGCGTGTAGCGCTCCCACGCCGTCCACTCCGCCACCCGCTGGTCGGACAGGGCCACGCGGCGCGCCCCGAGCCGGTGCGCCTCCACGGTGCGGCCCGCGTCCACGGTCTCGGTCAGGGCCGCGGCCACCGCCGCGTACCCGGCGGCCTCCGAGCGGTACGCTGACGGTGCCCGCCTGAAGTACCAGCGGCAGCCGAGCACAAGGATCGGCACCGCGAGCAGTACGGCGGGCGCGAGCGCGGGAGCGGTCACGACGAGGCCGCCGAGCAGCAGTCCGACCCAGACCACGCCGATGGTGACCTGCGGCACCGCCTCCCGCATCGCGTTGGCGAGCCGGTCGATGTCGGTGGTGATCCGGGACAGCAGATCGCCGGTGCCCGCACGCTCCAGGACGCCCGGCGGCAGGCCGACGGAGCGCACGAGGAAGTCCTCGCGCAGATCCGCGAGCATCCGCTCACCCAGCATCGCGCCGCGCAGTCTGACCAGCCGGATGAACACCGTCTGCACCACAAGGGCGATGGTGAACAGCGTGACGGCGCGCCCGAGTTGGAGGTCGCGGGCCCCGTCCGACGCCCGTTGCACGAGCGAGCCGAGCAGCGACGGGCCGATCATGGAGGCGGTCACCGCGACCGCGTTCACGGCGATCAGCAGGACGAAGGCCCGGCGGTGCCGCCCGAACAGCTCGCGCACATACGCCCGCACCGTGGCCCGACCGCCCACGGGCAGTGTCTCGGTGGTACGGGGAGCCGCCGGATCGTACTCCGGTGGCGCCAGGCCGATCATGCCGTCTCCTCGATCTCGATACGGGTCCGTCCACGGCCCGCTCCTTGGTGCGCGGCCCGCTCCGCCTCTGCCGCCTGCGCGGCCTGTGCTGCTTGTGCTGCCTGTTCCTCGTCCGTCTCGCGGGTCACGACGGCCCGGTAGCGCGCCTGGGTGTGCACCAGCTCACGGTGTACACCCACCGCCGCGACCTCGCCGTCGTGGACGAACACCACGCGCTCGGCCCGGTCGAGGAGCAGCGGCGACGACGTGAGCACCACGGTCGTACGGCCGCGGCGAAGCCCGCGCAGTCCGTCCGCGATCCGTGCCTCGGTGTGCGAGTCCACCGCCGACGTCGGCTCGTCGAGCACCAGGACCTCCGGGTCCGTCACCAACGACCGGGCCAGGGCGAGGCGTTGACGCTGGCCGCCGGAGAGCGACCGGCCGCGCTCGGTGATCGGCGCGGCCATCGGGTCGTCGTCGACCGAGGCCTGCGCGAGCGCGTCGAGCACGTCGTCGCACTCGGCCGCGGCCAGGGCGTCCTGCGCGGCGACAAGGCCCGAGGCCGGTACGTCGAGCAGTTCCCGCAGCGTGCCGGAGAGCAGCACCGGGTCCTTGTCCTGGACGAGGACGGTGGCGCGGGCCGCGGCGAGCGGCAGTTCGTCGAGCGCGGTGTCGCCGAGCCGTACGGACGCCACCGGTTCGTCGAGGGCGGGGTGCCCGCCGAGCCGCTCCGCGAGCCGGCCGGCCGCGTCCGGATCCCCGCACACCACGGCCGTGAGGCGCCCTTCGGGGGCGAGCAGCCCGGTGACCGGGTCGTACAGGTCGCCGCCCGCGGGGGTGCCCCCCTCGTCGGCGGCGGTCGTCTCCTCGGCAGCGGTCGTCTCCTCGGTGGCGGCCGTCGACCGCTCGAGGGACAGCACCCGGGCCGCCCGTTTCGCCGACGGCCGCGAGAAGGAATAGGCCATCGCGATCTCTTCGAAGTGGTGCAGCGGGTACGACAGGAGCATCACCGCGCTGTATACGGTGACGAGTTCGCCGACCGCGATCCGGCCGTCCCTGACTAGGCCGAGGCCGTGCCAGAGCACCACGATGAGCAGCAGTCCCGGCAGCAGCACCTGCACGGCGCTGATCAGCGACCACATACGGGCGCTGCGCACCGCCGCCCGGCGGACCTCCTGCGACGCCGTGCGGTAGCGGTCGAGGAAGAGCTCCTCGCCGCCGATGCCGCGCAGCACCCGCAGACCCGCCACGGTGTCGGACGCCAGCTCGGTGGCCCTGCCCGCCTTCTCGCGCTGTACGTCGGCGAGCCGGGTGGCGCGGGGCAGCAACGGCAGTACGCCGAGGGCGACCAGGGGCACGCCGATGAGCACGACGACCCCGAGCTGCGGCTGGTAGACGACGAGACCCACGCACACCACGACGACCGTGACGAACGCCGCCGTGAACCGGGAGACGGCCTCCACGAACCAGCCGATCTTCTCCACGTCACCGGTGGATACGGCGACCACTTCGCCCGCGGCCACCCGCCGGGTCAGGGCGGCGCCGAGGCCGGCGGTCTTACGGGCGAGCAGCTGCTGCACCCGGGCCGCCGCGGTGATCCAGTTGGTGACCGCGGTGCGGTGCAGCATGGTGTCGCCGAGCGCGATGGCGACCCCGGACAGGGCGAGCAGGGCACCCGCGAGGGCGAGCCGGGCGCCGGAGCGCTCCACCACGGCCTGCACGGCGAGGCCCACGCCGTAGGGCAGGGCCATCACGGAGGTGAAGTGCAGCAGACCCCACCCGAGCGACTTGAGCTGACCGGCCAGCTGGTTCCGCCCGAGCCACCACAGGAACCGGGGACCCGAGCGTGCGTCGGGCACACCCGGATCGGTATACGGAAGATCACTGATCTGCATGACGTCCCAGGGGTCGGTCGGCGCACGGCGTCGAGCTCGCTGCGGTAATCGGAAGAGGGATCGGATGGGGGGAAACCGTGCAAGGCTGACGTGATTTCGCGGTCCGGGGCAAACGATTTTCTGCCTGCGCGCAAAGAACAGGTCATTCCTGCCGGGGGTGGACGGGGCGGCGGGCGGTGACCGGTGTGCCGGGTGCGACCATGGGCTCCATGCGCATATCCGGCTCGGTGCGGTCCGCCCTCGCGGCGATGGTCTGTCTCGCGGCTCTCTCCTCCTGCGGGAGCGCGGCGCAAGGCAGTTCGGGCGGGGGAGCGGGTGGGGGAGCGCCGGACGCGAAGCCCGCCGAGCAGCGCACCACGAACCTGAAGCGACTTCCGGATGTCGGCGACAAGCTGTGGCAGCGGATTCCGGCCGGGTCACGGCAGGCCGTCGTGGTGACCGGGGAGAGCGCGTACTCCGCGACGTCGACCGTCGCCCTGTACGAGAAGCACGGCGCCACCTGGGACCGCGCCCGCGCCTGGCCCGGCCACAACGGCCGGAAGGGCTGGACCCCCGACCACCGCGAGGGCGACAAGCGCAGTCCTGTGGGCGTGTTCACGCTCAGCGACGCGGGCGGTGTACTCGCCGATCCGGGGGCGAAGCTGCCGTACACGCAGTCGCCCGCGTTCGCCGCGTCCCGCTCGTGGCCGAAGACGCACTGGCACGACTTCGACTACGTGATCGCCATCGACTACAACCGCGCCAAGGGCACCCCGCCCAACGACCCGACCCGCCCCCGGGGCCAGGCCAAGGGCGGCTACATCTGGCTGCACATGGACCACGGCAGCGGCACATCCGGTTGCGTGAGCGTCTCGAAGCCCGCGATGCAGTACCTGCTCAAGCGGCTCGACCCGAAGCAGCAGCCGGTGATCGTGATGGGCGACAAGAGGCAACTGGCGGCGGACTGAGCGTGCGCGGACCGCGGGCGTCGTGGATGGGCGCGGCGCCGGTGGCCCGGAGCCTCGCAGTGAGTTGAGCAGGCCCGCAGGGCCCGGCGCCCCCGCAGTCGAGGAGGCCGGGCCCTGTGGGCCGGGGCTCAGGTCTGGGGTTTCTGGGAGTCGACGCCCGAGCGGGGCTTCGTCCACAGGCCGCGGGTGAAGTCGGGGATCGCCTGGGGCGCGCCCTTCGCCCTGATCGACGCGTGGCTCAGCGGCACCGGCGCCGTCCATGTCACCGCGTCGTACACGTCGAAGTCGGGGACGAGGCCGAGCTGCATGCACTGCATCAGGCGGAACACCATCATGTAGTCCATGCCGCCGTGCCCGCCGGGCGGGTTGGCGTGCTCCTTCCACAGCCAGTGGTCCCACTTCTCGGCGTAGGCGCCGAAGTCGTGCCACTGGTCGTCGCTGTGGTCCGGCTCCAGATAGATCCGCGCCGGATAGTCCTCGAACACGCCCTTGGTACCGCCCAGTTGGTTGAGACGGCTGTAGGGGTGCGGGGTCGACACGTCGTGCTCCAGGCGGATGACCCGGCCCTTCGCGGTCTGGACGAGGCTGATCGTGCGGTCCGACTCGATGTACGTCTCCTTCCAGCTCGGGTCGCCGGGCGGCATGTGTGCCTTGCGGTACTCCGCGAGACCGAGCGCCGGGGTGCCGAAGCTGGAGATATGCGTGACGCGGTCGCCGCGGTTGGCGTCCATGTAGTTGGAGACGGGGCCGAAGCCGTGGTTCGGGTACAGATCGCCGCGCAGCCGCGTGTGCCAAAGGCGGCGCCAGGGCCCCTCGTAGTAGTCAGGGTCGAACATCAGCCCGCGCAGATCGTGGTTGTACGCGCCCGCGCCGTGCAGGAGTTCACCGAAGAGCCCCGCGTGCGCCATGCGCAGGACCCGCATCTCGTTCTTGCCGTAGCAGCAGTTCTCCAGCTGCATACAGTGCCTGCGGGTGCGCTCGGAGAGGTCCACGAGCTGCCACAACTGGTCGAGCTGGAGCGCGATCGGACACTCCACGCCGACGTGCTTGCCGTTCAGCATCGCCGACTTGGCCATCTCGAAGTGCCAGTCCCAGGGCGTGGCGACGTACACGAAGTCCACGTCGGTGCGCTTGCACAGGTTCTCGAAGTCGTGATCGTCCTTGGTGTACGTCGCCGGGGCGGGCTGCCCCGCGTCCGTCACCTTCTTCGCCGCGGCGGCGGTCTTCTCCTTCACCGGGTCGCACAGCGCGACCACCTTGACCCCCGGCAGCGCGAGGAACAGATCGATCATGCCGCCGCCGCGGTTGCCGAGCCCGATGATCCCGACCCGTACCGTGGCGCGCTTCTCGAACGGCACCCCGATCATGGTCGGGCCCTGCCGCGGCGGTGCCTGCGCGGCGGCCGACGCCTGCTCGGGAGTGGCCGCGGTGGCCGGGTTCGCATGCGCCGCGGCGCCGGTCAGGCCGGTGAGGCCGAGACCGACGCCGGTGACACCGGCCGCGCGCATCATGGATCTCCGTGAGACACCGGAGGGCTCCTGGCCGGACGGTTCGGCGGGCTCTCCGACGGTTTCTCCGGCGGGCTCTCCGGGAATCGGCAGGGCCTGGTCGTCGTGCATGGGGCCTCCATACGCGTAAAGGTGCGTGGGCGGAGCTATGCCGGGAGTCACCCTGGCCGGGTGATCACAGGTACGCAAGGGACCGAAGTGGCCGGGGAATTGGACTTCCCGCAGCCGATGGTTGGACTCTCCGGTTCCGCCCCGGCGGCAGGACTCGGCCGAGCACCTCGAAGCCGACGTGCCGGGCACCCTGGCCGTCAGCCCGGCCGCCACCACGACGCACGACGGCAACGTCAGCGACCGCGCGAATGGACGGACCTTCCGGTGTTCCGCACCTGATGGGGCGCGCTTTCACGGGCGGGCGAGCCTTTATGGACGGGCAAAAGGGGCGCGGGGAACTGCGCGACCGGCCACGACGCACCCGCAGGTGTCATACCGGCCTTCCCGCGGAGCGCTCAGAGGGCTGCGCCCCAACGAGTGCCCCTGCCCCTGCGAGTGCCCCCGCCCCTACGACTGCCCCCGCCGCGGCGCCTTCGCTCCCGGCCGGGTGGCGCGCTCCAGTTCCATCAGCGCGGAGTAGTAGCTGCGCCCCGTCGCGTGGTCCATGCCGACCTCGCACATGCGGTTGGCCGACAGATGGGCGTCGTAGGACCGCATGGTCACCTCGGCGGCCTCACGCGCGGTGGCGGACTCGGTGAGCTCCTTGTGCAGCATGCCGCGGTCGCCCGCGAAACCGCAGCAGGCCTCGTCGTCGGGTGTGACCACCTCGTCGGCACAGGCCTCCGCGACCGCCCGCAGCTGCTCGCCGTCGCCGAGGTGTCGCATGGAGCAGGTGGTGTGAAGGACCGCGGAGCCCACCGTGCGAAGGACCGTCAGATGCGGCAGGAGCTCGTCGGCGGCCCACACGATGGAGTCGACGATCCGCAGCTCGGCGTGCAACTCCCGGTTGGCGTCGGTGAGATAGGGCACCACCTCGTGCGCGATCCCGAGCGTGCAGGAGGAGGCGTCGACGACGAGCGGCAGCCTGCCGCCGGCGGTCCAGCCCCAGGCGGCCTCGACGATCCGGTTGGCCATCACCGCGTTGCCCTCGTCGTAGCCCTTGGAGTGCCAGATCGTCGCGCAGCACGTGCCGGCCACGTCACCGGGGATCCACACCGGCCTGCCCGCCCGCGCGGACACGGCGACGACGGCCTGCGCGAGGGACGGCCCCTTGTGGTCCTCGGGGCCGCCGAAGATGCGGTTGACGCACGCCGGGTAGTACACGGCGGCGGCGCCCACGCGCGCGGTGTGCGGCAGTTTGCGGGCGGCGGCGCCGGGGATCTCCGGGAGCCACTCGGGCACCAGGTCGGGGCGGACGGCCTTGCGCGCGGCGCGGGTCACCGTCGTGAGCAACCGGTCGTTGATCTTGTCAGCGGCGGCCACCGCGAGCCGCGCGGAGTGTTCCACCAGCTTGAAGTTCTTCGCCGCGAGCGCCGCGACCTTCTCCTCGCGCGGTGTGTGCCGCGCGTGCCGGAAGGCCTTCATCATCATGCCGGTGTCGATGCCGACCGGGCAGGCCAGCTTGCAGGTGGAGTCGCCGGCGCAGGTGTCCACGGCGTCATAGCCGTACGCCTCGACGAGACCGTCCTCGACCGGGGAACCGGGCGACTGGCGCATCATCTCGCGGCGCAGCACGATGCGCTGGCGCGGTGTGGTCGTCAAGTCGTGGCTGGGGCAGGTCGGTTCGCAGAAGCCGCACTCGATGCACGGATCCGCGATGGCCTCCACCTGCGGGATGGTCTTCAGGCCGCGCAGATGGGCCTTGGGGTCGCGGTCGAGGACGATCCGCGGGGCAAGGACCCCGTCGGGGTCGATGACCTGCTTGATGCGCCACATCAGCTCGGTCGCCCGCGGACCCCACTCCAGTTCCAGGAAAGGCGCGATGTTGCGGCCGGTGGCGTGCTCGGCCTTGAGGGAGCCGTCGAACCTCTCGACGGTCAGCGCACAGAACTCGTCCATGAACGCGGCGTAGCGCTGTACGTCCTCGGGCTTGCCCGCGTCGAAGGCGAGCAGGAAGTGCAGATTGCCGTGGGCCGCGTGCCCGGCCACGGCCGCGTCGAAGCCGTGCCGTGTCTGCAGTTCGAGGAGTGCCGAGCAGGCGTCGGCGAGCTTGGCGGGCGGCACCGCGAAGTCCTCGGTGATCAGGGTCGTGCCCGAGGGCCGGGAGCCGCCGACGGCGGTGACGAATGCCTTGCGGGCCTTCCAGTAGCCGCTGATGGCCTTCGGGTCGCGGGTGAAGGCATTGGTCACCGAGGCCACGGGCGCGACCAGTTCGAGCGTCTCCAGGGCGCGGGCCGCCCGCTCCTCGCAGGCGCGCTGCCGCTCCTCGTCGGGGGCGCGGAACTCCACGAGCAGCGCGGTGGTCTCCTTGGGCAGGTCCGCCCAGTCCGCGGGCACGCCCTGCACGCTCACCGAGGCGCGCAGGGTGTTGCCGTCCATCAGCTCCACGGCGAGCGCGCCCGCCTCGTTGAACTTCGGCACCGCGGCCGCCGCCTCGGTGAGCGACGGGAAGAACAGCAGCGCGGTGGAGACGAGCCGGTCGAGGGGCAGCGTGTCGAAGACGGTCTCCGCGATGAACCCGAACGTCCCTTCCGAGCCCACCATCAGGCCGCGAAGGATCTCCACCGGCGTCGACCCGTCGAGGAAGGCGTCCAGGCGGTAGCCGTTGGTGTTCTTGATCTCGTACTTGGCGCGGATCCGGGCGGTGAGTTCCGGGTCGGCCTCGATCTCCCGCTTGATCGCCAACAGTCCTTCGCAGAGGGCGGGTTCGGCGTGTGCCAGCTGCTCGTCGGCGTCCGGCTCCGCGGTGTCGACGACCGTGCCGGACGGCAGGACGAAGGTGAGCGAGGCGAGCGTGCGGTACGAGTTGCGGGTGGTGCCCGCGGTCATGCCCGAGGCGTTGTTGGCGACGACGCCGCCGAGCGTGCAGGCGATGGCGCTCGCGGGGTCGGGGCCGAGTACCCGGTCGTGCCGGGCGAGTGTGGCGTTGGCCCGCACCACGGTCGTACCGGGGCCGATCCGGGCCCGCTTCCCGTCGTCGAGCACCTCGACGCCGGCCCAGTGCTTGCGTACGTCGACGAGGATGTCCTCGCCCTGCGCCTGGCCGTTGAGGCTGGTGCCGGCCGCGCGGAAGACCACCTCGCGGCCCTTTCCGTGGGCGTACGACATGACGGCCGACACATCGTCGATGTCCTCGGCGACCACCACGACCTGCGGCACGAAGCGGTAGGGGCTGGCGTCCGACGCGTACCGCACGAGGTCGGAGATCTTCGTCAGGACCTTGTCCTCGCCGAGCAGCGCGACCAGGTCGCTCCTGAGCGGCTCAGGGGTGCCCGTGGCCTGCCGGTCCTGCACCCGGTCGGGTGACGGCCCCGTGGTCTCCCGCGCGAGCGGACGCAGGGCTTCCGGCTTCGGCTCCAGCAGGGGCATCGCACACGCTCCTCGGCGTCGGCTTGCTCAACACGGTCCGGGGGCGTCCACCAGGGTGGACAGCAGACCGCCGAGCTGCTCGCGCTGCTGAGCGGTCAATGGAGCCAGGATGTCCTCTGCGGCGGCCAGGCGCGCGCTGCGCAGCTCGCCCAGGGCCTTGCGGCCGACGTCGGTGAGCTCGATCCGGATCACCCGGCGGTTCTCCGGATCCGGCACCCGGCGCGCGCAGTCCGCCTCCTCCAGCCCGTCCACCAGGGTCGTCACGGCGCGCGGCACCACCTCGAGGTCCTGCGCCAGGTCCGCCATGCGCGGCGGCGCGTCGTAGTGCGCGAGGAGGCGCAGAAGGCGGGACTGGCCGGGGGTCAGGCCCATCGGCGCGAGGTGGTGCTTCTGGAGGCGGTGCAGGCGGCGGGCGAGGCGGAGGAGCTGGTCGGCGAGCAGTCCGTCCGGATCGGGCGAGGTCATGACGGCAGCGTAGCAGGACCATGCTCATTGTGAACATAGGTAACAATGAGCTATGCTCCTCCGGTCATAGCGTTCTCACACCTCTCCGCCTGGGAGGTCCCGCCTCAGGAGGCCCATGCACCCCGAAGAATCCAACTGGACCCCACCGCCCCCCGATCCGGAGCAGCCCCGCGAGCTGCGGCGCATCCTCCGGCTCTTCCGTCCCTACCGCGGCCGCCTCGCCCTCGTCGGGCTCCTGGTCGCCGCCGCCTCGCTGGTCTCGGTCGCCACGCCCTTCCTGCTGAAGGAGATCCTGGACACCGCGATCCCCGAGGGCCGCACCGGACTGCTCAGCCTGCTCGCCCTCGGCATGATCCTCAGCGCCGTGGTCACCAGCGTCTTCGGCGTCCTGCAGACCCTGATCTCGACGACCGTCGGCCAGCGCGTGATGCACGATCTGCGCACCGCCGTCTACGGCCGCCTGCAGCGCATGTCGCTCGCCTTCTTCACCAGGACCCGCACCGGAGAGGTCCAGTCCCGCATCGCCAACGACATCGGCGGCATGCAGGCGACCGTGACCTCCACCGCGACCTCCCTGGTCTCCAATCTCACGAGCGTGATCGCGACCGTCGTCGCGATGCTCGCGCTCGACTGGCGGCTGACCGTCGTTTCGCTGCTGCTGCTGCCCGTCTTCGTCTGGATCAGCCGCAGGGTCGGCCGTGAGCGCAAGAAGATCGCCACCGAGCGGCAGCGGCAGATGGCCGCGATGGCCGCCACGGTCACCGAGTCGCTCTCCGTCAGCGGTATCCTCCTCGGCCGCACCATGGGCCGCGCCGACTCCCTCACGAAGTCCTTCGCCGGCGAGTCCGAGCGCCTCATCGACCTGGAGGTCCGCTCCAACATGGCGGGGCGCTGGCGGATGTCGGTGATCGGCATCGTCATGGCCGCCATGCCCGCCGTCATCTACTGGGCCGCGGGCCTCGCCCTGCACCTGGGCGGCCCCGCCATCTCGCTCGGCACGCTCGTGGCCTTCGTCTCGCTCCAACAGGGCCTGTTCCGGCCGACGGTGAGCCTGCTCTCCACCGGCGTCCAGATCCAGACCTCGCTCGCCCTGTTCCAGCGCATCTTCGAATACCTCGACCTGCCGATCGACATCAACGAACCCGCCGATCCGGTACGTCTGGACAAGCCGCGGGGCGAAGTCCGCTTCGAGGCCGTGGAGTTCCACTACGACGCGGACGACGGCGGGCGGGACGGGCGGGGCCCCGTGCTCGACGCCATCGATCTGACGGTGCCCGCGGGCGGCAGTCTCGCCGTCGTCGGCCCCACCGGCTCCGGCAAGTCGACGCTCAGCTACCTGGTGCCGCGGCTCTACGACGTGACGGGCGGCCGGGTCACGCTCGACGGTGTCGACGTACGCGATCTGGACTTCGACAGCCTGGCCCGAGCGGTCGGCGTCGTCTCCCAGGAGACCTATCTCTTCCACGCCTCGGTCGCGGACAACCTGCGCTTCGCCAAGCCCGACGCCACCGACGAGGAGCTGCACGCCGCGGCCCGCGCGGCCCAGATCCACGACCACGTCGCCGCTCTGCCCGACGGTTACGACACCGTGGTCGGCGAGCGCGGCCATCGCTTCTCCGGCGGCGAGAAGCAGCGCCTCGCCATCGCCCGCACCATCCTGCGCGACCCGCCGGTGCTGATCCTCGACGAGGCCACCAGCGCCCTGGACACCCGCACGGAACACGCGGTGCAGCAGGCCATCGACGCGCTCTCCGCCGACCGCACCACGATCACCATCGCCCACCGGCTCTCCACCGTCCGCGCCGCCGACGAGATCGTGGTCCTCGACGCGGGCCGCGTCGCCGAACGCGGTACGCACGAGGCGCTGATGGCGGCGGGCGGCCGGTACGCGGCGCTCGTGGACCGGGACGCGCGCCTGGAGCCGGTGGCGGCGGCGGGCTGATGCGGGGGCCCGTGCCGTCCGCGGGGCCACAACAGACTGTAAATATGCCGGATATACCCGATTTGCCCTGACTCTCGGGTTACCGTGCCCGCATGGTGAACAAGACTCCGCGCCAGGGCAAGATCCGGCTGACCCGCCGTGGCCGGGTCGCCCTCATCGCGACCGGTGCCGTCGTGATCGGAGCGGCCGTCGCGGTGCCGCTGCTGCGGGACGACGGCAACGGGCGGCCCGAGGCGCTCCTCATCCCGGAGGGCTGGCGCTCCGGGCAGGTGTACTCCGCGGTGGACAAGGCGCTCGGCGTCCCGGAGGGCACCGCCAAGAAGGCGGCGGGAACGGCGGGCCTGAAGCTGCCGGGAGAGTCCGGCGGCAACCCGGAGGGCTACTTCTTCCCGGCGACGTATCCGATCGGCGGCCAGTCCACACCGGCGTCCGTGCTCTCGTACATGGTCGACACCGCCAACAAGAAGTTCGGCGCCGGTCATGTCGCCGCGGGCGCCGGCCGCAACGCGGTGTCCGTCTACCAGACCGTCACGATCGCGAGCATCGTGCAGGCCGAGGCGGAGACCGAGCAGGACATGGGCAAGGTGGCCCGCGTCGTCTACAACCGGCTCGACCGCGGTATGCCCCTGCAGATGGACTCCACGATCAACTACGCGCTCAACCGGTCCACTCTGGACACCAAGAACACGGACACGAAGATCAACAGCCCGTACAACACCTACGAGAAGACGGGCCTGCCGCCCACTCCCATCGCCAATCCGGGCGACGACGCGATGAAGGCGGCCCTCAACCCCACCCCGGGCGACTGGCTGTACTTCGTCACCGTCAAGCCCGGCGACACCCGCTTCAGCGCCGACTACGAGCAGCACGGGCGCAACGTCGAGGAGTTCAACCGCGGCCGCAAGGACGCCCAGGGCTCCCAGCAGGCCACCGCCTCGGGCTGACCGTCCGGCCGGCGCCGTGGCGGTGGCGCGATGGCCGCCGGGGCTCCGGTCGCCGACTTCCGCCGACCGTCGCAAAGTTCACGGCCTTCGTGGCCTTCGCGTACGGCCCGGCGCCCGGTCGGGTCGGCCGTGAGCGGCTCTGCCCGGCCGGTGTCAGGAGGTCAACTCCGGCTCTCTGTCCAGAAGCCGGCGGATCTCACGGACCGCCGCGCGCCCCGCCCGGTTGGCTCCGATGGTGCTCGCCGAGGGGCCGTATCCGACGAGGTGGATCCGTGGGTCGCGGACCGCGCGGGTGCCCTCCAGACGGATGCCGCCGCCGGGCTCGCGCAGGCGCAGTGGCGCCAGATGGTCGGTGACGGGGCGGAAGCCGGTCGCCCAGAGGATCACATCGGCCTCGACCCGGCGGCCGTCATCCCAGGCCACGCCGTCGGCGGTGATCCGGTCGAACATCGGCAGACGGTCCAGGACACCGTCGTCGAGCCCCTTGCACACGGCGTCCGTCAGGGCCAACCCGGTCACCGACACCACGCTCCTGGGCGGAAGGCCGCGGCGTACCCGCTCCTCCACGAGCGCGACCGCCGCCCGCCCCTGCTCCTGGCCGAACTCCCCGTCGCGGAAGACGGGTTCGGTCCGGGTCACCCAGGTCGTCGCGGCCGCGAGCGGGGCGATCTCCAGGAGATGCTGGACGCCGGACGAGCCCCCGCCGACAACGATCACCCGCTGCCCGGCGAATTCCTCGGGGCCCGGGTACTGGGCGGTGTGCAACTGCCGCCCGCGGAAGGTCTCCTGGCCCGGATAGCGCGGCCAGAACGGACGGTCCCACGTGCCCGTCGCATTGATCAGGGTCCGGGTGGCGTACGTGCCCTCCGAACTCTCCACGAGCAGCCGCCCGTCCGCGCCCTCGCGCACCGCGCGCACGTCCACCGGACGGTGCACCCGCAGGCCGAAGGCGCGCTCGTAGTCGTCGAAGTACGCGCCGATCACCTCGGACGAGGGCCGCCCGGGATCGGCCCCGGTCAGCTCCATGCCGGGCAGGGCGTGTATGCCGTGCACCTTGCCGTACGTCAGGCTCGGCCAGCGGAACTGCCAGGCGCCGCCGGGCCGCGGCGCATGGTCGAGCACCACGAAGTCGCGCTCGGGCACGGCGCCGGTGCGCCGGAGGTGGTACGCGGCGGAGAGGCCGGCCTGCCCGGCCCCCACCACCACGGTCTCGACCTCCCGTGCGGTGTCGTCGCGTGCCCCGTCTCGTACCCCGATGTCGTTCACATTTCTACTAACCCGGTCGGGGGCCGAGATCTTCCCGTACATCAGGGGGACGGCGACCGAGGACTCAGGCGATACCGCCCCCGGCCCGGATATTCGCGCCCGTCACCCAGCGCGCGTCGGGACCCGCGAGGAATCCCACGACATCCGCCACGTCCGCGGGCTCCCCGAGGCGCCGCAACGGAGTCATCCCCACGACCATGTCGAGGACCTCCTCGCTGTTCGTGCCGCGCAGGAGCTCCGTGTCCGTGGCGCCGGGGGAGACGGAGTTCACGGTGATACCGCGCGGCCCCAGCTCCTGCGACGCCACCAGGGTGAGCTGCTCGACCGCTCCCTTGCTGCTCGCGTAGGGGGCGGAGCCGGGTGCGGGCCTGACCGTGTTGAGGGTGGAGATATTGATGATGCGGCCGCCGTCGCGCATATGGCGGGCCGCGTGCCGCACCGTCACGAACGCGGCTTTGGCGTTGACCGCCATGACCCGGTCGAAGGTCGCGTCGTCGGTCTCCGCGATGGGTGCCGTACGGAAACTCAGGGCGGCGTTGTTCACCAGGATGTCGAGGGCGCCGAGACGCTCCTGGGCGGCGTCCATCAACTCCTGCGCCGCGCCCGGCTCCGCCAGGTCGACACGGAGCGCATGCGCCGTACCGCCCGCTTCCTCGACGCCCGCCACGACAGCGGCCGCGGCGTCCGCGCTGCTCGCGTAGTTGAACACCACTTCCGCGCCATCGCGGGCAAGCCGCTCCACGATGGCCCGGCCGATGCCCCGTGAACCCCCGGTGACGACGGCCGTCTTGCCCTTGAGTACTGCCACTGCACCCTCCAGGTTGAGAACGGCTGCTCAGTGACCGAACCTACGGCGTCACCAGGGGTTCGCGGGGCGGGTCCCAGCGATCTGCGGCCGTTCCTCTGCCGAGGGCGTAGCGCCGCTGTGCCGGGGCACCCCCGCCGGGCATCGCTGTGCCGGCGGTGTCCCGCCGGGCGTGCGTCAGCGCCCCCCTGCCACAAGGAGCGGAGCGCCGCCGGGTGCCGACGCGGGCCTGCCGTTCGCGGCGGGGACGCCGAGGAGGGGCGAGGCCGGAGCCGCGGGCAGCAGTCCGCGCGCGGCCAGGTCGGGGATCACACCCTCGCCGAACCAGTACGCCTCCTCCAGGTGCGGATACCCGGAGAGCACGAAGTGCTCGACGCCGAGTGCGTGGTACTCCTCGATCCGGTCGGCGACCTCGGCATGGCTGCCGACCAGGGCGGTGCCCGCGCCGCCGCGCACCAGACCGACCCCGGCCCATAGATTCGGCGCGATCTCCAGCTCGTCCCGGGAGCCGCCGTGCAGCGCGAGCATCCGCTGCTGGCCCACCGACTCGCTCTTGCCCAGGGCCTGTTGGGCGGCGGCGACCGTGTCCGGGTCGAGATCGTCCAGGAGCCGGTTCGCGGTCGCCCAGGCCTCGGCGGACGAGTCACGGGAGATCGTGTGCAGACGGATGCCGAAGCGCACCGTGCGCCCCTCGGCCGCCGCGAGCCCCCGGATCCAGTCGATCTTCTCCTTCACCGCGGCCGGCGGCTCGCCCCAGGTCAGATACACATCGGTGTGCCGGGCCGCCACCGGCCCCGCCGCGGCGGACGAGCCACCGAAGAAGATCTCCGGCAACGGGTCCGGCGGCAGCGCGGTCAGCCCGCCCCGCACCTGGTAGTGCTCGCCGTCGAAGTCGTACGGACGACCGCCCCACACCCCGCGTACCACCGAGAGGAACTCATCGGTACGGGCATAGCGGCGGTCGTGGTCCAGATGGTCACCGAAGCGCCGCTGCTCGGTCGAGTCGCCGCCGGTGACCACGTTCAGGAGCAGCCGCCCGCGGGTGATGCGCTGATACGTCGCCGCCATCTGCGCGGCGAGCACCGGCGAGATGACCCCCGGCCGGAACGCCACCAGGAACTTCAGGCGTTCGGTGTGCTGGGCGAGTGCGACCGTCGTCAGCCAGGCGTCCTCGCACCAGGTGCCGGTGGGCGTCAACACCGCCTCGAATCCCAGCTGTTCGGCGGCCTTGGCGATCTGCGCCAGATACTCGATGTCCGGTGCGCGCACCCCGCTGACGGGTGTGATCCGGGAGCGCTTGATACCGCCGTCGGTGTAGGCGTGCCGGTCGACGAGGGTGCGGCCGTCGCCGCCGGTCGGCAGGAACCAGTGCAGGTGGACGGTCATCGGGAGTCCTTCGGGTAGCTGCGGGCGGGGGTGGTGGACGGCGGCAGATCGCCGTTGAAGCGCTCGTCCACGAAGTCCTCGAAGTCGACACGGCGGGGGATGAGCTTCAGGCCCGCGAAGGTGTCGACGATCTTCTGCTCGGAGGTGACCACGTTCTTGTCGACGGCGACGGGAACGCGCGTGCCGTTGCTGCGCTTCACGGCGGCGAGCGCCACCTCGTAGGGCAGTCCGGTGTCCTTGGCCCACACCTTCGCCCAGGCCTCCGGATGCTTGAACACCCAGTCCTGGGCTCGCCGCAGCCGCAGCAGATAGTCCTCGATCGCCTCGGACTTCTTGCCGTCGGCGAGCGCGGCGGGCGCGGCCACCTGGAAGTTGAGCCCGTTGACCACGCCTTCGCCGTCGGTCAGCACCCGTGCCTGCCCGGTCTCGAGAACCTGTGAGGTGTACGGGTCCCAGACCGCCCAGGCGTCCACCTTGCCGCCGGTGAACGCGGCGAGCGCGTCGGCCGGCTGCAGATACTTGACCTTCACGTCCTTCAGGGTGAGTCCCACCTTCTTGAGGGACGCCACCAACTGGTAGTGCGCGGAGCTGCCCTGGGCCACGGCGACGGCCTTGCCCTTGAGCTGACCGGGCTTCTTCAGCGAGGAGCCCTTGGGTACGAGCACGGCCTCGCCGCTCGCGTCACCGTGGCTCGCGCTCACCACCTTGATCTTCGACCCGGCGCCCGCGGCGAACACCGGCGGCGTATTGCCGACCGCGCCGATGTCGACGGCGCCCGCGTTGACGGCTTCGAGCAGCGGGGGACCCGAGGTGAACGTCGACCACTTGACCTTGTAGTCGAGGCCCTTGAGTTCACCGGCGGCGGCGAGGACCGCCCTCGAACCGCCCTTCTGGTCACCGACATTGAGGGTGAGCGAGCCCTTCCCGTCGACGGCGCCACTGCCGGTACCGCCCGACGAGGTATCGGCGGACGAGGCCCCGGAGCAGGCCGCGAGGAGCAGGGAGAGGGGGAGCAGGAGGGCGGGGAGCGCGGTGCGGCGTGAGGCGGGGAGCGCGGTGTGGCGCGGGGCGGAGCGTGGTCGCATGGGGTTCCGTTCGCGTGTGTTCTGGTGGGGCTTGGGTGGGGTGGAGCGGAGGCTTGGGCGATACGTGGCTGAGGCGGTGGCGGTACGTGGCTGAGGCGGCCGTGGATCGTGGCTGAGGCGGCCGTGGTCCGTGGCTCAGGCGGCCTCGGCGGTGGCATCCACGCCGAGCCGGTCGAGCAGCCCTGCCCGAATCCGGGCGAAGCGCGGGTCGGCGATGTCGCGGGGCCGCGGCAGATCGATCTCCGCCTCGTGCGCGATCACCCCGTCGTCCATCACGAGGACCCGGTCGGCGAGCAGCACCGCCTCCTCCACGTCATGGGTGACCAGGAGCACGGCGCAGCCGCGCCGCTGCCACAACTCGCCCACCAGACGCTGGGCCTTGATGCGGGTGAGCGCGTCCAGGGCGCCGAACGGCTCATCGAGCAGCAGGAGATCGGGCTCGCGCACCAACGCCCGTGCCAGCGAAGCGCGTTGGGCCTCACCGCCGGAGAGCGTCTTGGGCCAGGCGTCGGCGCGATGGGAGAGTCCCACTTCTTCCAACGCCCGCTCAGCGACGGCACGTTCGGGCTTGTCCGGCAGCCCGAGGAGCACATTGCGCCAGACCTTCTTCCACGGCATGAGCCGGGGCGCCTGGAATGCGGTGGCCTTTCGGCGCGGCACGAACACGGTGCCGTCGATGTCACGGTCGAGGCCCGCGAGGATCTTCAGGAGGGTGGACTTTCCGCAGCCGCTGCGCCCGAGGAGCGCGACGAACTCGCCCGGCCGCACGGTGAGTTCGAGTCCGTCGATGACCCGCCTGCCGTCGAAGGTGCGGGAGAGCCCGGCCACCCGCACGGCGGCCGACGCGGAGCTGCCGGTGGTGGTCACTGGCCCGTGAACGTCGGTCGCCATTGCAGGAGCAGCCTTTCGAGAGTCCGGACGACGAAGTCGGCGAGGAGGCCGAGGAAGGCGTAGACGATCAGGCAGACGACGATGACGTCGGTGCGCAGGAAGTCACGGGCCTGGACCATCAGGAACCCGATACCGGAGTCGGCGTTGACCTGCTCGGCGAAGACGAGCGCGAGCCAGGCCACGCCCAGCGAGTAGCGAAGGCCGGTCATGGCGCCGGGCAGGGCCCCCGGCAGCACGACATGCCGGACGAGCCCCCACCGGGAGAGCCCGAGCGACTGCCCCGCCTCGATCAACTGGGAGTCGACGCCGCGGATACCGGCGTACACATTCAGATACAGCGGGAAGGTCACACCCATCGTGATGATGGCGACCTTGGGTGCCTCGCCGATCCCGAACCAGATGATGAAGAGCGGGATGAGCCCCACGAACGGCACGGTCCGCAGCATCTGCACACTGGCGTCGACGAGATCCTCGCCCACCCGGAAGAGCCCGGAGACCAGCGCGAGCACCGTGCCGAGCACGGCCCCGAGCAGCAGCCCGACCGCGACCCGCTGCAGCGACACCCCCATGGCGGAGGTCAGCTGACCGTCGGAGAGCAGATCCCCGGCCACCGAGGCGATGGTCCCGGGCGAGGCGAGCACATCGGCCTTCAACACCCCGGCAGAGGTGAGGAGTTGCCAGAGAACGAGCAGCAGCAACGGCCCGGAGGTACGCCGCAGCCAGCGCGGCACGCGGGTACGGCGGGTGGAGGAGGAGGCGAGTCGCTCAAGCTCGACGCTCCGCCTTTCCTGCGATATTTCTTCTATTTGGGCATTCTCGGGTGGCGCATGACTGATGCTCATGAAGGCTCCAGGGCAGGCGACGGCTACGGGGTCAGGCCGCAGCGGTCACGTACGGAGATCGGGTCCGGATTTCGCGTACGGCAAGGGGTCGCGTCCCGGGGCCGGTTCACCGCCTGCACGGCGCATGGAACACAGGAAGGACGCGGAAGACGTACGCGAAGGAGAAGAGGCGAGAAAAAGAGAGGAGAGAAAGAGGCTCAGCAGCCGCGGCGACACGCGGCGGAGGCCACCCGCAGCAGGTCGATGTGACCGCGCGTGGTGAGCATGGCTGAACGCAACATGCCGCAGAACGTAGCGAGATCGTCCACGTATGGTCAACGCCCGTCTCGCGGTTCGGACGCCCTTCTGGACGCACACGGGGGTGTGCGGGGTGGCGGCGGACGCCGGGAAGCCGCAGACGCGCGACGATGGACCCATGTCAGATGCCTTCACCACACGCGTCCTGAACATCGCCACCGGCACCTCGGAACAGGTGGCCGACCTCACCCGCGACTGCGAGACATTCCTCCGCGACGTCGCATCCGGCCGGGACGGACTCCTGAATGTCTTCGTCCCGCACGCGACGGCCGGTATCGCCATCATCGAAACGGGCGCCGGCAGCGACGACGACCTTCTCGCCGCCCTGCACACCCTCCTGCCCGCGGACAACCGCTGGCGGCACGCCCACGGCAGCCCCGGCCACGGCCGCGACCACGTCCTGCCGGCCATGGTCCCCCCACACGCAACCCTGCCGGTGGTCAACGGCTCGCTGGAGCTGGGGACTTGGCAGTCGGTGTGTCTGGTGGACACGAATGTCGACAACCCCGAGCGTCAGGTGCGGTTGAGTTTTCTGGGGTGACGGAAACGCTTGCGCCTTCTCCTCGGCGCGCTCTGCGTGCGTCAGGCGGACGGCCGACGGGACCTGCGGTGCTCGTCGTCGACTGTGGGCCGGTGCGGGGGCGCGGGCGGGGTGGGGGCGGGCTGGGCCAGGATCAGGGTCAGGTCGTCGCCTTGTGTGGCGAGGGTGTGCTGGTGCAGCAGGTTCAGAAGGCCCTCCAGTGCTTCGTCGAGGGAGTGGGGCGTCAGGGCCGCTCTGATGTGCTGGTCGAAGGGGAACATCTCGCCCCGGTCGTCGCGGGCTTCGCTGAGCCCGTCGGTGTAGAGGAGCAGCCGCTGGCCGGAGGCGAGCCTGACCCGCTGGAGGCGCGGGCGGGGCGAAAGGCCGAGCGGCGCCGAGCTCCAGCGCGGTGGTCGTCGGCGCCGTCCGGCCGGGTAAGGCCGAACTCCATGGCGGCACGGAAGTTGTCGTGCTCGCCGGTCAGCCGGTCGTACCAGGCGAACTGGTCGTGCCCCATCCAGGCGGCATCGGCGCGCTCGGCCATCGCCAGGTAGTACCCCAGATGCCGCCGCCGCAGCGGGTCTTCCTCGCCCAGTCCGCGCAGCCAGTGCGCGCCGTATTCGCGGAGGGTGTCCAGCATCCGGTACCGCTCACCGGCCCCGGTCGGCTGCCAGGTCAGGATCGACTTGCCGACGAGCGAGGCCAGCAGGTCCACGACTTGATCCTCGGGCAGATGCTCACCGCCACACACCTTCCGTGCCGCCTCGGAGTCGAAGCTGCCCGCGAACACCGACAGGCGCGCCCACAGCAACCGCTCCGCCGGGGTGCACAGTTGATGGCTCCAGCCGATCGTCGTACGCAGGGCCTGATGCCATGGGGGTACGTCATGCAGATCCTGTGCATCCCGCAGATTCCGTACGCCACCGCTGACACCCACGGTGTCGCAGAGGACGGCGAAGCGGTCCTCGAGGCGGTCCGCCAGCTCGGCCACGGACAGCTCCGGCAGCCGGGCAGCGGCCAGTTCGATCGCGAGCGGCAGTACCTCCAGGCGGCGGGACAGACGAAGGACATCGTCCCGGTTGGCGTCGGTGACGGCGAAACCGGGCACCGCGCGGGCGGCCCGTCGGCCAGCAGCACCACCGCGTCCGCCGTACCCGCCGCCGGGTCACCGTCCGCCGGCACCGGCAGCGGCTCCACGGCGAAGACCTGCTCGGCGAACATCCCCAGGGGGCGGCGGCTGGTGGTCAGCACCCGCAGTCCCGGCGCGGCCCGCAGCAGTGCCTCGACCGTCAGGGCGCACGCCTCGGTCTCGCAGGTGTCGAGGACAAGGAGCAGCTCACGGCCGGAGAGATACTCCGCCACCACATCGATCATCGGGCGGGTGGTCTGGTCGGCCAGCGGCAGCACCTCGGCGATCACGTGGGGCAGGACTTCGCCCTTCTTGAGCGAAGACAGCTCCACCAGCCAGGCCCCGTCCCCGAATTGGGGCTGCAGCTCGACGGCGGTCTGCAACGCAAGCCGGGATTTCCCCACACCGCCGGTGCCGGTCAGGGTCACGAGGCGGGACCGCCCGCACTCGCGTGCAATGTGCGCCAGTTCCGATCGGCGCCCGACCAATCTCGACCGCGGTACGGGCAGATTCCCCGCCCGGCTCTCATCAGGTGCCATGCTCGTCTCACCCGGTTCGCATCGATGCCTACGGCTTGACTGCGGCAGCTTGCACCTGGCGCTTACGCAGCGTCACGAGAAGCAAGATAGTGACTGCTCGTATGTCACATGCCTGCGAGGTTGGCGGGCATCGTGACCGGGATTGTGGAAAACGATCTGTTTGGCGGTGCACATCGAGCACAGGGCGTCAGCCCTGCCGTTCGATCCACTCGCCGCCGCCCAGTGGGTAGTCGAAGCCAGGGCGTCCGGCGTCGGCGCTGGTGCGGAACGGAGTGCCGTCGTTGTCGATACGGACGGTGCCGTGGCGGCTGCCGCTCGACCAGTCCAGGGAGAGCTCCCAGCGGACGTCGTGCGCCCTGGTGTGCGCGGTGACGTAGAAGACCTCCGGGTCGGACTCGCTGACCTTGTACGGGAAGTCACGCTGGCCGTTCTTGACGGTGACGGTGGGGCTGCCGTCGTCGAGGTCGACGTCGAACGACTTGGTGCCGACGTTGCCGCCGCAGCCGACGCCCATCGAGTAGTCGTTCCAGGCGAGCGGCGCGGCCTTGCCCATGACGCGTATGTGCAGTGCCTCCAGTACGACGGTGTCGCGCCCGTCGCCCTGCACGGTGAGGGCGACTCGTTGTTCGCCCGATGAGACCGCGCCGTACGCGTCGGCCCAGCGCGGGGCGTCCTGTTCGTTCGCGGGCGGCCCGACCTGTTCGGGTGCGCTGTCGACCAGGAAGTGCTGGCTGCACGGACTTTCGTAGACGTAAGGGCGGGTGGCGACATTCAGCGGAACGCCCGCGCCGTCACCGGTGACCTCGCCCGCGCCCTGCTCACCGCCGCCCTTCGAGGTACCGGGCCCGCCCTTGCCGGGCCCGGCGGGGGAGTTGGACGCCGAGGCGGACGGCTTACGGCTGTTCCCGCCCGCGGAGGGGGCGTCGGAGGCCGACGATTCCTCCGCGCCCTTGCCGCCGTCCTCGGCGCGGGCGCCGGCACCGGCATCCGCGCTCTGCTGATCGCCCGTGCCGCCCCCGCCCCAGCCGGAGGGTGGGTTCACGACGAGCGCAGTGGCTCCCAGGACGGCGGCCACCGCGATGGACGCGATCAGCGCGGTACGGCGGCGTCGTGGGGGTGCGGGTGTGCGTGGCTCGTCGACGTGAACCGGTTCGGTCTCCTCATGTGGTGGGTGTGCTGCTGTGGTGGGGGCCGAATCCGTCCCGGTGTCCGGGGCCGGGTGCGAGTCCGGGGGCGCGGCGGTGGCTTCGGCGGTCCCCGGCCCCGCTCCCGCCGCTGCGGCCTGCTCCGCCCTGCGCCCCCGGGAGGCGTCCGCCAGGATCCAGCGCCGGTGGAGCTCCACCAGTTCGTCCGGTGTCGCCCGGCACAGCCGTGCCAGACGCTCCGCCGGGGCGTAATCGTTCGGCACCGCCGTGCCGTTGCAGTAGCGATGCAATGTCGAGGTGCTCATGTGCAGCCGCTTGGCCAGCGCCCCGTAGCTCAGCCCCGAACGGTCCTTCAACTCCCGCAGCAGCGTCGCGAACTCGTCCGCCGCCCCGCCCCCTGATGCCCCTGACACTCGTTCCTCCGTGTCCCCGTGTCCCAGTCACGCGTTCCAAGACCCCTTTATTCCCCCTGGTCAGAGCCTGTTTCGGCGTTCCAGCGTCCCCAACTCCCCGCCGGATATGGCGGCTGGGACGGATCACCCCACAAGCTCAAGCCATCCAAGCACCACCCCCACCCGAACACCGAAGGGGCACCGCCACATGTCAAGGATCCGCACCTCCCGCACCCGTCTCGCCGGCGCCGCCGCGGCCGCCGTTCTCGCTTCGCTCGCGCTGACGGCGTGCGACAGCGGGACGGGCGTCAACGACGAGGGCGCCTCCTCGACTTCGCCCACCGGGAAGGCCTCCGAGTCGAAGGCACCGGGCTCCGGGGCCGGGTCCGGAGCCGGCTCGGGATCCGGGTCCGGCTCGGGCTCATCCCCGTCCTCCACGGACGCGAAGCCCGGGCCCGGCGGTTCGACACAGACGGCGGACACTTCCACGTCGAAGGCTCCCGGCGTCGGCGAGCCGGTCACGTGCGAGGGCTCCAACACCAAGACCGTCGCGGCGCCGCTCAACCGCCCCGTGAACCACATGCTGCTCACCGTCACGAACACCGGGAGCAAGTCCTGCTTCCTCTACACCTACCCGGCACTCCGGTTCGGTGAGGCCCAGGCCGTGCCGCCGGTCATCGAGGACTCCCAGCCGCAGGCCGTCGTCACGCTCAAGCCCGGCGAGTCCGGCTACGCCTCCGTCGCCCTGTCCGGTGCCGAGGGCAGCTCCGACGGACACACGGAGAAGTCCCTGGCCGTCTACTTCCACGGCCGCTCCGGCAACGAGAGCGTCGGCGCGCCCGCCCACCCGCCCCTGCCCGCCAAGGGCGCCTACATCGACAACTCGCTCAAGGTCACGTACTGGCAGCAGACGATGGAGGACGCCATCGTCTGGTGAGGCCCCGGATCGCCTGGTGAGGCCCCGGCCGAGCCGGGCCTGGCTTCCATCCCGGGCCTGGCTTCCATCCCGGGCCCGGCCTCCACCCTGTTCCTCGGCCGAAAGGCGCAGCTGTCAGTGGCCGGAAGGACCATGCATTTCGGGAGGCGGAGCTGAAGGCTGGAGGCGTGCATGATGTTCCCGGCTTCCACCCCACACCGCACCCACCGCCGTGCGCCCCTTCAGCCGGCTCCTGCGACCACGGGCACACGGAGCTGCGTACGGCGGACTTCGTGGCCCCTTCCCGTGGGCCGAGGGACACCGGTGGGCCGCCGAGATCCGGCATATGGCGAAGCCGCATCCGTACCGCGGCGTACATCGCGACCTTGGTGGGTTCGGGGCTGCTGCTCTTTCACGGACTGCTGCCTTGGCGCCTGCACTGAGATTCACCGGCCCTCCGGGAGTTCGCCACCGCCGACACGCCGCGCGCGTCACACCCGCAGTCGCCCCCCGCCCGGCCGCCTCGAGGTCACCGCATCTCAGGGAGAAGTCGCGTAACGCTTGCCGACATGGCCGGCGTGCCATTCGTGATTGCCGCCGATCCAGTTCGACAGGCCTGTCATGAAGCGGGCGACGAGCGGATGGGTGGCACTGAGCTCGGCGGCCTGTTCCTCGAAGAGGCGGACGATGTCGTTGTGGACCTCGATGGACTTCTGGAAGGCGTCCTCGATGGAGCAGTCGTCCTCGGCGGCGATCACCGTGGGAAGGCTGTAGTGGAAGCGCTCGCTCCGCTGCTCCTTGCGCAGTGAGTAGAGGTCGTTGCAGATGGTCGACGCGTTGGAGGACAGAGCGACGGCCCGCTGTACACCGGGTTCGGCGAAGAGCGCCGCGGGCAGTTCGTAGCCGCCGATGGCGTCGGTGATGGTCAGGCACGGGCGGAAGCTGTTGAACTGTCGCTGCACCAGGTACTCCCAGACCGCCGGTGTGCGGTGCTGATGGATGCAGTCGCCCTCGGCGTTGTACCCGAGATAGAGGCTGGCGATGTCGTGCCGGTAGCGGTGCGCCTGCGCCGGGGTGGCGAGCGCGCGGAAGTGGCCCATGGCCGAGCGCATCGACCGCAGTGCCGGGTGGGAGTCGAGACCGGAGCGCCAATCGGCCTCGTAGCGCGGGGTGTTGTGGGCCGGGTCGATCGCGGACTGGGCGAGGGCGAGAACCGCGCCACGCCGGTCCGCGCTGCCGCCGTACTCCGCTTCGCAGAAGTAGTCGTCCACCGCGTTCTCGCCGACCAGGAGGCGCGCGGCCGCCATGAGGTGCTCGACACCGGGTGCGTCGGGATGGCACAGGACGACCGACCGCCCCGGGTCGAAGCCGACGAGCGCCTCGCGCAGATCGACGTCCGGGTACAGGTCCACGTCGTCCTGCTCCGCCCACTCGACGAGCCGGCCGTTGATCTCGTCGGCCAGCGCACGGTCGTCCCGGACCGGGGGAGGGGAGTAGAGGCCTTCGATCCGCTGGGACGAGGACGAGGACGAGGGCGAGGACGAGGGTGACGAGGGCTGTGGCGGCCCGGACTCGCCGGTCTCCACCGCGGGCGGTGCGAGGCGCAGCGAGCTGGTCCCGAGTCCGGTGGGCCCGGACGGCAGCCGTGGCGGCGGGCCGACGGAGCCCGCGGTGGCGGAGACCCCGGCGGCGGAGTCCGCAGCGGCCGTGGCTGGGTCTGTCGTCCGGGAAGTTGGCGCCTGCATCCGCAACTCCGTCCACGGGAGGTGAGTTGGCTCCGTCCCCGCCGAAGGTACGCACGGGCCGCGGGGCGGCACAAGGACGTCCCGGTTCGCTCGCTGCGGTCGCCGGTATCTGACACTCACTCAAAATCCCTGGCCAGTAAGGGAGTTGCTGGCCTCACTAGATATGCCCGGGCGCATTTGGATCATCTGGGGCGCTTCAGTTGATTTCAGCCGTCCTTGGGAGCAAATGGCGGCGCTTTCCATGGGTGCGGGTGCCCTCTGCGCACGGCATCCGGGTCGCGGGACCGGTGGCGGAAACGGGTGCCATGTGCAGATGGCCGGTCTCGACCGTCGTCGACGCGCGCTGCTTCACTTGCGGCGCGCAACTCCTGTGGCACGGGTTCGCCGCGGGGGCCTCGCATGCCGTATGCCCCAATGCCGTTGGAGGGGAACAGGATGACGACCGCAGCGTCGCCCGAGCAGTCGGATCAGCCTGAACAGACCGCGGGCCAGGCGCAGTTGAGCCTTGGCATCGCAGCCGCGCGCAACCTGACGACCACCACCAAGACCGTTCCGCAGATGCAGGGCATCAGCTCCCGCTGGCTGCTGCGGACGCTGCCCTGGACGGAGGTGGCCGGTGGCGCCTACCGGGTGAACCGGCGCCTGGTGTACGCGGTCGGCGACGGGCGGGTGACCTTCATCCAGGACGGGGCCGACGTCCGGGTCGTCCCCGCGGAGCTGGGGGAGCTGCCGTTGCTGCGCGGCTTCGACGACCCCGCGGTGCTCGGGGCCCTCGCCGAGCGGTTCCAGCAGCGGGAGTTCGGGCCCGGCGAGGTGATAGCCGAGGCGGGCAGCCCCGCCGACCACGTCTATCTGATCGCGCACGGCAAGGTGGAGAAGGTGGGAACCGGCAAGTACGGCGAGGAGGCCCGGCTCGGGATCGTAGCCGACGGCGGGTTCCTGGGCGGCCAGGTGATCGCCGCCGATCCGGGCGGCTGGGAGTTCACGGCCCGCACGGTGACCGCGTGTACGGTCCTGGCGCTGCCCAGGCAGGCGTACCAGGAGGTCGCCGGACAGAGCGAGAGCCTGCGCGGCCACGTACAGCAGCGGCAGACCGAGGGGGACCGGCCGCAGAACAAGCGGGGCGAGGCCGATGTCGTGCTGTCCGCCGGGCACGCCGGTGAGCCGGTACTGCCGGGCACCTTCGTGGACTACGAACTGGAGCCCCGCGAATACCAGTTGAGCGTCGCGCAGACGGTCCTGAAGGTGCACACGCGGGTCGCCGACCTCTACAACGACCCGATGAACCAGGTCGAGCAGCAGCTGCGCCTTACCATCGAGGCGCTGCGTGAGCGCCAGGAGTACGAGCTCGTCAACAACCGGGAGTTCGGGCTGCTCCACAACGCCGCCTACGGCGAGCGCATCTCCACGCACTCGGGGCCGCCCACACCCGACGACTTCGACGAACTCCTGAGCATGCGGCGCCAGACCAAGGCGTTCTTCGCGCACCCGCGGGCCATCGCCGCCTTCGGCCGTGAGTGCAACAAGCGCGGTATCTACTTCGGCGACACCGACGTCGGCGGCCACCGCATTCCCGCCTGGCGCGGCGTGCCCATCTTCCCGCTGGGGAAGCTGGAGGTCTCCGATCAGGCCACGACCTCCATCCTGGCGATGCGTACCGGCGAGGACATCCAAGGGGTCGTCGGCCTGCGCCAGACCGGCATCCCCGACGAGTACGAGCCGGGCCTGAACGTGCGCTTCATGGGGATCAACGACCAGGCCGTCATCTCCTACCTGGTCAGCACCTATTACTCGGCGGCCGTGCTCGTCCCCGACGCCCTGGGCGTGCTCGAGAACGTCGAGGTCGCCCGTACGTCCGACTGACACCGCACGCCGTAAGGAGCCCGCACGATGACGTTCACCCCGGCAGCCTCCGCACGCGTGGTGCGCACCGCCTACCAGAAGGCGGTCGCGGAGTACTGGAACAACGAGAAGGACCCGGTCAATCTGCGCCTCGGCGATGTCGACGGCCTGTACCACCACCACTACGGGATCGGCGACTGGGACCCCGCCGTACTGGAAGGTCCCGAGGAGACCCGTGGCGACCGCATCATCGAGGAACTGCACCGCCTGGAGTCCGCCCAGGCGGATGTCCTCCTCGACCACCTGGGCGCCATCGCACCGGGCGACCGTCTCCTCGACGCCGGCTGCGGCCGCGGCGGAACGAGCGTCATGGCCAACCGGCGCTTCGGCTGCGAGGTCGACGGGGTCTCCATCTCCGAGTCCCAGGTCGACTTCGCCAACGGGCAGGCCCGGCAGCGCGGCGTGGACGACAGGGTGCGGTTCCACTTCCGCAACATGCTGGACACCGGTCTGCCCGCCGGAGCCTTCCAGGGCATCTGGAACAACGAATCCACCATGTACGTGGATCTCTTCCAGCTCTTCGCCGAATACTCCAGGCTCCTTGCCCACGGCGGGCGTTACGTCTGTATCACCGGCTGCTACAACGACGTCACCGGTGGCCGCTCCAAAGCGGTCAGCCGGATCGACGAGCACTACACCTGCAACATCCATCCGCGCAGCGCGTACTTCAAGGCGCTCGCGGCCAACGGCCTGGTCCCCATCAACGTCGTCGACCTGACGGCCGCGACCATCCCCTACTGGGAGCTGCGGGCCAAGTCCGCGCTGGCCACCGGTATCGAGGAGCCCTTCCTGGCCGCGTACCGCGAAGGCAGCTTCCACTATCTGCTCATCGCGGCCGACCACGTCTGACCGGCCGGCTCGGCAGTGCGGGCCCGGTCACGCGGTGACGTGGGGCCGGACCGCAACGAGCAGGCACCGTCGTCGCATGGGAAACCGCAGCGGACCCCGGCGGAACCCACGCCGGCTCTACGCTCATGTCTCTACGCTCCTGTCCAGCAAGACCAGGCCGAACAGGAGCTGACCACCGCGATTCCCTATTTCACGAGGCTCTTTCTCGCGGGCGTGGACGGGTTACCCGACCTCCTGCTGCCCCACCTCGCCGAGAGGGTGGCTCCCGCCACCATCCAGATGCTCTCGGACAAGCTCAAGTCCCTAAGTGCCCCTGAAGACCAGGCAGTTGCCGCCGACCTGGCGAGACGTATCGAGCGCAGCCTCCCCGACGGCCACCACCTCCGGGGCCCGTACCTCGTCGTCATCGGAGAGACCGCGCTGGCCCGGTTCGAGGACACCCTGGACATCGACGACCTGGATGAAGCGGTGGAGGCATACCGCGCCGCCGTCCGGGCCACTCCTGACGACCATCCCCACCGGGCGACCCCGCTCACCCACCTCACGTCCTGTCTGCTCAAGTGCTTTGAGCAGACCGAGGATCCGGAGGATCTCGACGAGGCCGTCGACGTGGGCCGTGCCGCCGTCCGGGCCATGCCCGACGATCATCCCGAGCGGGCGGCGCCGCTGATGAATCTCAGTACGGCCCTCCAGCAGCGATTCCTGCGCACCGGAGACATCCAGGACCTGAACGAGACGGTGACCGTGGGGATCGCCGCCGTCCGGGCCGTCCCCGATGACCACCCCCAGAGAGAGCCGTTGCTGGTCAACGTCCGCGCCGCGCTGCAGCAGCAGTTGGAGCACTCCGGGGACTTGGGGAACCTGGACGAGCTCGCGGCGGTGTTCCGCGCCGCCGCCCGCGTGACGCCCGTCAACAGCACCCACCATGTCGGCCACTTGGCCGACCTGGCAGCCGCGCTGCAGCAGCGGTTCGAACGGACCGGGGACCCGGGGGACGCGAACGAGGTGGTGGAGGCGAGCCGCGCCGCTGTCCGAGCAGCCCCCGACGACCAACCGTGTCCGGGCGCTTCTCCCCGCCCCGGCACAGCTCACCGAACCCGCCCTCGGCACCGACGGCAGTGACCCCCGCACGACAGCCGGGTCTCCCACCACGGCCACGGTCCTCGGCCGCCTCCCGCGTTGCGCCATCGCTCACTTCGCCTGCCACGGGGTCAGCGACCCCAAGGACCCCTCCCGGAGCCGGCTGCTCCTGCACGATCACGCCACCACGCCGTTGACCGTCTCCGCGCTCGCCAAGGCCGATCTGGAAGGGGCGCAGCTCGCCTACCTTTCCGCATGCGGCACGGCGGCTCCTGGCAGCACCGATCTGCTCGACGAGGCAATACACCTCACCAGCGCCTTCCAACTCGCCGGTTTCCCCCATGTGATCGGAACCTTGTGGCCGATCTCCGACCGCCTGGCCGTCGACATCGCCGAATCCTTCTATACGCATCTGACGACCGGCTCACCGGGAACCCTCGATCCCGGACAGGCCGCGTCAGCCCTGCACGACACCGTCCGGACGGTGCGGGACCGCTATCCGGCGACGCCCTCTCTCTGGGCGGCCTATATCAACTCCGGTGCGTGAACACGTCTCCGTCCGCGAGCGCACGGAGGTCTGTGCCGTCCCGCTTTGCCGCTGGCCGGGCGGTGGGTAAGGTCCGGCAGCGGGGTGTGCGGCGGAACGCGGGTGTGGCGGCACAGCGACGAGCAACGGGTGCGGGGGGACCGGAACATGACGGGTGCGGATCGATTCGGTGGCGTGTTGGCCGGGGGCGTGGTGCGTGTCGGGCTCGCCATGGTCGCGGGGGCCGTCGTCGGACTGTGCGGCTATGCCATCAGCAGGGCCGGAGGAGTCCTGCTGTTCACCGTCATCGGTGCGCTGGCCGGCGCACTGGTCGCCGTCGGACTGAACGCCTATCGCCGTTCGGCGCGCCTCACCGAGGTGAAGGTGACGGTGCCGCAGGTCAGCGAACTCACCTTCGTCGTGAACAACGACGCACGCCAGGTCGCCTGGCAGCTGTTCATCGAATCCGTCACCCGGGTGTCCGCGCAGCGGCTCGACAACGAGGACGGTCTGCTGCGGGAGTCCCTGACATCGCTGCACGGGCTGTTCGCGACCACGCGTGAAACGCTCAAGGTCAGCCGCCCCTCCACGCATGTGAGCGCCGGTCTGACGGTCGAGTGCCTGGCCGTGAACTTCCTCAACCTCGAACTGCGCCCCTTCCTCTCCCGCTGGCACCCCCGCCTGAGCGCCTTCGAACAGTCGGCGCCGGACAGCCCCGAGGAGGACTGGCCGCTCGCCGCGGAGTGCCGGGACGACCTGCGGCGGCTGCAGCGCAACGCCCGCCAGTACGTCCTGGCCTTCGCGCGCCTCGCCGGCGTACGGGACGCGGAGGAGATGCTCGACGCCTCGGCCGCGAACCCTGTCCCCGCTCCCACCCCTTCCGTGACGCGTCCCCGCGACCCCGCGGGCAGCTGAAGGCGCGGCCATGTCATACGGTGCCGAAATGGAACAACGGGGACCCTGGACACGGCACAACGGCAGGCAGTCGTGCTCCAACCCCCGGTTCAGCGTGGGCCGTGACGAGATCACCGCACCCGACGGGCGGCGCGGCGATTACCACTGGGTGGACGTGCCCGACCAGGTGCGCGTCGCCGCCCTCGTCGACGGACGTCTCCTCGTCGTCGAGCAGTTCCACTACCTCGCCGGCCCGCTGTGGCAGCTGCCCGGCGGCGCCGTCGACCCCTCCGACGCCGACCCCCTGGCTGCGGCCCGTCGTGAACTGGCCGAGGAGACAGGACGCCACGGCGGGACCTGGACCGGCCAGGGCTCGCTGTATCCGCTGCCCGGCGTCACCGGCTGCCGGGTCCATCTCTGGCGCGCGGAACACACGGCGGCGGGGCCGACCGCCCGGGAGCCGGGCGAAGCGGATCTGAGGGTCCGTCATGTCCCCCTGACGGAGGCGGCGTCGGCGGTACGCAACGGGCTGCTGCGGTGTGCGCCGAGCGCGGCGCTGGTGCTCGCGCTGGTGGCGGAGAGCCGGTCGTAGCCCTCAACGGCCTCTCCGTGAAGCCCGATAGTCCTCAACAGCCGGTCTGTGGCGCCCCATTGACATGGTACAGACCAATGCGGTTGGGTGCGGTCACCCCCACACAGCAAGGGAGCCTCCGATGTCGAGGACGCGCGTCACCGCCGTGCTGGCCGCGATAGCAGCCGCATGTGCGCTGCTATTTGTCATGCCCATGGTTTCCCAGGCGGCTCAGGTCATGCCGCAGAAGGACTCCGGCACGGCCGCCGAATTCGTGGTCACCAAGGCGCAGTTCGAGCAGATCTACCCGAACCGCAACCCCTTCTATACGTACGAGGGCCTCACCGCCGCGCTCGACGCCTACCCGGCGTTCGCCAACACCGGCAGTGACACGGTCAAGAAGCAGGAAGCGGCCGCGTTCCTGGCCAACGTCGGCCACGAGACCGGCGGCCTGGTCCACATAGTCGAGCAGAACCAGGACAACTACCCCCACTACTGCGACGCTTCACAGCCCTACGGCTGCCCCGCAGGACAGGCCGCCTACTACGGGCGCGGCCCCATCCAGCTGAGCTGGAACTTCAACTACAAGGCCGCAGGCGACGCACTCGGCATCGACCTGCTCAACGACCCCTGGAAGGTGGAGAAGGACGCCGCCGTGGCCTGGAAGACCGGCCTCTGGTACTGGAACACGCAGACCGGCCCCGGCACCATGACCCCCCACGACGCCATGGTCAACGGAGCGGGCTTCGGTGAGACCATCCGCGCCATCAACGGCACCCTGGAATGCAACGGCGGCAACCCCGGCCAGGTCCAGAGCAGGGTGGACAACTACAAGCGCATCACCGGAATCCTCGGCACCGTCCCCGGGGACAACCTCACCTGCTGATGCGCCGCTGCACCCAGGGCCTTCGTGTCGAGGGCTGATGCGAACAGGGCCACCCCCGTCCGGCCGGGCGCGGGTGGCCCTGTGGTGCTGTGGCCCTGTGGTCTGAGGGGAGGGGCCCGCAGGGGGACTGTCACTGGCATGGCCTACGTTCAGGTGCATGGACGCTTATCTCGCGGGCAAGGACGCCCCTGAGGGCACGCCTGCCCACTGCCTGTACATATGGATCGAGTCCCTGCACGACCGTATGGATCTGATGGTCGCTCAGTTCACCGGCGGGGACTGGGAGCACGACTATTCGCTCGACTCCCTGAGACAACTGGAAGAAGACCTGGCCGAGCTCTACGCGACCGGTGACGACACGGACGCGGCCGCTCTGTTCATGGAGTGCCTCGCGGGCTACCTCGGCGAGGTGCTGCTCGCCGAAGGCGGCGGGCGCTGGGTGTGGGACGAGAGCGCCGGCGTCGCGGGGCTGCCCGCCGTCGAGCCCGACCCCGTACTCGGACTGGAGTCGATTGTTCCGCTTCTGCTCGTCGGCCAGGCGGTTTATGAGAAGACGGAGAACATCTTCGCCACGGTTGCCCTGCGCCTGCGCAAAGCCGTCACCGAGCGGAGGTCGGAGCACCGGGGATGGAAGCCCGAGCGGGTCCCCACGCCGTGGGTGCGGTTCGACGATCTCGAGGAGTCCGGTGTCCGTTGGAAGCTGTGGCCGAACGAGCGCTTCCACGACTACTGCACGTGGTGGGCCGACAGGGCGGGCGGCGGCCGCGAGCGCTGGGACTTCGGGCCCGACTCCCTGGACGCCCTGGAGGAGCTGCTGCGCGAGCGCCTCCAGACGGTGCAGGCGTACGACAAGGTCGCGACGAGGCGCTTCTGGACCGTGGCCGCCTGGTACGTGGGTGAGTACGTGGTCCGACGCAAGGACGCCTACTGGCAGTACCGCGCCCCCAACCCCGCTGCGCCGCCCGGGACTTGGTACGCGGAGGACTCCTACTGGACGGGCTCCGTCTTCGTCGCCCAGCGGCTGCGCTACAACGGCCACGCCGAACACCCCGCCGAGATGCTGCGAGCCGTCCTCGAGGGCGAGAGCCTGCGTGCCGTCGTGGACCGTTTCCCGGATCCCGTCGGCAGGTCCGGAAGGCGGCGGCGTCGCAGGTCCGGCGAACCCTGGCCCGAGGTGCTGTGGCCGCTCGCCGCGCCCGCACACCTGCCGCCGCCCCTCACCCCGCAGCAGCGCGACGAACTGGCCGAGGAGCTGAGGGAGTTGGAGGCCGACCCCGCCCTGAAGGACCCGGAATTGCACGACAACCCGCGCCTCCACGCCTGGCTGGCCGACCGCCGCGAGGCCTTCGCCGACTGGGCCGAACGGGCGGACCCGGCCGCTGGGTCCGCGGCCGCCTGGGACTTCTCACCCGAGAGCCTGGACCGGCTCGAAGCCCTGGTGCGGGCACGGTTCGCGACGGGCGAAGAGATGGAAGCCGCCCAGGACGACTGGTTCCTGGCCGGTGCCGCCTGGTATCTGGGCGAGGTCCAGGTCATCCACTGCGGCGCCCGATGGCAGCTCAACCCCGAGCCCTACGACGAGACGCGCCGCGACGAGCCGGAGGTCGTCGAACCGGGCCGGGACGAGGACTCCGAGGATGGTGAGGAGGGCGGCGAATACGGCGACGGCGAGTACGGCGACGACTTCGACCACGACGACTATGAGTACGACGAAGACGAATACGACGACGATGCCGATGGCTACGGGCACGTCTGCGTGCCCGCCGAGCACCTCCGCGACCTGATCACCCGCAACGACCCCGGCGAGCGGCTGCGCGACGTCTTGGACGGCTATCGCCGCGGGCCCGTCAGTGACAGCGGATGAACGCGCTGGACGTACGCGCGATGAGTGTGCCGGAGGTACGGAAGATGAGTGTGCCGGAGGTGCGGAAGGGATATGGCGGGCTGCGCTCAGCGGGATCACGGCCTCTCGGTTCTTTCCGCACGTTTCTGTAATGCTGCAGGTCAGAGCGGTGCGGCTGGCTGTGGGGTGTGCTGGGGCGAGTGAACCCGCACGTTCGGGGTGCGCTCTGACGAGGTGACCACACCTCCTGCCGACGCACTAGGAACGTAGCGATGCGCACCACCACCCCCACCCTCCCCATACTCCTGCTGTCCGGATCCCTCGTCCTGGGGGTGGGCGTCAGCGCCCCGCAGGCCCAGGCGGTGGCGCCGGCGACCACTGCCGCCGACGATGCGCCCGTCCCGGAGCTGGTGGTCGGCGCGCCGGGCCTCGGCGGCTCGGAGGCCGAGCCGCGCACCTACCGCCTCGACGGCGCGAGCACCACGGTGACCGGCCCCAAGGGCGGCCCCCTGCGGATCCGCTACCCGCAGGACTCCCGTGGCGAGGAGCCCCCCCCTGACCACCGTGACCTTCGGTGACAGCTCCCGCCGTATTCCGCTGTACGTCCTGGACGTGACCGAACCCGACGCGTGGGCGTCGACACTCGACGCAGCCGAGAACGACCCGGAGAACGTCCCGGTGGGCCAACTCCGCAGCAAACACACGGTGTTGACGGATTCCCTGCACGCGGCCCTCAAGTACCGGGACGAGGACGTACGGCGTCTGCTGCGCACGTACGACGACATCGTCCGCACGGAGAACACCGTGGCGGGGCAGCCGGGGCCGCACGAGCAGGACCGCGTGAGCCCTCTGCTGTACTACGTCTCGGAAGGCGAGGCGGGCACCAACCCCAACGCCTACACCTTCCGGGTGCACTGGCCCGCCGACCTCATGGAGGAGATGCTCACCACCAAGGGGCTGCGCCGCTCGTGGGGCATGTGGCACGAGCTCGGACATCTGCACCAGCAGGCGGTCTGGGAGTGGGAGCAGACCACAGAGGTCACGGTGAACGTGTACTCCCTGGCGGTGCAGCGTATGTTCGGCGAGCCCTCGCGCCTGGAGCAGGAGGGGCACTTGGACAAGGCGCGCGCCTTCCTCGAACGGCCTGACGGGGAGCGGGACTTCGCCGATCTGGCCGAGGAGCCGTGCACCATGCTGGTGATGTTCGAGCAGCTGCGTATGGCTTTCGGGGATGAGTTCTACGCCACCCTGCACCGTCTCGCGCGCGAGGAGCGCACCGTCCCCGACGACGAGGGCGCCCGCAAGCGCTTCTTGATGGTCGTGGCCTCCCGTGCCGCGCACACGGACCTGATCGGGTTCTTCGAGCGCTGGGGCTTCACGGTGGACGAGCGGACCCGTTCCAAGGTCGCGCGTCTCAAGCTGCCCCGGCCCGCCCGGGACGTGGCGGCCCTCGGCCTCTGAGGGGCTTTCAGGGGCGTTTAGGGGCCATTAGGGACCTCGGAGGGGACCTCTGAGCGGCGTCCGAGTGGCCTCTGAGCGGGGCGTGCCGATGGGCCGGATGCTTTCTGGACCGTTCTTATGGGCAGTTCAGGCCACGGCGCCCGGCCGACGCGTGGCATGTCCGTCCGGATCCGGCCCCTGGAGATCGGCCCGCCGAGCCGGCTCGAGACTGCGTACGAATCAATCAGGCCAGAGGCGGCCCCGGGCGATCTGGCCGGTGCCGACGTGGACGAGGTAGATGCCTGAGGCATCCAATGGTGAGAGGCAAGACGGCGCTTCGCAAATGAGGTCATTCATGACGGAAGCAGTGGCTTTCCCCCAGGACCGTGCGTGCCCCTACCACCCGCCCACAGCCTACGAACCCCTCCGCGCGGCCCGGCCGCTGACCCGCGTCACCTTCTACGACGGCCGTTCCGTGTGGGCGGTCACCGGACATGCGGCGGCCCGCCAACTCCTCGCCGACCAGCGGCTGTCCAGCGACCGCAGGAACAAGTCCTTCCCCGCGCCCACGGAACGCTTCGCCGCCATCCGTGACCGTGGTGTCGCCCTGATCGGCGTCGATGACCCGCTGCACAACGTCCAGCGCCGCAAGCTCATCCCCAGCTTCGCGGTCAAGCGGATCAACGCGCTGCGCCCCAGGATCCAGGAGACCGTCGACCGGCTCCTCGACGCAATGGAGGAGCAGGGAAGCCCGGCCGAGGTGGTGAGCGCCTTCGCGCTGCCGGTGCCCTCCATGGTGATCTGCGCCCTCCTCGGGGTGCCCTACGCCGACCACGACTACTTCGAGGAGCAGTCCCGGCGCCTCCTGCGCGGCCCGCGCGCCGAGGACGTCGAGCGGGCCAGGGGTGAACTGGAGGGATACTTCCACCAGTTGATCGAGCGGAAGTGGGGCGACCCCGGCGACGGCCTCCTCGACGACCTGATCAGGGAGCACCGCGCGACTCCCGCCGGGGATACGGCCGACCGCGACGAACTGGTCAGCCTGGCCGTCATCCTGCTCGTCGCGGGCCATGAGACCACCGCCAACATGATCTCGCTCGGCACCTTCACGCTGCTCCAGCATCCGGAGCAGCTCGCCCAACTGCGGGCCGACGAGACGCTGATGCCCGCCGCCGTCGAGGAGCTGCTGCGCTTTCTGTCGATCGCGGACGGCATGCTGCGGGTGGCGAAGGAGGATATCGAGGTCGCGGGCCGGACGATCCGGGCCGGCGACGGCGTCGTCTTCTCGACCTCCCTCATCAACCGTGACGCCGACGTGTACCCGGAGTCCGAAGAGCTGGACTGGCACCGGGCCACCCGCCACCACCTCGCCTTCGGTTTCGGTATCCATCAGTGCCTGGGCCAGAACCTCGCCCGGGCGGAACTCGAGATCGCCCTGCGGGCCTTGTTCCGGCGGCTGCCGAAGCTGGAACTCGCCGTGCCCGCACAGGAGATCCCCTTCAAGCCGGGCGACACGATCCAGGGAATGCTCGAACTCCCCGTCACCTGGTAGGAGATGACGATGCGGCTTCATATCGAGAAGGAGCGGTGTGTGGGCGCCGGTATGTGCGCCCTCACCGCGCCGGGCGTCTTCACTCAGGACGACGACGGCCTGAGTGAGGTGCTGCCCGGCGGTGAGTACCGCGACGACGGCGACACCCTGGTGCGCGAGGCGGTCCGGGCCTGCCCGGTGCAGGCCATCGCTGTCGACGGGCCCTGAAGATAGCTGTCGACTCAACCGGTCCCGCGACAGTTGTCGTAAGTGTCACAACGGCTATAGGCTCATTACATGGCGCGGATACGGCAGGCAGTGGTGGACGACGTCGCGGAGCTCGTACGGCTGCGGGCCCTGCTCTTCGAGACGCTGGGCGGAGACTTCTTCAACCCGGCCTCGCAGGAGGACGATTGGCGCCACAACCTCGCCACCGTCCTGAAGGAGCAGGTGACTTCGGACTCCGTGCGCATTCTGGTCGTGGACAGCGAGGGCAGTGAAGGCGGCGAGGACGGCGAGGACCGTGAAGGCGGCCGGCGCGGTCTCGCCGCCTGCGGTATCGGCACCATCGAGCAGCGGCTGCCGGGCCCGCATCTGCGCAACGGCCGGATCGGTCATGTGATCGGAGTGATCACCGATCCGGCCCACCGGCGGCGCGGACACAGCCGGGCGATCATGCAGGGCCTCCTGGACTGGCTCCGCGAGCGGGAGGCGGCCCGCGTGGATCTGTACGCCTCCGCCGAGGGCGAGCCGCTCTATCGCGCACTCGGTTTCGACGACCACCCCGACCCGGCCCTGTGCTGGCGCCCATGAGGGCCACTCGGCCGGAGCCCTGCCACCGCCACCGTCACCCCGCCTGAGGCCGGGGCAGGTGGTGGAGCTCCAGCGGGACGGGCGGCGGCAGCGGCTCGTCGGCGTCGCCGGTGCTGAAGGACTGCAGCAGCAGGGCGACCAGGCGGCGCGACGCGGCGGCGGCCGCCTCGGGCGATGCGGTGGCGACACCGCTGTTGGCCGTGAGGACGAGCGCGAGATCGCTGCTGTCGAAGTCGGGGCGGAGCCGCCCGGCGTCCTTGGCCCGTTGCGCGAGCACCGCGAACCCCCGCTCGGCGCGCTCGCGTTCACGCTCGAAGTCGACCGCGTCAGGGAATGCCGTCAGGAAGGCCGCGCTGAAGCCCCGGTCGGCGACATGCATGGCACACACCTTCTCGATGACCGTGCGGAAGCCCCGCCAGGGATCGGGATCGGCGAGCGCGTCGTCGACGACCGACACACAGTCGCCGAGCTGACCGGCGAAGAGCATCGCGCCCTTGAGGCAGGCGGTGTCCGGGGCAAGCATGTGGTGCGGGTGATCTGAGCGCCGGGCCGCCGCACTTCCCGGTGTACGTTGACGAAAAGCGACCATCAGTAAGCGACCACCAGTGAATTCACGAGGTACAGGTGACCCCGCGACACGACACGGACGGCGCCGAGTCGCCGGGGGCCGTGGCGGCACGGCTCACCGGGCGGCCGGTGGTCGGGGAGCGCCGGCTCTCCGGGACGCTCGCCGAAGTCACCCTCGGCGACGGGCGGTTGGTGATGGTCAAGCGCGGTGACGACCCCGGCGCCGCGGTGGCCGAAGCGGCGGGCCTGCGCTGGCTCGCCGCCGCCGGCACGGTCCGGATCCCGGCCGTGCACGGCCACGACCGGAACTGGCTCGTCACCGACCGGATCGCGTCCGTACCGCCGAGCGCCCGTGCGGCCGCCCGGTTCGGCCGCGAACTGGCCGCTCTGCACGACACCGGCGCGCCCGCGTTCGGCGCACCGCCGCCCGACGGCCCGCAGGACGCGTACATCGGACGTGCCCCCATGCGCAACGTCCCCGGCGCCGACTGGCCCCGCTGGTACGCCGGACACCGGGTGCTGCCCTATCTGCGCCGCGCCGTCGACGACGGCACGGTCCGCGCCGCCGAGGCCACGGTGATCGAGACGGTCTGCGAGCGGCTGCCCGAACTGGCAGGTCCGGCGGAGCCGCCCGCCCGGCTGCACGGCGACCTGTGGAACGGAAACGTGCTGTGGGGCGACGACGGGCGGGTCTGGCTGATCGACCCGGCCGCGCACGGCGGCCACCGCGAGACCGACCTGGCGATGCTCCAGCTCTTCGGCTGCCCCCACCTGGCCGAAGTCCTCGACGGCTACCGGCAGGTGGCCCCGCTCGCCGACGGCTGGCGCGAGCGCGTCGGACTGCACCAGCTGTTCCCGCTCCTGGTGCACACCGTGCTTTTCGGCCGCGGCTACGCGGAGCAGGCCCTGGCGGTGGCCCGCGCGAGCCTCACCGTGTGAGTACGCATTCCGTTTCCCCTGACGGGACGGGCCACTACCGTGGGCGCGGGGATGTCTCGCCGGCTGCCGGCAGCCGGCGCGCGTAGGGGCGGAGGAACGTCATGGGTGGGGACGGGGTCGAGGAGGCGGGGCAGTTGCCCCGGCTGAGGCTCGATGAGCTCCTCGGAGAGCTGCAGATACGGATCGACGCGGTCCTCGGCACCCGCGACCGGCTGCACGGGCTGCTCGAAGCCGTGCTCTCGGTCGGCAAGGAGCTCGATCTGTCGCAGGTGCTGCGGCGGATCGTGGAGGCCGCGGTGGTCCTCCTCGACTGCGAGTACGGCGCACTCGGAGTGATCGGGCAGGACCGGCGCCGGCTCTCCCGCTTCCTGCCGGTGGGCGTCAGCGACGAAGTATGGGCACAGATCGGCGACTTGCCCTCCGGTCACGGCCTGCTCGGCGAGCTGATCCGGCACCCGGAACCCCTGCGCCTGGCCGATCTGTCCGAGCACCCGGCGTCGTCCGGCTTCCCGGCACACCATCCGCCGATGGGCAGCTTCCTGGGAGTGCCGGTCCGCGTGCGCGACGAGGTGTTCGGAAATCTGTATCTGACCGAGAAGCGCGGCGGTGAGTTCGACGCCGAGGACGAGGCCGTCCTGTCCACCCTCGCCGTCGCCGCCGGAGTGGCGATCGAGAACGCCCGCCTCTACCAGGAGGTGCGGCTTCGGGAGAGCTGGCTCGCGCTGAGTGCCGAGTTCACCTACAGCCTGCTGTCCGGCGTGCACGAGACCCAGGTCCTGAAGCTGATGGTGGAGCGGGCCCGGGAGATCACCTCGGCCGAACTCGGCGTGGTGGTCCTGGTGGTGGAGGGCAGCGACGAACTGCGCGAGGCGCTCGCGCTCGGTCCCGACGTCGAGGTGCACCGCGATGTGCTGCTGCCCCGTGAGGGCACCCTTGCCGGGGAGGCCCTGCGGGTGGGGGAGCTGGTCACGACCGCGGACGTACGCAAGGACCCGCGGGTCACCTACCACCCGGACCGGTGGCACGGACTCGGCCCCGCCGTGGCGGTGCCCATGGGGACCAGCGGGGGAGTGCGCGGCGTCCTGGTCCTCGCCCGGCGCGCGGAGCAGCCGCCCTTCACCGAGGCCGAGACGGCGCCCCTGCTCGGATTCGCGGGCCAGGCGGCCCTGGCGCTCGAACTCGCGGACCGCAGGCGCGACGCCGAGCAGATGAGCGTCCTCGAAGACCGTGACCGGATCGCCCGCGACCTGCACGACCTGGCGATCCAGCGGCTGTTCGCCTCCGGGATGACCCTGCAGAGCGCGCAGCGGTTCATGACCCATCCGCAGGGCGCGGAGCGGCTCGGCCGCGTGGTGGACGACCTGGACTCCACCATCAAAATCATCCGGTCGACCATCTTCGCCCTGCGCTCCCACGAGGCGACCCCGGGCGGCAGCGGTCTGCGGGTGCGGGTGGTACGGGCGGTGGAGGAGTCGGCCGCGGTGCTCGGCTTCACGCCCGCGCTGCGGATGGAGGGGCTGATCGACGTCGATGTGCCGGCGGCGGTGGCCGACGACGTGGTGGCCGTGCTCGGTGAGGCCCTGACGAACGCCGCCCGGCACGCACGGGCCACGAGCGTCGAGGTCGCCCTTGTCGTACGCGAGGGCCGGCTGACCCTGACCGTCCTCGACGACGGCGTGGGCCTGGACGCCGAACAGCGGCGCCGCAGCGGCCTGCGCAACCTCGCCGAACGCGCCGAGCGCCGCGGCGGCGAACTGACCCTGGAACCAGGCGATCCGGTCGGCGGTATGCGGCTCACGTGGCGGGTGCCGCTCTCCTGAGACCGTTCTTCTGGGTTCGCTCTCCTGAGTCCGCTCTCCTGGGTCCGCTGTTCTGAGTCCGGTTCGTCAGTCCGGTTCGTCAGTCCGGGTTCCCGCCGTCGCCGCCCGCCTGGGTGAACTGTGCGGCGATGACGGCGGCCTGGATACGGCGTTCGACGCCGAGCTTGGACAGCAGCCGGGAGATGTTGTTCTTGACGGTCTTCTCGGAGAGATAGAGACGCTTGCCGATCTGACGGTTGGTGAGGCCCTCGCCGATCAGGGTCAGGATCTCGCGTTCGCGTGCCGAAAGACCGGTCAGGCGCGGGTCCTCGGCCGCCGCGGAACCCGTGTCGGGTCCGCGCAGATTGCTCATCAGACGGGCGGTGGTCGCCGGGTCGAGCATCGACTGGCCGGAGGCGACCGTGCGTACCGCCGAGATCAGGTCGGAGCCCTTGATCTGCTTCAGTACGTAGCCTGATGCCCCGGCCATGATGGCGTCGAGGAGCGCGTCGTCGTCGTCGAACGAGGTCAGCATCAGGCACGGCAACTCGGGCATGTGGGAGCGCAGTTCGCGGCAGACGGTGATGCCGTCGCTGTCGGGCAGACGGATGTCCAGGATCGCCACGTCGGGCCGTAGGGCCGGTCCCCGTATCAGCGCCTGCTCGCCGGTGGCGGCCTCGCCGACGACCTCCATGTCGGGCTCTGCGTCGAGCAGGTCGTGCAGACCTCGGCGTACCACCTCGTGGTCGTCGAGGAGGAAGACACGGATCGTGGAGTCGGCGGATCTGGGCTGTTGTTGCGGGTGGGGCTGGGGGTCGGGCATGGAGGCTCCCTGCGAATGATTGCTCCCGTCGGACGATCGTGTCGTACGCGGACGGGGAGTACCAGGGCCGGATGGTCCCGGACGCCGACAGCCTGCCGGCACCTGCCACTCGGCAGGGGCGGGCTGCTCAGCGCGGGCTGCTCAGCGCGGGCCGCTCAGCGCGGGCCGCCGCTGCCGTAGGGCGCGTACAGGTCGAGGATCCGGGTACGGGTGGCGCGCAGCCGGTGCGCGAGTACCTTGCCCACCCAGTGGCCGACCTCCCTGCCGAGCGCGGGATCGTCCTCGCACATCAGCCGTACCGCCAGGGCGTCGAACTCGTAGGCGCGCACCGGGCTCACCGCCACCGCGCCGAGCTGCCACACGTACGGCGGGAACATCCAGGACCAGCCGATGAGTTCACCGAAACCGAGCGTGTCGATGACGGGGGCGCGGCGGCCGGGGACGTACATGTCGAGGGCGACGGTGCCGCTGCGGACGATCCAGAACCGGTCGGCGCGCCCGCCCTGCTTGAACAGCCGCTCGCCCTGCGCGATGGCCACCTCGCGGGCGATGTACATCAGCCGGACACGATGCTCGACGGGGAGTGTCTGGACCGTCCTGCCCGTCGTCGCGATCGGAGCCGGAGCCGGAGCCGGAGCCGGAGCCAGGGCCGGAGCCGGGGCCGGGGCCAGGGCCAGGGCCGGGGCCGGAGGGGGAGCGGGAGCCGGAGCCGGGGCCCTGGCCGTGATCGCGGTCAGGGCATGGGCCGCGGCCGGGACCGTGGCGCCGGTGATGGTGGCCGGTATCGATTCCTGTATCGGTGTCGTGGTCATGGTCGTGTCTCCGTTCAGCTCTTGCGGTGGTCCCACTCCGGTCCGGCCCGCTCCCATGCCTGCTCCCACTCGGCCATCCGCCGGGCCTGGGCGACGCGCCGTACGACGAGGCGGGCGGCCAGTACGAAGAGGGCGAGCGAACCGGACGCGGTGACCGCCACGGCGAGGGTCTGCGCCCATACGTCGGAGGAGTTCGCGGGCGCCGGGACGATCCGGCCGTGCGGGTCGAGCCAGATCCGTACGTGCTCCCCGCGGTGTGTTCCCGCCGGCACCGTCGCCGTCCCCGAGTGCGCCTTCTGGTCGGCGCCGGTCCAGGTGACGGTGGCCCGGTACTTGCGCGGGGGGCCGATGTCGTGGGACGACACGGATCTCAAGCGCGGTGTGTCCTGGGCCAGTTCGGCCCGTACCGGACGATTCCCGGCTGTCTGCCGCGCGGCCGCGGCCCGGCCTTCGGCATGGGCGGCGAGGCCCGCGGCGATCCCCGCCGCGGGGGTGCCGAGCAGCAGCGCGAGCCCGAGCGCCAGGACCGTCCAGGCCTCCACCACGTCGGAGCGGCGGCGCAGTTCGTTGCGGCGCCAGCGCCAGAACCGCACTCGGGTGCGCATGGGTGTCAGCTCCCGCCACGGCCGTCGGGACGGCCTCGGCCGGGCAGCCGCGTGACTGTCATCTTCCCCCCTGCTCCCCAACAGGCTGGTGCGCTCCCGACAAGCCTCGGGTGCGGCGGCGCCGGGACCCAGGGGCTGCCGGGGTACAGAGCAGGGCCGACCGGCCCACCAGCGGCGGGACGTGGACGAAGCGGTGGTGACGCCGGGCGGCAGGGGGCGGCTGAGACGGCCGCCGCCGGGGCTTATGCGCCGCGCCGGCGGCGGCCGGGCGCGAAGACCGCGGCTCCCCTCCGCACTGTCTTCGCGTTTCCGCCCTGTCGGCGCCGGGGCGCGCGGGAGGTCGCCCCGGCCGTTGATGGACCGAAAGGGCGGAAGCCGGGGCCGCGAATGTCGGCGAAGCGGCTCCGGCTGGCCGAGAGCTGGGAGTTGTGTCACCAGGTCCGGGGGCCGGGGACCGCGCGGGGATATGCGAGCGGCAGTGGCTGCCGGGCTTCCCCGAGGAAAGCGTAGGCCCGTCGGCGGACGACGGGAACCACCGTTCTTCGGCCAACTCGCGGCGATGGCCGATAATACCCCCCTGGGGTGCGCCGACTCTCGGACTTCCGGTCAGGCCTCAGGCGCCGTTTCCGGCTCCGGATCGCCGAGCTGGAGTGCGTTCGCCCAGATCTGGTTGAGCGTGGTGACGAGCCGCTCGAAGGGAATCCGCTGGCCGAGCACGAACACCATGTAGGCCATGCGGCTCACCATCACGGACAGGGCGTGCGCGGTCACCAGCGGATCCAGGTCCCTGTCGGCCTCGCCGTCGTCCTGGAGGGTGCGGATCAGTTTGGCGTTGCGCCGGGCGAAGGCGTTGCCGCGCTCGATGCGCAGCTTCATGAACTTCTCGTCGATCTGGGCCACTTGCTCGAACAGGGCCATGAGACGGGCGTTCTTCTTGTACGCGCGCAGATACTCACGGTTCGAGGCGTCGATGAGCTTCCGGGTGTCGGTGATCCCGGTGCGCTCCCGCAGATGCGGATGCAGCATCTCCTCCTGCACCTGCTCGACGAGCGCCTGGAAGATCTCTTCCTTGCTGGTGAAGTAGGTGTAGAAGGAGCCCGACGCGACGTGGGCCGCCTTGGAGATATCGGTGATCCGGGCGTCGAGATAGCCGTCGCGCTCGAAGACCTCGCGGGCGGCGGCGATCAGGGCATTGCGCGTCCTGACGCCGCGGGCGCTGCGTGGCGTGGTCTTCTGGCCGCCGTCTGCGGCCGGGGCCTGGGCAGCCAATGCGGTCCATCCACTGTCGTTCGTATGTCTGCGTAGCCGGTGGCTGCGGATGCTATCAGCCGAGCCCATCGAGGAACCCCAGGAGAGCGGCGTTCACCTGCGCGGGCCGCTGCTGCTGGACCCAGTGGCCCGCGCCGTCGAGAACGACGTGCCCGCGCAGGTCGGTGAGGACCTTCTCCAGCGAGTGGGCCGGCATGAAGTGCGCGACGGGATCCTTGGAGCCGGTGACGAAGAGCGCCGGCGGGGTGATGGGGCGTCCGTCCAGGTGTGTGGTGAGCTCCCAGTTGCGGTCCAGGTTGCGGTAGTAGTTGAGGCCCCCGGTGAAGCCGGTCTCCTCGAACGCCCGGACGTAATAGGCGAGTTCCTCCTCGCTCAGCCATGGCGGGGGCGGCAGCTGCTCGTCGCTCCTCGCGGCCCACTCGGCGGAGTAGACCTCCTTGGATACGAGGGTCCTGCGCACGTTCCGGCTCAGGGCGCGGTCGGCCACGCCCGGCTCCTGGAACCACAGGAAGTAGAAGTCGTCACCGAGGCGCGAGCGCAGGATCGGCAGCGGCGGCGCCGGTGCGCGCGGGGTCGCAGGCACGCTCAGGCCCGCCACCGCGCGCACCCGCTCCGGGTACGCCCAGGCCATGTGCCAGACCACGGACGCGCCCCAGTCGTGTCCCACGAACACCGCGTCGTCCGCCCCGGCGTCGTCGAGAAGCCCGGCGAGATCCGCGCAGAGCGTCAGTACGTCGTACGCGTCGACGTCCGCCGGCCGTGAACTGCCGCCGTAGCCGCGCAGATCGGGGGCGAGCACCCGGTACCCCGCCGCGGACAGGGCGAAGATCTGGTGCCGCCACGAGAAGGCCAGCTCGGGAAAGCCGTGGCACAGGACCACGAGGGGCCGCTCCGGCCGGCCCGGTGGCGTCGGCCCTTCCGGCCCGTGCTCGAAGACCCGCAGGGTGATGCCGTTGGTCGCGACGTCCCGCGCCGTGAGGCGCTCCCAGTCGGCCAATGGCAGGTGTGTGGTCATCGGGGCAGCTCTCCCTCGTGTCGGCCGGCCGCCGAACTCGCCCTGCCGCAGGGTGGGTTGGCGGTACGTGTGCCACGTATTGAACTTGACGTTGAGTTCAAATATACAGAGGGCGGTCCGCCTGAGGAGGTCGTCCATGGTGAGCGCATCCGCCCCCGAACCGCAGCAGCCGACGGTCCTCGCCGAACGGCGAGGGCCCGTCCTGGTGCTGACCCTGAACCGCCCCGACCGGCTGAACGCCTGGACCGACGAACTGGAGGACCGCTACTTCGCCCTGCTCGACGAGGCAGAGGCGGATCCGGAGGTACGGGCCATCGTCCTCACCGGAGCCGGGCGCGGCTTCTGCGCGGGCGCGGACATGGCGGAACTGCAGCGGATCGGCGCCGCTCAACAGCCGGCCGAGGATGCGGTTGACGTGCCTGCCGAGGGGGCAGCTGACGCGTCGCCAGAGGGGGCTGCCGACGTGCCTGCCGAGGGCGCTGCCGATGTGCCGGACGGGCAGTCGCCCGGTGCCGGGCCGCCGCGGCGCGAGCGTCCCCGCTGGTTCCCGCTGACCCTGCGCAAGCCCCTGATCGCGGCGGTCAACGGGGCCGCGGCCGGGCTCGGCCTGGTCCAGGCCCTCTACTGCGACATCCGGTTCAGCACGCCCGACGCCAAGTTCACCACCGCCTTCGCGCGCCGCGGGCTGATCGCCGAGTACGGCGTCGCCTGGCTGCTGCCGCGCCTGATCGGGCCGAGCCGGGCCCTTGATCTGCTGCTCTCAGGGCGTGTGCTGCGCGGCACGGAGGCGTACGAGACGGGCCTGGTCAACAAGGTCGTCGCGGCGGACCGGATCCTCGACGAGGCGGTGGCCTACGCCACCGAACTGGCCACCTGGAGCTCACCCACCTCGATGAGCGTGATGAAACAGCAGGTGTACGAGGCGCTCGACACCGACTTTCCCACCGCGGCGGCCCGCTCCGAGGCGCTGATGCTCGACTCCTTCCGGCATCCCGACGCCGCCGAGGGCGTCACCAGCTACCTGGAGCGCCGCCCGCCCGCCTTCGGCCCTCTCGGCCCCAAGTGACGCACGGCCGGTGGGGGTTGTTCTGCTTCATTGAACTTGAATCCGGATTCAAGTAGCGTGCGGCAGGGCCGGACCGGAACGCCGGAACGCGCACCCATGGAGGAGTCCTGATGACCGACACCCCCGCGAACGCCCCCGCGTGCAGCGCGGTGCTCTTCGACTTCGGCGGGGTGCTGACCACCAGCGTGGTCGCCGCCTTCGGGGAACTCGGACGTGAACTCGGCGGCGACGAGCGGCTGTTGCTGCGGCTGCTCTCGAAGGACGAGGAAAGCAGCGCGCTGCTCGTGGCGCACGAGGAAGGGCGCATCGGTGAGAGCGAGTTCGAGGACGGATTCGCCGCGCGTCTGCGGGCGCACGGGGCGACCGTGCGAGGACCCGGACTCGTACGCCGGATGCAGGCCCGCCTGCGCCCCGACCCGGACACGATCGCCCTCGTGGCGAAGGTGCGGGCCGAGGGTCACCGGGTCGGGATGCTCTCCAACTCCCTCGGCGACGACTGCTACGCGGGCTTCGACCTGCCCGCGATGTTCGACGCGGTGACCGTGTCCGGCGAGATCGGGGTCCGCAAGCCCTCGCGCCGCGCCTACGCCATCGCCTGCGAGCGGCTCGGCGCGGCGCCGGAGGAGACCGTCATGGTCGACGACCTGGAGCAGAACATCACCGCGGCGGCCAGGATCGGCCTGGCCGGGATCGTGCACCGCGACGCCGCCACGACGGCCGCCGCGCTCTCCCGGCTGCTCGCCCCGGCCACCCCGCACTGACATCGCAGACTTCGGCAGACTTCAACCGTATGACCGTGGGAGGACCCGTGTTCGACCTTTCCGACAGGGCCAAGGAGTACCAGGACGAGCTGCTCGACTTCATGGCCGAGCAGGTCTACCCGGCCGAGCCGGTGTACGCCGCGCAGATGGCCGAGTCCGGCGATCCGCACCACCATCCGCGGATCATCGAGGAGTTGAAGACCGAAGCGAAGAAGCGCGGCCTCTGGAACCTCTTCCATCCGCACCCCGAGTGGGGCGCGGGCCTGACCAACCTCGAATACGCGCCGCTCGCCGAGATCATGGGCCGCAGCGCCCACCTGGCTCCCGAGGCCACCAACTGCAACGCCCCCGACACCGGAAACATGGAGGTCCTCACGCTCTTCGGCACCGAGGAGCACAAGGAGAAGTGGCTCAAGCCGCTGCTCGCCGGGGAGATCGCCTCGGCGTTCGCGATGACGGAGCCCGCGGTGGCGAGTTCGGACGCCCGCAACATCCAGATGCGCATGGAGCGCGACGGCGACGACTATGTCCTCAACGGCCGCAAGTGGTGGACCTCCAACGCCCTGCACCCGCACTGCGAGGTCCTCATCGTCATGGGCAAGACCGCCCCCGACGGCCCGAGCCACCGGCAGCAGTCGATGATGGTCGTGCCCCTCGACACCCCGGGCGTCACCGTGGTGCGCGGTCTGCCGGTCTTCGGCTACCAGGACCGCGAGGGCCATGCCGAGGTGCTCTTCGAGAACGTGCGAGTGCCGCGTACCGCGCTGCTCGCCGGCGAGGGTGACGGCTTTATGATCAGCCAGGCACGGCTCGGGCCAGGGCGTATCCACCACTGCATGCGCTCGATCGGCATGGCCGAGCGGGCCCTCGACCTGATGATCGACCGGGCGCAGGCGCGGACGACGTTCGGGGCGCCGGTGGCGGAGCGGGCCAATATCCAGGACTGGATCGCCGAGGCCCGGATCGAGATCGACATGGCACGGCTGCTCACGCTCAAGGCCGCCCACCTGATGGACACGGTCGGCAACAAGGAGGCCCGTACCGAGATCGCCGCGATCAAGGTGGCGGCGCCCCAGGTCGCCCTGAAGGTCGTCGACCGGGCCATCCAGGTGCACGGCGGCGGGGGAGTCTCCGACGACTTCCCGCTCGCCTCCATGTACGCCCATCTGCGCACCCTGCGGCTCGCGGACGGACCCGACGAGGTGCACAAGCGGACCATCGCGCGGCGTGAACTGCACCGCCGAGAGGCCGGGCGGGGCGAGGCGTGAGCACCCCGGACGGACGGGGCGCGAGCTCCCTCGAAGGCGCACTCGAAGGGCAGGTCGCCGTGGTCACCGGTGCGTCGCGGGGCATCGGCCTCGCGGCCGCCGCGGCCCTGCGCGACCGCGGTGCCCAGGTCGTGGTGACCTCACGCAGTGCCGAGCGCGCCAAGGAGGCCGCGGACCAACTCGGGCCGGGAGTGGCCGGGTTCGGCGCCCACGCCACCGACGAGGACGCCGCCCGCGCCTGTGTCGACTTCACCCTGGAGACTTACGGACGCCTGGACGTCCTGGTCAACAACGCCGGTACGAACCCCGCGTACGGCCCCGTCGTCGACCAGGACCACGCCCGCTTCGCGAAGACGATGGACGTCAATCTGTGGGCGCCGATCCTGTGGACGTCGCTCGCGGTGAAGGCCTGGATGGGCGAGCACGGCGGCTCGGTCGTCAACACCGCCTCCATCGGCGGCCTTTCGGTCGCCCGCGATGTCGGGATCTACCATGTCTCGAAGGCGGCGCTGATCCATCTGACCAGACAACTCGCCCTGGAACTCGGCCCGAAGGTCCGTGTCAACGCCATCGCCCCCGGCATCGTCCGTACCCGCCTCGCCGAGGCCCTGTGGCAGGAGCACGAGGACCAGGTGGCCGCCGCGACCCCGCTCGGCCGCATCGGCGAACCCCGGGACATCGGCGAGGCGGTCGCCTTTCTCGCCGGTGCGGGCGCACGCTGGATCACCGGCGAGACCCTCGTCATCGACGGCGGCCAGCTGCTGGGCGCGGGACCTCTGTGACCGCCCCGGCCCGAGCACCGCGCAGCCCGGAACGCATCCGGGGCATCCACCCGGAGCCCACCCTCACGAGGAGCACGCACTCATGTCGTACGTCGTCATCGCCACCATGATCGCCAAGCCGGGCCAGGAGGACCTCGTGGAGAAGACCCTGCGCGAGGCGGCGGCCGAGGTGCACGCCGAACCGGGCTGCGCCCGCTGGGCCCTGCACCGCAGGACCGGATCCGCCGGTCACTTCGTCATGGTCGAGAAGTGGGAGTCCAAGGAGGCCCTCGCCGCTCACGGGAAGGCACCCGCGCTCGCCGGTATCGGGCGGGTGCTGAAGGACGCCCTGGAGGGCCCGGCCGATGTCGTGGTCTACGACGCGCTGCCGGCGGGTGACGCGGGCAAGGGCGCGCTGTAGCGGCAGCCGGTACGCGGAACATGGGGCGCGGGCACCGCAGTTGACTGTCCGGGGGCCCGCGCCCGCCGCGCGCTCAGATCTCGAAGTACCGCCGCGGGTTGGCACGCAGCATGGTGTCGATGTCGTCCTCGGTGAGGCCCTTGGCGAGCAGTGCGGGGATGACGTCCTCGCTGATGTGCCGGTAGTTCCAGTGCGGCGCGATGACGTTCCGGTCCACGGGGCCGAACCAGTCGATGGTGCAGGACGCGTCGTGGGCGAGGGTGAGGCGGTCGGTGTAGCCCCGTCGTACCAGCTCCACGACGGTGTCGACGCGGTCCTCGAACGACAGCAGCGGATCGAGGCCGAACCGGTCCATGCCGAGGAAGGAACCGGCGTCGGCCAGCCGCATCAGATAGTCGAGATCGGTGGTGTCGCCGCTGTGCCCGATGATCACCCGCGCCAGGTCGACACCCTCCTCGGCCAGCACCCGCTGCGCGACGAGCCCCGACTGCGAGTGCGGGTGGGTATGGACGGTGATGGGCGTGCCGGTGGCCACGGAGGCCTGCCCCACGGCCCGCATCACGCGCTCGACACCGGCGGTGAGGCCCGGCTCCTCGATGGCGCACTTCAGGAACGCGGCCCGTACGCCCGTGTCCGCGATCCCCTCGGTGAGGTCCTTCACGAACAGCTCGACCATCGGCTCCGGCATCTCGAACATCTGGCCAGGGCCTGCGTACTGGAACTGGAAGGGCACGTCGTTGTACGTGTAAAGCCCGGTGGCGACCACGATGTTGAGCTCGGTGCGGGCCGCGATCCGCTGGATCCGGGGGATGTTGCGCCCCAGGCCGAGCACGGTCGGGTCGAGGATGGTGTCGATGCCGAGGGCCTTGAGCTCGTCCAGCTTGCCGACCGCTTCGTCGACGACCCGGTCCTCGTCCCAGTCCGAGTAGTTCTGCCGGAACTCCTCGCCCACGATGACGACATGCTCATGGACGAGGACGTTCCCAAGCCCGGCCGAGTCCACCGCGCCCCGCGCCGTCCGCACTTCCGCCATCCGCAGCACCTTTCGGTGGTCGGCTTGTTTCGGTGGTCGGCTTGCCGACTTTGACGCCGGATTCAAGTTCTGCCGAGCGTGCCGGGCGCGGGGCGGGACGTCAAGACGTCACGCAGGACCCTCCGTGCCGGACGTCGGTCGGGGGCGCCGCGTGCCGAAGGCCTCGGTCCGAAGAGCGCTCACGTGCGTTGCCGGGCGGCCCGCCACTCCGGTGCGAGCACGGACCAGATCTCCATGTCGAGCCGCTCGCCCCGGTACAGGTAGTTGTCCCGCAGCACGCCCTCCTTGGTGAGGCCGAGCCGGCGGGCCACCGCGATGCTGGGGGCGTTCGCCGACGCGCACCACCACTCCACGCGATGGATGCCGCGCTCCTCGACGGCCCAGTCGAGAAGGACCCGCACGGCGCGGGTCACCAGACCCCGGCCCGTGGCCGCCGGCTCCAGCCAGCAGCCCGCTTCGGCGATGCCCTGCTCGAAGTCGAGGGTGCGCAGGATGACGGCGCCGACGAGCTTGCCGTCCGTGCGGATGCCGAGGATGCGGCCGGTGTCGGCGGCGGTCTTGTCCGCGTACGCCTGGAGGTACGAACGGCTCGACTGCACGTCGGTGATGATGTCGGGGAGGCCGTTGTAGCGGCCGATGAACTCCCGTCCCCGGTCGATATGGGCCAGGAACTCCTCGGCCTGCCAGGGTTCGAGCGGGCCGAGCTCCGCGCCGTCGTCGCCCAGGGAGATCGTGTACATCGTCACCTTCCGCTGCTGTCCGCTGTTGTTCGCGGCCGTTGCCGGCCGTTCGTGGCTGCCGTGTGCGAGTCGCCGCCCGTCGACGTGTTCTCCAGGGCGGTACGCAGCCAGACGTCGATGCTGCCGGGAGTGGGCTCGGGCGGCCCCGACCGCGGGGCGGTCGCTTCGGCGACGAGCTGCCAGTAGCGGTCGATACGGGGCTCGGCGGCGAGCCGGCGCACGAGCAGCCGCCGGAAGCCGGGGGTGTCGTGTGTGCCCAGGCACCGGGCGTGGGCGGTCACGAAGCAGTCGAGGGCCTCGCCCCGGTGCGGTGAGCGTCCGGCCCGTATCCGGGCCGAGGCGAGGGAGTAGGCCTCGATGAGCCCTTCGTAGAGCATGGCGGGACGCTCTCCCGACTCCCGCCGGTGGGCCTCGGGCTGGGCCTGCGCCTTGCCCGGGCGGGCGTCACGGACCAGGGCGTGGAGCCGGGCGAAGGCGAGCACCTGGGACGGGGTGGGGTCGGCGGGCAGCTGGGGTACGGCCTGGTCGACGATCGCGGAGACCAGGGGACCGGGGATCCGGGACGGCTGCAGCCAGCCCCGCCAGAAGCGCGCGAGGGCGGCGGTGCTGGGCGGTGTGGACATGCCCCCGATCAGCCGGAGCCGCTCGGCGCGCTCCTCGGCGGTGCAGTCCTGAAGCAGCTGGAGGGCGGCCTCGCGCCAGCGCAGCGCGGTGAGTTGGGAGCCGAGCTCGCGCAGCTGCCCCGCGACGATGTCCTCCAGCGTGTCCTCCTGGTCGAGAACCCGGCCGACATCGGGCACCGGCAGATCCAGACTCCGCAACGAGCGGATGAGCCGGAGCCGGTCGAGCGCCTCGGGTCCGTAACGCCGGTGACCACCGCTGCTGCGGGTGGCCTCGGGCAGCAGTCCGCGGTCCGAGTAGAAGCGCACGGTCTTGACGGTGACCCCCGCACGCTCGGCGAGCTCCCCGATGCTCCACATGCCGTCGAAAGACAATGCCCGACCTCCCCCAGGTGCAGGGACCAAGCCTACGACGTCCTCGCACGGCACTCGCAGGGTCCTCGCAGGGAGCGCCGCGACGCTCCCGCTGTGCCGGAGGGGCCCCACAAATCGCTTGCGGGACCCCTCCGGAAATTCAGCCCAACCGGGCGTTTCTGTCAGCGTCGCCCTCGGGACGCGATCCAGGCCGCCAACAGTCCACCCGGTACGGCAATGGCCAAGTACAAGGGGACCGACTCCATCAGGCTGCCGTCGCTCGACTTCAGCTCACCGCTGATGAGCAGGCCGAGAAAGAACACGAAAATGGCGACCAAAAAGCCGACGGCCGAAGTGCGACTCTTCACATTCGCCTCCTGACCCGCTCGGCGCCCCTCAAACTCAGTAGCACTTAACACCCTTGGGCCTGCCGGTGTACGAGAACTTCATCTCCACACCTTTCTTGCATTTGTCGATCCCCTCGTTGCCGAGCGAGACCATGTAAGTGTAAACACCCGCGGCGACGGCACCGCCGATCCCCCCGGTGATCACACCGATGATCCCGGCCGCGGTTGCCGCAGAGCCCGCGTTGATCGCCTTGGCCTGCGACTTGCTCAGCTTCACGTACACGTACCAGCCGAAGCTGACCCCCCGCAGCACCGGACCCTCCTCGTCCCCGGGCAGGTCACCGCGCACCACCGTGACGACATCGGAATCCTTGAACGCCTCAACGGCCTCCTCGTAGGTGTAGCCCTGAGACGCGAGATCCACATATGCGCCCTGCCCGTTGACGGCCGCCGGCTCGACCGGCTTCACCTCCACCGGTCGGGCCGTTGCCGCAGGAGCGGCCCCGACGAGAACGGCACCGGCAAGAACGGCAGCACAAGTCGTCCGGAAAAGACGGGACTTGGTCACAGACACGCTATTCCCCATATTCAAAAGATGGCAGGATCCGCCGAGTTCGGGCGGAACGGTGACAGTTCATCATGTTGCGAAGAAATTGCCACAGGACCTAAGTCCCTGCCGTCCGGGACCAACTTCCTTCCGGTTTACCAAGCCGTTGCCGACCTATTGGAACCCATTCCTTGCCCAGCCCGTCCATGAACCTCTGCTGCCCAACTCGGCCCTGTTCGTCTGCTGGTTGCTGACCCGTGACGGTCGGTTGAGCGGTGGGGCGGGGCTTGAATCTCCCCCAGCTGGAGTTCCTACCGTGACCGCGAGCGCGGGCGGCCGAGGTGGCCGGGCGTGCGGGCCGTGACGTACGAGGAGGCATTCATGACGGCGTTCGTGCTGGTGTCGGGCGGGTACACCGGGGGCTGGATCTGGCGGGACGTGGCCGCGCGGCTCAGGGAGTCGGGTGCCGAGGTGCACCCGGTGACGCTGACCGGAACGGGGGAGCGGCGCCATCTGGCGGGCCCGGGAACGGACTTGGCCCTGCACATCGAGGACCTGGTGCAGGTGATCGACCACGTGGAGGCGCCGGAGGTGGTCCTCGTCGGCTACTGCTACGGCATCTATCCGGCCGTCGCCGCCGCCGAGCGCCGGATGGACCGGGTCGCCCGGATCGTCTATCTGGACTCGCCCATGCCGCAGGACGGCTACTCGGTCCTGGGCCAGGTCCAGGAGCAGATGGCCGACGAGGCCACGAAGGACCGGATGCTGCAGCAGGCCGAACGGGCCGAGGACGGCTGGCGGATCCCGGTGCCGACCGGGGAGGAATGGCAGGCCTGGGGCAATCTCGCGGGCGTGTCCGAGGAAGGCCTCGAACGGCTTCGGCGGCTCGCCTCGCCGCAGCCGCTCGGCACGCTCATCCAGCCGATGGAGCTGTCGGGGGCCACCGCCAAGCTGCCGACCACCGGTGTCTTCTGCACCGACGGCGGCACGATGGACATCGCCACCCTGGAGGCGCTGGTGGCCTCGGGGGCCCCGCTCGTGCAGGATCTCGTCGACCCCCGTGTGGGTTTCTTCGAGCTCGCCACCGGGCACTGGCCGATGCTCTCCACGCCGGACGAACTGGCCGAGGTGCTGCTCCGCGCGGCCGCCGACGAGGGGCACCGGCTGACCGGCGCGCCGTGAGGAAGGCAGCGGGGCGAGCCGTGCGGTGAGCGGTGTGCCGTCACCGTTCCGCGCTACGGGGCGACCGGTGACGGGGGCGATCGGTGACAGGGTGCGGCGGGTGCCCTGAGCGTGTATCCGGTGAGGGCGTGCGGCGCGGAGGCGCCGGCCGTACGGGGGTCGGCCATGGGCGCGTCCGGATCGGCGCGTGCGCCAGGGTGCTGTGGCCCTGTATCGGAGAGCCCGCACGGAGTGCGGCGCGGACTGTCCCGTCCTGCCGCCTCAGCCGTGGGGCGTGTCCCCGCCGGCGCGAGCCGCGCCGCGCACCGGCCCCGTCAGTCGTTCCGGGGCCTCGTCAGTCGTTCCGGGAACCGCCCCCGGCGGAGCGCGTCAGTTCTGCTCCGTGGCGCGCTGCGCCTTCTTCTCCTGCATCTCCTTGATGCGCACCGATTCCTTGCGCACCTCCGCCTGGGTGGCGCGCTCCTTCTGGAGCCACTCGGGGTTCTCGGTCTTCAGGGCGTCGATCTGTTCCGTGGTGAGCGCCTCGGTGACCCCGCCGCGGGCGAGGCCCGAGATGGAGACGCCCAGCTTGGCCGCGACCACCGGGCGGGGGTGCGGGCCGTCGCGGCGCAGGTCGCGCAGCCACTCGGGGGGATCGGTCTGCAGCGCGTTGAGCTCGCTGCGCGAGACGACGCCCTCCTGGAACTCGGCGGGGGTTGCCTCGAGGTACACACCCAGCTTCTTCGCCGCGGTGGCGGGCTTCATCGTCTGGGTGTTCTGGTGCGAAGTCATGATGTCCAGGGTATCGAGCGCCTGCGCGACCGCTGACCACGCCCGGTAACCTGGCGGAGTGACAGACTCCGCAGACTCCCCCTCGTTCCGCCTCGCGTACGTCCCGGGAGTGACCCCCGGCAAGTGGGTGCGGATCTGGAACGAGCGGCTGCCGGACGTTCCGCTCACTCTCGTCCAGGTGACGCCCGCCGAGGCCCCGGACGTTCTGAGGGACGGGGGCGCGGACGCCGGTTTCGTCCGCCTTCCCGTGGACCGTACGGTCTTCTCGGCGATCCCCCTCTACACCGAGACCACGGTCGTCGTGGTTCCCAAGGATCACCTCGTGTCCGCCGCCGACGAGGTGACGACCGAGGATCTGTCCGACGACATCGTGCTGCACCCCCTCGACGACACCCTCGGCTGGGAGCGGCTGCCGGGGCTGCCCGCGATCGAGCGACCCGCCACGACGGCCGACGCCATCGAGCTGGTGGCCGCGGGCGTGGGCGTCCTCGTCGTGCCCCAGTCCCTGGCCCGCCTTCACCACCGCAAGGACCTCACGTACCGCACCGTGACGGACGCCCCCGAGTCGAGCGTGGCCCTGTCGTGGCCGGAGGACAGGACCACTGACCTGGTGGAGGACTTCATCGGGATCGTCCGCGGGCGGACCGTGAACAGCACCCGCGGCCGCGCCCAGACCGACGCCGGGCGCCCCGAGTCCCCCGGCGGCGACCGCCGCAAACCCGCGGCGGGGGGCAGGTCCCAGGGCAGGACCGCAGGCAAGAGCGGAGGCAAGGCCCCCACCAAGGCGGGCGGCAAGAATCCGCGTGGCCGTTCCGGCGGTGGCGCCTCCAAGGGCGGTGCCCCCAAGAGTGGTGCCCCCAAGAGCGGCGGCCGCGGCAAACCCCGCCGCCGTTCGTAGCCCAGTACCGCTCCAGGAACCTCCAGCACGCCCCTAGGAACCTCGACGCCCCCTCGCTACCCTCCGCGCATGATTTCCACGGTTGTCTGGGGTACCGGGAATGTCGGTCGCGCGGCGATACGTGCCGTCGACGCCCATCCGGGGCTCGAGCTCACGGATGTCCTCGTGCACGACCCCGCGAAGGTCGGCCGTGACGCCGGCGATCTCGCGGGGCTCGGCGATGGCGACGGCACGGGCGGGATGCTCGGTGTCGTGGCGCGCGACGACGTGGACGCGGTGCTCGGCGCCCGTCCGCGCGCGGTGGTGTACGCGGCGTCGGGGGATCTGCGCCCCGACGAGGCCCTCGACGACATCACCCGCGCGCTCAGGGCCGGCGCCGTGGTCGTCACGCCCGCCCTCTACGCGCTCTACGACCAGCGCGGCGCACCGCCGGAGTTCCGTGACCCGGTGCTCGCCGCCATCGCCGACGGCGGCGGTTCGCTGTTCGTGTCCGGGGTCGATCCGGGCTGGGCCAACGACGTCCTGCCGCTGCTGGTCACCGGGGTCGGCACGCGCGTCGACGCGGTCCGCTGCCAGGAGATCTTCGACTACTCCACGTACGACCAGGAGGAGTCGGTGCGCCATCTGGTCGGCATGGGGCACCCCATGGACTACGAGCCGCTGATGTTGGCCGAGGGCATTCCGACGATGGTGTGGGGCGGGCAGATCCGGCTGATGGCCAGGGCGCTCGGGGTCGAAGTCGACGAGATCCGCGAGACGTTGGAGCGCCGTCCGCTCGACACGGCCGTGACCACGAGGACCATGGGCGAGTTCGCGGCCGGGACACAGGGCGCGGTGCGGTTCGAGGTGCAGGGCGTCGTCGGCGGCGAGCCCCGCATCGTGATCGAGCACGTCACCCGTATCCACCGCTCCTGCGCGCCGGACTGGCCCGTCGCGCCCGGCGGCGGTGACGGGGCGCACCGCGTGGTCGTCGAGGGGCGGCCGCGGATCGAGGTCACCGTGGAGGCCACCGACGAGGGCGAGAACCGGTCCGCGGGCGGCAACGCCACCGCGGTCGGCCGCCTCGTGAACGCCATCGACTGGCTGGTGGAGGCCGGACCCGGTCTCTACGACGCGCTCGACGTCCCGCTGCGTCCCGCAGCCGGCCGCCTTGGAAGGAAGTGACGACGCGCATGCAGATCGACATTCCCGAGGGCAAGGAACCGATCACGTACGTGTGGGGGGAGATGGTCCCCGGTATCGGTACCGCCGCCGCGGAGTTCTCCCTCGCCGTGTACGCCCACACCACCCTGGGGCTGCGCGAGTTCGAGGCCGCGCGGCTGCGGATCGCGCAGATCAACGGCTGTCTGTTCTGTCTCGACTGGCGCACCGACCGCGACGGCGACAAGGTCGAGGACGGCTTCGACGAGGCGGTGGCCCAGTGGCGTACCACCGCCGTCTTCGACGACCGCACCCGGCTCGCCGCCGAGTACGCGGAGCGGTACGCCCTGGACCACCACGGACTCGACGAGGAGTTCTGGGACCGGATGCGCGCGCACTACAGCCAGCCGGAGATCGTGGAGCTGAGCATGTGCCTCGGCTCCTGGCTGGCGTTCGGGCGGCTCAATCATGTCCTCGGCCTCGACGCCGTGTGCGTGCTGCCCGGTCACTGAGGTTTCCGGCTTCCGGTTCCGGGTTCCGGGGTTCCCGGGTTCCTGGGTTCCTGGGTTCCTGGGTTCCGGAGGGTCAGGGCGTACCGCGATTTCAGGAGGCGAAGCCGCTCAGAAGTCCGCCGCGATGATGCGCTCGATGTTGCGTTCGGCGAGCGCGGTGATGGTGACGAACGGGTTCACGCCGGCATTGCCGGGGATCAGGGCGCCGTCGATGACGTACAGGCCCGCATGCCCGTGCAGGCGCCCGTAGTTGTCGGTGGCCTTGCCGAGGACGGCGCCGCCGAGCGGGTGGTACGTGAGGTGGTCTCCCCAGATCTTGCTGCCGCCGAAGAGGTCGGTGCGGTAGATCGTGCCCTCCTTGGCGTTGATCTTGTCGAAGATGGTCTTGGCGGCGTCGATGGACGGCTGCTTCCAGGCGGTCTGCCAGTTCAGGTCGACCCGGCCGGCCGCAGCGTTCCAGGTGAACGCGGCACGGTTCGGGTTCCTGGTGATCGACAGATAGAACGAGGCGTACGTCTCGATCCCGGTCGGCAGCGGCGCCACCTCGGCGAACGCGCCGCCCGCGGCCCAGTTGTCGATCCCGGCGGTCGGCATGGACGCCTGCAGTTTCCCGGTGGCGTCCCACATGTGGTTGGCGCGGCCGCACATGACGTTGCCGTTGTCGCCCCAGCCCTTGCCGATCTCACCGTTCAGCAGCGGGAGTTGGCCCTTGGCCTTGAGTTTCACCAGCAGTTTGGTGGTGCCGACACTGCCCGCCGCGAAGAACACGCGGTCCGCGGTGACGGCCTTCGTGGCGGTGACGGCGCCGGTGGTGTCGAGCTGCTCGATGGCGACCGTATAGCCGCCGCCCGCCGCCGGGGCGACCGAAGTCACCCGGTGCAGCGGCGAGACGGTGACCCGTCCGGTCTGTGCGGCCCGGGCCAGATAGGTCTTCTGGAGGGTCTTCTTGCCGTGGTTGTTGCCGTACAGGACCTCGCCGACGAGGGCCGACTTGGGGACGTTGCCGGTGGCCTCCTGCTTCATGTACTCCCAGTCGTACACATTGGGCACGAAGACGAACGGGAAGCCGGAGCGCTGGGCGTGCTTGCGGCCGACACGTGCGTACTGGTAGCAGGCGGCGCTCTCCCACCAGGCCGGGTCCACATGGGCGACGCCGAGGCCCGTGTTGGCGCGCGGGTAGTAGGTCGCGTACATCTCGTCGGCGTTGACGGTCGGCAGTACGGCGCCGAAGTTCTCCCTTCTGGGGGTCACGGCCATGCCGCCGTTCACCAGGGAGCCGCCGCCGACGCCGCGGCCCTGGTACACGGTGATGCCGGCGAACTCCTCGGCGTCCAGGACACCGGTGAAGCGCGGTACGTCCTTGTCGATCGGGAAGCCGAGGAAGCTGCTCAGGGGCTGCTTGGTGCGGGTGCGCAGCCAGAAGGATCGGTAGTCGGGCGCGGTCGTGTTGGCGAAGATCTTGCCGTCCGAGCCCGGGGTGTCCCAGGCCATGCCCATCTCGACCATGTGCACGTCGACGCCCGCCTGGGCGAGGCGGAGGGCGGCGACGGAGCCGCCGTAGCCGCTGCCGATCACCAGGGCCGGGACGGCGGCACCGTCGGCGAGCAAGCGCGGTGCGGGGATGGGCCGTTCGGCGGCCACGGCGTGACCGCCGAGCACCGAGACCCCAAGAATAGAACCAGTTGCAGCAATGAATCTTCGGCGCGACACATCCTTTGGGTCCGGGCTGTGCTGGGCAGTTGACGTCATGTGAGGTTCCTCACTCTCACAGGAATGGGAACGTGTTCGTACTGCTGCCCGCGTAACAAGTCACGCCATACTTAAGGGTAATTTCACGCCATGCCGGTGCGGCGTACTTGCCGCACACGTGTCAACGCCCGCGCCATGCCGCGCCGCGCGGCATGCCGCGCCCGCGCCGCGTCCGCGCCGCTCAGTGTCCGTAGAGCGCGTCGATCTCCTTGGCGAAGTCCCGCACGATGGCCGAGCGCCGCAGCTTCAGGGAGGGCGTCAGATGGCCCTCGTCCTCGGTGAAGTCCTGCGCCAGAACGGTGAATTCACGGATCGACTCGGCGCGTGAGACCAGGCGGTTGGCGTCGTCAACGGCGCGCCGCAGCGTCTCGCGCAGCTCCGGGTCGTGGACCAGCTGTTCGAGCGGCAGGTCTTCCTTGTGCTTCATCCTCCGCCAGTGCGCGATGCCGTCCGGATCGAGGGTGAGCAGCGCCGTGATGTAGGGGCGGCTCTCGCCGACGACCAGGCACTGCCCGATCAGCGGGTGCGCGCGCAGCCAGTCCTCCAGCGGGCCGGGCGCCATGTTCTTGCCCGAGGAGGTGACGATGATGTCCTTCTTGCGCCCGGTGATGGTCAAGTGGCCCTCGTCGTCGAGCGATCCGATGTCGCCGGTGGCGAACCACTCGTCGGGGGATGCGGGGATCACCGTGCAGTTCGGCCCGTCCCAGTAGCCGTAGAACACCTGGCCGCCGCTGAGCAGCACCTCGCCGTCGTCGGCGATCCGGATCCGGGTGCCGGGCAGCGGCCAGCCGACCGTGCCGAAGCGGGGGCGCAGCGGCGGGGTGACCGTGGCCGCCGCGGTGGTCTCCGTCAGGCCGTACCCCTCGAAGACGGCGATGCCCGCGCCCGCGTAGAAGGCCGCGAGGCGTCGCCCGAGCCGGGAGCCGCCGCAGATCGCGTACCGCACCCTGCCGCCGAGCGCGGCCCGGATCCGGCGGTAGACGAGCAGGTCGTACAGCTGCCTGGCGGCCCGCAGCCAAAGGGCGGGGCCGCGGCCGCCGTTGAGGGCGCGCTCCAGGGCGAGGCCGTAGCGCTCGGCGATCCGCGCGGCCCGGTCGAAGGATGAGGCGCGCCCCATCTGCTCGGCGGTGGCCCGGCCGGTGTGGAAGACCTTCTCCAGGACATACGGGATGACGAGCAGGAACGTGGGCCTGAACCCGTCGAGATCCGCGAGGAGTTCCTCGGTCTTGATGCTCGTGCCGTGCCCGAGCCGTACCCGCGCCCGCAGACAGCCCACCGCCACCATCCGTCCGAACACATGCGACAGCGGCAGGAACAGCAGGGTCGACGCGGGTTCCTTGGAGACCGACTTGAACACCGGGTAGAGCAGTTCGATGGCGTTGTCGACCTCGGCCAGGAAGTTGCCGTGCGTCAGCACACAGCCCTTGGGGCGGCCCGTGGTGCCCGAGGTGTACATGAGCGTGGCGATGTGCTTGGGGGCGAGCTCGGTGCGGCGCTCGTGCACCTGGTGCGCGGGGATGTCCCGGCCCTCGTCCATGAGTTCGTCGATGAAGCCGCGCTCCAGGGTCCACACCCGCCCCAGGTCGGGAAGCCGGTCCCGCTCCAGATCGACGGAGGCCGCCTGCGCCTCCGTCTCCACGAGCAGCGCGACGGCCGCCGAGTCCTGCAGGATCCAGCGGGTCTGGTACGCCGAAGAGGTCGGGTACACGGGCACGGTGACCAGGCCCACGGCCCACGCGGCGAAGTCGAAGAGCGTCCACTCGTAGCGCGTGCTCATCATGATCGCGACCCGGTCGCCGGTCTTCAGGCCCTTGGCGATCAACCCCCGTGCCACGGCGAGCACTTCGGCGGCGAAGGCCTCCGCGCTGACGTCCCGCCAGGTGCCGTCGGGCCGCTTGCGGCTGAGCACGAACTCGTGCGGCGCGTCGCGCGCGTTGTCGAAGGGGATGTCCGCGAGCGAGCCCCACGCGGCGGGCGGCACGAGATGAGGGACGCCGGCCTCGCGCACGGTGCCGTCGACGGTGGCCTTCTCCGGCTCGACGGGCGGCGGCGTGTCGGCGGTGGGCCGGAGATGGCGCATGCTCACAGGCGTCCTCCGATGGTGACGGCGGCCGCACGGCCGCGATCAAGCTGCGGCCCGGAGCATCCCGCTCGGCAGGGGAGTTGGCAAGAGGGACGGCAGCGTTCACCAGGGCGGCATCGACCAAAATGGGCATGGGCAAGCCCCAGCCGATGTGGCCGTACGCAGACCGGCCGGATCCGGGCAGGGACTGAGGCGGCCCCGTCTCGTTCACAGAGGGAAAGGATCAAGAACCACAGGAAGCAGCCGTACGGTGACCCTCTCCGCGCCCCTTGCCCCACTGCGCCGCCATCTCACCCAGACCCGGCCGCATCCGCCGTCAGGAAGCGCCTCCTCAGGACGCGACCCCTTCTTCGACAACGCCAAGTTCCTGCTCGTCGTGCTGGTGGTCATCGGCCACAACTGGGCCGCTCTCGTACGGGACATGGAGACCGTCAAGGCCGCCTACGCCGTCGTCTACCTCTTCCACATGCCGGCGTTCATCCTCCTCTGTGGGCTCTTCTCGCGCGGCTTCACCGGCAGCGCCGAACAGATCAGGACACTGATCGCCCGCGTCCTCGTGCCCTATCTGGTCTTCACCGTCGCCTACAAGGCCTGCTACGCCCTGGTCTCCGGCGCGTCCTTCACCCTCACGCCCACCGAACCGACGTATCTGCTCTGGTTCCTGATCGCGCTGTTCCTGTGGCGGCTCACCGTGCCCGTGTGGCAGGCGGTGCGCTTTCCCGTCGCCGTCTCCGTGGCCCTCTCGCTCGCCGCGGGCCTGACCGGCATGGGCTACGACCTGGCGCTGCCGCGCGTGCTGATGTTCCTGCCGTGGTTCGTCCTCGGCCTGCAGCTGCGGCCCGAGCACTTTCTGCGGATCCGCACCCGCGCGATGCGCCGCTGGGCGCCGTGCGTGCTGCTCGGGACCGTCGCCGTGGCCTATGTCCTCGCGCCGCACATCAACGCCAACTGGCTGTACATGCGCGCCAACCACGCCGAACTGCACACCGGTTCCCTCGCCTACGTCGCGATGCGGCTCGCGCTCTTCGGGGTCTCCGCCGCCCTGATCGTGGCGTTCTTCGCGCTCGTGCCCGGCCGCCGCACCGCCTTCACCGCGCTCGGCGCGGCCACCATGTTCCCGTTTCTGGTGCACGGACTGCTGGTACAGGCGGGCAAGGCGTACGGCGTATACGAGCTGCTCGCCCGTCTCGGTGCCACCGCGGCCGTGCTCCTGGCGCTGCTCAGCGTCGCGGTGACGCTGGTCCTTTCCAGTGCGCCGGTTCGCCGTGTCCTGCGCCCCGTCGTCGAGCCCCGCTTCCCGCGCAGCCTCACACCCACGACGCGCGCCGCCGGCGACAGCTGAGCCAGGCGAGCCCCGAGTTCCGCGCCCCCAGGCTCCAGGCCGGGGTCGCTCTCACCACGTATCGACGAAACCCCGGCGCGGACCCTCGCCGCGAGGCTCGGCCCGCCATCCGTCCAGGGCGGCGAGGATCCAGCGCCGGGAGTCCGCCGGGTCGATCACCGCGTCGATCTCCAGGGCCGCCGCGGCGTTGACCGCCTTGCCGTGCTCGTACAGCTCGGCGACCCGCTCCTGGAAGGCGCGTTCCCGCTCCTCGGGATCGGTGAGGGCCGCGAGCTCCTTGCGGTAGCCGAGCCGTACCGCGCCCTCCAGGCCCATACCTCCCAGCTCGCCGCTCGGCCAGGCGGCCGTGGCCAGGGGCGCCCGGGTGGAGCCGCCGAGCATCGCCATCGCGCCCAGGCCGTACGCCTTGCGCAGGATCAGGCCGATCACGGGCACGTTCAGATTCGCGCCGGCGACGAAGAGCCGGGCGAAGTGGCGTACCGTCGCGGTGCGTTCGGCGTCAGGGCCGACCATGAACCCCGGGGTGTCGCACAGCGAGAGCACCGGCAGGCCGAACGCGTCGCACAGCTGCAGAAAGCGCGCCGCCTTGTCCGCCGCGTCCCGGTCGAGCGCGCCGCCCAAGTGGGCCGGGTTGTTGGCGAGCAGCCCGAGCGGCCGGCCCTCGACCCGCACCAGCGCCGTGACCACACCGGTGCCGAAGCCGCGGCGCAGCTCCAGGACCGAGTCATGGTCGGCAAGGCCCGTGACCGCGGCGCGGATGTCGTACACACGCCGCCGGTTCTCCGGCACCACATGCCGCAGGAGCCGCTCGTCCGGCGCCTCCCAACTGCCCTGCTCCCCTTGGAAGTACGACAGATAGCGCCGGGCCAGGCGCACCGCGTCGGCCTCGTCGGCCGCCGCGATGTCCACCACGCCGTTGGGCACCTGCACCGCCATCGGGCCCACGTCCTGCGGCCGGTGCACACCGAGCCCGCCGCCCTCGATCATCGCGGGGCCGCCCATACCGATCGATGCCTCCGGCGTGGCGATGACCACGTCACAGCAGCCGAGCAGCGCCGCGTTACCGGCGAAGCAGCGGCCGCTCGCGATGCCGACCAGGGGCACCAGACCGCTGAGCCGACCCATCTGATGGAACGTCATCACATTGAGCCCCGCGATGGAGGTGGTGTCCGTGTCGCCAGGACGGCCGCCACCGCCCTCCGCGAACAGCACCACGGGCAGCCGTCGTTCCTCGGCCAGATGCAGCATCCGGTCCGTCTTGCGGTGGTTCTGCAGCCCCTGGGTGCCCGCGAGCACGGTGTAGTCGTACGACATGGCCACGCACGGGGCGCCGTCGATCCGCCCGGTGCCGGTGACCATGCCGTCCGCGGGCGTGGAGACGATCAGGTCCTCCAGGGAGCGGCGACGGCGCTGCGCGGCGATCGCCAGGGCGCCGAACTCCGTGAAACTGCCCTCGTCGCACAGATCCTGGATGTTCTCGCGGGCCGTACGGCGGCCGATGGCGTGCCGCTTGGCGACGGCGTCGGGGCGCTGCTCGTCCAGGCCGACGGCGTGCCGCCGCAACGCCTCCGCCAGGTCGGGGCGGATGATGCCGGGATCGGTGTCCGGCTCGCCGCCCTCGTCCGTGGCGGAGTCCGCGATCACGTCGAGTACGGCCAGAGGTTCCGCCTCGGTGACGGTCTCGCCCACGCGCGCGTGCAGGGCGATGACGGTGCCGGCCGCGTCGGCGCGCACGACATGCTCCATCTTCATCGCCTCCAGGACCAGGAGCTGCTGTCCGGCGCGCACCTCTTCGCCCGGGGCGACGTCGACCGTGACGACGGTGCCGGTCATGGGTGCGGTGACCGTGCCGTTCCCGTGCGGGGTGACTGTCCCGTTCCCGTGCGGGGTGACCGCGCCGTTCTCGTGCGAGGCGACCGCACCCGACCCGCCGCCCGGGGGCACGGTGTCGTCGGCGGCCGCGAGGAGCTCGCCCAGATGCGCCCCGACAAAACCTGTGCCGACCCCGCCCGCGATGAACGCGGGATGGTCAAGAACCGCACGCAGCAAGGGAATCGAGGTCCGCACCCCCTCCACGGTGAACTCGCCGAGCGCCCGTCGCGCCCGTGCGCAGGCCGCCGCGAAGCCGCCGCCCGGTACCTGCGCGACGACCTTGGCGAGCAGCGAGTCGTAGCGCACCCCCACCACATCGCCCGTACGGGCCGCCGTGTCCACCCGCACGCCGGGCCCCGTGGGGACTTCGAACCGCGACAGGGTGCCCGACGAAGGGGTGACGGTGCCGTCTGGCAGCGCGGACTCGGCGTTGACCCGCGCCTGGACCGCGAAGCCGCGAGGACGCGGCGGGGGAGCGGACAGACCTACGTCGCCGAGGGATTCCCCGGCCGCCAGGCGCAGTTGGACCTGCACCAGGTCCACGCCGGTGACCTCCTCGGTCACCGTGTGCTCGACCTGGAGCCGCGGATTGGCCTCGATGAAGTGGAACTCCTCGCCCCTGACGAGGAATTCGAAGGTGCCGAGCCCGCCGTAGCGGGTGGCGCGGGCCATCCGCAGGGCGCACTCCAGGAGCCGGTCCAGGGCCGCGGCCGGGAGATCGGGAGCCGGGGCGATCTCGATGAGCTTCTGGTGGCGGCGCTGCACACTGCAGTCCCGCTCCCACAGATGCGTGACGGCGCCGGTGCCGTCCCCGGCGATCTGCACCTCGATGTGCCGGGCACCGTCGAGCAGCCGCTCGACGTACAACTCGCCGCGCCCGAAGCCCTGCAGCGCCTCCGAGCGGCAGCGCTCCCACGCCCCGGCCAGCTCGTCCGCACCGCGTACGGCCCGCATGCCGCGGCCGCCGCCACCCGCGACCGCCTTCACCATCACCGCGGCGTCCGGGCCGAGCCCGGCGAGGAACTGAGCGGCTTCGGCCAGGGTCGTGGGCCCGTCGGTGCCCGCCACGACCGGCACGCCGAGGTCCACGGCGAGAGCGCGGGCACGCGCCTTGTCGCCGAACAGAGCGAGGACCTCCGGCGCGGGCCCCACGAACCGCACCCCGGCGTCCTCGCACCGCGCGGCGAAGCCGGCGTCCTCGCTGAGGAAGCCGTAGCCGGGGTGCAGCAGGGAGCACCCGGTGCGGCGCGCGGCGGCAAGGACGGCTTCGCCGTCGAGATGGGCCGCAGGGCCCGTACCCGCCAACGCCACTGCGTCATCCGCCAGTTGGGCATGGCGCGCGGCCGCCTCGTCCTCGGCGTGGACCGCGACCGTGCGAAGACCCGCCTCGGCGGCGGCGCGTACGATCCGGACGGCGATCTCGCCCCGGTTGGCGACGAGTACGGCGGCAGACCCCATGAACCCAACCCCTCCAGCACTCACGTCCCGGGCGGACCCGCCCCGGCGCCGCCATGCTCATTGACATTGACATCAACGTCAATATGCTCGCCGCGTGGCACGCACTCACAAGGCCTGGGCGACCCGTACCGCCCGCGACCGCAGCGACACCCCCGCCCGCGGCCGCCTCCTCGACGCGGCCGAGACCGTCTTCGCGCGGCGCGGCTACGGCCCCGCGACCATCGCCGACATCACCGCGCAGGCCGAGGTGTCGCGGGCCAGCTTCTACGTCTACTTCGCCTCCAAGGAGGAGGTGTTCCGGGTGCTCGCGGCCCGCGTACGCGACGCGTTCCTCGCCGCGCAGGACGTGCCCGGAGTCGACCTCGACGACGCCCACGCCGTCGCCGAGGCCTCGACGGCCGCGTTCATCGCCGCCTACGCCGAGCATCTGCCGCTGCTGCGCCTGGTGGAACAGCAGGCGCAGGCCGACACCGAAGTGGCCGCGCTGTGGCAGGAGATCCAGGAGCGTCCGGTACGCCGGCACGCCCGCTACATCCGCCGCCTCGCCGCGGAGGGCCGGGCCGCACCGGTCGCAGAACCGCTCGCCGTGGCGCGTGCGGTCGGCGGCATGTCGGTCCAGTTCGCCCGGCTTACGGCCGGGCGGCCGAGTGCGTACAGCAAGGCCGTACGCGACGTGACGGTCATGTATCTCCATCTGCTGGGAGTCGCCCCGCACCGCTGAACCGCTCCGGGCCGCCCGCATCAGCCCGTCGTCCGTCGAACGCCGTCCGTTGACCCCGACCGTCGTCCGCCGTCCGAAGGAGACGCACTGTGCCCCCTGTGCATGGCGAGAATCTCGCCGTCGCGTACGAGAAGCACCTCGGCGACCTGCGCGCCCGCCAGGCAGCGGCGCGGCGTGGCCGGCAGCGCGGCACGGTCGTGCACGCCGCGGGCGAGCTTCCGGTCGCCGGATACGTGCGGCACTGGGCGCGGCTCACCCCGGACAAGCCCGCTGTGGTGTTCGCGGGGTCCACCACGACGTACCGCCAACTCGACGCGTACACCGACCGGTTGGCGGGCTGGCTTGCGGCCCGAGGAGTGCGGCCCGGCGACCGGGTCGCCGTCCATCTGCCCAACTCCGCGCACTTCGTGGTCGCCATGCTCGCCGTGCTGCGGCTGGGAGCCGTGCACGTTCCGGTGAACCCGATGTTCCGTGCCGCCGAACTCCGTCACGAACTGGCCGACTCGGGCGCGGAGACGGTCATCGCGGCCGAGCCGCTGCTGCCGCTGCTCGACGAGGTGCGGGCGGAGACCGCGGTACGCAGGGTTCTGCCGGTCAGCCCGGAAGGCATCGGCCCGGAAGGCATCGGCCCGGAGGGTGGGGGAGAGGCCTGGCGAACAGCCCTCGCCCACGCGCCGCTCGGCCGGATCGCCGACGACCTGGACGCACTCGCCGCCCTCAACTACACCGGCGGCACCACCGGCCTCCCGAAAGGCTGCGAGCACACCCAGCGCCACATGATCTACACGGCCACAGCCATCGACAACGGCCGCACGCTCGCGCCGGGCGGTGACGGGGCTCCCACACCCGGCGAGGGCAGGGCTCCCGCACCCGGCGAGGGCAGGGCTCCCGCACCCGGCGAAGGCGCGGCTCCCGCATCGAGCGACGGCGGCATCGTCTCTCTCTGCTACCTGCCCGTGTTCTGGATAGCCGGCGAGAACCTCGGCATCCTCGCGCCGCTGGTCTCCGGCGGCACCAGTGTCCTGCTCGCCCGCTGGGACCCGGAGAAAGCCCTGCACGCGATCGAGCAGCATGCCGTTACCACCATGGCCGGCACCGTGGAGAACTACCTCGAACTCCTCGACCTGCTCGGCCGCCCCGACTGCGCCCACCGCGACCTGAGCAGCCTCACCGCCCCGCTGACCGTCTCCTTCATCCGCAAGCTCAGCCCTCAACTGCGCGACCGCTGGCGGGAGTCGACGCACCCTGGCAGCGTGCTGCGCGAGGCCTCGTACGGCATGACCGAGACCCACACCAGCGACACCAACACGCTCGGCTTCCAGGACGGCGACCGGGATCTGTCCCCCGACTCGACGTTCTGCGGACTGCCCGTGCCCGGCACCGACATCCTCGTCGCGGACTTCGCCACCGGCGCGCCCCTGCCGCTCGGCGAACCCGGCGAGATCCTCGTCCGCGGACCGTCCGTCCTCACCCGCTACTGGCGTGCGCCCGAGGCCACCGCCACCGCCCTGCGCGGCGGCTGGCTGCACACCGGTGACATCGGCCGTCTCGACGAGGACGGCTGTCTGCACTACCTCGGCCGCGACAAGGACATGATCAAGGTCAAGGGCATGAGCGTCTTCCCCGCCGAAGTGGAGACGCTGCTCGCCCGGCACCCTGAGGTCCTCGCCGCCGCCGTGGTCGCCGTCGACGACCCGGAAACGGGCCAGCGGCCCTACGCGTATGTGCGCACCCGACCCGGCTCGGCGCTCACCGCCGACGAGCTGCGGAACTGGGCGGCCGCCACTATGGCGACGTACAAAGTGCCCGTCGTGGAACTCCTCGACGACCTGCCGCTCACCGCCACCGGAAAGATCAGGAAGACGGAGCTGTCCGCACGAGCCAGTCGTACGCGGCCCGCGCCGTGAACTCGTCCTGGCCGCCGGGGAAGAGGAGCCCCGCGGTCGCGAACGCCGGATCGTCCGCGCTCGCCGCCACATACGGAATCGCGACGCACCGCATGCCCGCCTTGTGCGCGGCGACCGCGCCCGGCGCGGCGTCCTCCATGACGACACAGTCGGCCGGCCGCACACCGAGCCGGCGGGCCGCTTCGAGAAAGACATCCGGCTCCGGCTTGCCGTGCTCCACCTCCTCGGCGGAGACGACGGTGGTCAGCAGTGCGTCGAGCCCGGTGCCCCGCAGGATCGCGGTGATCGCCGCGCGCGAGGAACCGGAGGCCACGGCCATCGGCACCCCTGCCGCGTGCAGCAACTCCACGAAGGCCCGCATCTCGGGGTACGCGTGCGTCTCGGCGGCGGCCAGCTCCAGATAGCGCCGGTTCTTCTCGGCGAGCAGTTCCTCGAGGGGCGCCGTAAGGCCGTACTTCTCGCGCCACAGGGCCAGCGTCTCTGCGGTGGAGATGCCCACGTACTCCTCATGGTCGGACCAGCTGAAGTCCGGGACGCCGTGCCGGGCGAGCAGCTGCCGCCCGGCCTCGAAGTAGTTCGGTTCGCTGTCCACCAGCGTGCCGTCCAGATCGAAGACGACGGAGGTGCGGGCGAGAGGGTGGGGGGCGCCGTGCGGGCCGCTGCTCGAGGTGCTCATGCTGCTCATGCCTTCAAGCATGCCAAGAGGCAGATCATTGCGACTGCCGCCGGTCCCTACGGCCCCTCGGTCGCTACGGCGTTCCGGGCAGCCGGACCACGGCCGTACCGCCGTCCAGATCCACGCTGGTCCGGTGCGGCGGCGCACCGTCCTCCTCGTCGTCGCGCTGCAGCAGCGCCGACTGCCGCTCCTTGAGCTCGTTCTGCTTGCCCGGCGAGAAGCTCGCGTGGAGCTGCTCGAAGCCGGTCGCGGAGATCTGCCCCTGCCGTGCGCTGTTGCGCCACGGCAGCACCCCGGCCCGTCCCGCCCGCATCAGCAGCTGGTCGGCGAAGGCCACGAGGGTCAGCAGGATGACCAGGCCCGGCAGGGTCATGAAGACGACGAACTCCATGTGCCGAGTATCCAGGGCCGCGCCGCACGCCGGGAAGGGGCTAGGGGGCGGGACGGGCGGGGGCCGTGCGGTCGACCGAGTCGAGCAGGCCCGTCATCCGGTACGGAACCCGCTCACGCAGGGCCACTTCCGTGCGGGTCCTGACCACCCCGGGCAGCTGGATGAGCTGCTGGATCACATCTTCGAGGTGGGCGTTGTCGCGGGCCGCGACCCGGGTCAGGAGATCGCCGCCGCCGGTGATCGAGAAGGCCTCGATGATCTCGGGCACGGAGGCCAGGGCGTCCCCCAGCTCGTCCAGATGTCCTTGCGTGACCTCGACGTGCACGAAGGCCAGGACGGGGTGGCCGAGAGCCGCGGGGGAGAGGGTCGGCCCGGTGCCGGTGATCACCCCGTCCCGCTCGAGGCGGTCGAGCCTGGCCTGCAGCGTGCCGCGGGCGACCCCCAGCACGCGCGCGTACTCCCGCACGCTGGTCCGCGGCTGCTCCAGGAGCAACCGGAGGATCTTGGTGTCGAGTGCGTCCACCGCCATGGTCCGTTGGCCTCCCGTACGCCTGCGATATTCGCGTACGACTGTACCAATGGCCCAGTCAGGTAGGAGCCGGTTGAGCCAGTGACCTTGCTGATGCTTTCCTTATGGCATCGATGGCGCTGCGGGTAGGACCCGTGGCGCCTTTGCCATGTCGGATGCCGGCACGCGCGCGGGAGCGCGGGTGCCCGGTCGAGCAGGGGGTGGACCGCGGTAGTGAAGCGGATGTTCGTGGCACCGGATCCAGGTCGAGTACGGCTGCGGACCTCACTGCGGGCCGTGCTCGGAGTCGGCCTCGCGGTGGCCGCCGCCGAGTGCGCCGGGTTCTCCCTGACCGCGTCCATCTCCGGCGGCCTCGCGGCGCTGCTCGCGCTGTTCACCGTCGGCGACGCCACCGTGCGCCGCCAGGCCGTCACGACACTGCTGCTGCCCGTCGCCGGGTTCCCGGTGCTCGCCGTCGCGGCCGCCCTGCACGGACTTCCGCTGCTGCGCGACACCGCCTTCGTCGCGGTCGTCTTCTGCGGTGTCTACGCCCGGCGCTGGGGACCGCGCGGCCACGCGCTCGGCATCTTCGCCTTCATGATGTTCTTCGTCACCCAGTTCCTGCACGCCGTACCCGCGCAGCTCCCCGAGCTGTACGCGGCCGTGGGCCTGGCGATCGCCGCGTCCTGTGCGGTGCGGTTCGGAGTGTGGTGCATCGAACGGCGCACCCCGCCCGCCGTACCGCCGGCGCCGCTCGCGGGGCTCGGTCTGCGCCGCCCGTCCACACGGCAGGCGTTCCAGGCGGCCGCGGCCTGCGCCTTCGCGGTGGCCGTCGGCCAGATCGTCTCCGGCGACCGCTGGTACTGGGCCGTCGGCACCGCCTGGTGGATCTTCGTCAACACCGCCTCGCGCGGCGAGACCCTGGTCCGTGGCTTCCGCCGGGTCGTCGGCACCGTCGTCGGTATCGCCGCCGGGCTCCTCATCGCCGTACCGCTGCACGGTGCGCCCGCGCCCACGGCCGCCCTGGTCGCGGTCTGCGTCTTCGGCATCTTCTACACAGCGGCGCCCTCCTACTCCTGGATGATGTTCTTCGTCACGGTCATGGCGGGACTGCTCTACGGCCTCCTGGGCGTCCTTCACCCGGGCCTGCTCGCCCTGCGCTTCGCGGAGACCGCGATCGGCGCGCTCGGCGCGGCCCTCGCCGTCACGCTGATCCTGCCGATCACCACCCACACCGCCACCGACGCCTGGATCGCGCGCGCCCTGCGCCGGGTGCACAGCTGCACCTCGCTCGCCGCCGCCCGGCTCGCGGGCGACGCCGCCGCCGATCCCGCGCCGCACGCCGCCGAACTCGAAGCGCTCCTGGCCCGGGTACGGATGGCGCTCGCCCCGCTCGTGCACCCGCTCAACCCGCAGCGCGCCCGCAAGGCCCGCGCCCGGCAGATCCTCGCCCTGCTCGACGACTGCGCGCGCGAGGTGCGCGGCCTCATCTCGGTCGCCGCCGACCCGGACGCCTCCCACGACGCCCGCCTCGCGGCGGCCTGCTGGCGCGTCGAGGCCGCCGTGCAGGCACTCACGTCACGGGACGTGGCACCGCCCTCGCGGTCCGCACGCCCGGCGCCCGCCGCCGAAACCGCCGGCCCCGCGGACGGTCGCGCACTCGCCCACCTGCACGGCCTGGAACAGGCCCTCGTGCAGTTGGCGGCCCCGCTGCAGGGTTCGGCGCGGACGTCCTGAGCGGCGGCTCGTACGGAATCAGGACCCATACGGAATCAGGACCCATACGGAATCAGGACCCGTACGCAACGCGACACCGTCCTGACCAGGCCGCTATACAACTCCCGTACGGATGAGGCACATTCACGGGGCACATACAGGGTGGATCAGGCCACTGGGCGGGTAGTCACAGGCACACACGGGAGGCACGGACCGTGCGGGAGCGGTCCGTGGCCCGCAGCCGCCTGGAGGTGTCCGCCGTGGGCGAGTTCCAGTGCCGAAGCCACCGGACCCCGACCCACGACAGCCCGTCCGCAGAGGAGCGCCACGAACGGGCCACCACAACTCCGGGCGAACGGTGCCCTGCGGGCCATCAGGAATCAGCCTCCCTGTGGCGGGAAGCCGCCGAGTTCCTCGCCCAGTTCCACCGCGAGGAACTCGACGGCACCGACCCCGCGCCCCGCGTCGCGCAGGTCCACGACGAGATCAACGCGACCGGAACCTACCGCCACACCACACGTGAACTCGCCTTCGGCGCCCGCGTCGCCTGGCGCAACGCCACCCGCTGCATCGGCCTCGCCCACCTGGACCGAGAGGAGCGCAACGGCCGCCAGGTGAGCGCCGAGTTGTCCTGGATCGTGCCGCCGGTGTCCGGGGCGGCCACCGGTGTCTTCCACCGCACGTACGACCCGACGGAGCGCCGGCCCGCCTATGTGCACCACACCGAGGACCGACCACCCCTGCTGGTCTAGACCTACTGCTACCGTCGAGCCCGCAAACTGCCGCCGCCGGAAGGGGTTTTCACGTGGGCAGCGCCCGGGCGTACATCGGTTCGTTCACGTCGGCGGGAGGCCATGGCATCCGCACCGCGGAAGTCGATCCCCGGACGGGGGCCCTGACCCCGCTGGGTGCCACGGACGTCCTCGCCGACCCGTCGTATCTCGCGCTCGCCCCCTCGGGAGAGACGCTCTACGCGGTGAGCGAGACGGACGAGGGAGCGGTCGCGGCCTTCTCCGTGCGCGGCGGCAGCGGTGGTGGGGCACCGGAGCTCCTCGCCCCGCCCGTGCCCGTCGGCGGCGCGGGCCCCACCCATCTCGCTCTCGCCGCGGGCCGGGTCCTGACCGCCAACTACGGCTCGGGCAGCGTCTCCTGGCTGCCCCTGGGCCCCGCCGGTGCCCTCGCCCCGGGCGGCGGCGTGCTGCGGCACGAGGGCTCGGGCCCCGACACCGCCCGCCAGGATGGGCCGCACGCCCACCAGGTCCTGGCCGACCCGAGCGGGCGCTGGGTGCTGAGCGTGGACCTCGGCACCGACTCGGTTCGGGTCTGCGCCCCGGCGGCGGACGGACTGCGGCTGCACCGAGAGGTGGCGCTACGGCCGGGCAGCGGACCACGGCACCTGGCGTTCCATCCGCGCGGCGACCTCGCGTACGTCATGAACGAGCTGTCGCCGACCCTGACGGTTTGCCGCTGGGACGCCGCAGAGGGACGGCTCGAACCGCTCGGCGAGACCCCCGTCCTGTCCGGCACACCGGCCGGTGACGCCTACCCCTCCGAAGCCGTCGTCGCCCCGGACGGCCGCTTCGTGTGGACGGCGACACGGGGCGAGGACGTGATCTCCGTACTCGCGGCGGATACGGGAGCGGCAACGGCCTCGGAGACGGACGGTACGCGGCTGCGGCTCGTCGCCACGGTGCCGTGTGGCGGCCACTGGCCGCGCGACCTGGCCCTGCACCCCTCGGGCCGCTTCCTGTACGCGGCCAACGAGCGCTCCGGCGACGTCACCTGGTTCACCCTCGATCCGGACACGGGCATGCCGCGACGGGGCGGCTCGATCGAGGCACCGGCGGCTTCGTGCGTGGTGTTCGGCTGAGCGGCGCCGCTGGGTTCCCCGGGGGCGCCCATAGCGAAGGGCCCGCCGGTGACCCGCTTGGGGAAGTCCAGTGCGGCTCCCCGTGCCCCACAGGGGCGCGGGGAACTGCGCGACCAGCCACGACGCACCCGCCGATGCTGTCATACCGAACTTCCCGCGGAGCGCTCAGCGCACTCTCAGTGAGTCTGGGCGCCCAGTGCCTGCGGCGGCGTGATGCCGAGCGCCGTCGTGTACTTCGACAGGGCCAGCTTGCCGATCGCCGGGTATGCGCCGAGCGCCTCGGCGTACGCGCAGCCCGCGTCACGGGCGGCGCTGTCGAGCAGCCCGTCGGCGATCTCGGGGCCGATCAGATGCGGCGCGAGCGCCAGCTGCGCGGAACCCGACGAGCGCAGCTGCTCGGCGGTGGCCGCGATGGCTCCGTCCTGGTCGAGCGCGGCGGCCATCACCGGCACGGCGAGACGCGCGGCGAGCAGCATGCCGGTGATACCGGCCGCCTGCACCGCCTCCTCACCGCCTATGGTCGCCAGGATGATGCCGTCCGCGGCGGTCGCCACCGTGAAGAGGCGGGCCCGGTCGGCGCGGGCGAGCCCGGCCTCGGAGAGGCGCACATGCAGCGCCTCGGCGAGCAGCGGGTGCGGCCCGAGGACATCGGTCAGCTCGGCGGCGGCGCGGCTGTCCATCACGGACTGCCGGATCTGCCGCATCAGCGAGTTGTCGGGACCGGCGAGCAGCGGCACCACCACGGCCACCGGGCCGTCGGGCTCGGCCACCTCCTGGCCCGCCGCGCGCGCCTGCTCATAGCGGGCGACACGCAGCTCGGCCGCGTTCACGAGGACGGCCTGCAGCGTCGGGTACTCGGCGTTGTCCCCGTCGAGGTAGCCGATTCTGGCGTCGAGGCCCGGCAGCTCGGAACGGGCGATGCTGATGACCTCTTCGGCGAGGCTGCGGATCGCGGGTGAGGGCGCCCCCGGCACGGCGAGAACCAGTGCGGGAGCTCCCTCGGGAGCCACCGCGGGTTCCGGGCGGCGGTGCCGGCCGGGCTGGCGGGGTCGCGGCATTCGTACGGGCAGGCCGTTTGCGGGCCCAGTGGGGGAGCTCATGGCGCCGCATGCTACTGGTTTACCCGGTTCCCCTGTTCGGGCAGGTGGCAGCTGAGTGGTATCCGTCCGCTTTTATCCGTTCAGTTACGAATTCCTCAACTGTCGGGATCGATACGGCCGGCGGTGCGAGCCGATGCCGCGACGATCACCACCGCACGCGCGAGTGGATCACCGACGGCCGTCACTGTCCGGGAGGTGCAGCAGGCGGTTGTCGTGCGGGAGCCGCAGCGTGTCGTCGGCCAGTGCCGCGGCGATCGCGAGGGCGCCGTCGAGCGGGTCGCCGACGGCCGATACCGCTCGCACCGTGGGCAGTTGCCGGGCGAGCTCTTCCTTCAGGGGTACGAGAAGGGGGTCGCCCATCTTGAACAGGCCTCCGGTGAGGGCCACTTCGCACGCGGTGCCGGCAGGGCACACCGCGGCCGCCGCTTCCGCGATCCGCGCCCCGGCGTCGCGCAGGATGCCCGCCGCGACCGGGTCGTGGCCCGCGCACTCGCCCACGGCGGGGGCGAAGGAGGCCAGGGCCGCGGGCCGGTCGGTCCGCGGATAGAGCTTGCCCGGCAGCTCGGTCACCGGGCCGCCGAACACCTCCTCGGCCCGGGCCAGGAGCACCGGCGAACCTCCGCGCCGGCCGTCGTGCGCCCGCATCGCCGCCTCCAGGCCCGCGCGCCCGATCCAGGCGCCGCCGCCGCAGTCGCCGAGCAGATGGCCCCAGCCGTCCGCCCGCCGCCACTCCCGCAGATCGGTGCCGAGTGCGATCATTCCGGTGCCCGCCGCGACCACTGCCCCGGGCCGCTGGCCGAGCGCTCCCGCGTACGCCGTCACACCATCGGCCGCGAGTGCGAGGCGCCGCACGCCGAACGCCTCGTCGAGCGCGCCCGGCAGCCGGGCGCGCAGATCGCCGCCGAGGGTCGCCATGCCCGCCGCGCCCACGGCCACCGCGACCACCGCGCCGCTGCCCGCCGCCTCCAGCAACTCTCCTGCCATCGGCGCCAGTTGGTCCATCAGATGCCCGGCGTCGATCCCGTCGGGCCCGGTCCGCACCGGCTCACGCGAACTCACGCTCCCGGCCGTACGCGAACCGCCCGGCGCACCGGCGAACGGCTCCTGCTCGGCAGGCACTTGCTCGTCAGGCACTTTCTCGTCGGGCGCTCGCCGGTCAGACGCTTGCCCGGCAGGCACGCGCCCGGCGGTGGGCGGCGCGTGCACGGAGGAACCCGCGGGCGCGGGCGCGAGGGCCACCCGCAGTCCCGAGCCGCCGGAGTCGACTCCGAGCACCCAGGAGTGCGTCACGGCAGCCGCCAGTCCACCGGCTCCGCGCCCTGCCGGGCAAGCAGTTCATTGGCCCGGCTGAAGGGACGCGAGCCGAAGAACCCGCGGTCCGCCGACATGGGCGAGGGATGTGAGGACTCCACCGACGGCAAGTCACCCAGAAGGGGACGCAGATTGCGGGCGTCACGGCCCCACAGGATGGACACCAGCGGGCGGCCCCGCGCGGCCAGGGCGCGGATGGCCTGCTCGGTGACCTCTTCCCAGCCCTTGCCGCGGTGCGCGGCGGGGCGCCGCGGCGCCGTGGTGAGTGCTCGGTTGAGCAGCAGCACCCCCTGCTTCGTCCACGGGGTCAGATCGCCGTTGCCCGGCTGCGGCAGGCCCAGGTCCGAGCCCAGCTCGCGGTAGATGTTGATCAGGCTTCCCGGCAGCGGCCGCACCTCCGGCGCCACCGAGAAGCTCAGGCCCACCGCGTGCCCCGGTGTGGGGTACGGGTCCTGCCCGACGATCAGCACCTTCACCTCGTCGAAGGGCTGCTGGAAAGCGCGCAGCACATTCGGTCCGGCCGGCAGATAGGTGCGCCCGGCGGCGATCTCCGCGCGCAGGAAGTCGCCCATCGCGGCGATCCGTTCGGCCACCGGCTCCAACGCCTGTGCCCAGCCTGGTTCGACGATTTCTTTCAACGGTCGTGCAGCCACGGGCGTCACCCTACTGCCGTAACGGCCCCGCCCATCAACCGATGGGCGCCCCGCCCTCCCTCTGCCCGCCTCAGCCGATCACCGCCGCCCGTACACACAGCACGTCCGGCAGATGGGAGGCGAGGAGCTGCCAGCTCTCGCCGTCGTCCGCGCTCGCGTACACCTCGCCGTTGCGATTGCCGAAGTACACGCCGGCCGGGTTCGCGTCGTCCGTGGACATGGCGTCCCGCAGCACCGTGCCGTAGTGCTCGCCCTCCGGCAGGCCGCGCGACAGGGGCTCCCAGCTCTTGCCCGCGTCCTGTGTGCGGTAGACCCGGCATCTGCGCCCTGCGGGCACGCGGTCCGCGTCGGCGGTGATCGGGAATACATAGGCCGTGTCCGCGCGGTGCGGGTGGGCGGCCACGGCGAAGCCGAAGTCCGAGGGCAGGCCCTCGCCGATGTCCGTCCACTGGGCGCCCGAGTCGTCGCTGCGGAACACGCCCCAGTGGTTCTGCAGATACAGCCGGTCCGGGTCCACCGCGTCCCGCGCGACCTTGTGCACGCACTGTCCGAACTCGGGGTTCGGATCCGGCAGGAACACCGCGGAGACACCGGAGTTGGACGGGGCCCAGCTGGCACCGCCGTCCAGGGTGCGGAAGACACCGGCGGTGGAGACGGCCACCGTCACCGCGTTCGCGTCGCGGGCGTCGGTGAGGATGGTGTGCAGCCCCTCACCGCCGCCGCCCGGCTCCCACTTGGAGCGGGTCGGGTGCTCCCACAGGGGCCGGACGAGCGCGAAGCTCTCGCCGCGGTCCGCCGAGCGGTACAGCGCGGCGGGTTCCGTGCCCGCGTACACCACATCGGGTTCGGCCGCCGAGGGGTGCAGCTGCCACACCCGCTCCAGCGAGGCCCCGGTGTCCTTGGGGAACTTGACGGCCGGCTTCGCGGGCTCGGTCCAGGTGGCGCCGAAGTCGTCCGAGTGGAAGACCGACGGGCCCCAGTGGGCGCTGTCGCCGCCGACCAGGAGCCGGGGCGGGTCGGTGCGGGTGTCGATCGCGATCGAGTACACCGCCTGGGCGTTGAAATGTGGCCCGTCGAACTCCCAGACGCCCTTTCGCCTGCGGCCGATGAACAGGCCCTTGCGCGTTCCTACGGTGAGAAGAACCTCGTTGGCCGGCATGCCGACCACCTCCCGTGCATGTCGGTTGACCTCGTTGTCCACGACATGCCTCAGTCTGCACCCGACCACTGACAATGGCCCCGAAACCGCCCGGACCTGGGGTTTCCCGGCAACAACAGCCGAAACCGCGGCTCAGCCCGCCGCGGACACCCGCTCCGCGATCGCGGTGATCTCCGCCGGGCCCACCCGGCAGCAGCCGCCGACGAGGCGCGCCCCGTCGCGCACCCAGCCCTGGACGCGCTGCGCGCTGAAGCTCCCGGGGCCGCACCAGTCCCGTGCCGCGGCGTCCCAGCGCTCACCGCTGTTGGGGTAGACGACCACGGGCTTGCCGGTCACCCGCGCGGCGAGCGCCACAGCGGCGTCGGCGTCCTGTGGTGTACAGCAGTTGACCCCCACCGCGAACACCTCGTCGCTCGCGCCGGCCAGGGCGAACGCCTCCTCCAGCGGCTGCCCCGCCCGGGTCCGTGTCCCGTCCACGCTGTACGACAGCCAGGCGGGCACGCCAAGGCCGCGCACCGCGCGCAGCAGTGCCCGTGCCTCATCGGTGTCCGGGACCGTCTCCAGGGCGAGGACGTCGGGGCCGGCCGCTGCCAGCGTCTCGAGCCGGGGCCGATGGAAGCGTTCGAGCTCGGCGACGCTCAGGCCGTAGCGCCCGCGGTACTCCGAGCCGTCCGCCAGCATCGCGCCGTAGGGCCCGGCGGACGCGGCCACCCACAGGGGGCGGCGCACCCCGGCGGCCCGGGCCCGCCGTGCCGCTGCACGTCCCAACCGCACGCTCGCGTGCAGCAGTTCCGTGGTGCGCGCGGCGTCAATGCCGTGACGGGCGAAGCCCTCGTACGTCGCCTGATAACTCGCCGTGATCGCCATGCTCGCGCCCGCTTCGAAGTAGGCGAGATGGGCCGCCTCGACGGCCTCGGGACAGTCGGTGAGCAGCCGCGCCGACCACAGCGCGTCGCTCAGGTCGTGCCCGGCGGCCTCGAGCTGATTGGACATCCCGCCGTCGAGGACGACCGGCGCCGAGGCCATCGCTTCGGGCAGCGGCGGTGACACGGGCGACGGGGCGGGTGGCGGTACGGCGCGGTCCGTGGACGCCTCGGGTCGGCTCATACGTCGACGCTAACGCGCGCGGGTCCGGCGGGCGGTCGCCGTGGGGCCTGACGCAGTGCTGTGCGCGGCCCTTCGCCGTGCCCCGCGATCACCCGCCGTACGCTGTGCCCATGGCTTCCGTACTGATCCTCAACGGCCCCAACCTCAATCTGCTCGGCACCCGCGAGCCCGGCATCTACGGCGCGCAGACGCTCAAGGACGTCGAGGCCCTGTGCCAGGACACCGCCGCCGGGCTCGGCCTGAGCGCGGACTGCCGTCAGTCCAACCACGAGGGCCAGCTCCTCGACTGGATCCACGAGGCGGGCCGGGAGCAGGCCGAGGGCCGGCTGATCGGTGCCGTCCTCAACGCCGGTGCCTACACGCACACTTCCGTCGCCCTGCACGACGCGATCAAGGGCACGGGGCTGCGGGTGATCGAGGTGCACATCTCCAACGTGCACGCCCGTGAGCCCTTCCGCCATCACTCGTATCTGTCCCCGGCGGCGGCGGGCATCGTGGTCGGCTTCGGTACGGAGGGCTACCGCCTCGCCATCGAGGGCCTGCACCGGCTGGCCACGACGGAGAGCTGAGCCGGCGCCGCGGCTCAACTCCCCGCGGAGAGCCGTACCCCGCACCGGGGCCCGGGTACATCCGTGGGGGGAGCGGGGCCCACGCGCGTCATCAGGAGCAGCCAGCCGTCGGGGCCGCCCTGGATCCAGGTGCGGGTGCACAGGACCCGTGCGTGGAAGGGGAGTTCGCAGGAAGCGCCCCGGGCGGTCAGCACCCTGCGGGTGATGCCGGTGCGGCCGCTGACGGTGGCGATGGTCTCTTCGGCGACGATCCGGTCCACCGTGAGCTCGCCCGAGCGAAGGCCGCCGATCTCCTCACCGCGCCCCAGGCTGCGGCCGTCCGGCCTTATGGCTACGAAGTTCGGATGCAGGATTCGTTCGAGCGCGTCCGCGTCACCGGCCTGGACGGCCGATCCGAGCCGCCGCTCCGCCTCGATCAGGGCCTCGGCGGGGAACAAGTCGTCCATCGCCCAGATCGTACGTGTCCGCAGGGCCCTGCGGGAGACCGTGCCGACGCCATGCTGAACGCCGTCCGGACCGGTTGTGCGGCCCTGCGGACCCGCACCCCGGAGGCGCTGACCTGGGCACACACCGAAAGCCCCCGAACCGCACGCCCCCCGGCCGCTCCGGCGCCGCCGCCGAGGGCGTGCCGGATGGGATGACCGGATCGGATGACCGGGACGATCGGCCCCTGCCACAAGGACCAGACAGCCGGGGCCAGATCACCCGGGCCCGGGGCACTTGACCCGAGCAGACCGCCCGGGTCAAGTGCCCCGGGCGGACCACCAGGGTCAAGTGCCCCCGAGCGGGCCGCACCGGGCCGGACCGTCCTGGGTCAGGTCGCCCGGCTCCGGATCGTCCCGGTCAGGTCGCCCGGCCCGGCCCCGCCGGTCGTGCCGCCGTGTCAGGTCACCCCGATCGGGGTGCTGGGGCAGCTGCCCCTGTCAGGCCGCCGCCGGGCCGGATCGCCCCGATCTGACCGCCACGGTCAGGCCGACAGAGGCGCGATCGACTTGCCGGGACTGACCTGCCCGGACTGACCTGCCCGGACTGACCTGCCCGGACTGACCTGCCCGGACTGACCTGCCCGGACGGGCACGCCCAGGCAGGACCGGACCGCGACCGAACCGTCAGGAACAAATCCCGTCAGGAACAAATCCCGTCAGGGCCGGGCCCCAGGACCGTGAGGACCGGACCCCCAGGACCCGCAGGACCGGACCCGCAGGACCGGACGGCAGGGCGCGCACGCCCCACCGTCAGGATCAGATCGCCCAGGCGTACTGGTTCGGTGTCTTGATCTCCGCGTCGAGCTCGCGGGCCGCGCGCAGGGGCCAGGACGGGTCGCGCAGGAGTTCACGGCCCAGGAGCACCGCGTCGGCCTCGCCGTTGGCGAGGATCTTCGCGGCCTGCTGCGTGTCGGTGATCAACCCGACGGCGGCGACCGGGAGTTCGGTCTCCTTCTTGACGCGCGCGGCGAACGGCACCTGGTAGCCGGGGCCGACGGTCATCTTGACGCCGTGGGCGTTTCCGCCGGTGGAGACGTCGAGCAGATCGACGCCGTGCTCCTTGAGCAGCCGGGCGAAGCGCACGGTGTCGTCGGCGGTCCAGCCGCCCTCGTCCAGCCAGTCGGTGGCCGAGATACGGAAGAACAGCGGCTTGTCCTCGGGCCATACCGCCCGTACGGCGTCGACGACTTCGAGCGCGAAGCGGGTGCGGTTCTCGAAGGAGCCGCCGTATGCGTCGGTGCGCTTGTTGGAGTGCGGGGAGAGGAACTCGCTGATCAGGTAGCCGTGGGCGCCATGGATCTCGACGACCTCGAACCCGGCGGCGAGCGCACGTCGCGCCGCGTCCGCGAACTGGCCGACGGTGTCCTTTATCTGATCGACGGTCAGCTCCTGCGGCACGGGGTGGTCCTCGCGGAACGGCACCGGGCTCGGCGCCACCGGCTGCCAGCCGTGCTCGTCGGCGCCGACCGGGCCGCCGCGGTTCTTCCAGGGGCGGTCGGTGGAGGCCTTGCGGCCGGCGTGTGCGATCTGGATGCCGGGCACCGTGCCCTGCGCCTTCAGGAAGTCCACGATCCGGCGGAAGGCCTCGACCTGTGTGTCGTTCCAGATGCCGAGGTCGGCGGGGCTGATCCGGCCCTCGGGAGTGACGGCGGTCGCCTCGACCAGGACGAGTCCGGCGCCGCCGGTCGCGCGGGCGGCGTAGTGAGCGAAGTGCCAGTCGTTCGCCACACCGGCGTTCGGACCGAAGACCTCCGCGGAGTACTGGCACATGGGCGCCATCCACACGCGGTTCGGGATGGTCAGCGACCGGAGGGTGTAGGGCTCGAACAGTGCACTCACAGCGGACTCCATTCATGGGCTCGGCCCGGCCCGACCGCTCGGGGCGGGCCGTTTCGCTTAGTACGATACCCACCGTACTACGAGACCTGTCAAACTACGAAAGGTCTCGTACAATGAGGGAGCGAAGCCCCGTGGAGCCGTGACCAGCGGATGAGCCTCCCGGGACGAGGAAGTGGAGCCGCCGTGACCACCGCGACGAACACCGAACGCAGCGCGAGCAGCAAGCGTGAGCCGAGCAGTAAGCGTGAACTGGAGCACCCCGCGGGGGAGGAGATCCGCCTCGAGGGCGTGCTGCATGCGCTGTCCGACCCGATGAGGATGCGTATCGTGCGCGAACTCGCCGTGTCCACAGATGAGTTGGCCTGCTCCTACTTCGAGCTTCCGGTCACGAAGTCCACGACGACGCACCACTTCCGGGTGCTGCGCGAGAGCGGAGTGATCCGGCAGTGCTACCGCGGCACGGCCAAGATGAGCGGTCTGCGCCGCGAGGAGCTAGATGCGCTCTTCCCCGGTCTGCTCGACAGCGTCCTCGACGCGGCCGCGCGGGAGGCGGACCGGCTCGGAGAGGGCTGATTCGTCACTGTCACCTTCACTGCCGTCACCTTTACCGCCGCCACCGACAGCCCCTGCACCCGCCCGAGGCGTCAACTCCCGCCTGCCGCGCACCAGATGGTTGAACAGCAGATTGAGTACGATCGCGGTGACGCAGCCGGCGCTGATCCCGCTGTCCATCACCGTCTGGAACCAGTCGGGGAACTTCGCGTAGATCTCGGGCACGCCCACCGGCAGCATGCCGACCGCCACCGACACCGCCACCACCGTCAGGTTGTGGTTGTCCCTGAAGTCCACCGTCGCGAGGGTGCGAAGGCCGCTGGCCGCGACGGTGCCGAACATCACCAGGCCGGCGCCGCCGAGCACCGGCGCCGGGATCGCCGCGACCACCGCGCCCAGCTTGGGCAGAAGGCCGAGCAGGACGAGGATGCCGCCCGCGGCCGCGACCACCCAGCGGCTGCGGACCCGGGTCATGCCGACGAGCCCCACGTTCTGCGCGAACGCCGTGTAGGGGAAGGTGTTGAAGACCCCGCCGAGCACGGTCGACAGACCGTCGGCCCGCAGCCCGTCGGCGAGCGATCGCGGCCCGACCTTCCGCCCGGTCAGCTCTCCGACCGCGATCATGTCGCCGGTTGTCTCCGTCATGATGACCAGGGCGACGACGAGCATGGAGATCACCGCGGCGGCCTCGAACGTCGGTGCCCCGAAGTGGAACGGCGTGCTGATCCCGATCCAGTCCGCGCCCCGTACACCGCCGAAGTCCGTGAACCCGAGCGGTATCGCGACAGCGGTGCCCGCCACGATGCCGACGAGCACGGCGATCCGGCTCAGGAACGCGGGCGCGAAGCGCTGCACGGCGAGCACCACCACGAGTACGAGTGCGGCGAGGCCGAGGTTCCTCGGCGCCCCGAAGTCCGGGGCGCCCGCGCCGCCCGCCGCCCAGTTGCCGGCCACGGGCAGCAGTGAGACGCCGATGATCAGGATCACGGTTCCGGTCACCAGCGGCGGGAAGAACCGCAGCAGCCGCCCGAAGACGGGAGCGAGCAGCACCATGGCAAGGCCCGAGACGATCACCGCTCCGTAGATCGCGGGCAGCCCGCCGCCCTCCGTACCGATCAGGACCATCGGCGAGACGGCCGCGAACGTACAGCCCTGCATGATCGGCAGCCGGACACCGAACCGCCAGAAGCCCACACACTGGATCAGTGTGGCGAGCCCGCAGACCAGCAGATCGGCGGTGATCAGATACGCGAGGTCGGCCGGCGGCAGTTTCATCGCCCCGCCGACGATCAGCGGCACCGCCACGGCGCCCGCGTACATCGCGAGCACATGCTGCAGGCCGAAGGCGCCCAACTGCGCAACGGGAGGCACCTCGTCGACCGGATGCCGGGCGGGCTCGTGAGGTGGGGCGGATGCCATGGGCACTCCTTGCGCAAGTGGGTTCCGGGACAGGACGAGACCGTAAGCGCCTTGCACATTCTGTTGATTACGCCGTTGTTGCCGCGCTGTTGCCGGCCGCCTGAGCCGCCGACGTCACGAGCCCGGCAGGTCGAGCCCCTTCAGCCAGTCGGTGAGGATGGCGTTCACCTCGTGCGGCCGTTCTTGTTGTACCCAGTGCCCGCAGCCCTCGATGAGGTGGGACGCGGCGAGGTTCGGGAGGGTCTGAGGGAAGGCCTCGACGGCGTCGGCGAGCCAGGCGACGGAGGCGTCCTGGGCGCCTGCCAGGAACAGCGACGGCTGGGTGACCGGCGCGCCGTCCCAGGGGGCGAGGTCCTCCCAGTCACGGTCCGCGTTGCGGTAGCGGTGCAGGGCGCCGGTGAATCCGGTGCGCTCGAACTCGCCCGCGCACACGTCGAGTTCGGCCTCCGAGAGCCAGGAGGGCAGCGGGCCGCGGGGGAAGCGGTCGGCCATCCGCGCACCGTGCGGCACGAAGAACAGACTGTGCTCACCCGATGTGTCCATGGTGTCCGCCGAGAGCCCTGCGTAGAACCCGGCGAGCCAGCCGCGCACATCCGCCTCGATCTCGGCCTCGGCCCGGCCCGGCTCCTGGAAGTACTGGACGTAGAACTCCTCGTCCCCGCCGATCCGCGCGAAGACCTCCGAGGGCCGTACTCCGCCGCGCGGCGAGTAGGGCACACCGAGGAGGGCCACGACGGCGCACACGTCAGGGCGTACCAGAGCGGTGTTCGCGGCGATGGTCGCGCCCCAGTCGTGCCCCACGAACACCGCGGACTCCTCACCCAGGGCCCGCACCACGGCTGCCAGGTCCTCGACGAGCTCCAGCATCCGGTACGCCGACACGTCCTGCGGCTTCGACGAACGGCCGTAGCCGCGTACGTCGACGGCGATCGCGCGGTAGCCCGCCGCGGCGAGAGCCGGGAGCTGGTGGCGCCACGAATGCCAGGTCTCGGGAAAGCCGTGCACCAGCATCACCAGCGGTCCCGAGCCCTGCTCCACGAGGTGGATCCGGCCACCGGGCACACCGACCAGACGGTGGCGCGGTCCGGCCGAACCGGCCTGTGGCGTCGTACCGGACTGCGGTGTCGCGCCGGGCTGTGACGTCGTCTCGGGCTGTGACATGGAAGCTCCCATCGGCGTGCGGTGACTTCGGCAACTGCACACCGATCATCGGCGCAGCCGGCAGTCCACGCCCAGGAGACTTGCCGCACCGGCAAAACGGGATGGCGCCCGGGAAAGCGCCGTGCGTCGATAGAGCTCCGCTTCAGCCGGTGAAGCACCGCTTCAGCCGGTCAAGCTCCGCTTCAGCCGGTGAAGCTCCGCGTCAGTCGGCCGGTGTCACCTCGCCCGCGGAGCGGGCCGCCGCGAGCAGGCCGTCCCAGTCCGGGATCTTCACCTGGCCGCGCCCCAGGGATGCGCCGAGGGCCGTCTCGGCGCGTTCGATGGACTGCCAGCCGGTCCACTCGACAGGGCACACACCGCTTGCGCGCAAGGCGTCGAGAGGGTCGTCACGACGGTCCCGCACGAGTGAAGGGGCGTCGTCGAGAAGGGAGTTGACGGTCTCCTTCGCGCAGGGGCGGTTGGTTCCGATCACTCCGGTGGGGCCCCGCTTGATCCAGCCTGCGACATACTCGCCGGGCGCCACGGCGTCCTCGCGCAGCACGCGTCCCGCGGTGTGCGGCACGGTGCCTGACGCGGCGTCGAACGGCAGCCCGTCCAGGGGTACGCCCCGGTAGCCGACCGAGCGCAGCACCAACTGGGCCTCGATGTCCTCGAACTGGCCCGTGCCGCGCACCCCGCCCTGCCCGTCGGGCAGGGTCCGCTCGAAGCGCACCGCGCCGACCCGGCCGGACTCGGCGAGGATCTCGACGGGGCGCAGGAAGAACCGCAGGCGCATCCGGCGGGCACAGCTGCGGGCCGGGAGTTCGGTCCAGGCGCGGAGCACCTCCACATTGCGGCGGTTGGCCGCGGGCAGCGACGAAGGGTCGCCATAGGCCGGATCGAGCGCCAACTCGGCCGGATCCACGAGGGCTTCGGCATCGCCGAGCGTCGCCAGTTCGCGCAGCTCCTTGGTGGTGAACTTGGCCTGCGACGGGCCGCGCCTGCCCACCATGTGCACATCGCGCACCCCGCTGCTGCCCAGCGCGTCGAGGGCGGCCTGCGGCATGTCGGTCGGCCTGAGCTCATCGGCGCCGCGCGCCAGGATGCGGGTCACATCGACCGCGACGTTCCCCACGCCGATCACCACGGCCGAGCGGACATCCTGCAGAAAGCCGTCCTCGGTGGCGTCCGGGTGCGCGCTGTACCAGGAGACGAACTCCGTCGCGGACCAGCTCCCCGGCAGATCCTCGCCCGGGATGCCGAGGTGGCGGTCGGTCGCGGCGCCCACGCAGTACACGACGGCGTCGTACAGATCGAGGAGCCGGGCCGGCGGGAGGCCGCCCGCGCCCACTTCGACGCCGCCGAGGAAACGTACGCGCGGATCCGCGAGTACCGTCCGCAGATTGTTCTGCAGCGACTTGATCTTTTCGTGGTCGGGGGCGACGCCGTAGCGGACCAGGCCGTACGGGCACGGCAACCGATCGAGTACATCGACTCTGACCTGCGGGACCCGTTCCTGCGTGACCAGTGACTGGGCGGCGTAGACCCCGCTCGGTCCTGATCCGACAACGGCGACATGAAGCACGGTGGGGCTCCTTCCGCGGGATGAGTCCAGCATCGCACCGGTGTGCGCATACGGGGAGAGGTCCTGCCCGCCCCGCCGTCCGCCGGACTCCTGGCCCCACGGGCGGGCTGCGCCGTCGGGGTGCCTCCTCATCTGATCGTGTGTGTGCCATTGATCGCGTGCGTGCCATGAATGACCGTACGTGATCACACAGCTACGGTTCCGCTGTGCGGGAGAGTTCTTATAGCTATGACGCTGATCACTATCGACCGAATGCTGAGGGGCGAGCTAATGGCGCGGTCACTGTGTGGCCACAGTGGGAACTGCAGGGCCACGGCAGCGCCTCCACCGGCCACCTCGCCGCGGGCCGTGCGGAGCTCGGCCGGATCGAGGAGATCCCGTACGCGGACTATCTGCCGCCCTGGTTCAACGTCCGGCTCACCTTTGACGACGGCGCCAGGATCGACGTACTCGCCGTGGTGTCCGAAGGCGGCATCGCCATCGAGGACATGAGGGCGCAGCCGCCGCTCTCCCTGGACGGATTCGCGGCCCTCGCGGACTGGCTGGAGGGCCCGTTGCGCGATGCCTGCCGGGTCGTGGCCGAACAGCACGCGGGTGGCTGCGACCCGGTCAGGGCCGAGTGCTGCGGACACGAGTACGTGGACGAGCCGTCCGCCCGGCACCGGGCCAGGCCGTCGTGGCCGCGCGGCGGCGCCGGACGGCGGATCGTCGCCGACGCCTACCGGGCCGCGCAGGAGGAGGGGCGGGACCCCGTGCTCGCGGTGATGTGCGCGACCGGCCGCAGCCGCCGCAAGTCGCTCAAGCTGATCGCGGCTGCGCGGGACGCGGGATATCTGGCGCCGCGTCACAACCGCCGCTGAGCGCCCTCGTCGGGCGGGCGCGGACGCTGCGGCCCGGTGCTCACCGACGGCTAGGCACGCCGCCACGACATGCGGTTACGTCCTGCGGTTACGACATGCCGCCACGACCTGCGGTTACGACATGCCGCCACGACCTGCGGCTAGGGCCTGCGGTTACGACATCCCGCGCATCCGGTTGATCTCGCTGGTCTGCTGGGCGATCACGTCGTTGGCCATCTCCTCGATGAGGATGTTGTTGCCCTCGGAGAGGACTTCGGTGGCCATGGTGACGGCGCCGTTGTGGTGCGTGATCATCAGCTTCAGGAACAGCTCGTCGAAGGCCTTGCCCTCGGCCGCGCGCAGCGTCTTGAGCTGGGCGGCGGTCGCCATGCCGGGCATCGGCGCATCGCTGTGGCCGTGCTCGTGCCCGCCCGAGCCGCCGTCCTCCTCGGCCTTCTCCTTGCCGCCGTTGTTCTTGATCCAGCCCTTCATGGCGTCGATCTCCGGGCCCTGACCCGCCTTGATGCGCTCGGCGAGCCGCTTGACCCGAGTGGACTCGGCGCGATCCGGGGCGAGTTCGGTCATGGTGAGCGCCTGTGCGTGGTGCTCGATCATCATCTGGGCGTAGGTGAAGTCGGCCGAGTTGGGGGTGTCGTCATCGTGCTTCTTGGCGGCTTCCTCGGGGGAGAGCTTCTTCGCCTCCTCACCCGGCTTTCCGGGGGCGATGACCGAGGGGCCGGCCTGTTTGCCGCCCTTGTTCTGCGCGTCGTCGCCCGATGAGTCGCAGCCCGTCAGGGCAAACGCGAGGACCACCGCGACCGCGGCGGTGACGGAGCGGGCAGAGAGGGGTCCCCGGCGGTTCGGCACAACTGCCTCCTGTGGCGCACGTGATGGCGGATGACAGGTTCTAGCACGCTTCCGTACGGCAATGATCAAAAACTTCGATTACAAGTACGTTGCCATCTGTTGAGATGGGCATGTCGAGCACGATACTGCCGGTGTCCGTGAACCGTTCAATCCTGAACGGCGACTAGGGAGGACGCAGTGACCCTGTTGAACGAACCCCGAGCACGGCTCAGACGCTTGGGCGTCCTGGCCGCGACCGCCGGGCTCGTCGCCACTCTCCTGACCGCAGGCCAGGCCGGCGCGACGCCCGACCCCGGCGACGCGCCGACGTCCCGCGAGGTATCCAAGAGCGAGCAGGCCGACGCGGAGGCGGCGATACGCAGCGGCGAGATACCCGCGCCGAACGAGATCGTCCACTCCGACAACATCGAGCACCTCGGGAACATCCCCAAGGACGCGCTGCCGGGCACGAATTCGGACCTTGCCTTCCAGGGCAGGTACGCCTTCGCCGGCAACTACGACGGCTTCCGGATCTTCGACATCAGCAACCCGAAGGCACCGAAGACCGTCGCCCAGGTCCTGTGTCCGGGCTCGCAGAACGACATCTCGGTCTCCGGGAATCTGCTGTTCCTGTCCACCGACTCCTCGCGCAGCGACAGCTCCTGCAGCAGCACCACCCAGCCCGCGACGGAGAAGTCCTCGTGGGAGGGCATGAAGGTCTTCGACATCAGCGACAAGGCGAACCCGAAGTATGTCGCCGCCGTCGAGACCGCCTGCGGCTCGCACACCCACACGCTGGTGCCCGAGCGGAAGAACGTCTACGTGTACGTCTCCTCGTACTCGCCCAACGCGACGTTCCCCGACTGCCAGCCGCCGCACGACGGCATCTCCGTCATCAAGGTGCCGCGCAAGGCTCCCGAGAAGGCGGCGGTCGTCGGCTTCCCGGTGCTCTTCCCCGGTGAAGGACCCGACGGCGGCGGCAACCCGGGCGGGCCCACCAACCCGGGTGTCTCCAAGACCACCGGCTGCCACGACATCACCGTGCTGCCCTCCAAGGACCTCGCGGCGGGCGCCTGCATGGGTGACGGCATCCTCTTCGACATCGAGAACCCCGAAGAGCCGAAGGTCATCGACCAGGTCCAGGACAATGTGAACTTCGCGTTCTGGCACTCGGCGAGCTTCAACCAGAAGGCCAACAAGGTCGTCTTCACCGATGAGCTCGGCGGCGGCGGCGCGGCCACCTGCAACGAGGCCACCGGGCCCAACCGCGGTGCCGACGGCATCTACGAGATCAAGGGCAAGGGTGACGACCGCAAGCTGGTCTTCAAGAGCTACTTCAAGATCCCGCGCCACCAGGCGGACACCGAGAACTGCGTCGCCCACAACGGCTCGCTGATCCCGGTCAAGGGCAAGGACATCATGGTCCAGGCCTGGTACCAGGGCGGTGTCTCCGTCTGGGACTTCACCGACTCGGCCAAGCCCAAGGAGATCGCGTACTTCGAGCGTGGCCCGCTGTCCACGGACGCCCTGGTGGGCGGCGGTTCCTGGTCGGCGTACTACTACAACGGCTACATCTACTCGAACGACATGGTCAAGGGCTTCGACGTCCTGAAGATCAATGACCGTCGTACGGATCCCGCGAAGAAGGTCCGTCTGCACGAGCTCAACGTCCAGACGCAGCCGGACTACTTCGACTAGTTCGCAGCCGGTCCCGGCCTGCTCAGCCGACGAGCACGGAACGCGTCCCGTCGGGCGGCTTCTCGCCCGGCGGGACGCCGAGCTCCCAGTCCAGGCCGAAGCGCTGGAACAACTCGGCCCGCAAGGTCGCCACCGGCATCGGCGCACCGGGGAGCAGCACCGCGAACACCGCGCCCATCAGCAGGGCCCGCAGCAGCGGATACTCCGAGTCCACGTCCTGTGCGCCATACCGCTGGACGGTGTCACGCAGCAGCTCCGCGAGGCGCTGCTGCTCGGGACACTGCCGGAAACCCTCGGCCTGCAATATCCCCGCCATGTGCGTACGCATCAGCACCGGCCGCTCCTGGGCGAGCCCCAGAATCGCGTCGATGGCCCGCGCGAGCCGTTCGTCACCCGCATCGGCCGCGGGCCGTGGCTCCCGCTCGAGTGCCGCCTCCAGGGTGCGGTGCATCAGCCGGTGCACGGCGGACTGAAGGAGCTGGCGCTTGCCGGGGAAGTAGTACGACACCAGGCCGCGAGCGGATCCGGCCAGATCGGCGATGTCACCGAGTGTCGTCGCCTCGTAGCCGCGCTCGCCCACCAAGGTGACCGTCGCGTCCAGTAGCCGCTCCCGGGAACGCCGCCGCAACTCCTCGTTGACCGCTGCGCTTCGGGGGGACATCCTGAAACTCCTGCGTTGACTGGCTCCCAGCCAACTATACTCAGCGCGTGCTGTTCAGGGCCTTCCGGGGCCCCGTTCAGGGCTGCCGTTCGCATTCGGGCGACGCGGGGGATCGTCCGAATGCGAACGGCGATTGCTGCCTCGATGCGCAACACCATCAGTATCAAAGCCCTGGCATAGATGGGTAGTTGCCTGCGGCAGTCAACTTGCGCGGTACGCCTCTCGTTGGATGATCCCAGCCGCGAGTGCCTCCCTGGTTTACGCACTGCCTCGCTGGGATGACACCGGGCTCATACGCCTGCCGGACGCGTCCGCAAGATGCAGCGAACTAGCTTCCTGTGCTGACCTCGACACGCGAGATCGCACAGGGGGGAACATCGTGAGAACCCTGCAGAAGGCGGCACTGGCTGCTGCCGCGGCACTCGTCGGCCTCAGCGCCGCAACCACGCCGGCCGGTGCGGCACCTGTCTCCACCGGCGGCGACCAGGCCGCGCCCATCATTTCCGAGGCCGGCCCCACCGGAGTGCCGACTGCGTCCTGCAGCCACCCCATCAAGCGATGGGGCTACTGGGGCTGCTACAAGGGCGGCCCTGCAACGGCATACGACATCGACTGGGACCGCAACGGGACCTGGGATCAGACCTTCGTGATCGCACCCAACCGGGAAATCTGGCATGTGTGGAAGGGCGCCGGCAGCTGGAAGGAGGTGCCTTACGGCCACGGATACGCCGATCACTTCCTGCAGTTCGATGCTCCCGGAGCCGGCGTCCGGTGCGTCGCAGTGTGGGCGGCGGGCCGCAACTACGTGAACGTCTTCGCCAAGACGTGGCTGGGGTGGCAAGGGGGACTCTGCTACTGAGAGCTCCGCGGGAAGTCCGGTATGCACCCGCGGATGCGTCGTGGCCGGTCGCGCAGTTGTCCGCGCCCCTTTGGGGTACGACGCGCACCGGACTTCCCCCGAGCCGCTCAGCCCGCGCTCGTGCCGGGTCCGCCGCCGTTCGCCGGTGATGTGCTGAAGTCCGGGATCGTCAGGGTGCCGTCTTCGGCCAGGGGGAAGCCGGGGTTGTGGGCCACTTCCCAGGCGTGGCCGTCCGGGTCGGTGAACACGCCCGAGTAGAAGCCGAGTTCCGAGGTGGCGCCCGCCTTGGTGATCCTGCCTCCGGCCCGCTCCGCGGTGCTGAGCAGGGCGTCGACCTCGGCTGCGGAGCGCACATTGTGGGCCAGGGCGATACCGCCGAAGCCCGTGCCTGGGCCGTCCGGGACGCCGCAGTCCGCGGCCAGTTTCCGCCGGCTCCACAGGACGAACCCGAGGCCGCCCGCCTGGAAGAAGACCGTCTCCTCGATCTCCTGCCCGCGCCAGCCGAGCGCTTCGTAGAAGGAGCGGGCGCGGGCCAGGTCGGTGACGCCCAGGGTGATCAGGCTGATGCGCTGTTCCATACGGCCACCGTAGACCCGTCGGCCACGCGGCTCAGCGCAGCGGCTGCCGTACGCACAGCGCGTCGAGCCGGATCGCGAACGGGGCCGTGTCCTCGACGGCGAGGGCGAGGACCGCGTCCCGGCCCAGACCCACCGTGACATGCACGGAGAACGCGATCACATACACGAACCCCTCGGTCTCCTCGTCCTGCAGCGCGAACAGCAGGTGGTAGTCGTACCCCGTGCTGTCGGCATCCGTGGCCGTGAACACCAGGTGCGGTGCGTCCTGTTGCTCGCCGAGGCCGACGAACACGCGGGTGAGCGCTTCCTCGGCCCGCTCCCAGAACGCCTCGTTGCCGAAGGGCCGTGTCAGGGCCTGGCGTACGGCCTCCTTGAGTGTGAGCACCATGACATGGGCGGGCGCCTGCTCCTGCAGGCCGAAGCCGGGGATGATCCGGACGATCGAACCGTCGGGGAGATCCTTCGCGGCCTGCTGCACGGGCCCGAAGCGGTAGGTCTGCGCCGAGGGGGCCAGCGCCTCCTGGAAGCGCGCCTCGATGTCCCGTACCTGGCCGAGGTGGTCCGGGCCCACCTCGACCAGCGTCTTGAATCCGGCCGTCGTGGCAACTGTCTGGTCCGTCATGTCCCCGCTCCCGCTCCCGCGCACTTCACAGTGGATCAATTTGCAGCGGACAGTATGCACTTGCGGCCGACAGGAGGGTGGGGCCGTCTCGTCTTGCGGTCGTGGCGGCCTGGTGCGGCACGTCCTACTGTGGCGTGGTGACGACTCGGATGATCATTCTCAACGGTGGTTCCAGCTCGGGGAAGTCCGGGATCGTACGGTGCCTGCAGGCCGTACTGCCGGACCCGTGGCTGGCGTTCGGGTGCGACTCGTTCGTCGACGCCCTGCCCGCGAAGATGCAGGCATCCGACGCGGGGATCGAGATCGCGCAGGACGGCGAGGTACGGATCGGGGCGGAGTTCCGGGCGCTGGAGGCGGCCTGGACGGAGGGTGTCGTCGCGATGGCCCGCGCGGGCGCCAGGATCATCGTCGACGATGTGTTCCTCGGCGGCGCCGCGTCCCAGGAGCGGTGGCGCAAGGCGCTCGGAGAACTCCCCGCCCTGTGGGTCGGCGTCCGGTGCGAGAGCGCGATCGCGGCGGGCCGCGAGCTCGCACGCGGAGACCGGGCCGAGGGCATGGCCGCGATGCAGGCGGAAGCCGTGCACGAGGGGATCCTCTACGACCTGGAAGTGGACACGTCGCACACCGAGTCCCTGGCGTGCGCGCGGACCATCGCCGCCCGCGTCGGCTGACGGCCGCGGCGGCGCACCGGGCCGCTGTCCGCTACAGGGCCACGGTCAGGGTGATCGGGCCCCCGACGGAGGTCAGCCCTTCCGGGGTCAGGCACGCGGTCAGATCGGAGTTCAGGAGCGCCTTGGTCTGCACGACCGTCGCTCCGGTGAACAGCCCTGATGTCACCGTGCCCGTCAGGACCAGGACCGTGATCCCGTTGGGCTTGACGTTGATCGCGCCGGTGCCCGTGACGACGCTGTGCCGCCCATTGCTCCAGTGGTAGGTCGTGGAATTGGAGACGCTGCCCGTGACGCAGCTCGCCGTACCGTGGCCGGCCCCGGAGAAGGACGCGCCGGCGATGCCGTTGCCACTGAGGTCCACGCACCCGGACACATTGCCGTTCGCCTCGAAAGCGACCTCGCGTGGCTCGTAGGTGAGGCCCGGGCTGTAGGTGCCGACCTGGCTGCCCATGGGACAGGTGATGTCGACCAGCGGAGCGGCTGAAGCGGGCCGTGCACCGGTCACGGAGACGGTGCCGAGCATCGCGAGAAGTGCTCCCAGGAACACCGGAATCCCGCGCAGATGATGACGCTTCATCATGCAACTCCCTTGGCTGTGTCGATAGTCGGGGGAGTCGTTGTCCTGGCTGTCCGCCCCGAAACGCCCGTGCTCCAGGTGTCCACCTCCGAGTGAACCGATACCGGCCAACCTTCTGTTCGGCCGTCCTTTCGCTAGGCCGTCCTTTCGCTCGGCCGGCTGCCGCTCAGCCGACCTGCTGCAGGTGCGCCGACGTCACGATGAACGCGTCGATCGTGCGCACCGACCGGAAGTGCTCCGGTTCCAGGACGAGTTCCTCGCGCCGCACGCCGTAGCCGTCACAGATCCACGAGATCAGCTTCAGCACGCCCAGGCTGTCGAGGACGCCGTGCTCCAGCAGGTCGAGGTCCGGGTCGAGTTCGGCCGCCGTGGTTCCCGGCAGAAACTCGGAGACGAGGAACTCCGTGATGGGCCCGGCGTGCTGCATATCGGATCTCCTAGGTAGACGCCGTCGGTTGTGCGGCTCCTGAATAGCATTGTGCACGCCTCCACTTGAGATTCGGTCCGGTCGTGAGAAAAGCGGTCCAGGGCCGGTTGAGTCCTCCTCGTATGGCGATGGAGTCGCCCGATGCCTTCTTGCCAGGGTGGCAGAGAGTTGTCAGTCTTCAATGCGGGCACCGCAAGTCTGCACATTCCCCTCTGGATAATCCCGTTGGAGAAGGAGGACATTTATGTCTGACCGAGCCGACATAAACGAGCAGCCGGACGGCTGGAACACCGAGATCGCCCAGGACGTCTCCGCGGACTGGGACACCGAGATCGCGCAGGACGTCTCCGCCGACTGGGACGCCGAGAACGACGCGATCATCGAGAACGACATCGCGCGTGACATCAACCCCGGCATGCGTGCGAACAACAACATCGCGAACAACAACATCGCGAACACCAACATCACGCGCGACACGGAGTGACCGGGAGCTGGGGCGCGGGGGCCGCTCGCGTCCCAGCGCTCGCGCACCTCGTGAACACCCGCGACATCGGCGGAATCCCGCTGCCCGGCGGTCGACTGCGTACGGCCGGCGGAATGGTGGTGCGCACGGCCGCTCTGAATTCCCGTATACCCGCGGTCATTTCTGATGCGGCGGGGGTGCGAGCCGTGCGGGCCGGGTACCGCGAACCGGTGCGGCGGATTCACTTCCTCGATCTGCGGTCGGCCTTGGAAATTCATTCGGCAGCGGAATTCGACGCCGTCGAGGAATTCCCGGCCGAAGTGGTCGTCCAGCGTATTCCGCTGACCGATCCGGCAATCCGGCGGCCGCAGCCCGCGCAGCGCGACGCCGAGTATTTCGCCCGGCAGTACCTCCGTATGATCCCGGCGGCGGGGCCGGTGCTCGACGCGCTGCTGCGTGCCGTGGCCGCCGCCGAAGGGCCCGTCGTCGTCGGCTGCCGCCTGGGCAAGGACCGTACCGGTCTCGTGGTGCTGCTCCTGCTGCGGCTGCTCGGCGTCGACGACCACGCCAACTGCCGGGAGTTCCGGCGCACGGGCGAGGACTTCACGGCACGGGCCGACTGGGTCGCCCGGTACGCGGCCGGGCGCGGCGAGCCCGCCGCCCAGGTCATGCGCCGGTGCGTGCTGCCGCCGAGCGTGCCCGCGCGCACCCTGCGCCATCTCGACCGGCACGCGCCGGGCCCCGCGGCCCTCGCACGACTCCTTGGCATCGACGCGGCCGTCCTGGAGCAGGCCCGCCCGCGGCTGACGGAACCGAAAGGGGAAGACACGTGAAGGTCCTGGTCCTCTGGCCGCCTCATGTGCCGAGCTACTTCAACGCCGGGCACCACATCAGCACGTTCCTGACAGCGGGCCATCTGCGCACCCTCGACGCGGTGGACAGTGTGCGCGCCATCGACGCGGGCGCGCTCAACTACACCTGGAAGGAGCTCGGCGACCTGCTCTTCCAGGAGCGGTTCGACGTCATCGCCGTCATCAACGACTTCGACAACGTCGACGACCTGCCCCGGCTCCTGAAGTACGTGCGCACACTCTCGCCCGGCACCAAGGTGGTCACCGCCGGGCGGCTCAGCGCGCAATCCCCGCTCTCCTTCCGCGAGTTCGACCTGGACGCGGTCGTCGTCGGCGGCGGTGACCCGGAGGCCGGCGTCGCCGCGTACGTCCGCCATCTCGCCGAACCGTCGGGCCCGCCGCCCGCCGGTGTCGCGCTGCGCGGCCAGGACCCCGCGCAGGCGCCCGCCGGGCTGTTCCTGCGGCCCGACGCATGGGTGCTGCCTGACGTCACCGAGATTCCGTACGAGGCCTACGAACGCCTCTACCAGCGGGACCAGAACAAGTTCTGCGGCATCCCACAGCGCCGCGAACTCGTCGTCCCGGCGGCGCGCGGCTGCCCGGTCAACTGCTCGTTCTGCGAAGTCCCCACCTTCCAGGGCCTGAAGGACCGCAGACTCACCGTCGAGCGCACCCTCGGCTACATCGAGGAGAGCTTCGCCCGGCACCCCTTCGAATACGTCGCCTTCTACGCACCCACCTTCACGCTCGACCGCAAGTGGACCGCGCACCTGTGCCGCGAACTCATCGCCCGCGGCAGCAAGTACCCCTGGAAGTGCGCCACCACCATCGCCCACCTCGGGGACGAGCTGCTCGACCTGATGGCCCGCTCCGGCTGTGTGCGCGTGAGCGTCGGCGTCGAGACCCTGGACCCGGCAGGGCACGACGCGCTGCCCCGTCTGAAGCGCCTTGAGCAGGAGCGCTACGAACGGCTCGCCGCGTCCTGCGCCCGCCTCGGCGTGGAGCTCAACTGCTTCGTCATCGTGGGCCTTCCCGGCACCACCGTCGCGGGCACCGCGCACACCGCCCACACCATCCGCGCCGCACAGGGACGCGTACGCCCCACCGTGTACTCGTCGATGGACCGGCTGCGCGCGGCCGCGAGCCCCGAGGAGGCCGCCGCGTTCAACCGGCAGCTCCTGCACCCCGACGACGTACCGGACGCGGAGACCGCACAGTCCCTGTACGGCCTCGTGTACGGGCGCGAGGACTGGGTCACGCCCGTCACGGAACGTGTCCCTCAGCGCGGCACAGATGCTGTTCCCGAGCGGAGCACCGAAAGCCTGGAGCGCGCCCGGTGACCGCCGCGCCCGCCCTCGAAGCTCTCCTGCCGCCGGGCGTCACCGTGCGCGAGCGGCGCGCCGCCGACCCCCGGACCAACCTCAGCTCCAACGAGCTGTACCACCCGCGGGCCGCGGGCCTCGTCGCGGAACTGATCGACGGCTTCGACCCGGCGACACTCGGCCACTACCCGGTGCAGGAACCCGCCGCCGAGGCGGCGGGCGCCCTGCTCGGCCTCGACCCGGCGCACCTGCTGCTCGCCGCGGGCTCCGACTCCGTCATCCGGCTGCTGCTCGCCTCCCTGCGCGGCCACTTCCCCGGCGGGATCCTGCTGCAGGAACCCAACTACGAGGCGTGGACACAGGCCGCCGAATCGCCGCACTGGCACATCGAACGCCGCGCAAGCCCCGACGCCACCGCCACCGGCTCGGTCGAGGCCGTGCAGCGCGCCGCGGCCACGGCGGCACCCGCCCTGGTCGTGGTCTCCTGGCCCAACGGACCCGCGGGCCACACCCCGCCCCTCGGACAGATCGCCGAACTGGCGGACCAGTGCGCCCGCAAGGGGCATCTCCTGATCGTCGACGGCTGCTACGCGGGCTTCGCGGGGAGCCCCCTCGATGTGGCCCGACTCGCGGGCGAACACTGCCTGGTGCTGCTCAGCTGGTCGAAGATGTTCGGCTTCGCGGGCGGCCGGCTCGCCGTCGCGGGCGGCGGCCCCGCGCTGATCCACCGGCTGCGCGCCGCACGGCAGGAGGACCACGTCGGCGTCCTCGCGCTGCACGCCCTGTCCCGCACCGCCCGCGTCTACGACCGGTTCACCGGCATCTGGCGGGACATCGCCCGCACCCGGGAGGCGATACGTCAGCGCCTCGGCGCCCACGGCATCGCGGTACCGCCCTCCGGCGGCAACTTCCTCCATGTGCCGCGGCCGACGGCCGCCGGCGCCGCCGAGCTGACGGCCGCGCTGTCCCGGGCCGGTTACCGCGTACGCGACATGGGCGCGACGACCGGGCTCGAACGGCATGTGCGGTTCACGGTGGCCCACGGCCCGCTCGGCGCGCACTTCCTGGACACCCTGGAGAGCGCGCTCACGGCAGGTGAGGCGGCATGACCCGGACCACGTCTCCCATGACCACGTCTCCCATGACCGGGGCCACGGACCGTGCGGCGGCGGCCGACGGCGGCCGACGGGCCGTCGCGGAGTGGTACGGCATCGGGGCGCCGGACGACGGCGGACATGACGCCCAGACGTCTTACGATGCCGTCACCGCCCCCTACCCCCTGCTCAGCCCCGTCACCGGGCCCGACGACACGAGTGCGCCCGACGACCTCAACGGCCTGTACCGGAACCTGAACTCGCGTACCGACGGCGTCCTCGGGCTCGGGCCTGAGGGTGTCCGCTTCACCCGGGCCAAGGGAAAGCGGCTCGGCGCCGTCGCATGGCCCCACGACACGCTCCTCGTGGACACCCTGCACGGCACCCGCATCGTCGACGGCGAGGAACGCGCCCTGGACGGAGCCGAGGTGCGGCACATCCTCACCGCGGGAGTGCGGCAGCTCGTGGTCGTCGCGCACGGCGACGGCGGCCATCTCGACCTCGGCGAACTGGTGGCCTGCGGCCTCTACACAGAGGTCGAGCTGGACCTCGCCACCGGCCTTCCCCTGGAGCGCGGCTGCCGCGCAGGCGCCGCCTGCAAACGCGCCCGGCGCCAGAGCGACGTCGTCCTGTGCTCGGACATCAGGGCGGGCACCGTGTACCTCGTCGCCTGCAAGGCGGGCAGCCTCGTCGACCCCGCCTTTCCGTCCACGACCAATGTGGCGGTCGGCTTCCTCGACGGATACGCCGCCACCGTCGTCGCGCCCGCGGGCAACGCCTCAGCGTCCCCGGCCATCACCCGCGGCCTGCACGTGCTGGCGCGGGGCGCCGCGCCCGCGCGGGTGCGGGAGTACCTGGACGACGTATCGGGACGGGGCCGGGTCCGCTACCGCCTCTTCGGCGCCCCTTCGGCGTCCGCCCCGTCTGCGCCCACGGTGACCGGGCCCGCCGCGGACCCCGAGACGCTGTCCGCCGACGGGACCACCGTCCGCAGAAGCCGTGAACTCCCGCCGGGGGAGCGGCACTTCGCCGTCCGGGTGCTGGACGACGTACCGCTGCGGCCCGGTGCCGACAGCGTCTACGGGCACCGGCACCACGTCCTGCCCGCCACCGCACCCGAGGCCACGCTGCGGATCGCGCCCGACTGGGGTCCGCGCCCCGCCGACCTGGACGCGCACCGCGCCGACCTGGACCGGATGCGGCTGCTGTACGGGCAGTTGAGCACCGCGCTCGTGGCGGTGCCGGGACACGAGCGGGCACTCGCGCTCGGCGAGCGGCTCGCGGATCTGCGCCGGCGCCACGAGGCCTCCCGTTTCACCGCCGTACGCAGGCTCGCCAACGGCGCCACGCACGGCCTCGTCACCCACCCCGGCGGCCCCGAGGCCACCCGGCAGCTCCTGGGTGCCTGGGCGGGCACGGTCGCGGAGACCCTCGAACTGCTCCTGGACCGCGCCGACCCCGGCGACCTGCTGACCTCCGCGATGTGGCGGGAACGGGAACGCACCGGTCACGAAGGGTGCGAGGTCTGCGGGCAGCGCCTGCACGTCACCGACTACCGCGATCTGCTCGGCGGTTCCGGGTACCAGCGGCACGACTGCCCGCACTGCGGCAACCGCCGGCTGACCCCCGACACCGGCCGCTCCTGTGTCACCTTCCGGCTCGTGCCGGGGCCGCGGCCCGCCCTTGAGGTCAACCCCGAGACGGAACACGGGAGGTGCCATGTGGTGTGGAAGGCCGCGTTCAAGAACAGCGCGGTGAGCCACCCGCCGCGCCGTGCCGAACTCGGCAGCACGCCCGAGCGGCTGCCGCTGCCGGTCCCGGACGACCTGACCGACCAGATGCACACCCTCAAGGCCGCCGTGGTCAGCGGATCCGAGGTGTGGGTGTGGCGGACACGATGGAGGGTGCGGTGACGACACCTCTGCGCCCGGCCGGTTCGGCAGTGTTGGTGCGCCCTGAGCCCACACAACTGCATCAACTGCCCTTCCCGCACGCGGTGTTCGACCCCGGGGCCCTGCTCGCGCCCGCGACCGCCGCCCGGCTCGCCGCCACCTTCCCGGCCGGGCTGCTGCGCACCGCCACCACGGCAGGCCAAGAGCGCCGCAGCGACAAGACGTACGCCGTGAACGCCTTCACGCTCCACCACCACGGCCGCACCGCGCCCGAAGCGGACCGCCTGGACGACAGCTGGCGACGGCTCACCGGCGAACTCGCCGCGCCGGACTACGGCCGCCGTATCTGCAAGCTGCTCGGACTGCCCGACGCGGACATCACCGTGGAGCTGCGTCTCACCGAGTATGTGCGCGGCGGCTGGATGTCCCGGCACACCGACAGGCCCGACAAGGCGTTCTCGCAGAACATCTACCTGTGCCCCGGGTGGCGGCCGCAGTGGGGCGGCGGCCTCGGGCTGTACGCGGAGCCCCGACAAGCCCTGCCGGTACGGACGTTCACGCCCGGTGGCGGCAACTCCCTGGCCTTCGCCCGCTCCGACGACTCCTGGCACGAGGTGTTCCCGGTGACCGCGCAGGCCCGTGCCCCGCGCCGCGCGCTGCTCGTCCACGCCTACTGGGGCAGGCCGTGATGGAGGCGGTGGAGAAGGGCGGGCTGAGGATCGTCGTCGCGGGGCCGCCCGGAGCGGGCAAGACCCGGCTCGCCGTGCGGCTCGCCGCCCGCACCGGACTGCCGCTGTACGACCTGGACGACCTGTACTGGGGCCCCGGCTGGAGCAGCCCCGGGCCCGGGGAGTGGCAGATCCGGCAGCAGTCGGTCACCGGCACGGACCGCTGGATCATCGCCGGGAACTTCCAGGCCACCCTCGACGTGCGACTGCGCCGCGCCACCCACCTGGTCGTCCTCGACCCCGGGCCCGCCGTATGCCTGGCGCGGCTGGTCCGCAGGACGCTCGGCATCTATCTGGGGCACGTCGACGCGCTGCCTCAACACCTGCGCGCCGACGGGCGGTTCAGCGCCGGGCGGGGCTTTCGCGGCATCGCCCGTACCGCGTCGAGGTACCGGCGCGTCGAACTGCCGGCCACGCGCCGCCTCGCCGCCGGGCACGGAGTGCGGGTCCTGTACGCGGGTGGCCGCACCGCGGACGCCGCGGGGATCGCCGCCCGGCTCCAGGGGGAGTCCGCCGCCCACTTCCAGGGAGGAGCAGCCGATGGCTGACCCGCTGATCCGCAAACCGGTGCACGCCGTGGCCTTCGACTTCTTCGGCACGCTGGGGCACTGGCAGCCCGGCACCGTCGGCAGCCCCGCGCAGGCCCTGTACGCCGCCGCCGAGAACCGCGAGCGGCTCGACACCCGGCACCTGGTCGACCTGGTCGAAGGCCTCAACGGCAGCGCCCAGTTCGACACGGAGCCGAGCCCCGACGAGTACGCCGCGTGGGAGACGCGCACCTGGCGTGCGGCGGCCGACTACGCCGGGGTGCCCGTCACCCCGCAACTCCTCGACGAACTGCGCGAGATCATCACGCGGCGCAGTCTCGTGCTGTACCCCGATGTGCTCCCGGCCCTCGAAGCGCTGCACGAACTCGGCATCCCCTGGGTGCTGTGCTCCAACGCCTCACCGGATGTCGAGGGCAAGCTGCGCACCCTGCTGCCCGCGGCCCTGGCGCCGCGGGCCTGCGCGGTGTCCTGCCGGGTCGGCGCGCGCAAACCGCACCCGCGCATCTTCGCCGCTGCGCTGCGGCAGCTGCGTCCCTACGACGCCGGACAGGTCCTGTTCGTCGGCGACCGCGTCGACTGCGACGTGGCAGGACCGGCCGCAGCGGGCTTCCAGACCGCGTTCCTGGACCGCACGGCACAGCTGTCCGACGCCCCGCCGTCCGGCGCCACGGTGTCCGGCGCCCCGCCGTCCGGCGCCACGGTGTCCGGCGCCACGGTGCCGGGTCATCCGCACACCCCCGTATGGCGGGATCTGCAGCCGCTCGCCGCCACCTTGAAGGAGCTGTCATGAGCGTGGACGCCCTGCCCAGACCGGCCGCCCCGCACGACACCGGTGTACTGACGGTGCGCGGCGGCGTACCCGTCGACGGCACCGTGTCGGTCTCCGGCTTCAAGCATGTGCAGGTCCTCGCCGTCGCGTACGCCATCGGGGCCGGGCGCCGCACCGTGCTCACCAACGTGCCCGACATCCTGGAGACCCGCACCTATCTGCGGCTGCTGCCCCAACTCGGCATCAGCACCACGCAGATGGGATCCAGCCTGCTGCTGGACCCCGGCACCGGCACCGGAAGCCGCATGCGCGCGGGGCAGACACTTCCGGAGTCGGCGGCCGCCATCCACGGCAGCCTCTACCTGCTGCCCGCGCTCCTCGCGGCCCAAGGCCGCGTCGGCTTCTCCGCGTTCGGCGGCTGCCCCATCGGCGGCGGCTCGGACGGCGGCAGGCCCTGGCGGCACATCGTGCGTGTACTCGAGCACTTCGGGGCACGCTACGACGAACGCCGCCGCGAACTGACGCTCGGTCACCAAGGCTTCCAGGCTGGGGAACTCGACCTGGCCCTGTTCGCCGACGACCCGCGCAACCTCACCGGGCCCGAGTACTCCGGAGCCACCAAGGCCGCCCTGCTCGCCGCCGCGTTCGCCGACGGAACCACGGTCCTGCACCGCCCCTACCAGAAGGCCGAGGCCCGTGCCCTGCTCGACCTCATTGCGGCCGACGGCGCCACCGTGACCCGCACCGGCACCAGCGTGGAGATCACCCCGCGGCCGGCGGGGCGCTCCGCCGTGCTCACCTACGATCTGCCGCCCGACCTGCTCGAAGTGGTCACCTGGGCCACCATCGCGGCCGTCACCGGCGGCACCGTCCACCTGGCCAACGTGACACCGCGGACCATCGAGCACGGCCTCGGCCCCGAGTACGCCCTGTGGCGCCGGGCGGGCCTCACGTTCACCCCGGAGGCCTCGGGCGTGACCGTCGCGGGCCCCGATCACGGGGCGTTCGCGCCGCTGCCCGAGATACGGGTCGACCCCGCCTCCGTCTACAGCGACTCCCAGCCGCTGTTCGCCGTCCTCGCCACCCGCTGCCCCGGGCCGACCCGCATCGTCGACGGCGTCTGGTCGGGCCGCTACCACTACCTCGACGGCCTCACCGCGCTCGGCGCCGACGCCCGCCGTGTCCCCGACGGCATCGCCATCGGCCGCTCCGGGCTGCACGCGCCCGCCGCGGGCGCCCATGTCCACGCCACCGATCTGCGCTGCGCCGCCGCACTGGTCGTCGCGGCCCTCGCGAGCAGCGGCGGCGCGGTGCACATCTCCGGCGCCCGCCACCTGGAGCGGGGCTACGACCGGCTGCCCGCGAAGCTCGAAGCGTGCCGCGCAGGCAGCGCGCTCCAGGCCGCCCTCTGACCCGGGGACCGCCCCATGCCCACCATGGACACCGACGCCCAGCACTCCGACACGCTGTACACCGACGTCCAGCACACCGACACGCCGTACACCGAGGCCCCGGGCGCCGACGCCCCGCCCACCGACACGCTGCACGCTCCGCTCCTCGACGGGCTCGCCAACACCCGTCTGCGCAGCGCCCCTTGGCGGTACGCCTGGCTCGACCGGGCCGTCGCGCCCGCGTTCGCCGCCGGCCTGGCCGCCGCCTTCCCGTCCGACCGGCTCGACCGGCTCGACCGCAGCGAACGGCGTACCGGGGACAAGACATACCGCCTCGGCACCCACGGCATCGATCTCGGTGACCGGGCGCAGTGGCCCGGCGGGCCCTGGCCGCAGCTGCTCGCGACCCTCGCCTGCCCGGCGTACACCACCGCCGTGGCCCGTCTCACCGGGGTCGATCTCTCCGGGGCGCGCCTTGCCGTCAGCCTGTGGGAGTACGGGAGCGGTGACTGGCTCGCCCCGCACGTGGACAAGGCCGACAAGCTCGTCACGCAGATCCTCTATCTGAGCGCCGGGTGGACCGAGGAGCACGGCGGGCGGCTGCTCGTGCTCGACGGCCCGGACACCGCGCGCACCGTCGCCGCGCACGCCCCCTTGCCGGGCAGCAGTGCGGTACTCGTCAGATCGCGGACGTCCTGGCACGCCGTGGAGAGCCCGGCGTCCGCGGCTCCGCCCCGCCGTTCGCTGACCGCGACGTTCCTGCGGTGAGCGGCATGCACAAGACGGTTTCCGACGCCGTGACCACGCCAACAGGGCGGCAGGGCAAGGCGTTTCACCTGCTGTGGGCCGGCGAGACCGTTTCCCTGTTCGGTACGCAGATCACTCTCGTCGCCCTGCCCCTGACCGCCGTGCTCGTGCTCGGCGCGTCGGGCCCGCAGATGGGCCTGATCACCGCCGCCGGGTGGCTGCCGGTGGTGCTGCTCGGTCTGATCGCCGGCGCCTGGTCGGACCGGCGCGACCAGCGCCGCACCATGATCTTCTGCAATGTCTGCCGGGCCGTCCTGATCGGGGCGGTCCCGCTGCTCTCTTCGCTCGGTCTGCTCACCGTGCCGGTACTGCTCGGGCTGGCCTTCGTCACCGGCTGTTTCAGTGTGTTCTTCGACGTGGCGTATCAGACCCTCGTGCCGCTGACGGTGGGCTCCGACGGCCTGGCGCGGGCCAACAGCCGCCTGGAGATGAGCCGTTCGTTCGCCCAGCTGCTCGGGCCCACCGCCGCGGGCTTTCTCGTCGTGCAGTTCTCCGCGCCCGGGGCCCTGGCCGTGGACGCGGCGAGCTTCGCGGTGTCGGCGGCCTGCATCCTCGCCCTCACGCCACTGTCCCTGCGGCAGAAGGTGTCAACGCCCGCGCCCGGCAGGGGTGTTCGCGGTCTGCGCGCCGATCTCGCCGAGGGGCTGCGCTTCGTCGTCGGCCACCGGCCCATCCTCCTGGTGATCGTCGCGGGCGCGGCGGCCAATCTGTTCACGGCGGGCCTGATGGCCCTGCACGTGCTGTTCGCCGCCCGCGATCTGCAGCTGTCGCCGCGGGTGATCGGGGTGTGCCTGGCGGCGGAAGGGGCGGCGGCACTGATCGGCTCGGCGCTCACGGCCCGGGTGATCCGCCGCTGGGGCGAGCCGAGGACTGTGCTCGCCGGACTCGCGCTGCTCACCTGCGGCGGCTTCATCCTGGCCGCCACCACGCCTGCCTGGTCCTGGGCGGGCTTCGCGGCGGCCCAGTTCGCCTTCGGCTTCAGCTCCCCGCTGATCAACATCGCGCTGGTGACGCTCCGTCAGCGACTCACTCCCGAAGGGGTGCTCGGCCGGGTCAACGCCGTGGCCCGCGTGGGCATCATGTCCAGCCTGCCCATCGGCTCCGCCCTCGCCGGCGCCGCGTCCGGGCTCCTCACCAACCAGGGCGCCCTGGGTGTGTGCGCCGTGGGCCTCGCGGTGGTCCTGGCGGTGGCGGCCAGGCCCCTGCTCGGAGTGGGGCGCGCGGGGTGAGACGGGTGCGGAAACATCGGAGCGATCTGGGGGAGTGGGCTCAACTCGGCCGGAACTGAGGCCAGTTGCAGGCGTTGACATCGGATGTCTGCGGTTCTACGGTCCCCAGCGATCCGACGAACTCAGGAGCCGCCCCATGCGCACACCCCACGGCCGCACCAGGCGAAGAGTCACCGCACTGACCCTGCTCCTCGCGTCCGCCCTCGCCGCCGCCGTCCTGCCCACGGCCTCCGCCGCACCCCGGCCCGGACCGTCCGCGGCGGGACCCGGACCGTCTACGGCAGGACCCGGCACCGACTACGCCACCGACGACCCCTTCTCGGCCGACCGCACCAGCTGGTTCCGCAAGGACCGCTTCGGCATGTTCATCCACTTCGGCGCCTACTCCAACCTGGAGGGCGAGTACACCAGGCCCGACGGGACCGTGTGCCGGGACGCCGAGTGGATCCAGCGCCAGTGCGACATCCCGAAGGACGCGTACGAGAAACAGGCCGCCACCTTCAACCCGGCCGACTTCGACGCGAAGGCCGTGGTCAAGGCGGCCAAGGACGCCGGGATGCGGTACATCGTCATCACCTCCAAGCATCACGAGGGCTATGCGATGTGGCCGACGAAGGTCAACTCCTGGAATCTGCGCGACCATTCGGCCTTCGACAAGAACCGCGACATCCTCGCCGAGCTCAAGAAGGCTTCCGACGAGGCGGGCATCAAACTCGGCTTCTACTACTCGATCTGGGACTGGCACGACCCCGACTTCCCCGACCCGGCCACCTTCCCCAAGTACGAGAAGCGGATGTACGCCCAGCTCAAGGAGCTGATCGACACCTACGACCCGGCGCTGCTCTGGTTCGACGGCGAATGGGCCACCGACAAGCCGAACAACCCCTGGACGGCCAGGGACGGCGAACGCCTCGAGGCGTATCTGCGCGGCCTCGACCCCGGACTCGTCATCAACAACCGGGTCGGCAAGCGCCGTGTCGTCGACGGCGACTACGGCACCCCCGAGCAGGAGATCCCCGGCGCTCCGGTCGACGGCCAGCTGTGGGAGTCGTGCATGACCCTCAACGGGCACTGGGGGTACGCGCGTTACGACCAGGACTGGAAGTCCGGCACCACCCTCGTGCGCAATCTGCTCTCCACCACGTCCCGCAGCGGCAACTATCTCCTCAACGTCGGCCCTGACGCCCGCGGCCGCATCCCGGCGCCCTCCGTGGAGCGCCTGAAGGAGATGGGCACCTGGCTGCGCACCGCCGGGCAGGGCGAGGCCGTGCACGGCGCCGGCTTCGGCGGCCTCGTCGAGGAGCCGCAGTGGGGCACGGTCAGCCGCAAGGGCGACAAGCTGTACGCAGCCGTCACCCAGTGGCCCGCGGCCGGCTCGGCCCTGCACCTGAAGGCGCGCACGGACTTCACGGTGAAGTCGGCGCGGGTGCTCGGCTCCGGCCAGCGGGTCGAGGTCACCAAGTCCGGTGACGGCTACGACCTCAAGCCGTCTGGTACCGCCACCAACCCCACCGCCACCGTCATCGAGCTGACCGTGGACCCGGGCCCGACCGCACCCGCGGGCCGGGGCACGGGCCTCAAGCAGGAGATCTTCGACACCCCCGAACTCTCCGGCAGCCCGAAGGTCACCCGCACCGACCCGAGCGTCAACCACTCCTGGAAGTTCACCGGTTCACCGGACCCGGACATCGCGTCCGACGGCTTCGGAATCCGCTGGACCGGCGCCGTCGAGCCGCGCCGCAGCGAGACGTACACCCTGTCGACGGTCTCCGACGACAAGGTGCGCGTCTGGATCGACGGCACGCTGGTCATCGACGCGTGGTCGCCGCACGAGCCCCGTATCGACAAGGCCCAGGTGAACCTCAAGGCCGGCACCCGGCACTCGATCAGGATCGAGTACGCGGAGCAGACCGGCGAGGCCCATATGAAACTGCTGTGGTCGAGCCCGGGACAGGAGCAACAGGTCGTCCCGCGCGAGCAGTTGTACCCGAGGTAGCCCGCGGCTGCGGGGTGCTGAGGGCCGGGCGGCCGGGAGCCGCCCGGCCCGCCCCGACGCCTACTCGGCCCCGAGCCCCTTCACATAGGCGTCGAGGACCCTCCCGGCCTCGGCGCGGTCGAGCTGGCCGAGCAGCGTCTGGACGGTGAGGCCGTCCGCGAGGGCCAGGAGCGTGCGCGCCTCGCGTCCGGCGCGGGCGGCTGGGGCGCCGGTGGCGGCGCGGATGAGCCGGGTCAGCAGGGCGTGCGCCTGCGGGTAGGCGCCCTTGAGGATCGTCGCCAGATGCGGGGTGACGGCCGCGCGGGCCACGAAGGCCAGCCAGACCTGCGCCTCGGGACGCCGGCCGGTGTCGATCAGCGCCACGTCGTGCGCGGCGCGGGACAGGGCGGCGGCCGGGGAGTCCTCATCGGCGGTGCGCACCCGGGCGGCGAACTCCTCGCTGACGTGCGTGAGCGCGACCACCAGCATTTCGTCCTTGGTGCGGAAGCAGCGCTGCACCGCCCCCATGGACACACCGGCCCGCTCGGCCACGTCGCGCAGGGTGACCCCCTCGAGCCCGCGCTCGTCGGCGAGCCGGCAGACGGCCTCGACGACCTGCCGGCGCCGCTCGTCGTAGTCCACCTGTCGCGGCATGTGCGGTTCATCCTCCGTCGGCTCGGTCCGTGCCCCTGCGGGTGCGGATTCCCGTGCGGTCCCTGGGCGGAAATTTTTCCGATGCGTGCGTATCGGAAAGCAGTCTACAATCTTTTCCGATGCAAGCGCATCAGAACGTGGACGTCCGGCCGGAGAACGGCACAGGCGGACCGGACAGGAAGGTCGTACGACACATGGACACGGGCACCGGCGCCGACACCGGCACCGAACTCTGGAAGCACACCGCCGCCGAACTCGCGGCGGCCGTCGCGGGCGGCGAGGTCAGCGCCCTTGAGGTCACCGAGAGCCATCTCGCGCGGATCGCCGAGGTCAACCCCGCGGTGAACGCCGTGACCCGGCTGCTCGCCGACCGCGCCCGCGAGGACGCCGCCGCGCTCGACCGGCGGCTGGCGGCGGGGGAGCGCCTCGGGCCGCTCGCCGGAGTGCCGTTCACGGTGAAGGAGAACATCGGCATCGGGGGCGTACCCACCACGCACGGCATCGCACGGTTCAAGGACCTGGCGCCCGCCGTGGACGCACCGCCGGTGGCCCGCCTTCGCGCGGCCGGCGCGATCCCGGTCGGGCACAGCAACATGCCCGATCTGACCCTCGGCGGGATGCATCCGCGCAGCGAGCTGTTCGGCGAGACCGCCAACCCATGGCACTCAGGGCGCACCCCGGGCGGCACGAGCGGCGGCGACGGCGCCGCGGTCGCCTCCGGTATGGTGCCCCTCGGCCTGGGCAACGACTCGGGCGGCTCGGTCCGTATCCCGGCCGCCTTCTGCGGTATCGCCGGCCTCAAGCCCAGTTTCGGGCGCTTCCCCGCCGACCACCGCCTCGGCCCCGAAGATCCGACCCTCGCCTCCCAGCTCATCCCGGTCGACGGCCCGTTGGCGCGCACGGTCGGTGATCTGCGGCTCGCGTACGAGGCGCTGGCGGGCCCCGACCCGCGCGACCCGCGCGCCGTACCCGTGCCGCTGTACGGGCCCGCGCCCGAGGGCCCGCTCAAGGTCGCCCTGGTGGCCGACCCCGGCGGCCAGGGCGTACACGCCGATGTGCGGGCGGCACTCGCGGCGGCGGCGGACGCGCTGCAGGACGCCGGGTACGAAGTGGAGGAAGTGCCCGACGTGCCGCGCCTGGCCGAGACCGTCGAGGCGTACGGGCGGATGATCCACACCGAGTTCTCGCTCGTGTGGCCCGCCATCAGCCGGATCATCCCCGAGTCGAGCCGTTCGTACATCGAGATGTCCATGGAGCGGGCCGCGCCCGCCGAACTGCCCGAGTATCTGCGGCTGACCGGAGTGCGCCTGAGCATCCAGCGCGCCTGGGCGGAGTTTCTTGGCCGCTACCCGCTGCTGCTCGGCCCGGTGTTCACCGAGCCGCCGGTCGAACCCGGCCTGGAATCCGCGCACTTGGAGGGGCACGAGCGGGTGACCCGTGCCATGCGGCTGTGCTCGGCCACCAGCTTCGCGGGTCTGCCCGCGGTCGCGGTGCCCGGAGCCGTCGTCGGAGGACTGCCGCAGGGGGTGCAACTGGTGGCCTCCGCCTACCGGGAGGACCTGTGCCTGGACGCCGCCGCGGCCGTCGAGCGCAGGGTGGGGGTGCTGACGCCGGTGCAGCCGCGCTCGTAGGGGCGGGCCTCAGCGGCTTCCCTGCGCACAAGGGAGCTGCCCGGGGTCCTTGAGCGTACGCAGCAGCAGCAAGGCCACCGCGGGCAGCGCGATCAGCGGGAGCAGGGCGGTGCGCAGGGAAGTGGCGTCGGCCAGGGCGCCGATGAGCGGGGTGGCGAGACCGCCGACGCTGACCGCGAGACCCAGGGTGACGCCGCTCGCGGTGCCCACGCGGCGCGGCAGATAGTCCTGGCCGAGGGTGATGTGCAGGGAGAAGGGCACATACAGGCCGGCCGACGTGAGGGCGACGAACACGTAAAGCGCGGGGCCGGGCACCAGGACGACCCCGGCCACGGCGAGGACGGTCAGGGCGTAGGAGCGGCGCACGACCGCGACGCGGCCGAAGCGGGACGCGAGCCGCCCGCCCGCCACCGTGCCCGCCGCGCCGCCGAGGTAGAGCACGAACAGCGCGGCCGTACCGGCGAGTTCACCGCCTCCGGTGCGCCCGCTCGCGTACAGGGAGATGAACGCGCCGAGGCCGACGAAGACGACCGAGCGGCAGACGACGGCCCCGGACAGTCTGATGAAGGACGCCCAGTCGTCAACTCCCGCGGGCCTGTCCGGCCGGGAGCCGGAGGTGGCGGCGCCGCTACGTGCGATGCCGCGTACCGCCCCCGCACACAGGACCGCGCCCGCGAGGGCGGGGACGGCCAGGAGCGGCGACGCGCCCAGGCCGCCGGTGGCGACGACAGCGGAGACGAGGAGCGGCGCGGCGGCGAAACCGACGTTGCCGCCCAGGGAGAACCAGCCCATCGCCGTATGACTGCCGCGGCTCGCGCTGCGCGCCGCGCGGGCGGCCTCCGGGTGGTACGCGGCCACGCCGATCCCCGACAGCGCCACGACCGCGAGAGTCAGGGCGTAGGAGCCGCCGACCCCGGCGGCGGCCACCCCGGCGCCGCCCGCAAGCGTGCTCACCGGGAGCAGCCAGGGCATCGCCCACTTGTCGGTGAGCGCCCCGAACAGGGGCTGCACGACGGAGGACAGCAGCGATGCGGCGAGGACGAGACCCGAGGCGGCGGCGTAGGAGTAGGCGCGCTCGGCGACGAAGTACGGGACCAGGGCGGCCACCGCGCCCTGGTACACGTCCACGCACGCGTGGCTCAGCGAAAGCAGGGTGAGCGGCCGCGGACGTCTTCCGGGCGGGCCGCCCGAACTCCCTTCGTCCGAGCGCCGATTGCGTTCCTTGTACGAGATCTGGTCGTCGGTCACCGCCTCATCGTGGCCGCGACCCGCGCTGGCGCGCTTCCGATAAAGTGCCAATCCATGCCGGATATCCGCCACACTCCCGAGGCGCCCACACGCAGCCAGGTCCTCGCCTCCGGGGAGCGCATCGACGCACACCGCCACGACGACCACCAGATCGTCTACGCGGGCTCGGGCGTGCTCGCCGTCACCACGGAGTCCGGAACGTGGTTCGCACCCGGCAACCGCGCGATCTGGGTCCCCGCCGGCTGCGTCCACGCCCACCGGGCCCATGGCCGGATCGCGCTGCATCTGCTCGGCCTTCCCGCGGACACCAACCCGCTCGGCCTGTCCCAGCCCACCGTCCTTGCCGTGAGCCCGCTGCTGCGCGAACTGATCCTCGCCTGCACCCGCGAGCCCCACGACGAGAGCCCGGAAAGCCGTCGTCTGCGCGCGGTACTCCTCGACCGGCTGCGCGCCTCACCGCAGGAGCCCGTGCAGCTGCCCGTGCCTCGCGACCCGCGCCTCGCAGCCGTCTGCGATCTGCTGCGCCGCAACCCCGCGGACCCCCGCACGCTGGCCGGCTTCGCCGCGGCCGCGGGAGCAGGGGAGCGCACCCTCAGCCGGCTCTTCCGCGCCGAACTGGGCATGACGTTCCCCCAGTGGCGCACCCAGCTGCGGCTCTACCACGCGCTGCGCATGCTGGCCGACGACCTGCCGGTCACCACCGTCGCCCACCGCTGCGGCTGGGCGTCGACCAGCGCGTTCATCGATGTCTTCCGCCGCTCGTTCGGCTATACGCCGGGCACGCACAACCGCCGCCCCTGACCGGCAGGGCGAGAAGTCGAAGCGATCAGTCGGAGACCGCGAGCCGCACGCCGAGGCCGATCACCGCCGTGCCGGTGACACGGTCCATGAGGCGACGGGCTGACGGGCGCCGCAGCCAGCCGTGCAGGGCGTGGGCGAAGCCGATCAGGGCGGTCGACCAGACGAGCCCGAGCAGGACGTGGACGCAGGCCAGGAGCACACCCATGGCGAAGTGCGGGGCGCCGGCGGGGATGAACTGGGGCAGGACGGCGACGTAGAAGACGCCGACCTTGGGGTTGAGCAGATTGGTGAGCGTGCCCTGCCGCCAGCCGCCGAGCAGACCGTCACCTGCGGCGGGGTCCGAACTGCCGTCGTCCGGCCCGGGGTCGGTGCGGCGCAGCGTGTGCCACAGCATGCGGCCGCCGAGCCACAGCAGATACGCGGCACCCGCCCAGCGCAGGATGTCGTACGCCAGTTGCGAGGCGGTGAGCAGCGCCGTCAGGCCGAGCGAGGTGAGCGTGCCCCACAGCAGCGTGCCGGTCTGGATGCCGAGGACCACGCCCCAGGCGCGGCGGCGCCGGCCGAGCGCGGCGGTGCGCAGGACGAGCGCGGTGTCGATGCCGGGCGTGACGGTGAGCAGCCCCACGACGAGCGCGAAGGACCACAGGGCGGTGCCGAGTTCCATCCCGGCAGCCTATTCACGCGTCCTGCCGCGCGAGAAGTCACCCCTGGCCACCCGGCCCGCGAGGCCGTCACGGACCAGCGAGCCGTAGCCCGTCGCCGCCCAGACGCTGCGGTCGGCGGGGACCTCGAAGTACGGCACCTCGCGCCCTTCGTCGGTGCGGTCGGTGAGCACTTCGGGGGCGCGGCGGGCGCGTACCGCGGCCACGCATTCCGCGCAGCCCGCCACATCGAGCTGTCGGCGCCGGCCGAGGGGGCGCCAGCGAAGGCGGCGTACGGCACGGCCGTGCAGCGGGTTGAAGAAACACAGCGGATGGCCGGGACCGGCGGCGTCCGCGCCGCTCAGAGCGTCGCGGCCCTCGGCGACCAGGGCGAGCACCCCGGCCAGGTCCGCCACTCCACGGGCGCCGGCGAGCACCGTGTTCGCGGCGTCGTACGCGTCCAGGGCCCACAGCACTCGGGCCGTGCTCTCCTCCGACGCGTCGGCGGTCTCCGCCTCCTGCACCGCCTCGGACAGGGCGAGGATCTCGGCCTCGGCGCGGCGCCGCAGCTCCGCCTCGTCGGCCGCGCGTGCCGCGGCGTACACCGCCTGCGGCGAGGCGAAGGGGGCGCCGGGCGCACTCAGGGCACGGCCGCCGCGGCGACGGCGCCGGAGCGCGTAGCCGACCGCGCCGACCAGCAGCACCGCGCCGGTGCCCGCGCCCGCCGCAGGCCACGGGAAGCCGTCATCGGACGCAGCCGTGTCCCCGGCGCCGGAAGAGCCGCCGGACGAGCCGTCGGTCGAGCCGGGGCCGGGGTCGTTCAGATCGGCGGTGGCGTCCTCGTAGACCTTCTTGCCGTTGCCCTCGTCGACCAGTTCGACGGCCTTGGCGACCCGGGCCGCGAGCCCCGCGTCGTCCATCTCCTCCAAGTGGCCGACCGCGTTGACGGCGGCCGATGCCTGGTGCTTCTCGCCCGGCCACTCGTAGCCGCTGAGCCAGTCGCCCAGATCGCTCGTGGTGATCAGGACGAGGTCGTCGGCGCCGAGCCGGTCGTGCACGACCCGCGCCAGGACATCCGGGTCGCCGCCGAACGCGTCTCCCTTGACCAGCGGCACCAGGGCGACCTTGATGGGCAGTTCCGTCTTCTCGATCTGCCGGGTGAGCCGCTCCCGCTGCTGCGGCCGCACGGCTCCGGCGTACGACGGATCGACGTAGACCGGATCCTTGCGCAGTGCGTCCGCGATCTTCTGGCCGGGGCTGTCGGCCGCGGCGGCCGTACCGCAGGCCACGGTGAGCGGCCCCGCCACGGCCGCGGCGAAGGCGAGCACGGCGCCTGCGAGGCGCCGCCCGACGCCACTGGACAGCCGCCTGACATCACTGGACACCGGCGTACTCCTGTACCTGGCTGATCAGTCGGGGAATCCCGTCGCGCACCGCGGGCAGCGGCGCCGCCGCGTCCTCGTAGGGGATGCGTTCGCGTCCCGCGCCCGGCAGCGTCAGCCGCAGCGCGGCCGGGACCGGGGCCTGGTCCCGGATGGTGTTCAGGCAGCCGCCGCACATCGGCACCCGCCGGTTCACGCCTTCGGGGCGGCGCACCCGCCGTCTGCCGGTGGCCGCGCCGTGCAGCGGATTGACGTGGCAGCAGTTGTCGGCGACGCCCACCTCGTTCCGCTTCAGATAGGTGCGGCCCACCCGGGCGAGGACGATGGCGGTGGCCAGTTCGGCGGCCCCGGCGTCGTCGTCGACGCGCTGGTCGGAGTCGCGGTCCACGAGCAGCGTCGCGGCGTCCAGACAGTCCCACACCCGCAGCCGGACGGCGCCCTCGGGCGCGGCGGCGTCGAACTCGCCCGACAGGGCGTCGATTTCACTGCGTGCGGTACGCCGCAGATACGTCGCCGAAGGCGCCGCCGGTGCCTTGAAGCCGCCCTGCGCGGCTGGTCCGGAGGAGCCCGTGGTCGTGCGTCCGCGCAGGACGAGGCGCGTGAGACCCATCCCGGCCGCGGCCACGCCGAACAGCAGGAGCGCGCATACGGCGCCCACGAACAGGCCGGGCCAGAAGTCACCCGAGTACAGCGGCGCGAGCGTGCGTTCCGCGGCGGGGTCCTCGGGGGTGTCGGCCTCGTAGGGCGGCCCGCCGGCCTCCGTGGTCCTGGGCGCCTTGTCGAGGAAGGTCATCAGGCGGTCGAGCCGGTCGCCGAGGCGCAGATCGGAGCTGTCGTCGTCGAGGTTCTCGTAGGCGATGCCGTCCGGCAGGTCGAAGAGGTAATTGCCGTCCAGCTTGAGCCCGTAGTTGACGAGTTCGATGTCACCGCTGAGCGGGTCGGCAAGGACGTACACGCCGTCCTTGCCGAGCCGCTGGTGCAGATAGCGGGCGAGCACCATCTGCTCGCCGCCCGACTCGTCCTCGGTCAGCTGCGGCACGACGGCGATGAACACGTCGCCCGGCCCGAACTGCTGGGCGGCGCGGCGCAGTTCGGCGATGCGGCCCGCGGTGAGCTGCTGCGGGCTCTCGCCGTCGGTGTACACCGGGTCCTGGCGCAGACCGGCGGCGACGCGGTCGACGCGGGCCGTCATATCGGCTGGGGTGGGCGGGGGAGCGGCCTCGGACGTGGTCTGGTCGAAGACCTGCGGGGCCGCGACGCCGATGGCCACGGCGGCCACGACGGCGAGAACGGCCTCCAGGGGGCGGGGCATGAAACGGGGCAGGGCGGGATCCGCGGCGCCGGACGCCCCCGGCTTCTTGTTCCTGCCGCCCGCCTTGTTCGCTGCGCCCGCCTTGCCTGCCTTGCCTGTCTTGGCGGCCTTGCCGGTCTGTGGCGTCTCGCCGTGCCGCAGCCGGTGGCGCCGTCGTCGGAAGTACGGGCCGAGCAGCAGGATGAGCAGCGGGACGGTGGTCAGCGCGATACCGGTCACGAAGGACTGGTTGTCCCGGTCGGTGCTCGAGATATGCAGCTGCGCGGGCTCGTCGTCGCCGTCGCCGTACTTCTTGCGGGCCGCCTCCGCGCGTGCGGCGGCCGCCTTCTTGTCCAGGGCCAGGACCTCGGTGAACCGCTTGAACTGCAGGAGGGCGCCCGCGTCGTAGGGGAGTTCGTAGAGGGCGGTGGTCTGGGCGTCGTCCGCCGGGGCCTCCACGCCGAACGACATCGCCTCGTTCACGCCCAGGTGGTCGAGCGCGACATACACACCGTCACGGCCCAACTCGTCGTGGACGCTGCCGAGCAGCCCCTCGGCCGTGTTGGCCTCGCCCGGCAGCACCATGACGTAGAGGGGCACATCCGCACGCTTCGCGAGCCGCGCGAAGTCGGGGGCGAGGGAACGGGGCACCTCGCGGGGCAGTTGGTCGCTGATGTAGACGGGGTTCTCGCGGAGGCGCTGCGCGAGGTAGGCGGCTTGGGTGCGGCGGTCTTCGGGGGCGGGGGTGGGGCGCGCGGCGGCGGTCGCCTCTTTGTGCGCGGCGGTCCCGCTCTTGTACGTGGCGGTCCCGCTCGTGTACGCGGCCGCGTGTGCCGAGGGGAGGGCGGCCGTGCACAGGAGTGCGCAGGCGATGAGGGCGCCGAGGAGTCCGCGGTGTCCGAGGAGTCCGCGGTGTCTGCGGCGCACCCGGTATCCGTGGCGTCCGCCGTGGCGGCCGTATCCGCTGTGACCGTCGTGACCGCTGTATCCGTCGTGTCCGTCGTATCCGCCGTGTCCGTCCAGTGCGCGTCCGCGCTCCGGGCCGGGCGCGGCGCCCCCGTTCCGCTTGCTCATTCGCGGCACTCTACCCAGGCGCCGCACGGCCCCTGACGCGGCCCGGTCCTTGCCGTGTGCGCGGGCGGTCCGAGTGCGGAGGGTCATCAAATGGAGCAGTCCGTGATGCGCAGAGTGACGGGCTGGATGACGGTGGAGACCTGCCATGCCCCTGACGTAACTGCGAGGTCCCGTATGCCTGTTCGCTCTCTCTCCCGGTGGGTCCTGCCCCTCTCCCGGTGGTCCAGGCGTGCCACCGCCGTCTGTGCGGCCACCGCGGCCACGGCGGTGCTCATGACGGCGCCCGCCGCAGCCGTGGCCGGGCCCGCCGGCAAGCCGGCCGACGAGCCGTTCGGTGACAAGGTGGCCGCCGCGAAGAAGTTCGAGACCAAGAACCTGCCAGGGGTCAACGACTGGTCCTGCAAACCCTCGGCGGCACACCCACGGCCCCTGGTCCTGGTGCACGGCACCTTCGACGCGGGCCGGGTGTGGGGCGAGACGGCCAAGGACTACAAGAAGGCCGGGTACTGCGTCTTCTCGCTCGACTACGGAAAGTCCGGCGGACTGCTCAGCCTCGTCGTCGGCGGCATCGACTCCGTCGCGAAGTCGGCGAAGGAGCTCGCCGTCTTCGTCGACGGCGTCCTGCAAGCGACCGGCAAGAAGCAGGTCGACATCGTCGGGCACTCGCAGGGCGGCATGATGCCCCGCCAGTACATGAAGTTCGAGGGCGGCAAGGACAAGGTCCGCACCCTGGTCGGCATCTCCCCGTCGAGCCACGGCACCGGCAACTCCGACTTCCAGGAAAGCCTGATCGAGAGCAACCCCGATCTGGAGGGGCTCCTGGAGAGCGTCAAGGGCATGACGGACATCATCGTCGGGCCGATCGTCGACATCCCGTGTCCGGCCTGCAACGACCAGCGGATGGGCTCGCCGTTCATGAAGAAGCTGAACGCCGGCGGGGACACCCTGCCGGGAGTCGACTACACGGTCATCGCCACAAAGAAGGACTCCGTCGTCACCCGCCCCAAGGACCAGTTCCTCAAGCCGACCGAGCCGAGCCACAAGGTCAAGAACATCCTGCTGCAGGACGTGTGCCCCGACAACGACGCCAGGCACCCGAACTCGGTGTCCGACCCCGTCGCCACGCGCCTCGCCCTCAACGCCCTCGACCCCGAGCACGCGGTGAAGCCGACGTGCCCGACGCTCGCCGACCGGCTCAAGGAGCTGCTCCCCTTCTGACCTTTCCGGCCTTCCGAGGAGCCCGCGCGGAGCTCAGCCGCGCACGGCCCTTGTGGTCTCGGGGCGGACCCCGCACACTCGCCGGGTCCGCCCCGCAGCCGTTTCCGGGAGGCCGAGCCGTGCCCCGCGAGCCGAGACCGGACCCCGCAGGATCCGATGCCGCCTCCGGCGCGGCCGCCGCCCCCAATGTCGTCGTCATCGTCCTCGACGACCTCGGCTTCGCCCAACTCGGCTGCTACGGCGCCGACATGGACACCCCGCACATGGACCGCCTGGCCGCGGGCGGCCTGCGCTTCAACCGGTTCCATGTCACGGCCATGTGCTCGCCCACCCGTGCCTCGCTGCTCACCGGCCGCAACCATCACGCCGTCGGCATGGGCTTCCTCGTGGACCTGCCGATCGCGTACCCCGGCTACACCGCGCGGCTGCCCAAGTCCGCGGCTCCGCTGCCGCGGCTCCTGCGCGACGCCGGATACTCCACGCTCGCCGTCGGCAAGTGGCATCTGACCCCGCGCTGGGAACGCACCGCGTCCGGGCCCTTCGACCGCTGGCCGCTCGGCTACGGCTTCGAGCGCTTCTACGGGTTCCTGCAGGGCGACACCAACCACTGGGCGCCCCAACTGGTGCGCGACAACCACTACACCGAGCCCCCGGCGGGCCCGGACGACGGCTACCACCTCAGCGAGGACCTGGCCGGCACCGCGATCCGCATGGTCCTCGACCAGCATCACGCCACTCCGCACAAGCCCTTCTTCCTGTACTTCCCGCTGGGCGCGATGCACGCCCCGCACCATGTGGGGCGCGCGTGGAGCGACGTGTACCGCGGCCGCTTCGACGAGGGCTGGGAGCGCTGGCGCGAGCGTGCCTTCGCCCGCCAGGTGGAGCGCGGCATCGTGCCGGGCGATACGACGCTCACGCCCCGGCCGCCGTGGATCCCCGACTGGCGCGCCCTGGACGGCGACGAGCGGCGGCTGTTCGCGCGCATGCAGGAGGTGTACGCCGGGTTCCTCACGCACGCCGACGCCCAGATCGGCCGCCTCCTCGACTTCCTCGACCGCATCGGACGCCTCGACGACACCCTCGTCCTGCTCATGTCCGACAACGGCGCGAGCGCCGAGGGCGGGCAGCTCGGCACGCCCAACGAGCACCGGTTCACCGCCCGCATGGGCGACACCGCGGCCCGCAACCTGGCCGCGCTCGACGACTGGGGCGGCCCCGCCACGTATCCGCACTACGCCTGGGGCTGGGCCTGGGCGGGCAATACGCCGCTGCGCCTGTGGAAGCGCTACACGTGGCTGGGCGGCACACGCGCCCCGCTCGTCGCGCACTGGCCGCGCCGGATCCGCGACGCGGGCGCCGTCCGCCCGCAGTTCGCGCATGCCGTCGACCTGATGCCGACGATCCTGGACGCCTGCGGTGTCGCGGCACCGGACGTCGTGGACGGTGTGCCGCAGCAGCCGGTGGACGGCCGCAGCCTGCTCCCCGTGCTCGACGCGGCGGACGCGCCCGCGCCCCGGGGCACCCAGTACTTCGAGATGCTGGGCTCCCGGTCGATCGTGCACGGCGGCTGGAAGGCCACCACCGACCATGTCTCGCGCGGCGTCGCCGACGAGGAGCGGCTCCTGCCCGGCAGCCGGGACTTCGCCACCGACCGCTGGTCACTGTTCCGCCTGGACGAGGACTTTGCCGAGGCCCACGACGTGGCGGACCAACACCCCGATGTCGTAGGCGAGTTGGCGGAGCTGTGGTCGGACGAGGCCGAACGCAACCAGGTCCTGCCCCTGGACGACCGGATGCAGGAGCGCCTCTCGGCGATGATCCCGCCGGCACAGCCGCTGCCCGCGCGCGCCGTGTATCTCCCCGGCGGCGGCCCCGTCCACGACGAGGCGCTGCCCCTGCTCTTCGGCGGGTTCACGCTCACCGCCGACGCCGAAGTGCCCGCGGCCGGGGCGGAGGGAGTGCTGTGCGCACTCGGCGACCTGACGGGCGGCTTCGTCCTGTACGCCGACGCCGGGCGGCTCGCGTTCGCCTGCTCCCGCGCCGGTGACCTGGACGAGGTGCGGGCCCCCGAACCGCTGCTGCCGGGGCGGCAGTTGCTCGGTGTGCGCTACGACGCGAAGAAGGCCGTCTTCACCCTCTTCGCCGACGGCACGGACCTCGCGGAGGCCCCCCTCGGCGGCGCCTTCCCCTACACCTTCCAGCACGGCGGCACGGGCCTGTGCGTCGGCCACGACCGCGGCCTGCCCGTCGTCCCGGGCTACCGCCCCCCGCACGCCTGGACCGGCCCCCTGCACCACGTGGTCATCGACACCGCCCACGACCCGGCCCCGGTCCGCCCGGTACGCGACGCGATCCGCGACGCCCTGCACGGCGACTGAACTCGGGGGCAGTATCGGCGCGAGACCGCTGACGGCTCAGCCGCGGAACTCGGTGAGCTGCAGTCCGGCCATCACGACCGCCAGCGTCAGGAGGACTCGGCGGGCGAGGGCCGCCTCGGTGATCTCGGGGGTGCAGATCTTGCAGTCGAAGGCTCCCCGTCCGACGGTGAAGCCGTAGGCGTCGCCCTTGCGGAACTCGTACCGGTAGGGCATGTCCTCGGCGACGTCGACCGGGGAGCAGGTCCGGATGCTGGTCGGCATCAGGTGCCATGCGCGCCGCGCCACCGCGCGTGAGCGGCCCTCGTTGCCGAGGCAGAGACCGAGGCCGGGCTGCTCCAGACGCCAGGTCGGGCGCAGGGCCGAGCGTTTGACGTCCCGCCCGAACGTCCCGAGGGTCTTGCCCCGCGCGTCCGTCACCGTGTACGAGGACAACTGGCGGCTGGCGTTGCTGGCCGTGCCGTGCGCGACCACCTGCGTCCGGGCCTCGTCGGCGCTGAGGACGAGGTGCTGCTTGGCGCCCGATTCGCGGCCCTGATGGACATAGGCGACGGTGTTGCCGTCCTTTCCGTCGGGCAGCACGAGGCGCACCTCGTACGGGCCCTTGTGCAGCTTTCCCACACTCAATTGCCGCTGCCGCTGGAGCGCCGAGACGAGTTCGTCGACATTCATTCCCGCCTCCTTCGGCCATAGGGGCGCATACGGGGCCACGGCCCCGATGCTGTGCGGCGGGTCCGGTGAGTGCCACTCGACATCGGTCTCGATGCTCGCGGCCGGTCTGAGTCCTGGGCCGGTCTTGTGAACCTGGCCGGATCGGTCAGCTGCCCTGTCCGGCCCGCGAAGGCATCGTGGTGCCCGTGGTGCCCGTGGTGCCCGTGGTGCCCGTGGTGCCCGTGGCGCCCTCAACGACCGGGCGGCCCGCGAGGTACACCGCGTGAACCCGGCGCAGGGCCGTCAGGTCGTCGAGCGGATTGCCCGGTACGGCCAGGAGGTCGGCGTCGTGGCCGGGGGCTATGCGGCCCTTGTGGCCGGTGAGGTTCAGGGCTTCGGCGGCCAGGGAGGTGACCGAGGCCAGGGCCGAGGTGGGGGTGCCGACGCGGGAGGCGAAGTAGGCGAGGTCGGCGGGCAGGATGTCGTGCGGCTTGTGCGGGTTGATGCCCGCGTCGGTGCAGCACAGGGTGCGCACGCCCAGGCGGTGCATGGTGGCGTGGTTCCCCCAGTACGGGTCGAGGGTCCCGAGGACCGCGGGCGGCATATCGGCCCGGGGGCGTGCCACCGTGCAGCCGACGAAGACGCCGCGTTCGGCGATGGCCTCGGCGGTGCGCGGATCGAAGCGGATGCCGTCCGGGGTCATGAACGTGCAGTGCTCGATGCCGTCGACTCCGGCCGCCACGGCGTCCGCGATGCCCTGCGCGGCGTGGGCGTGCGCGGTGACGGGCAGGCCGTGGGCGTGTGCGGCCTCGGTGACGGCGCGCAGTTCGGCCAGGTCGTACTGACCGCCGCCGGGCCGTGAGCCCTTGGTGGTCATGCCGCCGGTCGCCATGATCTTGACGAGGTCCACGCCGTTGCGGGCCCGCTCCGCCACGGCGGCCACCGCCTGTGCCACGCCTTCGGCCTCGCCGCCGAGGTACCAGCAGTGGCCGCCGGCGCTGGTGAGCGGGGGGCCGGATGCGACGATCCGCGGTCCAGGGACCCCGCCCGCGTACTCCTCGCGAAGGCGGAGCGCCAGGTAGCCGCGGTCGCCCAGATCGCGGACCGTCGTGACGCCGGCCCGCAGCGCGCGGGCGGCATGGGCGCGCATCCGGGACAGCACGGTGGCATCGTCGTCCGCGACCATCTGCCGCTCCGTGTCGCCCGCCGGGTCGAAGGCGAGATGGGTGTGGGCGTCCACCAGGCCCGGCAGGAGCGTGACATCGCCGAGGTCGGTGACCGCCGCGTCGGCGGGCGGTGCGGCCCCGGTGAAGTCGACGTCGCTGATCCGCCCTTGCTCGACCAGGACCATCACAGGACCCGGTCGCAGGGCTTCGCCGTCGAAGAGCCGGGCGGCGCGCAGGGCGAGCCGGGGGTTGTCCATGCGTGCTCCGCTTTACGGTACTTACGTGTGGGGGGTGTGCGTGTGCGGACCCGTGGGAGTGGGCGTGGGCCTCAATTCACCGCGCCCTGTGGGCTTTTGTGTACCTGCGTGGCGAATTCGGTGACGCGCCGGGATCCGAGGAAGCGGTAAAGGCGGAGGAGATAGCTGATCTCGCGGTGCATCGTCGATTCGCTGCCGTGTACCTCGGGCAGCAGATCCTGCTGCAATTCCTCGTGAATCTTCGGGGCCCCGGCGAGCGCGTCACGGCGGGCCGCCTCTATCCAGCAGGCGGTGGCCAGGAGCCGGTCGCGTTCGTGCCGGTCCGCGTCGGGCGCCTGCTGTGCGGCCTGCCGCAGAAGCTGTTCCGTGGCCCAGCCGTCCCGCAGGAAAATGATGCTGTCGCGGATGTCGATGACCCGCTGGTGCAACAGCTCCCAGGAATTGCGGAACGTCAGCAGATCGGACATACGTGACTGCGGTGTCACCACCAGGAGTTCGGGTGTCGCCTGCCGCAGCATCCGCCAAAGGCGGAAGATCCGCTGGCGCCGGTACCAGAACAGGGACGCCTTGCGCAGCGGGTCGATCGCGGCGAGCGAGCAGCCGATCGCGACCAGGACGAAGCGCGCGAACGAACACCAGAAACCGGCGAGTTGAAGTGACGAGGCGACCTGCGGGTCAAACCAGCGGATGGCCCGGATCGCCAGATACGGCACCTCCGCCGTGGTGCCGACGGCGAGCAGCAGCACACTCAGGCGCAGTACCGGGCTGACCATCTTCAGGCCGTAACGCCAGAACACCGCGCCCGCCCCGATGGCGGTGAGCAGCCCGTAGCCGATCCAGACGATCGCGTACGCCACCCACCAGCCGCGCGCCTGCTCGCCGTAGCGGTCCTGCTCGGGAGTGAGGACGAAGAACACGACGGCGAGGACGGCCACGGTCGCCGCGCACACCAGCGGGGCCCGCCGCAGCCAGGCCGGCGTCGGATGCCCGACGGTGCGAAGCGAGAGGGCGAACCACCACACGACGGCGAAGTCGGTGAGCGCGATCAGGGCGACGGCCAGCTCACCGGCCTTGGGGACCCCGGTCGTCTCGTCGACCCAGGCACCCACCTCGGCCTGGATGAACAGGGAACCGGCCGCGAGCACCAACAGCACGACCCAGACGGGGCGTTGGCGGGAGCGCCACAGCGCGGGGATGCGGACGACGAGCACGGCCCAGACGATGGCGAGAATGACGCCGCGCATGGTCTCGACCCAGGCGGGGACGTTATGCACCGCACGTTCCTCCGAGCAGTTCTTCGGCGCGTAGCTCCACCGGTCCAACGCCCTTGGGGCGCAACCGGCCGACCTTCTTCAGGGCGAGGGCCGCGAAGGTCTCCGCGAGCTCCTCTTCCGCGTCGCTGTGGGCGGTGGGCGTGCGAGTCGCCACTCTTTGTGCTGCCTTTCCGGGGCCGACGAGCATATGGCAGATTTCGTGCAGAATGATGTGATCCCTGTGGTAGCCCGTGGCCGACGACCGGTACAGAATGCGGTCGCCCCTGCCGTCGTCGATCCACATGCCGAAGGGAAATTCGGGCAGATCGACCGCGTGCAGCGTCAACGGCCGGCCCCGGCTCTCGGACAGGGACCGGCAGAGGGCTTCCACGTCCCACGGCCGGGGAAACTCCGGGAGCCGCGCGAGGAGCCTCTTCGCGGTGCGCCGCATATGCCTGTGAGTTATGGGCTCGGAACCTTCCGTGTGTACGCGGTCGCCGTCGGCTCATCGCTCCTGAAGGGATTACGCGATACGGCGCGGTACATGTAACAGCGTGATTCCGGTGCCAGCCAGAAGAAAACAAGTCATCTGCGGACTCAGGTGCGGGCCGCGGTCGTTCAGGCGCGCAGCGTCAGCGGTGGGGGAGTGCCGTTGAGGTAGTGGTCGCCGATGGCGCGCAGGCGGCGGCTGGGGGAGTCGAGTGCGGTCAGGACCCGCGCGTTGCGCCAGAACCGGTCGAACCCCGGCGGCTGCCCCGTGCCTTCGGTCCGCGCGGTCGCCGTGTCGTCGGCCCGCGCGGTGAGTTCCAGGACGCGGGTCGTGATCCGCAGCGCGGCCTGCGCGGTGACGGCTTCTGCCGCGGACACCAGGACGGCGATCTCGGCGCGCTCGTCGATGTCGAGCGCCGCTCCCCGCAGCAGCCCCTGAGCAAGGGCCTCGGAAGCACGGGCCACGACGGCACCGGCCGTGTGCGCGGAAGTCGCCAACTCCCCGTAGGCGAGAAGGAGATAGGGGTCATCGGCCGCCGGGCCCACGTCGTACCGGTCGCTGCCGCCGTACCCGTACCCGTCGTCCCTGTGCCCGTGTCCGTATCCGTCCGCGTACCCGTCCGCGTATACGGGCAGGTGCCCACCGGTGCCTGGCGCGGCCACCGGGCCGCCGTGCGGGGACGCGAGGCTGGCGTCGCGGGCCTCGGCGAGCGCTCCCTCCGCGTTGCCCAGGCCGACTTGGGTGAGCATCAGGCGCAGGGCGAGCGGCGCGAGCGCGGTGAACGGGGAGATCGCGTGCTCGTCGCGCGGCACCAGGCCCAGGATGTGGGCGGCGGCGACCGGCACGTTCTCCATGCCGAGCGTGCCCGCCCCGGTGAGCCGCTGCCCGAGCCGGTCATGGGCCGGTTCCGCGCTCACGCCCGGGTGCGCCGGGTCCACGACCGCGATCAGCGTCTCACCGGTGTCGGCGCGCGGTGCGGCGAGCACGAAGCGGTCGGCGACGGATGCCCCGGCCGCGAGCGCCCTGCGCCCGTTGAGGACATATCCGCCGCGCGCGGGGGTCAGGGTGAGCCGGCCCGGTGAGCGGCCGTGTGCCTCGGCCGGTTCGGTGGCTCCGCCCCACAGCCAGTGCTCTGCGGCGGCCCGTGCCTCCAGGGTGCCGGCCGTGCGCGGGCCGCCGAAGAAGCGCGGCGCCCATCCCGATACGTAATGGTGGGCGAGGAGTTCACCCACGGAGCTGTCCGCCGCCGCGATCTGCCGTACGACGGCACAGGCGGTCAGCCAGTCGGCGCCGCGCCCCTGCGGGCCCGGCGGGGTCAGGAAGGCGAGCAGCCCCGCCTCCCGGAGCCGGGCCGCCTCGTCGAACGGCGGCTTGCCCGCGCGGTCCCTGGCCGCCGCGTCGACGGCGAGGTCGTCCGCGACCTCTTGGGCGACGCGTGGCCACCTGCCCTGGCCTGCGGGGGCGTTCGGCGCATCCGGTGCGGTTGGTGCGGACACGCTGGACCTCCGCGTCGGGTCGGGTGGACGGATGGATGGATGGGCGGATGGATGGTCGGGCCCCTCATGTCGCCGCCATCAGACCCTGGAGGTCTCGTCGACAGGGGCGGCGCGGGTGGCACCGGCGTAAGTGGTTTCGGAGATGCCGGTGGTGTCGGCGGTGTCGGCTGCGCCTGGCGCGCCGGACCCGGCGGCCACGGGCTCACGGGGCGCGGTCCGCTGACGCAGGTGGGCCCGGATCGAGTACGCGAGGGCCGCCGCCCACACCGCGTAGATCAGGCCGTACGCCGCCCACTGCACGCCGTCGGACGCGCCGAGCCAGTCGCTCCGCAGCAGGGTGCGGACGTTCGTGAGGACGATGATGCCGCCCACGGCCGAGCCGAGGACGCGCGGCGGTACATGGCGCACCAGCCAGGCGGCGACGGGGGCGGCGATCAGGCCGCCCGCCAGCAGGGCGCCCGCCCAGGCCATGTTGACGCCTTCGGAGCCGAGGCCGACGAGGAAGCCGAGGCTGGCGGCGACGGCGACGAGGAACTCGCTCGTGTCGACCGAGCCGATCACCTTGCGCGGTTCGAGCCGCCCGCTGGCCAGGATCGCCGGGGTGCCGACGGGCCCCCAGCCGCCGCCCCCGGTGGCGTCCAGGAACCCGGCGACCACGCCGAGCGGCGACAGGAACCGTTTGCGCAGCGGCTTGCCGAGATTGCCGGACGGCAGGCCCATGAAGGTGAAGCGGGTCAGTACGTAGAGGCCGAGCGCCAGCAGGATCAGGGCCATCGCGGGCTCTGCGAGTTCGGTGGAGAGGCTGGACAGGAAGGTGGCACCGGCGAACGCGCCGACCGCTCCGGGCAGCCCGATCTTCGCCACGACCCGCCAGTCGACGTTCCCGAACCGCCAGTGGGCGACTCCGGACGCCAGCGTGGTTCCGATCTCGGCGAGGTGCACGGTGGCGGACGCGGCCGCGGGGTTGGTGCCGATGGCGAGCAGCAGGGTGGTGGACGTGACGCCGTAGGCCATGCCGAGGCTGCCGTCCACCAGTTGGGCACCGAGCCCGGCCAGGGCCAGCAGGATCAGTGTTCTCACGTCCACCTCGCAGGTTGCTTCCCTAGTTTTCCCACTTGATTGATAGGAATAGTGAGTGCGAACGGGCCGTAGAACAAGGGGGTGTTCAGTCACTGGACAGCACCGCCTCGAATAGTGAGACGAGCGTGCGGCTGGCGGTGCGGCGGGTCTCAGTCGGGGCCCGGTCCGTGTCTCAGTCGGTGAACGAACCGTGGCGGCCCGCGCCGGACGCGAACCGGGCGGCGCCGGACAGGGTTTCACCTGCGGTGAGCGGCACCAGGCCGTGCTGGAACTCGGCGGCCAGGGCGTCCGGTTCGCTCAGTCCGTGCTGTTCGCGTACGGAGAGACGGTCGTGGCGCATGCACAACTGCGGGAACGCGGCGAGCTCGTGGGCGAGCCGCTCCGCCGCCGCGCGGGCCTCGCCCGGCGGGACGAGGCGGTTGGCCAGCCCGATGTCGTACGCCTCCTGCGCGGGGACGGCCCGGCCCGTGAGAATCAGGTCCATGGCGCGGCTCTCGCCGATCAGGCGCGGCAGCCGCACCGTGCCGCCGTCGATGAGCGGCACGCCCCAGCGGCGGCAGAACACGCCGAAGACCGCGTCCTCCTCGGCGACCCGCAGGTCGCACCAGAGGGCGAGTTCGAGTCCTCCGGCCACCGCGTGGCCGCTCACCGCGGCGATCACGGGCTTGGACAGGCGCATCCTGGTGGGGCCCATGGGTCCGGCGCCGTCGGCCGCGAGCCTGTTGCCCTGCTCGGTGCCGACGGCCTTGAGGTCGGCGCCGGCGCAGAACGTGCCGCCCTCGCCCCACAGCACGGCGACCGCGGCGTCCGGGTCGGCCTCGAACGCACGGAAGGCGTCGGCGAGTTGGGCGGCCGTCGGGCCGTCGACCGCGTTGCGGACGGCGGGCCGGCTCAGCACGACGGTGCGGACGGGGCCGTCGTGCTCGGTCCGGACCGCGGGACGGGGCGACTCGGGTGAGTTGGCCGGGCCTGCTGAGTTGGATGACTCGGGCGGGTTGGGCGACTCGGGTGAGTTGGGTGACTTGGGCACGGCAGAACCCCCAGGTGGTCTGTGGTGCGCGGGTGTCCGCAGCGTATCTGTGCGGGTCCCGCCGGGCTCAGGGGGTGGGCGTCAGGGGTTCGTCCAGGCCGCCGGGTTCTTCGTCAGGCCGATCACGTTCTCGGGGAGTCCGGCCGAGGCCACATCCGCGAGCGAGACGCCCTCCAGGATCTGGCGGACGTTGGCCCGCACCGCGATCCACAGCGGCAGCAGGGACTCGGCGGGCCCGGAGTACGACAGCTCGGGCGGACGCACTCCCCGCACCGAGACCAGCGGTCCGTCCACGGTGCGGATGACATCGGCGATGCTGATCTCGGACGCCGGGCGGGCGAGCCGGTAACCGCCGTTGCCGCCGCGCTGGCTGAGGACGAGGCCGCCGCGGCGCATGTCGTTGAGGATGCCCTCCAGGAACTTGTGCGGAATCTCCTGCGCACCGGCGATGGCCTCGGCCTTCAGTGGCCCGGCGTCCGTGCACGCGGCTAGCTGGAGCGCGGCGCGCACCGCGTAGTCCGCCCTGGCTGAGATTCGCATGCCTGCAGTATTCCGTACGCCATTCCGTACGCCATTCCGTCCGCCATTCCGTACGTCCGGGGCGGACGCTTTCCCCGTTCCCGGGGTGCCCTCAATCTTTCCCTAGTATTTTGCTAGGAAACATTGACGCAGGTCCCGCGGGCACGGAGGATGGGGGACATGTCCCGTACGCAGCAGCCGCTCGTCCGCCGCAGGCACGTCGACTTCCGTCGCGTCGCCAGCGCCGTCTGCTGTCGCGCTTAAGAGGCGCTCGGGACGGGATCCGGCCCCGGAGGCGAGGGCGCCGCTGCGCCGATCGCCGTGAGCCCGGACAGCCGCGGGATCCAGGGCCCGCAAGGGTGTACGTCCGAACCCGCGCTCTCAACTCCCCGCGTCACCGGGCCAGTTGCCGTCACGGCGGCCTTTCTCACCCTCCCGGTTTCCCGGCTTCCCGGCCTCCCGCCTTCTCGCTTTCTCGGCGTGAGGCCCCCGTCGCATCCTCCCGGCTGCGGCGCCCGCTCCGCCGTATCCGGCCCCAGCGAACAGTGAATGAGGATCGCCATGACCACGGCCCTGCCCGTCTCCGCCCCCGCCGCGCCCTCCGTCCCGCGCCACCTGCACCCGGTTTCCGAGGGTGCCCGGGGGTTCGTCGGATATCTCGTCCTCCTGCCGGAGGGCACCGATCCCACGGAACTCTTCGCCCGCCACGGCATCAGGCCGCAGCTCCAGGCACTTCCTGCCGCGGACGCTCCGTATACCGGCACCCCGCCCTCATCTCCGTCGCCGTCGCCGTTCTCGCCGCGCGGTGGTGTGCGGATCGACTCCGAGCGGCATGTCGCCGAGCTCGACGGACGTGAACTCGACCTCACATACCTGGAGTTCGAGCTGCTCGCGCAGTTGGTGGGGCACCCGCAGCGGGTGCACTCGCGCGAGTATCTGGTCTCCCGTGTGTGGGGCTACGGCCACGTCGGCGACGGCCGTACGGTCGATGTCCATATCGCCCGGCTCCGTCGCAAGCTCGGCGAGGCCCATCGCCGGAGCATCGTGACGGTGCGGCGGGTGGGCTACAAGTACGTACCCGTCGAGGACTGAACGGCGACGCACGTCGTCAGTGCGTCAATACCTTGGCGCCTCAGTAGACGATTCAGTAGATGATGGACACGATCCGGCAGGCCGCTTCGGCGAGTTGAGGGTCGCCGTCGATGTGCGCGCGGCTCAGGGCGGTGGCCGGGTGGATGCCGCGGGTGCAGAGCCGCCAGGCCGTCTCCGCGTCCAGGCCGAGGCGCGCGGCCGAGTGCCCGGCGGCGGGCTCGGCCAGCGTCCAGCGGTCGCCGGTCGCGGTGACCGTCCACGTGCCCCCGGCCGGTCCGCCGACGTCGACCCGGACCTGTGTGCCGGCGGGCGCGTCGACCTCGCGCAGCGTGTGCGGCAGCGCCCGCATGAACGTGTCCAGGACCACGGACAGGAGCCGTGGCTCGGGGTCGGTGTCCTGGCCGGTGGCGTGCCGGATCTGCTGGCGATGCGTCCAGAACTCGGTGAAGTCACGGGCGCAGTCGAGCCACATGGGCGCCGGGTCGGCGCCGGCCCATGACACTCCCATCGAGGGCGCGTCGGGGTCGACGCCCGCGAAGAAGCGGGCGAGCTGCGCGCCGACCAGGTCCAGGGTGTCGGTGAGCGCTGCGGGGCTCACCCGCGTGTGAGCGTCCACCCACTCCTGGTTGATGCGGTGGATGAACGCCTCCAGCGTCTCGCCCGGCGCGGGGGCGGGGCCTCCCCGGTGGCCGTCACGGGCGCTTCCGAGCCGGCCGTAGAAGTCGCCGAGCAGATGCGCGGCCAGATCGCGCACGGTCCACCCCGGCAGCGCCTCCCGCCCCCAGTCGGGGGCCGCCAGGCCACGCAAGGTGGCCATCAGCGCGGCCTGTTCGGGTACGAAGAGCGGACGGGCGTCGATCGGGTCACCGAGCCAGGCGTACTCGCGTTCCGGGTTCCTGTGGTCCTTGGAACTCATGCGGCCAGTGTGACGAGCGGGCTCCCGGGTCTGCCACGCGATTTCCTGCACCCGGACTGCTCCGGCACCGCTCACCCGCCGAAGCGGCCCCTGGCCTCCCCCCTCCGGACGCCAAGGGCCGGCACACGCCGGTGGCGCCCCCTCACCTCACCCCGCCATCCGCATCCCCTCCCGCGTGGCCGAGCGGGCCGACCTGCGGGCCGTGGCCTCCTGCGGGTCGAGGACCGGCACCGCTGCCAACAGGGCCTTGGTGTACGGGTCTTGAGGGTGGTCGTAGACCGTGTTCACCGGGCCCTCCTCGACGATCGCACCGGCGCGCAGCACCGCGACCCGGTCGGCGGCCTGGCGTACCACCGCCAGGTCGTGGGCGATGAGGACCAGGGCGAGGCCCAGTTCGCGCTGCAGTTCGCTGAGCAGGCCGAGGACCTGGGCCTGTGTCGTGACGTCGAGCGCGGAGACCGGCTCGTCGCACACGATCAGCTTCGGCTCGGGTGCGAGCGCGCGGGCGATGCCGACGCGCTGGCGCTGGCCGCCGCTCAGCTCGTGCGGGTAGCGGTGGTACCAGCGCGGGTCCAGGCCCACCCGTTCCAGGAGTTCACCCGCGCGCCGGGTGATCTCGGTGTCCGTGAGGGCGCCCGCCGCGCGCAACGGGTCGGCGACCGACTCCCCGATGCCACGGCGCGGATTCAGCGAGGACACCGGGTCCTGGAACACCATCTGCAGTTCGCTGCGCATCCCGGTCAGCGCACGGCCCCGGTAGCGCACCTGTCCGCCGCTGGGTTCGAGCAGCCGTACCAGCATCCGGCCGAGGGTGGTCTTGCCGCTGCCCGACTCCCCGACGACACCGAGCGTCTCGCCCTCCGAGACGGTCAGGGACACCCCGTCCACCGCCGTCGTACGCCTCTTCCTGCGCCCGAACTCCCTCCGTACCGCGACGGTTTCGAGGAGCACATCGCCGCCTGAGGCGGGCGCTGCGCCGCGCGGCGCCTCGGCACGCGGCGTCTCCACGCGAGGCACCGCCGCCAGCAGTGCCCGCGTGTACGGCTCCGCCGGTGCCGTGAGGACGCGGCCCACGGGGCCGCGTTCGCCGGCCCGGCCGTCGCGCATGACCAGCATGTCGTCGACGCTGCCCGCGACCACGCCGAGGTCGTGCGAGACGAGGACCAGGCCCATGCCGGTCTCGGCCCGCAACTCGTGCAGCAGGTCGAGGATCTGAGCCTGCACGGTGACGTCGAGCGCCGTGGTCGGCTCGTCGGCGACCAGGACCCGCGGCTCGCAGGCGAGGGCCATCGCGATCAGGGCCCGCTGGCGCATACCGCCGCTGAACTCGTGCGGCCGTGACCGCGAGCGGCGGGCCGCGTCGGCGATGCCGACCCGGTCGAGCACCGTGACCGCCCGGTCGCGTGCGGCCCGGCGTGACACCTGCGGCGCGTGGGTGCGGTGGACCTCCGCGATCTGGTCGCCGATCGCCATATAGGGGTCGAGGGACGACAACGGATCCTGGAAGATCATCGCGGCCGTGTCGCCGCGCAGCCGCTTGAGTTCACGCGCCGACGCGGCGCCCACGTCGATGCCGCCGACACGCACCGTGCCGGTCAGCCGCGCCCCCGTACCCCGGTGCAGGCCGAGCAGCGCACCGGCGACGGTGGACTTGCCGGATCCGGACTCGCCGACGATGCCGAGCGCCCGCCCGGGGGAGAGGGTGAAGGAGAGGTCGTCCACCGCGCGCACCGAGCCGCCGCCGACAGGGAATTCGACCGTCAACTCCCGCACATCGATAAGCGGTTCGGCCCCTGCGGCCCCCGTATCCGTAGCAGCGAGTTCTTCGCGTACCGCCGTCACGACAGCACCACCCTTCGGTCGGCGAGCGCGTAGACGACATCCGCCACGGCGCTCGCGAGGACGACGGCGGCGCCGATGACGAGAACCACGCCGACGACCACCGGCAGATCGACCTTGTTGACGCTCTCGATGAGCAGACGGCCGAGCCCCGGCAGCCCGAACAGCGACTCGGTGAGCATGGCGCCGCCCATCATGGAACCGAGGTCGACGGCGGTCAGGGCCACCACCGGGGGCAGCGCCCCGCGCAGGGCGTGCCGCGTGACCACGGCACGCTCACTCACCCCGTACGCACGGAAGGTGCGGATGTGGTCCTCGGCGAGAACCTCCAGGGTCGCGGAGCGGGTCAGGCGCGCGTACTTGGCGCTCTCGAACAGGCCGAGCGTCAGCCAGGGGAGCAGCATGTTCCACGCCCACTGCTCCGGGTCCTGCGAGAGCGGGACGTACGACGGGAACGGCAGCCACTGCAGATACGCGCAGACCAGCATCAGCAGAAGCAGACCCAGGATGAACACGGGAGTTCCCGTGCCGGCCAGGGTGAGGACCGTCAGCACGCGCTCGGTGAGGCCGCCGCGGCGCAGCGCCGAGAGCAGCCCCGTGCCGACGCCGAGCACCAGCCACACCACCATCGCGCCGAGCGCGAGGGACAGCGTGACCGGCAGGCCTTCGAGGATGAGGGCCGTCACGGCCTGGTCGTTCTGGTGCGACAGGCCGAGGCAGGGTGCGCCGCAGTGCTGGACCGCGGCGCCGGAGCCGAAGTCGCGGCCCGCGAACAGGCCCTGCAGGAAGTGCAGATACTGCGCGTACACCGACTGGTCGAGGCCGAGCCGCTCGCGGACCTGGGCGACCTGCGCCGGGTTGCAGCGCTCCCCGCAGGCGAGCCGCGCCGGGTCGCCGGGGACCAGGTAGAACAGCGCGTACAGGGCGATGGACAGGACCAGGAGCACCAGGAGCGCTCCGGCGAGGCGTTGGGCCGCGAACCTCGCGGCCGGGAAACGGTCAGTCATGCTTCTGCCCCCCCGCTGCCCCCGCTGCCCCCGCTGCCCCTGCTTTCCTGCTTCCCCCCGCGCCTCGTACCGGGTCGGCCCGTCTCGCGTCCCACCCGCAGCCGGCTCGCCTCGCGCGGATCGAGCGCCGTGCGCACCGCGTCGCCGAGCACCGTGAACGCGAGCACGGTCACGAACAGCAGTCCGGACGGCACGAGCACGTACATGGGGTCGGCGCGGAACCAGGTGCTCGCCGTCGACAGCATCTGCCCCCACGACGGCGTCGGCGGCTTGACGCCCATGCCGAGGAACGACAGGGACGCCTCCAGGACGATGTTGACCGGCAGCAGGATCGCCGCGAACGTGAACACAGGGGCCGCCAGTGACGGCAGCAGTTCGCGCCGCACGACCCGAAGTGGCCCGGAGCCGCCGAGCCGCGCGGCGGCGACGAAGTCGAGGCGGCCGAGGGTGAGCGTCTGGGCCCGTACGAGGCGTGCCGTACCGGCCCAGCCGAGCACGCCCATGACGAGGATCAGCAGCAGCGGCCGCGGGAAGTCCTGCGGCACCACCGTGGTCAGGGCGATGGCGAGGACCAGCATGGGCAGCGCCACCATCACGTCCGTGACGCGGCTGAGCACCTGGTCCGCCCAGCGCCGGCCGAGCGCCGCTGCCAGACCGACGCTCACCCCGATCACCAGCTGCAGGAGCGTCGCACCGACCGCGACGAACAGCGAGATCCGCGCCCCGTACACCAGACGCGCGAACAGGTCGCGTCCCGTGCCCGGTTCGACGCCGAGCCAGTGCTCGCCGCTGACCCCGCCGAAGGCGCCCCTGGGTGCGCCGCCGCTCGCGGAGTCCACCAGGCCGTCGTGGTACGTGTACGGGTCCTGGCCGTTCAGGTGGGTGAGCAGCGGCGCGGCGAGCGCCGCGAGGATGAGTACGGCGAGCACCGCGGCCGCGACGACGGCCGAGCGGCGTGCGCGCAGGCGCCGCCACACGCCGTGCGCTCCTTCGGAAGGCCCCGGGGCGGCGGCCTGCTCGGCCGCCCCGGGAGCCAACACGTCCTGTACCGCCATTACTTGACCGCCACCTGCGAGATGTCCAGGACGCCGGTCCAGTCGCTGATGACGACGTTCTTGATGTCCTTGCCGACCAGGCGCTGGTAGACCGGGTGGTACAGCGGCACGGAAAGGGCCTGCTCACCGATCTTCTTGTCCAGGGCGCCCCAGCGCTTCGCGGCTGCTTCCAGATCGGTGATCCTGCCGATGGCGTCGATCTCCTTGTTCACGGCCGGGTCGTCGAGCTTGGCGTGGTTGAAGTTGGCGCCGTTCCGCACGATCTGCCGGCCGTCGAAGATCGGGGCGAGGAAGGGGTAGCCGGCCGGCCAGTCGGCGCCCCAGCGCGAGAGGAAGAGGCCGGGGGAGTTCTCGGCGTCCCAGCGCTTCTCGTCGAACTCGTTCTTCTCCAGGCCCCGCAGCTCGACCTTGATGCCGGCCTTCGCCAGCGACTGCTGGATCGCGGAGGCCACCTTCGGGCCGACCTCGCCCTCCTCGGTGGAGTGCGTGAGGGTGATCGTGAGGCCCTTCTTGTAACCGGCCTTCGCCAGCACCTCCTTGGCCTTCTGCGGGTTGCCGTTCTTCCCCGCGGGGAAGTGGTCGTACGGCGTGTGGCCGAAGGCCTTCTGGTTCGGCAGGAACGTGGTGGCGGGCTCGGCGAGCGAGCTGCCGCCGACGGCGTTGACGACACTGCCGCGGCCGATCGCGTACGAAATCGCCTGGCGCACCGCGGGCTTGTCGAAGGGCTTCACGTCCGGGTTGAACGCCAGGTAGTTCGTGTAGCCGAAGTGGCCTGTGCCGACCCGGGACTTGAGGGCCTTGTTCTGGCCGATCTGGGCGAGCTCGGCCGGGCCGAGGTTGGTGTCGGTGGTGATGGCCGCGGCGTCCGCGCCCGAACTGGTCGAAAGCCGCTGGTTGATGACGGCCGGGTCGAGACCGGAGCGCACATCGATGGTGTCCGGGTAGGCCTTGCGCTGGTCGTCGGTCGAGGGCGACCAGTGCGGGTTGCGCTCCAGCTGCAGCCGCTCCCCGTCGTTGGTGTTCTCGACCACCTTGTACGGGCCGGAGGACAGGGGGTGCTCCTCGTACTTGGTGACCGTGTCCTTCTTCTTCGGCACCGGCGTGAACTGTGTCTGGGTGGCCAGATAGGGGAAGTCACCGACGGGCCGGTTCAGCTTGAAGACGATGGTGTGCGCGTCGGGCGTCTCGATCGAGTCGAGGCTCTTCTTGCCCTGCTTCCCCTGCTTGCCCTTGCCGAAGGGGCCCTCGTAGTCGGCGCCGCCGATCAGCCAGTCCCTCAAGTACGGTGCGCCGCCCGAGAGTTCGGCCGCGAAGGAGCGCTCCACGCCGTACTTGATGTCGGCGGAGGTGATCGGCGAGCCGTCCTCGTACTTGAGGCCCTTCTTGAGCTTGTACGTCCACACCGTGGCGCCCTTGCTCGGCGTGCCGAGCCCGGTGGCGAGGTCGGGGACGACCTTGGTGCCCTCGGCGCCGTCGGCCCGCTTGCGGGTGGTGAGCGTACGGAAGACGAGCGAGGGCACATTGCCGCCGCCCGAGGTGTACTGGCGCGCCGGGTCGAAGTCGGCCAGCGGGTCGGTGTTGAGGACCGTGAGCTTGCCGCCCTTGGCGGGCTTGCCGCCGCTCTGCGCACCGCCCGCGCCGCCGTCGGGGCCCGCGCAGGCGGCGAGCCCGCCGGCCAGGGTCAGGCTGACGACGGAGGCGGCGGCGCGCCGGTACATGGCTCTGCGATCACGCATGGGAAAGATGCCTTTCGGGGCAGGAGATGCCGTCGGAAGGCGGGCGTGGCAGCGGGAGTTCGCTCAAGCCGTGCGGGGCGCACCGACGGCACAGGGAAAGGGTTCTGTGCCGGAGTCCGGGCGCGGAGGCGGCGCGGCTTCACACCCCGCCGGGGCCCGGAGGGCTCAGCGACAGTGGATGTCGGAGACCGCGAGTGCGTGCACACCGATGAGCACGAGGCGGAAGCCCGTGCGCTCAGGGGATCGGTGGATACGCGGCATGCCGGGAACCCTGACCGAACTCGTGCCCGAACTCAAACGGGTCTCACTATCCGGGACGGCTTGTCTCGGCTCCACCCTGACCTGCGCTGTTTGACCGTCGATCTCCCGGCCTGAGTCGGGTGTTGTCAATTTTCCTCCCCCGAGCTATATAAGTAGGCGTACGGGCATCGCACCCATAGTCAAGGAGAGGAGTGACCCGTGATGCTCATGCGTACCGACCCCTTCCGGGAGTTCGACCGCCTCGCTCAGCAGGTCTTCGGCAGCACCGACCGTCCCGTGGCCATGCAGATGGACGCCTACCGCGCGGGCGACGACTTCGTCGTCCACTTCGACCTGCCGGGCGTCGACCCCGAGAGCATCGACCTGAGCGTCGAACGCAACGTCCTGAACGTACGCGCCGAACGCCGCGCGCCCGCCCCCGAAGGCGCGGAACTCATCGCCTCCGAGCGCGCCACCGGCACCTTCTCGCGCCAGCTGTTCCTCGGCGAGACCCTCGACACCGAGCGCATCGACGCCTCCTACGAATCGGGCGTCCTGACCCTGCGCATCCCGGTCGCCGAGCAGGCCAAGCCGCGCAAGATCCAGATCAGCGGCGGCGGCAGCGGCGAGCGCAAGCAGATCGCCGGCTGACCCGCCCCGGCGCACACGCATACATCCGGCGAAGCCGGTTACAGGCGGACGAAGGCAAGCGAAGGCAAGCGAAGACACCTGACGACACCTGAAGACACCTGAAGAATCCCGAAGACACCTACTCACCGAAGAAGACAACGACGAAGTGGAGGAACGACCGCGCCATGCGATGGAGCCGACTGATCGACGGGGTACGGCGGGCGGGCCAGTACGGGACGGCCGCCGAGGCGGAGCACGTCACCCGGATCGTGCTGTCCGCCCTGGGCGGCCAAGTGGTGGGCGAGGTCCGCGTGGAGCTCGCCCACCGGCTGCCCGAGGAGGGCGCGCGCGTCCTGGCCGCGCAGATCCCGGTGACTCAGCCGCTGACGGCCGCCGAGTTCGTGGATGACGTCGCGGCCCGTATCGAGGGCGCCACGGCGGCCACCGCCCGCTGGGACGTCAGCTCCGTCCTGAGCGCGGTCGCCGAGTGCGTGGGTGGCGAACTCGTCACCCGCACCCTGGCCGAACTGCCGCGCGGCTACGCCCTGTTGTTCGGCCGGGCCGACCTCGTGCCGGCCGCTTAGCCCCCCTCATGCGGCGGGCGGTTCCCACAGCGTCGTGGGCGCTGCCCGCCGTACCACCGGGGCGATCTCCTCGGCGAACCACTGCAACTGCTCGCGCTGCGCCGCCGGTTCGAGCCCGAAGCCGTCGACCGTGACCGACTGCAGATCGTGCCCGTATGCCTCCTGGTAGCCGAGGATCTTGTCGATGATCTGCTGCGGGCTGCCGATCAGCTGCGGTCCGTCCGTGATGGCCTCCTCGATCGTGCGGAACGGTGTGTTGTAGCCCGCCCGGCCCTCGAGGTGCGGCTTGAAGTTCTGCCGCACCCTGGCCTCGTACAGCTCCTTGTAGCGGGCGATGGCGTGGCGCTCGCTCTCCGCGATGAGCAGTCCGCCCGAGCCGGCCGCCACATGCGCGCGTGCCGGGTCGTGGCCGTGGGCCGCGAAGCGTTCGCGATAGTGGCGGATCAGCTTCGCGTACGCCTCGCGGGGCTGCACGGCATTGGCGGTGAACAGCGGATCGCCGTGCTTGGCCGCCAGCTCGGGGGAGTTGAGGCTGGTGGCCGAGCCGTGCCAGACGCGCAGCGGCCCCGCGTAGGGCCGTGGCACCGTCGTGACGCCCTTGAGCGGCGGGCGGAACTCGCCCTCCCAGTCGACGCCCTCCTCACGCCAAAGACGGCGCAGCAGCTCGTACTTCTCCGCCTGGTAGTCCCACTGCCTGGCCTCGTCCAGGCCGAACAGATCGAAGTGACCCGCCTCCGCGCCCTTGCCGATGACCAACTCGACGCGACCGCCGGAGAGTTGGTCGAGCGTCGCGTACTCCTCGGCGACCCGTACCGGATCGAGGATCGCCACGACCGTCACTCCGGTGAGCAGTCTGATGCGCGAGGTGCGCGCCGCGAGCGCGCCGAGCACCACCGCGGGACTTGATGACAGGAACGGGCCCGCGTGCCGCTCCCCGACCGCGTACGCGTCGAAGCCAAGCTCCTCGGCCGCCACGCCGGTGTCGACCACCTCGGTCAACCGCTGGGCAGCCGTGGGCAGTTCACCGGTCAGCGGGTGCGGGGCGTGCGGGATGATCGACAGGACCTGGAATCTCATGAGGTGTTCGGTGCTCCTTCCGGGTCACAGAGGTGCGGGTGGCGGTGGCGGTCACAGGACTTTGGAGAGGAAGGCGCGGGTGCGGGCCTGGCGCGGGCGGTCGAGCACCTCGGCGGGCGGGCCCTGTTCGACGATCACCCCGTCGTCCATGAAGACCACGGTGTCGGCGACCTCCCGGGCGAAGCCGATCTCGTGCGTCACCACGATCATCGTGGTGCCCGTGCGGGCCACGTCCTTGATGACATCGAGTACCTCGCCCACCAGCTCCGGGTCGAGCGCCGATGTCGGCTCGTCGAAGAGCAGCACCCGCGGATCGAGGGCGAGCGCGCGGGCGATGGCCACGCGCTGCTGCTGACCGCCGGACAGCTGACGCGGATAGGCACGCGCCTTGTCGGCGAGACCCACCCGGTCCAGGAGTTCCTCGGCGCGCGTGAGTGCCGCCGCACGAGGGCGGCGCAGCACCGAGACGGGGGCCTCGGTGATGTTCTCCAGGACGGTCAGATGCGGGAACAGGTTGAAGTCCTGGAAGACGAAGCCGATCCGGGTGCGCCGGCGAAGCACCTCCCGCTCCTTGAGCTCGTAAAGCTTGTCGCCACGGCGCCGGTAGCCGACGAGCTCGCCGTCGATGCTCACCGAGCCCCGGTCGAGCTTCTCCAGGTGGTTGATGCCGCGCAGCAGTGTCGACTTGCCCGAACCCGAAGGGCCGATCACCACGGTGACATCGCCGGTACGCACTTGCAGGTCGACACCGCGCAGCACCTCATGCGGGCCGAAGCTCTTGTGGACGCCGCGGATGTCCACCATCACGGCAGCGCTCATCGCCGCTCCCGGGGGGCCCGCACCTCGGGCGGGCTGATCCGTGACTCGGTGAGCGCCGACTCCTGCGTGCCCCACTTCTTGAGGATCCTGTCGTACGTGCCGTCCTCGATCAGCTTGTTCACGGCCGCCTGGAACGCCTTCGCCAGCGGCGAGCCCTTCTTCAGCGCGAACCCGACGTCCAGGCGCGCGAATTCGCCGAGGAACTTCACGCCGGCGGCGGGCTGCGCGGCCTGGTAGCGCAGGCCGTTGATGGTCGACATGATCACGTCGATACGGCGTTGCTGGAGACTGGTCAGGGCGGCGGCGTTCTCCGCGTACACCTTCACGTCATAGGGCTCTTCGCCGCTCGCCGCGCACACCTTCTTGTTCTCTTCGAGGGTGGTCTCGAAGGTGGTGCCCGCGCCGACCCCGACGGTCTTCCCGCACAGCTGCTCCAGGCTTGTGATCTTCTTCTGGCCGTCGTCCCTGCGGACCGAGAAGCCCTGCCCGTCATTGATGTACGTGACGAAGTCAATGGTCTTCAGGCGTTCCTCGGTGACCCCGAAGTTGCCCGTGCCGAAGTCGAACTTGCCGCTTTCCAGGGCGGGCAGGATCGCCTCGAAGCTCGCCTCCTGGCGTTCGAGGCGCACTCCGAGCACCCGGCCCACCGCGTCGGCGATGTCGATGTCCTGCCCGGCGGGCGCGTTGCTCTCCGTGCCGGGGTGGAAGGCGCTCGGCGGGCTGCCGATGGAGGTGGCCAGGCGCAGCGTGCCGCGCTCGCGCACCTCGGCGGGCAGCAGCCCGGCCGCATCGGGGTCCTTGTGGACCGCGCCGACCACATCGGCGGTGGGAACCGCGGAGGCCGCGCCTGCGGGCTGCCCGTCCGCGGTCCCGCCGCTGCCGCAGGCCGTCAGGGCGAGCAGCGGCAGCACGGCAGCGGCGACGGCGGCGGGCGTTCGTATGCGCATGGGTCTCAGGCCTCGCTTCGAGGTGGGTGGTGCTGACGGCGGTCGGGCCGGGGTGTCAGGGGCCTCGCCGGAACGCGCCCCCGGCCCGGCGACGGACGAGGTCATCCGGAGACCGCCAGGGGTGCGGCGCCGAGGTCGAGGCCGAGCGCCGGGTCGACTGCGCCCGGGCCGCGCGGGGCCCGCTGCCTGTCCCGCTTGGCGACTTCCTCGCGCACGATCGGGATGACGTGCCGGCCGAAGTCGATGGCGTCCCCGAGCAGGTCGTAGCCACGTGCGGAGAGGATGTCCACGCCCAGGTCGTAGTAGTCGAGCAGGGCCTGGGCGACCGTCTCGGGGGTGCCGACGAGGGCGTTGGAGTTGCCCGCGCCGCCGGTCGCCGCGGCCGTCGGCGTCCACAGCGCCCGGTCGTAGCGCTCACCCTGCTCGGCGAGGGCGATCAGCCGCTGTGAGCCGGTGTTCTGCGGGCGGTCGCCGCGATGATGGCGTACGAGCCCCTCCTCGCGGCGCTGCTTGATGGCGCCCACCGTGCGCTGCGCCTTCTCCCGGGCCAGCTCCTCGGTCGGCGCGATGATCGGCCGGAACGCCACTTGGATCCGCGGCACATCGCCGCGGCCCGCCGCGGCGGCGGCCGCCTTGACCGACTCGATCTGCTGCGCGGTCTCGGCGAGCGGCTCACCCCACAGGCAGTAGATGTCCGCCTCGGCGCCGCCCGCCGCGTACGCCGCGGGCGACGAGCCGCCGAACGAGACGCCGGGGCGCGGCTCCTGCACGGGGAAGACATCGGAGACGAAGTCGTGGAAGCGGTAGTGCTCGCCCTCGTGGTCGAAGGCCTCGCGCCGCGTCCACACCTGCTTGACGATGTCGATGTACTCGCGGGTGCGGGCGTAGCGCTCGTCCTTGGTGAGCGTGTCGCCCTCGCGGCCCTGCTCCTGGTCGCTGCCCCCGGTGATGAAGTGCACGGTGAGGCGGCCGTCGCTGATCTGGTCGAGGGTCGCGAAGGTACGGGCGGCGTACGTCGGATACGCGACGTTGGGCCGGTGCGCGAGCAGGATCTGCAGCTTCTCCACCTTGGCCGCCAGATACGCGGCGGCCGGGGCCGGAATGGGAGAGCCGGACGAGTAGGCGAACAGGACCCGGTCCCAGCCGTGGTCCTCGTGGGCGCGGGCGAGCCGCAGTGTGTAGTCCTTGTCGAAGGCGGCACCCGAGCGGGCGCCGGTCTCGGAGCCGTCGTTGGTCGCGGCGATACCGAGGAACTCCACAGGCATGACGGGCCTTTCATGGGCGTACGAACATGGGCGTACGAAGCGAAAGCCGACAGGTGCAACGGGCATGCGAGGGCACACCGGGGTGCACGGCGGCGAGGAACCGGGGTGCGACGGCGTTACGGCTGACGACGGCGACGCGGAACGCGAGGGAGGGAGTGCGCCGTAACGCGTGCAGGGGAGCGGACCGGCCACGACGCACCCGCAGGTGCTACGCCGGACTCACCGCTGAGCGCTTGGTCAGACAGGACACGCGGCCGACCACACCCGACCGAAGTCGATGTGGTCGCGGGTGACCAGATGCAGCTCTGCGGACATGCCGACAGTTGAGCACCGAACTTTCCGGGCCGTCAACCGCCACAGGGCCCGCGACCGGCAGCTGCCACACGCTGTTCACACGACCGCAGCAGCACCGTCGTAGGCTCGACGGCAGGAACGGACCGCGGGGATCAACGCCCGCCCCCTCCAGCCGTGTTGAGGGACGCGGCGGACGACGACGGCGCACAGCGCACCCCGTCCTGCCCGAGTCCCGGAGCCCCGATGGCCACCCTGCACCAAAAGCCCGTCACCGATCCCGCGCGCCCGAACGCACCAGAGCCGGCCGCCGCAGCGCAGAGTCCAGGCGTGCGCACCGTCGCCCGCCGCCACCCCGGCCGGTGGCTCGCCGCCGCCGTGGCGCTGCTGCTCCTCGTGATGGCCGTGAACTCGGTCATCCGCAACCCGCGCTTCCAATGGGGCGTCGTGGGCGACTACTTCACCACCCCCGCCGTGCTCGACGGGCTGCTGCTCACCCTGTGGCTCACCGCCGCTGTGATGGTCCTGGGCTTTCTCATCGGCACCCTGCTCGCCGTGCTTCGCCTCTCCGCCAACCCGGTGCTCCGCACGCTCAGCTGGGGCTACATCTGGATCTTCCGGTCGACGCCGCTCCTGGTGCAGCTGCTGTTCTGGTTCAACATCGGCGCCCTCTACCCGACGCTCGGCCTCGGCATCCCCTTCGGCCCCGAGTTCCTCACCCTCAAGACGAACGACCTCTTCGGCGCTGCCGCCACGGCCCTGATCGGCCTGACCCTGCACGAAGCGGCGTACGCGGCCGAAGTGGTGCGCGGCGGCATCCTCTCCGTGGACGCGGGCCAGACCGAGGCTGCCCAGGCGCTCGGCCTGAGCCGGTGGCGCCTCCTTCGCCGCATCGTGGTGCCGCAGGCCATGCGCTCGATCGTGCCCACCGCGGGCAACATGCTGATCGGCACCCTGAAGGGCACCAGCATCGTGTCCATCCTCGCCGTCCAGGACCTGCTGTACTCCGTGCAGTTGGTCTACAACCGCACCTACCAGGTGATCCCGCTCCTGATGGTCGCCACCCTCTGGTACATCGCGGTCACCACCGTCCTGACCACCGTCCAGTTCTACGTCGAACGGCACTACGCCCGCGGCGCCGAGCGCACTCTGCCGCCCACGCCGCTGCAACGCCTGCGCGCCCGCGCCGTGGCGCTGCGGGCCCGCCTGTGCGCGGCGACGGCACGGGACGCCGCTCCCGCGGGAGGATCCGTGCGGGCGGGGGAGCGCCGATGACGCGCGACGCCTTCGCCCACCCGGCTGTGCCCGCCCGCCCCGCCGTGTCCGCCGTGCCCGCCCGCCCTGCCGTGCTCGCCGTCGTCGGCGCGGGCCCGCGCGCCACCGGCCTCCTTGAGCGGCTCGCGGCCAGCGCGCCCGAACTGTGGGACACCGCACGCCCGTTGCGCATCCACCTCGTCGACCCGCACCCGCCGGGCCCCGGCCGGGTGTGGCGTCACGACCAGTCGCCGCTGCTGCGCATGAACTCCATGGCCGAGGACGTCACCATGTTCACCGATGCCTCCTCGACCCTGAAGGGGCCGGTGAGGACCGGGCCCTCGCTCGCCGAATGGGCCGCGCACCCCGAGCTGCACCCGCCGTACCGGCCCGTCGCCGACCCGGACGTCCGCGCCGAGCTGGCCGCGCTGCGGCCCGCCGACTTCCCCACCCGGCGGGCCCAAAGCGCCTACCTGGACTGGGTGTTCCGGCGCGTGGTCACCGAGCTGCCGCCGCACATCACCGTGCGGGTGCACCCGACCACCGCCACCGCACTGACCGGTCCCGCCGACGGGCCGCAGCGGCTGCACCTGGCCGGCCGCACCGAACCTCTGGAAGCCGACCTCGTCGTCCTCACCCAGGGCCATCTGTCCGCGACACCCACCGAAGAGCAGCGGCGCCTGGCGGCCTTCGCCCGCCGCCGCCGACTCCGCTATCTGCCACCGGAGTTCTCCGCCGACGCGGAGCGCGACCTGAACGGCATCGCACCCGGTGAACCCGTCCTGCTGCGCGGCTTCGGCCTGGCCTTCGTCGATCTCGCCGTGCTGCTCACCGAGGGGCGCGGCGGCCACCACACCACCGGTCCCGACGGCGAGCCGGTCTACCGGGCGTCGGGCCGTGAGCCGGTCCTGTACGTCGGCTCACGGCGCGGCGTGCCCTATCACTCCAAACCCGGCTACCAACTGCAGGCCGAACGCGCCCCGTTGCCCCGCTACTTCGGCCCCGAACGGCTCGACGCCCTCGCGGACGGCGCCGCCCGCCGCGGCCGCCGTCTCGATCTGCGCCGTGACGTCTGGCCCCTGATGGCCAAGGAGACCGGCTACGGCTACTACCACGAGCTGTTCCGCGCCCACCCGGACCGCACCACCCTCGACTGGCCCCGGTTCCTGGCCGCGTACGAGCAACTCGACTGGTACACGCCCGAGATGAGGGCCTTCGTGGCCCAGGCCGTGCCGGACCCGGCGGACCGCCTCGACCTCGAAGCTCTCGACCGGCCCCTGGACGGCCGTACCTTCCCCGGCCCCGACGCCTTCCGTGAACATCTGCTCGCCTACGTCGACGCCGACGTGGCACGCCGCTCGGACCCGGCGCACAGCGCCGACCTGGGCGCCTTCTACGCCTTGCTGTCCGTCTACGGCCAGCTGCCGCGCCTGGCCGCCTCCGGCAGTCTGAGCGCCGACTCCGTGGCGCGGCAGCTGGACGGCTGGTGGCACGGCTTCTTCAGCTACTTCGCCTCCGGGCCGCCCGCGTTCAGGCTGCGGGAACTTCGGGCCCTGTCCCGGGCCGGGATCGTCCGCTTCCTCGGCGCGGGCCTCGAGGTCGTGGCCGACGAGGAACACGGCGTCTTCCGCGCCCGCTCGGCCTCCGTGCCCGGACACACGGTGACCGCCACCACCCTCATCGAGGCCCGGCTGCCACAGCCGACCCTGGAACACACCGCCGACCCGCTCCTTCGCCGGCTGCGGCAGAGCGGCGGGATCAGCGAGGAAGTCCTCACCGACGCCGACCCGGGTGCCGACACCCACACCGGCTCCGGCGCCCGCCACCGCACCGGCCGGATCCGCACCGACCCCGGCGACGGGCGCCTGTACACCCCCGAGGGCCCGCACCCGAGGCGCCTCGCGCTCGGCGCCCCCACCACCGGCCGTGCGGTCGCCGCCTTCGCCCGCCCCCGCACCGACGCCCCCGCGTTCCGGCAGAACGACACCACGGCCCGCACCCTGCTGCGCGCCCTGGACCGGATGGCCGCTCAACTCCCCGCTCAGGAAGGGGTGGTGAGCCAGGGCAGCTCGGCCGCGGTGTAGCGATAGGCCCGGAACACCGCGTTCGGCTCCGCCGGAAACAACCGCCGCACCTCGGCCTCCGCGTAGGCGCCGAAGTGCGGCACGACGTACTCCCAGCACAGATAGCCGTCCGCGGTCACCTCGAAGAGCCGGCCCGCGGGCGAGTCGGTCACCAGCGTGTTGCCGTTCGGAAGGCGCTGCGCCGCACCCATGAACGGAGCGAAGAACGCCTCGCGGGCGGGGTCGTGGTACTCCCACACGACCTTCCCGCCCGCCCGCTCGATCTCCACCACGCGCGAGTACGGCACATCGTGGCCCGGCCGGAACACTCCGTTGTCGAACACCAGGAAGTTCCCGTCCGGCAGTTCGACCGGGCAGTGCTGCTGGGAGACCGTGCCCGGCTCGGTGCGCCACAGGATCTCCCCGCTCGCCCGGCTGATCACCACGACGGCGGAGACGCTGCGCAGACTGGCCAGGACATTGCCGTCGGCGAGCGGCGTCACGCTGTTGACCAGCGGCCAGTGCTCGCGCGCGTAGGCGGGGTGCAGCGCGTACTCCGCGCGGTCCAGATGCTCGGCCGCGCGCCACGACCACGTCACGTTCCCGTCGGCGTCGACTTCCTTGATGGTGTCCGCCCACACCGTCCCGTCCGCCTCCGAGCCGGGAACGCCGCCGCGCACCGCGGCCGCGTCGGACCCGCGCAGCGGCTCCAGGCCGGTGTAGAGGATCCCGCCGTCGTCGAGATGATGCGCGTCGTGGTGCTGGAACGGATCCAGGTGCTCGTGCAGCACCGTGCCGTCCGGGGCGGCCCGCAGCATGACGCCGCCCCGGTACTTGTGCCACATCGGGAACAGCGACTCCCGGCCGGGCAGCACCCCGTTGTACGCGAGCGTCCCGCCGTCCAGGATCCGGGCGTGCCGCCCCGGCCGGTACGGCAGCCGCCAGGTGTGCACGGTGTGCCCGTGCAGATCGACGAGATACACCTCGCCGCTGCCGGTCAGCGGCGCGTACAGCGTGTATCCCGGGCTCGCGGCGTCCGCGTCGAGTGCGATGAGGCCACTGCCGCGACGGCGGCGCTGGTTCTGGTCGACCTTGGGGTTGGGGGCCGGGTTCCGGGGCACGTGAAGAACTCCTTCAAGCTTTCTTTGATGTACTCAAACTCCTTTGAAGCTAGGGGTGTTGTGTGTCGGCGCCATGAAGGGCGTACGAAATCACCCGGGGCGGCTGCGTACGCTGCCGGGGTCGGAGGCAGGGTGGACGCCACGATGCACGGCACCGAGCACCGAGCACCGAGCACCGAGGGCAGGGGCGGGATGACGGACGAGGGCAGGGCGGGGCAGCCGCCGCGCCTGGGCGGTGCGGTGCGCAGGCGGCGGCGGTCGCTCGACCTGACGCTGGCGGCGGTCGCCGGACGCAGCGGTCTGTCCGCCCCGTTCCTCAGCCAGATAGAGAACGACCGGGCCCGGCCCAGCATGCGTTCCCTGCAGCGCCTCGCCGACGCCCTCGCCACCACCGCCGTGGAGCTGCTCGCCGCGGCGGAGTCCGTCGACGGTGCCGTGGACGTCGTCCGCGCGGGCGCCACCGCCCCTCTCGCCCCCGACGCCCGGGTCCGCCCGCTGGTGCGCGGCGACCGGGAGCTGCACGCCCTGGAGTTCACCGGCGAACAGTCCGCCGACCGTGAATTCCTGCACGGCCACGACGAGTTGATGTACGTCGCCGACGGCGGCGCCGAAGTGCGGGCCGAGGGGCACACGTACCGCCTGACGGCCGGCGACACCCTCTATCTCACCGGCGGTGTGCGCCACCGCTGGCGCTCCACCCTGCCGGGCACCCGCGTCCTGATCGTGGCGGCTTCGGGGCGCAAGGGCGCTTGAGGGGGGCTCGGGGTGCCCTGGGCAGGAGCTGACCATGGCTGGTCGTGGGCAGGGCTACCGCCTCGAGTTGATGTGTTGGACGGGTTCCTGAGAGGCGTGCCGCTGATTCCGTGTTCGAGGCATGCCCCTGGGCCGAGCCGGCAGACATCGGGTGCCCGAGACGCGACGGCGGTGTTCTGTACGTGCACGATGTCCCTTCCTGTCGGGTGACGAACCGAGTGGCGACGGTGACCCACCCCTGGAGGGAGCAGGGGAAAAGGGTCCCCGTCGCCGCCAGTTGGTTTAGGTGGTGGGAGAGGTAACGGGCCCTCTGCCTTTCTTCCTGGCGTTCCTGCGCTGTGGGATCCCGTCGCGCGCCATGGGGTCATCGGCGAGCGTGGTGATCCTGTAGTCCGTCACGCACGTCGGGCAGGCATGGACGCTGCCGCCGATGCCGCTCATCGATTCATCGATTCGATGAGCGCGACGAGTACGGGTGCAGCGGTCTTCCCGTCGTGCCCGGAACACCACTGATAGCTCATCGAGAGGCCCTTGCGTTTCGGCACCACATGCAGGCGCAGGGCGGGTACTTCCGTGGCGAAGTGATCGCGATGTCTTCGTCGCAGCCGTCGAAGCCGCGCACGCCCGTATCGCTGGTGACAGCACCTTCGCGGTTCACCGTGTAGATCCGAAGCCGCATCCTCGGCGCGATGTCGCAGTCTTCGTCCTTGGCCCTGATCTGATCCACGTCGACTCCTGGTCAGTCGGCCATGTCCCGGGGCCGTTCGCGCGGTCGCCTGGGTCCGTATGCGTCGATGCTTCGATGACGGCGCGCGGAACACGAGTTGACGGTCGGTGACTACTCTGGAAGTCATCGGTCAACGCCTCGTCGGGAGCCGACCCATGAGCGATTTCGCAGCCCGCGCCCGCGCCGCTCCGGAGGGCACAGGCACTTCCGTCGGTCAGGCCGCCCGCGATCTCAACTAGGACGCCGCGTATCCGAGCCGAGTCCTCAACGGTCGCCAGCAGCCATCCGCGAAGCTGGCCCAGGGCCTTGACCGACTCACCGGTTCCGAGGGCGCCCTGATGGCCTTGGCAGGGACGGATCCCGCTCCGGACGCCGACGCTCACCCGCCCTTCACGGATCCCGGCACGGACGGCGGCCCGGACGATGATCTGGAAGCTCTGGAACTGGCGCGCAGGGTCGAGGCGAGCGACATCGGACGCGAGACCCTCGAACGGCTGGAGGCCGCCTTCGACCTGATGGCCGTGCGCTATCAGACGGACGATCCGTCCGTCCTGCTGCGCGATGTGCGACGTCACTGTGCGTACGTGACCAAGCTCTTGGACGAACGCAAGACGCTGGCCGAGCACCAGGGCCTGTTGGTGATCGGTGGCTGGCTCTCGCTGCTGGCCGCCACGCTGCACGTGGATCTGAAGGAAGGCGGTGCCGCCGGCGCCAGGCTCCGGACGGCGGCTCTCTTGGCTCAGCATGCGGGGCATGCCGAGATCCAGGCGTGGACGTATGAGACCGAGGCCTGGCGGGCCTTGACGGCGGGGGATTACCCGCGTTCCGTCCAACTCTCCGCAGCTGCCCAGAACATCGCTCCCCGGGGCAGCTCGGCCGAGGTGCAGGCCACGGCGCAGGAGGCCGGGCGCAGGCCCGCCTCGGGGAGAAGAGGCAGGCGTATGCGGCGATCGACCGGGTTCAGCGACTCGCCTCGTCGGTCGTGCTGCATGCGCAGAAGGAACATCACTACCAGTACGACCCGGCCAAGGCGACGTCGTACCTGGCGACCACGCTGAGCTGGATCGGCGACCCCGCCGCCGAAGCCCCGGCCCGAGAAGTGATCGGCGCTCTCCATCCCGGTGTCGAGCCGCGCACGTGGCCCCGCCGTATCGTGACGGCTCATCTCGATCTCGCGCTGACGCTGCTGTCCCTCGACCGACTCGACGAGGCGTGTGACGCAGCCCAGAACGCCGTCCTCTCCGAGCGCTTGCTCCCGGCCAACCACTGGCGGGTGCTGGAGATCGTGCGATCGGTGGAAGCACGCAAGCTGCCCGAGGCGCCGGAGCTGCGCGAGGCGTATCAGGACCTGAACCCTGCGATTGGGTACTGAGCGACGGGCGGGGCCTGTCACAGGGGCGTCGAACGGCAGGAACTGTCCGCGGCGTGTCGAAAGAGCCTCAGCGGCGTGTCGAAAGAGCCGGGAAAACCGGCCTCTTGAGGTGGAGGACATCCGTCTGAAGAGGAGCCGGACATGGTGCGGCACCTTCGCCCGTGCCGTCCCAGCAACGCAGGGACGGAAGCACCCGCCACTGCACGGGAACAGACCCGGCCGAGCCGCCTGTGCTTCTCGTACCGGCGGGCGCTGCACGGTACGACGCGCGGCAGGCCCGCCAGAGTCGTACGTCAGCCCTGCGCCAGGCCATCGCCGAGACCCGGGCCAGGGGCAGGCGGCTGATCCGCAGTCCTGAACTCGTCGACGCTCCCGGTCAGGACTTCGGGCGCAGTATCCGTGACCGCAGCGTCGAGCTGCGTGCAGAGCAAGAGGGGCTGCGGCGTCAGCCGGCGGATCTGGAGTCCGAGATCTACGAGGCGCCGAACCCCGAGCTGCTCAGTGAGCTGGGCGCCCCAGGTGTGCTCACGGGTTCTCAGGGGTACTTGCGGGCGGGCCGCGTTTCGGCGGTCACGCGTCGGCGGTGCTCTCCGCGAGCTGCTCCATGCGCGCGGACTGCAGATCGAGAACCTGCTGGGCGTGGCCGAGCGCCTGTGAGCTGTAGCGGTGCTGGGAGCGCAGGGTCAGGAGCCGGTCGCGTTCGGCGTCGAGCACCTTCAGGCGCAGCGTCAGGTACTGCTCGCGCGCCTCGTCGAGACCGTCGGCCGACATGGGCTTCGAACCGCCTCGTGGGCGGGCGGCGAGGCTGTCGCCGCGCACCTGCTCCAGGACCCCGGGTGCGTAGCCGCCGGAGTTCGCCGCCTCGGCGAGGACGGCCTCGCGGCTCTCGCCGAGCTCCGAGACGAGCTGTACGAACTCCTCGCGCAGCTTGGCCCTGTCGTCACCCGGCACCTTCACACGGCGGATCAGCGCGGGCAGTGTCAGGCCCTGGAGGAGCAGCGTGGTGACGGCGACCACGAAGGCGACCAGGATCAACTGCGGGCGCAGGGGCGTGTCCTCGGGCAGTGTCTGTGCCGCGGCCACGGTGATCGCGCCCCGCATCCCGGCCCACGCGAGGACCACACCGCCGCGCTTCCCCAGCGCCTCGTTGAGCTTGAACTCCACGTCGGCGGCGCCGCGCGTGACCCGCAGGCGCATCCGCTCGGCCTGCCTGGGACCGAAGCGGCTGTCCGTGTCGAGGTCGTCGATACGGGCCTGCAGCGACTCCAGTCGCGGCTTGAGTTCGGCGGCGCGCCGGGCGTCGTTGCGCATCACGGCGATCAGCGGGGCGACGAACGCGATCCGGACGACGATCACGAAGGCGGCGGCCACCAGACCGATGAGCAGGGCGCGTCCGGAGCTGTACCCGGCCTCGTGCACCTCGTCGATCAGAGTCTTCAGGCCGAGGCCCATGAGGAGGAAGACGGCGCTCTCCAGGAGGAAGGCGAGGGTGCGCCAGTTCATGGCCTCACCGATCCGGTCCTGTGCGCGCAGATACCGCGGGCTCTGATGTCCCGTCACCAGGCCGGCGACGACGACCGCGAGGACGCCCGACGCCTCGAACTCCTCGGCGGGCAGGAAGGCGACGAAGGGTACGACGAACGAGATCGCGGTGTTGAGGACGGTGTCGTTGAGCAGGGCCCGTACGCGGACGTTCACGAGGCCGACGGCCAGGCCCACGCCGACCGCGATCACCACCGAGAACGCGAAGTCCCCCGCGACTCCCCAGATGGACACCGACCCCGCCATCGCCGCGATGGCCGAGCGGAGCAGTACGAGCGCCGACGCGTCGTTGATCAGGCCTTCGCCTTCGAGGAGGGTGAGAAGGCGTGACGGCAGGCCGAGCTTCTTGCCCACCGAGGTGGCGGCCACGGCGTCCGTGGGGCTGATCACCGCGCCGAGCGCGAAGGCTGCGGGCCAGCCGATCTCGGGAAGGAGCCAGTGGAAGAGCCAGCCCGAGCCGAGCGTGCTGACCGCGACGAGCACCACCGCGAGGCCGCTGATCGCCCCGAAATTGCGGCGGAAGTCGGTGGCAGGCATGTTCACGGCCGCCGAGTAGAGGAGCGGCGGCAGTACCCCGGCCAGGATCAGCTCGGGCTCGACCTCCAGGGCCGGCACACCCGGCACGAAGCTCAGGGCGATACCGACCACGACCAGGCTCATCGGGGCCGCGATCCCCAGGCGCTTCGAGAAGGCGGCGACGGCGACCATGCTGATGACGCCGACGACGGCGACGAGGGTGAGTTCCATGAGGGCTTTCGGGGGCTGGTGGGGCGTGCGGGGCCAGCCCAGCGTACATATCGGGCGAACGGTGACATTGGCCCGGTGGTCGCTGGTCTCGCCCCCGGGTCACCTTGCCGCGGCCCTCGGGTCTCCTTGCCACGGCCCTCGGGCCCCGTGGCCGAGGTCACGAGTTCTTACGGGTCCGTGACGGGGGCGTGCGTGGAGCGCCCGTAGCGGCGGGCGGGGCCTAGCGTCGACGGCATGCGAGTACTCGTCACCGGCGGCGCGGGCTTCATCGGCTCGCACGTCGTCGAGGCCCTGACGGCGCGCGGGCACGAACCGGTCGCCCTGGACGCCCTGCTGCCCACCGCGCACGGCGGCGGTACGCCCGAACTCCCGCAGGCGGACTGGGTGTACGGCGATGTGCGTGACCCGGACGTGGCCCGGCGGGCGTTGCACGGCGTGGACGCGGTCTGCCACCAGGCGGCCATGGTGGGGCTCGGCAAGGACTTCACCGACGCGGCGGCCTACGTCGGGGCCAACGACCTCGGCACGGCGGTCCTGCTGTCCGCGATGGCCGAGGCGGGCGTGGCGCGGCTGGTGCTCGCCGGGTCGATGGTCGTCTACGGCGAGGGTCGCTACGACTGCCCGCGCCACGGGACCGTACGCCCAGGGCCGCGCGCCGAACGCGATCTGGCGGCCGGGCGGTTCGAGCCCCGCTGCCCGGTCTGCGGCGCCGAGCTCGCGCCCGGCCTCGTCGCGGAGTCCGCCGCGGCCGATCCGCGCAACGTCTACGCCACCACCAAGCTCGCCCAGGAACACCTCTCCGCCGCCTGGGCGCGGTGCACCGGCGGCCGGGCGGTGGCGCTGCGCTACCACAACGTGTACGGCCCACGGATGCCGCGCGACACCCCGTACGCGGGCGTCGCCTCCCTGTTCCGCTCCGCGCTCGCCCGGGGCGAGGCGCCCCGGGTCTTCGAAGACGGCGGTCAGCGCCGGGACTTCGTGCACGTCCGCGATGTGGCCGCCGCCAATGTCACCGCCCTGGAAGCGCTCGGTGAACGCGAGCCGGGCGCCCTGACCGCGTACAACACGGGCAGCGGCGAGCCGCACACGGTGGGGGAGATGGCCACGGCGCTGGCCACCGCGCACGGCGGCCCGCCCCCTGTGGTGACGGGCGAGTACCGCCTCGGCGACGTACGGCACATCACCGCGGACTCCACACGCCTGCGCACCGACCTCGGCTGGAAACCGGAGGTCGGATTCGGGGAGGGAATGGCGGAGTTCGCGGGGGCGGCGCTGCGGAGATAGCGGCCGCCCCCTCTCGCACCGTGCGGCGTCACTGTGCGGACCGACACGGAGCCAGGCCCCGGCCCCCCGTCGCCCTTCGGGCTCGCCCTCACGCTCCGGACGGGCCGACCGTCGCCGCGGGCAGCGTCACCTCGAAGCGGCAGCCGCCGGTTGCCTTGCGGGTCTCGGTGCGTTCCCGGGCGGCCTGGAGGAAGTCCGCTGTGCTTTGGTCCGTGCGGGAACGGCCAGTCACGATGCGCGCTGTTGATGGACCGGACCGCCCGCGGGGCGCTCAGGCTCCGGATGGGCCGACCGTCGCCGCGGGCAGCGTCACCTCGAAGCGGCAGCCGCCCGCCACATTGCGGACCTCCGTGCGTCCCTTGTGCGCCTCGACGATGCCGCGGACGATCGCGAGGCCGAGCCCCGCGCCCGCCGGGGGTGTGCGGGCCTCGCTGCCGCGCCAGCCGGTGTCGAAGACCCGGGACAGGTCCTCGTCGCGGATGCCGCCGCAGCCGTCGGTGACGGCCAGGACCACGGTGCCCGCGCGGCGTTCGGCCGATACCGCCACCGTGCCGTCGGCCGGGGTGTGCCGGATCGCGTTGACGAGGAGATTGGCCAGGACCCGGGTCATCTCCTTGCCGTCCACCTCCACCGGCACCGCCTCCACACCGTCCCCGACGAGCCGTACCCCGTGCTCGCCCGCCAGCGGGCGCGCCCCGGCCAGGGCGTCGCCGACCAGGTCGTAGACGGACATCCGGGCCGTGGTGAGGGCGAGGGCGCCGGCATGGATACGGGACAGCTCGAAGAGGTCACCGACCATGGCGTTGAGCCGGTCGACCTCGGTACGCATCTGGCGGTGGTAGCGGGCGGGGTCGTCGGCCACCCCGTCCTCCAGGGCCTCGGACATCGCCCGAAGCCCGGCCAGCGGGGTGCGCAGATCGTGGGAGATCCAGGAGACCAGCTCACGCCGTGAGGCCTCCAGGGAGCGCTCCCGCTCCCGTGACTCGGCGAGGCGCAGGCAGGTCGCCGCCAACTCGTCGCTCAACGCGGTCAGTTCAGCGGGCGCGGCGCCGTGGGGCGGGGTGAACGTGCCGCTGTCCCCGAAGTCACGGGCGGCGAAGGCGAGTTCACGGCAGTTGACGACCACCCGGCGGCCGAGAAGCAGCGCGGTGGCGAGCGAGACGACCGCCGCCATGGCCGCGACCGTGGTCACCACCGTCAGGTCGTGCGAGCTCAGGAACATCGCCCAGGCCACCGCCAGCGTCCCGGCGAGCATCGTGCCCACGGCGACGGCGGCGACGACGCTCAGCGACGCCGCCACCGAACGGCGGCGCACGAGCCGCAGCGCGAGCGCCCCGAGGAGCCCGGCGGCGGCCGCGCCCAGGAAGGCGTACAGGGCGATCAGCAGGGTGTCCCGCATATCAGTTCCGCCCGCCTTCCGGGGCTTGCGGGGCTTCCGGGCCTCGTGCCTGGCCCGCCTCACCTGCCGCCGCAGAGGCGTCCGCATCCCCCTCCGGTGCCCCGGGATCGAAGCGATAGCCCGCGCCCCACACCGTCCGGATCAGCCGCGGCCGGGCCGGATCGTCCTCGATCTTGCCGCGCAGGCGCCGTACATGGACCGTGACGGTGGACAGGTCGCCGAAGTCCCAGCCCCACACCTGCTGCATCAACTGCTCGCGGTCGCAGACCTGCCCTGGGTGGCGCAGGAAGAACGCGAGCAGATCGAACTCGCGCAGTGTCAGGGCGAGCGGCCTGCCGTCCTTGGCGGCGCGGCGCGCGGCCGGTTCGAGTTCGAGGCCCGCGGCCCGCAGCCGCGCACCCGGCTGCGGCGCGAGCGTGGCGCGGCGCAGCACCGACGCGACCCGGAGCACCAGTTCCCGTGGGCTGAAGGGCTTGGTGACGTAGTCGTCCGCCCCCACCTCGAGGCCGAGGATGCGTTCCTCCTCGTCGCTGCGGGCCGTCAGCATGATCACGGGAACGGGGCCCTGGGCCCGCAGCTCGCGGCAGACCTCAAGGCCGTCCATGCCCGGCAGCATCAGGTCGAGGACGACCAGATCGGGCCGGTGCCCGGCGGCGGCCCGGAGCGCGGCGGGGCCGTCGGCCGCGCGGGACACGGCGAATCCGGCGCGCTCCAGATAGCCCGCGACCACCTCGGACACCGTGGGGTCGTCGTCCACGACCAGGATGTGCTGCTGCATGCTCCCAGCCTCGCACCACACGGCCGGGCCTGCGGGGGTCACGGCGGGCGGCGGGCGGCGACGTCCGCGTTTCGTAAGGTCTCCAGATCCGATATATCCGATTCGGATTCGTACGGTGAAAGCCGTGACCGATGCGAATTCCACGGCCCCCGGAGCCGCGAACCCGGTGGATGTCGTCCTTCCCTGCCTCGACGAGGCCGAGGCGCTGCCCTGGGTGCTGCGCCGGATTCCGCCCGGCTGGCGGGCGATCGTCGTCGACAACGGCTCGTCCGACGGCTCCCCTGGGCTGGCCCGCTCCCTGGGCGCCACGGTGGTGACCGAACGGCGCCGCGGCTTCGGGGCCGCGTGCCATACGGGCCTGCGCGCGGCGAGTGCCGACATCGTCTGCTTCTGTGACTGCGACGCCTCGCTCGACCCCGGGCTTCTGGTGCCGTTCGTCCGTCAAGTGGCGGACGGCGAAGCCGACTTGGTGCTCGGACGGCGCCGCCCGCAGGGCCACGGGGCCTGGCCCGCGCACGCCAGGGCGGGAAATCTGGCCCTCGCCCGGATGCTGCGCCACCGTACCGGCCTGCGCCTTCGGGACCTGGGCCCGATGCGGGCCGCACGCCGCGAGCCGCTGCTCGCCCTCGGCCTCACCGACCGGCGCAGCGGCTACCCGCTGCAGATGGTGGTGCGCGCCGCCGACGCCGGCTGGCGGGTGGCGGAGCGGGACGTCCCGTATCTGCCCCGCTCCGGGAAGTCGAAGGTCACCGGTACCTGGCGCGGCACCTGGCAGACGGTGCGCGACATGCGCCGCGTCCTGTCCGAGCCGCCGCTGGAGGTGCTCCGGTGAGGCCGCCGTGCGGGACATGCCCCGCGTCGCTCCTTGTGATCGCCAAGGAGCCGGTGCCCGGACGTGTGAAGACCCGGCTCGTGCCGCCGTTCAGTCCGCAGGAGGCCGCCCGGCTCGCCGGGGCCGCGCTCGCCGACACTCTGGAGACGGTGCTCGCCACCCCGGCCGACCGCCATGTGCTGGTGCTCGCGGGGGCGCCGGGACCCTGGCTGCCGGCCGGCTTCGAGGTGTGGCCGCAAGGGGCGGGCGGGCTCGACGAACGTCTGGCCGCGGCATTCGCCGCGTGCACGGGACCGACGCTCCTGATCGGCATGGACACCCCGCAGGTGACGCCCGGACTCCTCGCCCGTGGCCTTGAGTTCGCGGACTGCGGCGCCTGGTTCGGGCCCGCCGCGGACGGTGGCTTCTGGGCCCTAGGGCTCGCCGCACCGGATCCGGAGCTGGTGCGCGGCGTGCCCATGTCCGTCCCCGGGACCGGCGCCTGCCAGCGGGCCAGGCTCACCGCGGCCGGGCTCGTCGTGCGCGACCTGCCGGTGCTGCGCGACGTCGACACCGCCGACGACGCGCGGACGGTGGCGGCCCTCGCCCCCCGTACCCGGTTCGCGGCCGAGCACCGGGCCATCGGCGGGGTGGGCGCGCGATGACGGGCAGCGTGACGCAGCCGGGTGCGGCGCAGGCGGGCGCGGCGCAGTCCCTAGGGGCGCGGCGCGCCTGGCGGGCCGATCCGTACACCGATGCCCTGCGGACCGGGCGCGGCCCGCTGTTCCTGCGGCGCGGCGACGGCTGGCTGCTGCCTCTTGAAGTGGAGCGCTGGTGTGCGACGCCGGACCACGCCGACTCGACCGTGCTCGCGCGCTGCGAAGGGCCGGTCCTCGATGTCGGCTGCGGACCCGGGCGCCTGGTCGCTGCCCTCGCCGCACTCGGCCACCCCACCCTCGGTATCGACGTGAGCCAGGAGGCCGTGGACCGTACCGTGCGCCAGGGCGGCAGCGCGCTGTGCCGGTCCGTCTTCGAGCCGCTGCCCGGTGAGGGCCGCTGGCGTACGGTCCTCATGATCGACGGGAATATCGGCATCGGCGGCGAGCCCGCCGTGCTCCTGGCGCGGGGCGCCGAACTCGCGGGCCGCGACGGCACGTTGATCGTGGAGGCGGCGGCCGAGGAGGTCGACGAACGCGTGGAGGTACGCGTCGACGACGGCCGTGGCGCACGGGGCGCGGCCTTCCCCTGGGCCCGGGTCGGCACCCGCGCCCTGCTCGCGTACGCCGACGGCACGGGGTGGCGGGCCGCAGGGCGCTGGCGGGCGGGGGAGCGGCGGTTCGTTCAGCTGCGCCGCTGCTGACGCGGCTGCGGCTGCCGCTCCTGCCGTTACCGCTGCTGCCCTTACCGCTCCTGCTGTTGCTGTTGCCGCTGCCTCAGCCGACGTGCGTGCCGTCGTGAGCGTGCCCTCGTGAACAGCAGGTACGCGCCCGTGCCCCCCGCCGTCGCCGCGAGGAGCAGCAGCCAGTTGCGCACGTAATCAAGGGGCAGCACCGAGGAGTTGGCGGGCGTGCCGGGCCGCAGCAGCACGGGCAGCGCCACCAGGGTCAGGCACCCCGCGACGATCAGCGCGCCGCGCACCGGAGCCCGGCCGGTGCGGAGGCCGCCCAGGAGCACGCCGGCTCCCAGGACCAGCGGGGCGAGCAGGCCGTCGTGCAGGACCACCGCACCGGCCAGCCACACGAGGACGTCCAGGGGATCGCGCAGACCGGCCACAAGCCAGGCGCCGACGCCCATCAGGGCGGCACCGGCCGCGCCGACCGCGTGCCGCACGGTGACCATGTCCTTCACGGCACTCCTCACGGTTTTCGCCACGGTTCCTGTCGCGGATTTCGTCGCGGATTTCGCCATGGCCATCCTGGTGGTCACGGCGGTATGGATCCCGGATCTCCTCACAGCACCTCCAGGCCGCTGACCCATTTCGTCTGCCAGACCCCCGGGCGGTTCGGCGCGATGATGCGGGCCGGATAACCGTGGTCGGCGGACAGGACATGGCCGTTGAGCCGCAGCGCGAGCAGGGTCAGCGGATCGCCGGCGTAGGCGGCGCCCATCTCCATCACCCGGTAGGCGCCGCGCCGTTCAAGGGAAACCACTCGCACGCGCGCGTGGGGCCCGGCACCGGCGCGCTCCAGGAGGTCCCGTACCCGCACCCCCGTCCAGCGCGCGGACTTGCTCCATCCCTCCACGCAGGCGATCGGCAACTCCGTCTCGTACTGCGGCAGGGCGCGCAGCTCGTCGTAGGTGAGGGAGTAGGACCGCGGCCCTTCGACCGTCAGGCGCCAGTCGGCCGGCACGGCCGTCACCCCGGCCGCCGCGGCGGTGCGGTTCACCGGCAGGCCTTGCGAACCGTGGTCCGGGTGGCGTGGCGCGAGCAGATCGAGCTTCTTGAGCGGGGTGAAGGACTGTCCCGCGGTGGTGAGTGTCACCGCGCCGACCGCGGCGGCGACCCCGGTCAGCAGGGCCCGCCGGTCGGGTCCGTCCGCGGCGGGCAGTTCCCGCGTACCGGACGAGCCGCGGCCCCAATGCGCCGCGATCGTGGGCCACTTGACGGCGATATGCAGGACCAGGGCCCCCGCGAGCAGCCATGCGACGGCGAAGTGCGCGGGCACGAAGGAGAACGGCCACGGATACCACTGCACGGTGTTGAGCAGCCCGGTGAACAGTTCGAAGACCGTGGCGGCCACCAGCACGCCGACCGAGAGGCGCTCCAGGGCATGCCGCACCGAGCGCACCGCCGGCCACACGAAGAGCCGCGGATACACGGCCCACAACTTCGCGAGGAGCAGCGGGACCGCCGCGATGCCACTGGCCACATGCAGGCCCTGGGTGACGCGGTAACCCCACACCGGCCGGCTGGGCAGCGCGTCGGCGAGCCAGTCGGGCGGCCGCTGCAGATAGTGGCTCAGCACACCGGTGACGAAGCACAGGGCGATGGCCGCGCCGAGCAGCCGGCCTAGGGACACCGCGGTGCGGGCGTCGTGCAGCCGGCCCCTGAAGGACGGCCCGCGGGAAGCCCGGGGCGGCGGCGATTCGCGTGGGTCCATACCGTCCATCACACCGCCCGCGGGGCGCCTTCGGGGCCTGCGACTCCTTACGGAACGCGGACGTCGGGAGCGGCGGCAAGGGAGCCCGGCGGGCGCGGTGGCCACGGCCTATGGCATATGTCACAGAAGAAAGGAAGGCATCGTGGGCAACTGCTCTGATCTATGCCGCTTTAGGCCTGGGAAGTCCAATCAAAGTCGGCCATCGAAGCCCATCAGCCATCACCAGCCGCTGTAAATCAGCCATAAGCTCACCGGCACTTGAGCCGCACCCGCCCGCCGTGGCGCGGCTGTTCGTCCCGTACCCCGACTGATGTCTCCGACTCGGAAGGCCCCCAGTGAAGCTTCGCCGTACCCTCACGGTGGCCGTCGCCGCCGCCGTGGCCACGCCGCTCGCGCTGACCGCCGCCGCTCCCGCCGTCGCCGCCACGGCGCGCATACAGGACCAGCCCACGTACGCGGAGCTGGAGAAGGCGGCGGCCGACGCGGACAAGGCCTACAAGAAGGCGGCCGCCGCCGAGGAGCAGGGCCGCAAGGACGTCGAGGCCGAGATGGCGGCCCTGGACTCCGACACGCACCCGCTCAAGGCGGCCTCGCTCGCCGCGGACAAGGCGGCCAAGGAGGCGGCCGAGGCACGGACCGCCGCCGAACAGGCCGTCACGGACGCCGAGGCCGCGCTCGAAGCGGCCACGACCGAGGCCGAGAAGGCCGCGGCGCAGAAGGCTCTGGACGAGGCCGAGGCCGCACGGGACAAGGCCGTCGAGGCCGAGCGGGAGGCCAAGGAGAAGGCGAAGGCGGCGCGGACCGCACTCGACGACGCCCGGGTCGCGGCGCTCCGCAAGTACAACCTGGTCAAGGAAGCCCGCAAGAAGGCCCTCGCGGCCAAGGAGGCGGCGGACACGGCACTCGCCGAGGCCAAGAAGTGCGTGCGCGAGAACGGGCTCACCTCGCGTGCGGTCGGCCTGCCGTCGAAGGTCGTCGCCGGCACCACCGTCGACTTCACCCTCCGGGTGACCAACGGCACCGAGCGCACCGTGAGCGTGGACCCGCTGGTCTTCGTCAACGCGCAGGGCGGACAGCAGGAACTCCTGAAGACACAGTGGTACGACGGCTCCGGCTGGCAGACCCTCAAGGGCGACGAACCCGAGCACCTGGACCGCATCGAGACCATGAAGCCGGACGCGCGCACCGACCTGAAGCTGCGCCTGAAGGTGGCTGCCAAGGCCAAGTCCGGTGACGCCCTGGCCCTGTTCGCCGCCGACGCCTTCGACGCGTACAAGCCCTGCGTCCTCGGTGTGATGGCCCGCTACGACTTCAAGCTGCTGCCCGCCGGCAGCAAGCCCGGCGACGTCGACGACGCCGAGCCCGGCAAGCCGGCCGAGAACGACGACCAGCGGCCCGGTGCCGCGAAGCCCGGCTCGGGCACGTCGGCGCAGGGCGGTTCGTCGAAGCAGCCCGCGGCCGCGGGTGCCGAGGCCGAGGGCGACCTCGCCACGACCGGCTCGTCAGGCGTGACCCCGATCGCCCTCGCGGGCGCCGCCGCCGTGGCACTCGGCGCGGGCGCGGTCTTCGTCGTACGCCGCCGCAAGGCCACCGACAACTGAGCAGATCCGGTCGGTTCTCCGGCCGGTTCACGGAAGTCCCCGTCCGCGGCGATGAGCCGCCGGGCGGGGGCTTCGTGCCGTCCGGGCGGCCGCCCTCTCCGGTGGCCGTGGCCCCGTAACTTGGTTGTCCCGCCCCCGCGCCGGTGACAGGGTCTGCGCCATGCCCACCTTCTACGCGCCCGACGGCACGCCGCTCGCCTGCCACTTGTCCGCTCGTGCGTCCGGCGGGAGCGAACCGCCTGTCGTCTGCGTGCCCGGCGGCATGCAGGACTCCGTGTACCTCGGCGATCTCGGCGGCCTCGGCGCACACCGGCGACTGGCGCTGCTCGACCTGCGCGGCACCGGCCGTTCGGGGACGCCGCGGGATGCCGCCTCGTACCGCTGTGACCGCCTCGTCGACGACGTGGAGGCGCTGCGTGCGCACATCGGCCTGGAGACGATGGATCTGCTCGCGCACAGCGGGGGCGCGAATGTGGCCGTGCAGTACGCGGCCCGGCACCCCGAGCGCGTCGGCAGGCTCGCCCTGATCACACCGAGCACCAGGGCCGTCGGGATCGAGATCACCGGCGACGTCCGGCGCGAAACGGTGGAGCTGCGCCGGGACGAGCCATGGTTCGCGGAAGCGTCCGCCGCCCTGCGGAGCATCGTCGCGGGCGAGGCGACCGACGAACACTGGCAGGCCATCGCGCCCTTCTACTACGGCCGTTGGGACGCCGCGGCCCGGGCCCATCACGCCGCCGAGGACGAGCAGCGCAACCACGAGGCGCTGGCCGCCTTCGGCGCGGACGGCGCGTTCGACCCCGACACCACCCGCTCCGCGCTCGGGCGGCTCGATGCGCCGGTGCTGCTGCTCGCCGGTGAGGTCGACCTGGCCGCCCCGCCGTCCACGACCGCCGAGTTCGGCAAGCTGTTCCCGAACTCCGAGTCCGCCGCGGTCGTCGTGCAGCCCGGCGCTGGCCACTTCCCGTGGCTGGACGACCCCGGCCATTTCGCGGCGACCGTCGGGGCGTTCCTGGCCTGACCGCCGGGCCCGCCCCACCGGGAAACAGGGCGTCAGGGGCGGGGCCAGGGCCTCCCGTCGAGCCGCTCGATGTCGCGGTTGAAGCGGTTGAGGATGGCGGCGAATTCGGCCACTTCGTCGGGCGTCCAGTCGGAGAGGACCTTCTCCAGGCCGCTGATGTTCGTGGCCCGGTCGGCGTCGAGGCTCGCCTCGCCGTCGGCGGTGATACGGAACTTGCGGGCCATCCCGCCCTCCGGGTCCGGGATCCGCTCGACCAGTCCGGCGCGCAGCATGGCCGCGGTCTGCCGGTTCAGGGTGGAGGTGTCCAGGCCGAAGGCCTCCCTGAGCTGCCCGATGGACATCGGGCCGTCCATCTGGAGCCGGCTGAGCAGGACATAGGCGCTGCGGTCCAGCTGCCAGCCGTCCCTGCGGGAGCGGGTGTTGAGAAGGATCCCGTGCCGCCCGAGCAGCATGGTCTCGAACTCGATCAGGTGCGTGGGCTTGTCCATGCTGGGGCGTCCTTCCCGGCGCGGGGCGCACCGTGAACTGCGGCTTTCTGCTGCCGGTATACCACGGCCGATATGCACCATGCATCTATTGTGCATGATGCATATCGCCTGTACGGTCCATGACCATCGCCGCGAAACCGGTGGCACGGCCGGTGTGAGATGCCGCAACTCGTGTGAGACGTAAGGGAGATGCATGGCCGCCCCCGACCATGGCGCCGAGCGCGGCCGTGACCCCGCCCCCGGCCCCGGCCCCGAGCAGCGTCCGGGGCCGATCATCGGTGTCCTCGCCCTCGGGGGCATCCTGGCCGCGGTCATGCAGACCCTCGTGGTGCCGCTCATCGGCGATCTGCCGCGGATCTTCAACACCTCGGCCTCGAACGCGTCCTGGGTGGTGACGGCCACGCTGCTGTCCGCCGCCGTGACCACGCCGATCGCGGGCCGTCTCGGCGATCTCCACGGCAAGCGGCGGATGCTGCTCGTCTCCACGGTGCCGCTGACCGCGGGTTCGGTCGTCGCCGCCGTGGCCACCGAACTGCCCACGATGATCGCCGGTCGTGGACTGCAGGGCATGGGCATGGGCGTGGTCCCGCTCGGTATCAGCGCCCTGCGGGATCTGCTGCCGCCCGAGCGGCTCGGCACAGCCATCGCGCTGATCAGCGCCTCACTCGGGATCGGCGGGGCGCTCGGCCTTCCGTTCGCCTCGGCCATCGCCGAATACGGCAGCTGGAGAACGCTGTTCTGGGTGACCGCGGGGCTCAGCCTGCTCGTCGCGGTGCTGATCAAGCTGATCGTGCCGGCCGCGGAACCGCCGCACCGGACCGGCCGGCGTTTCGACCACGTCGGTGCCGTGGGCCTCGGCGCCGCCCTGGTGGCCCTGCTGCTGGCCGTGTCCAAGGGCGCCGACTGGGGCTGGGGCAGTGCAGCCACCCTCGGCCTGTCCGCGGCCGCGGTACTCGTACTGCTGCTCTGGGGGTGGTGGGAACTGCGCCACCACGAGCCGATGGTGGATCTGCGCGCCACCGCACGGCCCCAGGTGCTGCTGACCAACGCCGCGTCCATAGTGGTCGGTTTCGCGATGTACGCCTCGGCCCTGATCGTGCCGCAGCTCATGCAGCTGCCCGAGGAGACCGGGTACGGCCTGGGCAGGTCGATGATGGAGATGGGCCTCCTGATGGCCCCGGCGGGCCTGATGATGATGCTCGTCGCACCCGTGGGCGGGAGGCTGACGACGACGTCGGGGCCGAAGGTCACCCTGTTCCTCGGCGGCGTCGTCATCGCCGCCGGTTACGGCCTCTCGCTGTTCCTCATGGACGCCGCGTGGACCCTGGTGCTCGCGATGTGCGTCGTCAACGGAGGCGTCGGCCTCGCCTATGGCGCGATGCCCGCGCTGATCATGAGCGCGGTGCCGCAGTCCAGGACCGCGGCGGCCAACAGCTTCAACACCCTGATGCGTTCCATCGGCACCTCGGTCTCGGCGGCCGTGGTCGGGGCGGTCATGTCCCAGATGACCGTGACCACGGGCGGATTCACGCTGCCCACCGAGGACGCCTTCCGTACCGGCATGCTGATCGGCTGCGGCGTCGCCGTCGTCGCCGCCCTCATCACGCTGACCATTCCCTACCGGAAGCCCGATGAGCATCCCGCGGCTACGCCCCTGACCCAGACCAGTCCCAGCACCAGTCCCAGCACCAGTCCCAGTGCCAGCTCCGGTCCCAGTGCCAGCTCCGGTCCCAGCCCCAGCTCCAGCCCCACGTCACCTGTCTCCCAAGAGAAGAGCACCTCATGAGCAGCGGTACCAGTGCCAATACCAATACCAATGCGAACACGAGCGCCGGTCACCGTGACTTCGCCGGCCGCAGCGTCATCGTCACCGGCGCGGGCTCCGGTATCGGCCGGGCCGGCGCACTCGCCTTCGCCGAGCGGGGCGCCAAGGTCGTGGTGGCCGACCTGAACGCCGAGAGCGCCGCCAAGGTGACGGCCGAGATCGAGCAGGGCGGCGGCGCGGCCGTGACCGTCGTCGGCGACCTGAGCGAACAGAGCGTCGTCGACCGGGTCACGGCCACCGCCGTGGAAACGTTCGGCCGCATCGACGTCCTCGTCAACAACGCCGGAATCATGGACACCATGTCCGCAACGGCCGATGTGACGGACGCCGAATGGGAACGGCTGATACGGATCAACCTCACCGCCCCGTTCCTGCTCACCCGGGCCGTCGTCCCGCACATGCTCGAAGCGGGCAGCGGCGCCATCGTGTTCACGGCCTCCGAGGCCGCACTGCGCGGCAGCGCCGCGGGCGCCGCCTACACCGTGTCCAAGCACGGCATCGTGGGTCTGACCAAGAACCTCGCGATCACCTACCGCCGGCACGGCATCCGCACCAACGCCATCGCCCCCGGCGGCACGATCACCAATATCCGCCTCGACGTCGACTGGGACGCGCTCGGCCCGCAGGCTCTACGCCCGTACATGGCGGCCAACGTCGGGGAGCCGGCCGCGGCAGAGACACAGGCCGCCGCCATCGTGTTCCTCGCCTCGGACGCCGCGGCCAACATCAACGGCGCCATCCTGCCCGTGGACAACGGCTGGTCCGCCGTCTGACCCCACGGCCCCCGCGCCCTCCGCGGCCCCGCACCCCCGCCTCGCGCCGAGCGACCCCGCCTGCGCCCCTCACCAGGACAGCAGAGAGGACCCGCATGTCCGCCCCCCAGCAGCCGTCCACGCCCTCGCCCGCGTCCGCACCGTCGGAGCCGGGCGGACCCGACCCGGCCGCGCTCGGCCTCGACATCGAGGCGCTGCGCGAGCGGTACCGGGCCGAGCGCGACCGCAGGATCCGTCCCGAAGGCAACCGCCAGTACCGCCGCACCACCGGCGAGTTCGGCACGTACGCCGAGGATCCGTACACCGGACCCGCACCCGCCCGCGAACCCCTGCACGACCGGGTCGAAGTGGCCGTCATCGGCGGCGGGTTTGGCGGTCTGCTCACCGGGGCACGCCTTCGCCAGGCAGGTGTGGCGGACATCCGGATCATCGAGAAGGGCGGGGACTTCGGCGGCACCTGGTACTGGAACCGCTACCCGGGGATCCAGTGCGACATCGAGTCGTACGTCTACCTGCCGCTCCTGGAGGAACTCGGCTACGTACCGAAGTGGAAGTACGCGCCGGGTGAGGAGATCCGGCAGCACGCGCGGGCCGTCGCCCGCCACTTCGACCTCTACCGCGACGCCTGCTTCCAGACCCAGGCCACCGAACTGCGCTGGGACGAGGGCGAGTCGGAGTGGATCGTCGCCACCGACCGCGGCGACCGGATGCGCGCCCGGCACGTGGTGGTGGCGAGCGGTGTGCTCAGCCAGTCCAAACTCCCCGGCATCCCCGGCATCGAGTCCTTCAAGGGCCATACGTTCCACACCAGTCGCTGGGACTACGGCTACACCGGCGGCGACGCGGACGGGAATCTGCACAAGCTCGCCGACAAGCGCGTCGCCGTCATCGGCACCGGAGCGACGGCCATCCAGTGCGTACCGCACCTGGGGCGCGACGCCCAGGAGCTCTATGTGTTCCAGCGCACCCCGTCCTCGGTCGACGTGCGCGGCAACCGCCCCACGGACCCGCAGTGGGCGAACTCCCTGACGCCCGGCTGGCAGCGGCGGCGCCGTGACAACTTCCTCACCCTCGTCACCGGCGGCCGGGCCGAGGAGGACCTGGTGTCCGACGGCTGGACCAGCAGCGCCCGGCTCCTGGAGAACCTCATACCGACCCGGAGCGAGGGCCATCTGCCGCCCGAGGAGCGGGAGCGCGCCGGAGAGATCGTCGACTACCAGAAGATGAACGAGATCCGTGCCCGCGTGGACGATGTCGTGGCCGACCCTGAGACGGCCGCGCTGCTCAAGCCCTGGTACCGCTACATGTGCAAGCGGCCCACGTTCAGCGATACCTACCTGGACACGTTCAACCGGCCCAACGTGACACTCGTGGACACCGCCGACCACGGGGGCGTCGAGCGCATCACCGAGAGCGCCGTCGTGGTCGGCGACACCGAGTACGAAGTCGACTGCGTCATCTTCGCCACCGGTTTCGAGGTCGGCATCTCCGGCGTCCTGTCCGGAATGCTCCCGGTGTACGGCCGCGACGGGACGCTGCTGACCGACTACTGGAAGAGCGGCCCGCGCACCCTGCACGGATTCACCAGCCACGGCTTCCCGAACCTCTTCCACCTCGGGCCGCTGCAGAACGCCAGCTCCGTGAACTTCGTGCACATCCTCGACGAACAGGCCGGGCACGTCGCGGCCGTGGTCGCCGAGGCCCGTGAACGCCGGGCCCGCTGTGTCGAGCCGAGCGCCGAGGCGGAGGCCGCCTGGATCAGCACGATCCGGGAAAAGGCCCATGACCTGTACAAGTTCCAGGCCGAGTGCACCCCCGGCTACTACAACAACGAGGGCAGGCCGAGGCCCCGCAGCGAGTCGTTCGGCGACGGCCCCATCGCCTTCCACGAACTGCTCGCGCGCTGGCGCACGGAGGGCGGCATGAACGACGTCATCAGGGAGGGCTGATGTCCCCAAGGGCCCCCCTCGGCCCCAGCCGTTACGACCCCACCGGCCGCCGCCGGCCCACCAGCGAGCGCTGGGACATCCGCCGCCTCAACCCGCCGAACCGCCTGTGGGGTTCGAACGGTGTCACCTTCGGACCCGACGGCCGCCTGTACGCCGCCCAGTTCATCGCCGGGCAGATCAGCGCCGTCGACCCCGCATCCGGAGACGTCGAGGTCGTCGTCGGCCTCGACGGCCCCGTCCAGGCCCCCGACGACCTGGCCTTCGGCGCGGACGGCTCGATGTACATCGCCGACCTGACCCCCAACCGGGTCTGGCGCCGCGACCCCGGGGGCGAGTTCAGCCTCGTCTCCGACACGGTGCAGGTGCCCAACGGCATCACCTGCGTCGGCGACCGGCTCTTCGTCAACGAGATGAAGACGGACGGCCGTCTACTGGAACTCTTCCCCGACGGCGGCGACCCGGTCGTACTCACCGGAGGACTGGCCCTGGGCAACGCCATGCAACTCGGCCCCGACGGCTGTCTGTACTACCCGCACATGATCAGTAACGAGGTCTGGCGGATCCCCGCGGACGGCGGAAGCCCCGAACTGGTCGCCGCCGGTGTGCACGACCCGGTGGCCGTGCGCTTCGACAAGGGCGGCACCCTGGTGGTCCTCTCGCGCGGCGTCGCCGGCATCGTGACCCGTATCGATCTGGCCACCGGGGTACGGACGACGGTCACCTCCGGGGTCGCGGGCCTGGACAACGCGGCCTTCGACGCGGAGAACCGGATGTACGTCTCCAGCTTCGCCAGCGGTGGTGTCACCGAGATGCACCCCGACGGCAGAACCCGGGAGATCGTGCCGCGCGGCCTCGACGGTCCCTTCGGGATCGCCGTCGACCTGGGCGGCACCGTGTACGCGGCCGACCACTACCGCCTGGCCCGCCTCACCGGCACAGGCGCGGACGAACCCGGCGGCGCCACCCACGCACTCCTGCAGTTCGCCCACGCCGTGACCGCCGACGACGGCCTCCTCCACCTCACCTCCCAGCAGGGCGAAGTACGCACCCACGACCCCCACACCGACACCACGCGGGTACGGGCCACCGGCCTGAGCGAGCCGAGCGGCCTCGCCGTGGCACCCGACGGCGCGCTCGTCGTGGCCGAGACGGGTGCGGGCCGCGTCGTACGCATCGACGCGACGGACACCCTCACCGTCCTCGCCGAAGGCCTCGACCATCCCATGGACATCGCCTTCGACGGCCGGGGACGCTGTTACGTCAGCGACGACCGGCTCGGCGCAGTACTCCAAATAGGCCCGGGAGACGGCGAGTTGACGACCCTCGCGGAAGGGCTCGGCGCGCCTCAGGGGCTCGCCGTCAGGGGCGAAGACCTGTTCACCGTCGAGGTCGCCCACCGCCGTCTGCGGGCGATCGGCCTCACCACCAGTGACAGCCGGATCGAGGCCGAGGACCTGGCGGTCGGCCTGCCTCCGGGCAGCACCCGCGCCCACCCCGAGCAGGCCCCGGCCTACACCAGCCCGCCGCACCAGTTCGCAGGCCTGGCCGTGAGCCACGACGGCACCCTGCTTCTCTCGGCCAACGGAGAGGGAACGGTTCTTCGCCTCACCGAAAGGCCCGAACGCTGAGATCCCGCGGGCCGGTTCAAGCCCGGGCCCTGGGTGCCGCGGCGGCCCGCACCTGTTCGTGCGGAGCCTGCCGCACCGGCCGGACCGGCTCCAGCGCGGCCTGCTGTGGCTGCTGTGTCTGCTGGCGCAGCTGCACCTGATGCCCCATCAGTGTGGGCCTGGTCAGCGTCAGGAACGCGTTGTCCAGGTCGAGTTGGAGACCTCGGGCCCGCGCGGCCCGCCTGCACGCGCGTATCCCCTCCAGGCTGACCACCCAGCGGGGCCGGGCCACGGCGACGACCGTATGCACATAGGGGAGGTCCGATGACAGGTCGTCGGCCTGCAGGACGACCAGGCGCCGCGGCGAGATGACCGCGGGCAGGGCGCGGGCGATGGTGCTCGACTCGGGCAGCAGCGCCACGGGGTCACCCTCGGGATGGATCAGGCCGACGGGTTCCAGATGCGGGAGGCGGTGGTGGTTGATGGCCAGCCGCCCTGCCGTGGCGGTGGCCAGCAGGTCACGGCATTCCTGTTCGGTGAGTTCCTGGTGTTCCACGCTGCGGCCCTTCGCCGGGTGCCTGCGCACGACGGACACGGACGGGTCTGGATCACATCCCTCGGGGGGCCTGCGCGACGACGCGATGCGCGGCGGAAGAGGCCCTGGGGCGCACGGCCGGAATCCCGGGCCGTGCGCGGCCGTCGTACTCGGTGGCCGAGCCACCGGGGTCCCGGGCGGCACCGAAGCGATGTAGGGACATCCTGCCCGGTCAGGGGCGTTCCTATCCTTTCTCGACAGTGCTGCGCAAGAGGTGCACCAGGCGGGCACGCCGTCCACGCGGGATCCTTACGATTCACGGACGTCACGGGTCCGCACGCCCCGTCGGCGTCGCGGCGCTGTGAAGGTGGAGAGGTGATCAACCGCCGCACCAGCTGCCGCACCGGCCCTCGCGCCGACCGCCGTACCCTCCTCGCGGGCGCCCTCGTCGCCGCCCTGACCGCCGCCTCGCTCCACACTGTCCGCTACGACGGGTTCCACGACGACCCGGCGGGTCTCTCCTGGCGGTACGCGGTCTGCTGGCTGCTGTTCGCCGGTGCGGTCTGGTCCGTGCGCCGGGTGCCGTTGCGGCAGGCGGTGGTCCTGGTGCTCGCCGGGTCGGCCGTCCTTGCGGCCACCGGCCTGGCCGCGCCCCCGCGCACCAGCACGGACGCCTACCGCTACGCCTGGGACGGCCGGGTGCAGGCGGCGGGCATCTCGCCGTACGACCATGCACCGGGCGATCCCCGACTGATGCACCTGCGCGACGACTGGCTGTTTCCGCGCGGCGCCGCCTGCGCGGGCCCCGACCGCGCCCGCGTCGGCTCCGCCGGCGGCAGCACCGTCTGCACCCGGCTCAACCGCCCGTCCGCGCAAACCATTTATCCGCCGGTCGCCGAGTCGTACTTCTACGGTGTGCAGCTGCTGTCGCCCGCCGATGCGCGCCTGAAACCGCTGCAGATCGGCGGCGCCGCCCTGTCCGTGGGCGTCACCGCCGCCCTGGTGCTCATCCTGCGCCGCCGTGGTGACCCGCGCACCGCCGCCTGCTGGGCGTGGTGCCCGGCCGTGCCGGTCGAGGCCGTGAACAACGCCCATGTCGACGTGCTCGGCGTCCTGTTCGCCGTCACCGGACTCGGCCTGGTCGCCGCGCGCCGCCGGCTCTCCGGCGGCGCCATGCTCGGCGCCGCCGTCGCCACCAAGCTGATGCCCGCCGTCGTCCTGCCGGGCGCACTCTCGGGTGTGCGGCGGGTGCGGGACGCCGCCGCGGTCCTGCTGCCCGCCGCGGCCGTCGTCGGGCTGACGTATCTCCCGTATCTGCTCGGATCGCGTGCGTCCGTACTCGGCTATCTCGGGGGATACGTCGAGGAGGAGGGCTACGAAGACGCCTCGGCCGGGGGCCGGTACGCGCTCCTGCGTCTCGTCCTGCCCGCGTCCTGGGCCCTGCCCGTCCTGCTCGTCGCCATGGCGGGCGTGTGCGCCCACGTGCTGTGGCGCGGTGACCCCGAACGTCCTTGGCGCGGCGCTCTGTTGGTGACCGGCACCGCCTTCCTGCTGCTGACCCCCGGCTACTCCTGGTACGCCCTGCTCCTGATCGCCCTGGTCGCGCTCGACGGCCGCCGGGAATGGCTCACCGTGGCCGCCGCGGGAGCCGCCAAGTACGTCACAGGCCGCGCCTTCGACGCCCCGGACACCGTGGGCACGGTGGCGTACGCGGCGGCAGCCCTGACGGTCGTGACGGCGACACTGGTACGACGACGCCGAGCGGCGGAGCCCCGGGCCGCGCGCCCGTCGGCGGCCACGCCTGCCGAGTCGTAGCTCCGCCCGCCCCGCGCCCCGCCCTGTCGCGGTGCTGCCCGGCTCTCGTCTCACCCGGTGTGCGGCCGCTCCGGCGTGCGGGCGAGCGCTCGCAGCGCCTTGCGGTCCAGTTTGCCCACGCTGGTGAGCGGCAGCTGATCCAGGACGCGCACCTCGCGCGGGTACTTGTGAGCCGCCAGATGATCCTTGGCGTACATCATCAACTCATCTTCGTCCAGGGGGTGTTCGGAGCGCAGCGCCACGAACGCCACGACCTCCTCGCCGAGGCGCGCGTCCGGGCGGCCGACGACACCGGCCGAGGCCACCTGCGGGTGGGTGACGAGGACGTCCTCCACGTCACGCGGAAAGACGTTGAAGCCGCCGCGCAGGATCAGATCCTTCTTGCGGTCCACCACATAAAGGAAACCCTCTTCGTCGAAGTGCCCGATGTCGCCGGTGTGCAGCCAGGCGTCCCGCACGGTCTGCGCGGTGAGCGAAGGCGCGTGCCAGTAACCGTGCATGACGCCCGCCGAGCGGACACAGATCTCGCCGTCCTCGCCCGCAGGCAGGGCCAGGCCCTCGTCGTCACGGATCTCGATGTCGTAGCCGGACAGCGGCTCGCCCACCGAGCCGGCCCGCACCCGGCCGGGCCGGGTGGTGGAGATCACCGAACCGGACTCCGTGCAGCCGTAGCCCTCCATGATCTCGCTGCCCGGCACCCGCCGTTCCCACTCCAGGCGCGTCTCGTACGGCAACGGGGCCGCGCCGCTGCTGACATAGCGGAGGTCGGACAGGTCGGCCTGCTCCAAGGGGTGCGCGAGCAGCATCTGGATCATGCTGGGCACGAGGGTGGTGCGCTGGATGCGGTGCTTCTGGGCGAGGTCGATCCACTCGGCGGGGTCGAACCAGCGCTGCAGCACGGCGAGATGGGGTTCGACGGCATGCCAGCCGACCAGGGTCACGATCAGTCCGTACGCATGCGACAGCGGCACCGGCACCAGGGTGCGCGTCAGCGGTTCGTGCTCCTCCGGCAGCTGTGTGGCCGTGTGGGCGGCGGCGGAGCAGGCGTGCAGATTGCGGTGGCTGAGCATGACGCCCTTGGCGCGTCCGGTGGTGCCGCCGGTGTAGAGCAGTGCCGCGAGGTCCTCGTCGCCGCGCGCCACGAGGCCGCCCGGTGCGGCGTTCTCCAGCTCGGCGAAGTCGGCGGCGTGGACGTGGCCGGGCAGCGCCGGTGCGCCCTCGGGTATGCCGTCCACCACCAGGACATGGCGCAGCTCCGGCGCGGCGGGTGCCGCGGCCGCGACGGTGGGCAGGAGTTCGGGGCTGGTGACGAGCACACGGGCACCCGAGTCGGAGAGGATGTGCCCGAGTTCGTCCGGGCTCACCAGGAACAGCACCGGCGTCACGACGGCGCCGGCCCGCCAGATGGCGCTGTAAGTGAGCGTCACCTCGGGGCAGTTGGCCATCAGGACCACCACGCGGTCGCCGGGGGCCAGGCCGATCCCGGTCAGCGCCGCGCCGACCCGGGTCGCACGCTCGTGCAGCCGCGCCGAACGGTGCACCTGACCGTCGTACACCAGCGCATCGTGATCGCCGAGGCGGGTCTGCGCGGACTCCGCGAGGACGGCCAGATTGAGGGAGTTGTCGAGCATCGTGGGCTCCTGCCTTCTCAGACCCGAGTGACCGAGGGGTACGAGTGGTCCATGGCGTGTGCGTGCGGGTGACCCATGGAGTGCGAGCGGCTGCGGGCGGGGCGGTCCGCCGCCATGGTCGCCGAACTCGGCCTGCGCGTCGAGGAGTCGTCAGGGCCCGAGTGCGGCGGGGTTGCCGTGGGGTGCGGGGGAGTGCGCGGTCGCCGGGATCGCGTAGCCGCGCTCGCTGAGGGCTCGCTGAGGGCTCGCGGAGGCGTCGGCGGCCGCCGCTGTTCGACTGCGTATAAGCTGCAGGCTTTGTTTCCTTGCAGCCCAAAAGCACCCAGGAGGGTCACCTGTGACCGTTGCGATCGTTCCGCCCGAAACGGCCGCTTCGACCGAGCCCGACGCGGAGCCCACCGACGTGGAGCCCACCGACGCGTCCTCCGAGGCGGAGCCCACGGCCGCTTCCCCGGAGGCGGAGGTCACCCTCGCGCCCTCCGAGGCGCAAGCCGGTGCCGCGTCCCCCGCCGTGGACGAGCGTGTGGCGCGCGACGCCCGTGAGTTCGGCGTCTACGCGCGGACCGGCGGCTGGACCTTCGCCCTGATGGTGGCCCGCAGCGTACGGCCCGGCGGACAGTCGGCCGGTGAGACCCCGAAGGTCTCCGCCAAGGAGTTCGGCGAGCTCGCCGGCTGCTCGCCCGAGCGCGTCATGCGCTTCTACAAGGCGTGGGACCTGGCCGCCGACGACGGCCTGGTGCCGCAGTTCGAGGCCCTCGCCCCGGGGCAGGAGATCGAGCTCCCGGACGCCGACGTATGGCTCTCCTACTACGTCTCCCGCAACAGCGCGACCTCCGTGCGCGGCACCGCCATCACCGCGGCCGCCGAGGCCGAGGGCATCCGCCCGACCAAGGCCCTTGAGGTCGCCGAGAACCCCACGGCCCTGCGCGCCGCGATCCTCGCCGACCCCGCCACCGCCCAGGCCGCCCGGCACGCGCTGCTCGACCGCGTCAAGGAGGACCCGGTCCTGCAGACCGAGCTGGCCAGGGACATCACACGTACCGACGTACTGAAGAAGGCCGTTGCCACCGAGGCCAAGGCCGCCGACCGGATCGGCTACGTCCGCCAGATCGCGGAGCAGGGCGAGCTGAAGACCCCCGCGGGCCAGAAGGTGGTCGCCCCCGCCGAGCTGCGCGAGGAGGCCGAGCGCCATCTGTCGCTGCTCGACGAGCTCGATGACTCCGAGGAGAGCGGCGAGTGGGCCACCGAGGCCTACGACACGGTCAAGGGTCTGGTCGCGCAGGCCGTCGAGGACGCCGTCGAGAGCGACCCCGAACTGCGCGTCCAGGAACGCCGGTCGAAGTTCTACAGCAGCCTGGAGAAGGCGACGAAGGTCTTCGAGGAGCTGACCCTCGACGACGCCGACGACATCTACGAGGACGACATGGTGCAGCGCCTCGAAGATCTGCAGCAGGCGATCGGCGACTGCATCAGCGCGCTCCGCAAGGCCGCCGACAGCAGCTGAACAGGCCGGGCCGGGTGCGGCGCGGACGGGCCCGCGCGGCACCGCGGGCCCGCGCGGCGCGGACCGCCCGGACCTGACGAGTGCGGAGATCGGATCCCATGAGCGGGCAGACTGGGAACATGTCCTCATCGCCTCGCCGGGCCTGCCCGGAGTGCACTCGTGAAATCGCGGTCGTGGCGGGCAGGTTGTCCCGCCACGACCCGCCGCCCGGCACCGGGCGCGCACACCTCGTGTCCTGCCCCGGATCGAAGCGGCAAGTGTCGCTCGACACGGCGCAGCGCTCCTTGGACGGCCATGTCGTGCCCGATTTCCCCGGCCAGATGCCGCTGTTCTGAACCCGGGAGGGCCGGGGCGCCGGGGGTGCCGGGTGCGGACGGCGCCGGGAGGCCACGGCGCCTGGCATGATCGAGGGATGTCAGAACGCATGATCGCGGCCTGTGACGGCGCCGCGAAGATCAACCCCGGCCCCGCGGCCTGGGCGTGGGTACTCGCCGACGGCTCCGGCCGGCCTCAGCGCTGGGAGGCGGGACCGCTCGGCGTGAACACGAACAACGTTGCCGAACTCACCGCCCTGGCCGAGCTGTTGGAGGCCACCGACCCGGCCGTACCGCTCGAGGTCCGGATGGACTCGCAGTACGCGATGAACGCGGTCACCAAGTGGATCGCAGGCTGGAAACGCAACGGCTGGCTGACCGCGAGCAAGAAGCCGGTGGCCAACAAGGAACTCGTCATCCGTATCGACGCGCTGCTCGCGGGGCGCGACGTACGGTTCACACACGTCCTGGCGCACCAGGTCGACGGTGATCCGCTCAACGCCATCGCCGACGCCGCGGCCAGCGTCGCCGCCACCGAGCAGCGGGCCGCGGGCACCTCCCACGGCACCCCTGAGATCCCGCAGCCGCGCCCGGAGACCGAGGACAAGCCGCGCGCCGCCCGTGCCCGCAAGACCTCATCGGGACGGGCTCCGCGCAGCGGTTCCGGCTCAGGGCCCGTCATCAAGGCGAAGTTCGCCGGGCGCTGCGGCCAGTGCCGGTCTCCCTACGAGGTCGGCGAGAAGATCACCAAGGTCGCCAAGGGCTGGGGCCACACGGCCTGCCGCGACGCGGAGGCGGCGTCCTCGTAGCGTCGCCCTGGAGCACCGCCGGCGCCGCTTGCTCCTGGCGCTCCCAGTTATTTCTGGCGCTCCCGGCGCACCGTCTCGTCCGGGCTCGGCGCCGGGCGGCGGGCGGCAAGGCGCCGCGCCGCCGCCCGCCCCATCAGCCAGGCGGCGACAAGCCCGGGACCGCAGTGCACGGCGAGTACGCCGACGAGCGAGGGCCCGCCCCAGTCGTCGCGGTACGTCGACGGGTCGCCCATGTCGATGACGAAGGGCTCGGCGATCGCACGGACGATCAGATACGTACCGACGACGAGGCCCAGGGCCACGAGAATCCTGCGCATCGGAAGTCCTCCGTTCAGGACCGGCCGGCGGCAGTCCGGATGTCCCGGCGCCCGGCCGTCGGATGTCCCTGCGCCCGGCCGTCCAGATGTCCCGGCGCCCGGCCGCGGAACCGGCACTTCCACGCTATGCGCTCCGCGGACGTCCGGTGTGCCCTCGACGTGCGGTGCCTGCGGGTGTGTCGTGGCAGGTCGTGGCCGTGCTCAAGGCGGAGCCGCGGGTCCCGAGACCCGCTCGGGCCCAGGGAAATCCCGTGCCGTCGACGGCTGCAGTGATCTACGATCCCGGCGGCAGCCCCTCCCGCAGGCCACTCGACCCGCAGGCCACTCGGCCCGCAGGCCACTCGGCCCGCAGGGCACTCGGCCCGCAGGGCACTCGGCCCGCAGGCCACTCGACCCGCAGGGCACTCGGCCCGCAGGCCACTCGACCCGCAGGGGCACTCGACGTACGTGACAAGGACGATTCCCATGCCGGCCGTTCCCGCCGACCCCACCGTGCTCCACCCTCTGCCCGAGCAGCCGCGTGTCGTCCTGCTGCGGCCGCTGGTCACCTCGCCGCTGATCGACGTCGGCGAGTTCACGTACTACGACGACCCGGACGATCCGACGGCGTTCGAGACCCGCAACGTCCTGTACCACTACGGCCCGGAGAAGCTGGTCATCGGCAAGTTCTGCGCCTTGGGCGAGGGCGTGCGGTTCGTGATGAACGGTGCCAACCACCGTATGGACGGGCCCTCGACATTCCCCTTCCCGATCATGGGCGGCTCCTGGTCCGAGCACTTCGACCTGATCACGGGACTGCCGGGGCGCGGGGACACGGTGGTGGGCAACGACGTGTGGTTCGGCTACCGGGCCACGGTGATGCCCGGTGTCCGGATCGGCCACGGGGCGATCATCGCCTCGGGCTCCGTGGTCGTCGACGACGTGCCCGACTACGGCGTCGTCGGCGGCAACCCGGCCCGGCTGATCCGCCGCCGCTTCGACGACGCCGACATCGAGCGGCTGCTCGCCCTCGCCTGGTGGGACTGGCCCGCCGAGCACCTCACCGCCCACCTGCGCACCGTCATGTCGGGCAGCGTCGACGAACTGGAGGCGGTCGCCCCGGCGCGGCCGTAGCGGATCTTGCGTCTTCGGGCGCGTGTGCGGCGGGCTTCCCCGTCAGCGGCGTTTGCCCCAGCGCCGGATGCGGTGGCGCAGCGACCCGCGCGGGCGGCGTGTGCGGGCCGGCCGCGTGGAGCCGGGGGCGGGCGTCACGGTCCGGAGGTGGCGCCAGGGCGGGTCGGGGGTCGTCAGCGGAGCCTTGCGGTCCGCCTGCGCCCGGATCTCCTGGTACGACTCGTGCGAGGTGACCTTGAAGGCCTCGTCGTGCATGGCCATGGCCGCGGTCAGGGCCGAACCGGATGCGCCGCTGCGGCGGACCCGCACCGCGAGCCAGGTGCACGCGCCGATGACCGCGGCGAAACCGCAGACGAGCATCATGTACGGCCAGATCTCACTCATGCCGGTCGAGCTTACGTCGCCGGCCTGCGCGGAAGTCTCCGGGCCCGGTCCCCGCACCCCTGAAGGGGCGGGCCGGACCGGGCCCGGAGACGCGCCGCTGGATCAGACGTGTTCGGGCTGCCGCCGCGCCGGTGCCGCGCCCGGCACATCGTCGGCAGACACTGACGTCCCGGCGCCGGCGCGCCCGGCCCACTCCGGGGCCAGGGTGAGGAGCGCGAGCACGGCGAGGCCGGCGCCCAGCCAGAGGGGTGCGGTGAGCCCGAAGGAGTTGATACCGAGGCCTCCGGCCCAGGAGCCGATGACGACGCCGAACGTGATGAAGGAGGAGTGGACGGTGTTCACGAGGGGCCGGGCGTTCGCGGTCCGCTGCACTCGGCTGATCATGGCGGGATTCATGGTCACGCCGACGAGTCCGATGCCCATCATCGCCACGACCGCGGGCGCCTTGAGGTCCGCGAGCAGCGCGAAGGCCGTCAGGAAAGCGGTGTTGAGTACCAGGCCCGTGGTCAGGACGCGCACGGTGTGGGCGTCGGCGAGGCGGGCGACGACCGCGTTCCCGATGACGGTGGCACCGCCGTACGCGAGCAGGAGCAGCGGCACGAGGCCGCGCGAGAAGCCGGTCACCTCGGTGAGGATCGGCGTGAAGTAGGAGAACGCGGCGAACGTCGCGCCGATGATGAACGTCGACGTGGCCATCACCAGCCAGAGCCGGCCGCTGCGGAAGGTGTTCAACTCCGCCCGGACATCACCCGCTTCGGCGGCGGGCCGCAGCGCGGGCAGGGCGAGTGTCGTGGCGACCGCGGCGACGACCGTGATGACGCCGACGGCGAGGAACCCGGCCCGCCAGCCCCACGCGCCGCCGATCAGGGTGGAGAACGGCAGCCCGAGGAGCGTGCCGACCATCAGCCCCTGCATCGCCACACCGGTGGCCCGCCCGCGCAGTTCGGGCCGGGTGATCTGGGCGACGACGGAGAGCGAGACACCGAAGAACGCCGCCGACGCGGTGCCCGTGATCACCCGCGCGAGGACCATCACCCCGTACGAAGTCGCCGCCGCTGCAAGCATGTTGCCGACGAGGAACACGGCGAAGAGGGTCAACAGGGCGGTCTTGGGGCGGAGCCTGAGCACGGCGGCCGCGGCGAGCGGGCCGCCGATGGCCATGGCGAGGGCGAAGTACGTGATCAGATACCCGACTTGAGGGATCGACACATCGAGGTCCTCGGCGATCTGCGGCATGAGGCCGCCGACCAGGAACTCGCTCGTGACCATGGCGAAGATGCCGAGGGCCATGAGGTGAACGGACTTGGGCATGCGGAAGGGCTCCTCGTGGGGATTCGATAGTTATGGACTGGTCGGTACAAAATCAAGGCGTGACCGGTCCCGGGCAGGAGTAAGTCAGGGGTGAGTCAGGGTGTGTCAGGTGAGGGTGAGGCCGTCACGCGGGGGCGGAGGCGGGGGCGGGGCGGTGGGGCGGTGATCAGGCGCCGAGTGCGTCGAGTGCTGTTTCCGCGATCTGCTCCAGGACCGGTCCCTCCGCTCCCGTCTGTCCGGCGATCCGCAGCCCCGAGATCACCGACACCACGTACCAGGCGAGGCCGGCCGTGTCCCGCGTGGACGTGACCGAACCGTCCCTGCGCCCCGCCTCGATGGCTGCGCGCAGGGAGGACAGACGCCACCGCAGATCCTTGTCGAGGATCTGCGCGATCTGCGGATCCCTCGACGCCAGGCTCGCGATGGTGTTCACCGTGAAGCAGCCGGAGCCATGGCCTTCGCGGCGGTTCTCCAGCTCCGCCGCCACGACCGTCGACAACAGTGCGCGAATCCGCTCCGCCCCGCTGCCGTCGCCTTCTTCGAGGATGGCCACCTGCTGCGCGGACATGGCGTCCATGTAGTGCGCCAGGGAACGGCGGAACAGATGATCCTTCGACTTGAAGGTGTTGTAGATGCTGCTGCGCCCCAGGCCGGTGGCGTCGCAGAGATCCTGGGTCGAGGCGGCGTCGTATCCCTTGGTCCAGAACACATGGCAGGCCGCCTCGACCGCCTTCTCCTCGTCGAATGTCCGTGGTCGCGCCATGCCCGAACCGTAGCACGTTATGGAACGAGCGATTCAAAACCGTTGGGTCGGCCCGTCCGCGAGGAACGCGGTGGACGAAAGGGCCGCTAGCCGTGGCAGACCCAGACGGGACCGGCCCAGTGCTCGCAGACCGGCCTGGAGCCGACCGGGGGTTCGGGCTCGGGCTCGACCGGGGGCTCGGGTTCTGTGGGCGGCTCGGGCTGGGTCGGCTCGACCGGCGGTTGGGGAACGGTCGGCGGCGCGGGGTCGGTGGGAGGGGCCGGATCGGTGGGAGGGGCGGGGTCTACGGGCGTGGGTTCAGGGGGAGTTGAGGGCTCCGGTGGCGTGGACGGCTGTGTGGGGGCGGGCTGCGGAGGAGTCGGTACGGGGTCGGGGGTGCCGGTCTCCGGCGCCGCGGGGGCGGCGGGAGCCTGCGGCTCCGGGGCCTGGGGCTCCGGGGCCTGGGGCTCCGGGGCCTGGGGCTCCGGGGCCTGAGGTTCTGGCTGCTGCTCCGGCTCCTGCGGCTGCTCCTGCCGCTGTTCCTGCTCCTGCCGCTGCTCCTGCTCCTGCTGCTGCTCCTGCTGCTGTTGTGGGGGCGCCGGCGCCGGTGCTTGTTGCTGCTCGTTCCGGTTCGCCTCTTGAGGCTCGGGCTGCGGGGCTTCGGCCTGCGGGGCTTCGGCCTGCGGGGCCTGGGGCTGCTGCGGCGCGGGTTCCGGGGCGTCGGTGTCCGGCGCGTTGTCCCGTGGCGTATCGCCCTTGGGCGTACCGCTCTCGACGGCGGGGGCCGGCGGCTTCTCGTGCGGCGCTGGCGCCCCGATGCCGCCGAACACGAGGCCCGCCGCCACGGCGGCTCCCGTGACGGAGGCGCCGACGGCACCGACCGCGGCGGCCGGCAGCTTTCCGGCGCCGGTGAGGACGTGCCGTATCCCGTCGAAGAAGGCGCCGGGTCCGCCGTGGCCCGCGGACGCCGCTCCGACGCTTGCACCAGAACCCGCCGCGAGCGGTATCAGGAACTTGCTCGTTCCGCCCAGGACGAAGATCAGCAGGGCGGGGCCCGCGAGGGCGGGCAGCCGGGTGTTGGCGCGGGTCAGCAGGACCAGGCGCGCCCGGCAGTCGTCGCAGTCGTCAGTGTGGGCGAGGAGGCGGTGCGACTGCCGCGCGGAGGCCTTGCCGCGTATGTGCCCCGGCATGAGGTCCCAGTGCGCCTCGCAGGCGGGGTCCGCGGGCGTGCCGGGATGGGCGCGCAGGAAGGCCTGGCGCATTCCCTCCCGGGCGCGGTGCAGCAGTACGGCCGTGGCGCCGCTGCCCGCACCGATGCGCCGCCCCACCGCTTCGAGGGGCTGGCCCTCGGCCTCGGCCAGCCACAGCGCCTTCACCCACCGCTCCGGAAGCTGTCCGAGCACGCGCGTGAGCAGCTCGACGCCGGCCGCGTGGGTGGTGGGGTCCGGCTCTTCGACGGTCACGTCCACGGACTCGGGTGCCTGCGGATCGCGGGGTGTCTCCCGTGCCGCGCCGCGTCCCACGGCGATCGCGAGATGGCGCACCGTCGTACGGAGGTAGGCCGGGACGTTGTCGATCTCGTGCCCGGCGGAAAGCCGCCGCCAGACCCGGAAGTGGGCCTCGGCGACCAGGTCGTCGGCGAGCCAGGGGCTGCCGGTCAGGGAGCGGGCGTAGGCGACGAGCTGCTGGTGCTCTTCCTCGTAGACGCGGGCGTACGCGGCCGTGGCGGGCAGGACCACGGGTTCGTCGGGCGGCACATGCGGGGACGTGCCGACGGGGGCGTCGGGCATGACGGGACACACTCCGTACCACTGCGGGAGGTTCGGGGGATTGCGCCACTTTAGTTACGTAATGCCGGTTTTTGGCCTACGAGTGGTGCAGCTCACACGGGCTGGCCCCTAGACGCCGCCGAGGAGTCGCGAAAAACCCCGGTCCAGCTCCGCCCCGACCTCTTCGCTGCCGGGGGCGACGACGGCGTAGGTCCGCAACAGGAAGCGTTCGAGGGCGGCGCGGTCGAACTGGACCAGGGCGAGGCCGTCCCGGGAGTGGAACTCCAGGACCGTGCGGGCGCGGCCGCACGGCCAGATGTGCACGTCACCGCTGCCCGCGGGGCGGCGCAGCCCCTGTTCGAGGAGCTGGCGCGCGAAGGTCCAGGTCACGTCCGTGCCGTCGAGCGAGACCTCGGCGGGGAAGGAGATCCGCAGGGCGAGGGGATCGGCGGAGGTGTACCGCAGGGTCGCGGGGATCGCGTGCTCGCGCTCGGACGGCGTGACCAGGCGGGCGTGGGCGGGCTGCTCCAGGGTGACGGCCATGTCGGGCTCCACTTTCTCTTGGCTCCTGTCACACCTACGAGCCCACAAAGGTCCAATTCATTACGCGCCGCCACGAACGGGTGGTGTGAGCTGCGCCACTCCATGGCGTACGGGCAGGTCAGGCGGGCCCGGTCGGCCGTGGGCTCCCGTGCGGGCGTCAACTCATCTCGAGCAGACGGGCGGCCAGACGCTCCAGGTGGGTGTGCCACGCGTCGAGTGCTTCCTGGCGGGCGGAGCCGTACAGGCCGGTCTGGGTCAGGACGAGCCGGGGACCGTGCCCGGTACCCTGGCCGAACTCCCAGCGGATGCGGCCCTCCGCACCCTCCGCTCCCTTCAAGTCCCAGGCGTACTCGAGGAGTTCGGCCTCGCGCACTTCGGTGACGCGGCCGTCGGCGAACGGCTCCACGGTGAACCCGGCGGGCACCGGGCCGCCGGCCGACGGGGCCGTGCCGGCGGCGAGTTCGGCCCAGACCGCGGCGGTCGGCCGTACCAGCTGGCGCTCGAAGCGGATGCCGTCGTCGAGGACCGTGCCCCGCCCGAGGTCGAACTGCTCCAGGTACGCCTCGTGCAGCTCGCCCCCGTCAGGGTCGACGTCGACGCTTTCCCCGTCGAGGAGTTGGGCGAGGGCCGTGAGACACAGATGCCAGCCGGAGGCGAAGCTCGCGCCGCCGAAGCGGTCGCCGAAGGTGTGCGTGAGGGTCAGCAGGGAGCCGCTGTCGCCCTCGGGTGTGATCTCCCAGCGCAGATGGTCCTCGTCCCACTGGAAGGCGAACACGTGCGGCTCGTCGAGGTCGGTGACCGTGCCGGACATCCCGGGCTCCTGCTCGCCGGGGAACAGGAAGCCGATCTTGCCGCCCGGCCTGAGGTCGACCGTGACCTCTGAGGGGAACCAGTGGGCCAGGTGCGCGGGCCGGGTGATCGACTCCCAGACCCGCTGCGGCGGATGGGCGAGCCGACGGCGCATCCGCAGGGCGGTGCGGCCGTCGGCGGTGGTGAGGGTGTCGGAGTGCGGGTTCATGAGGGGGAGTCCTTCTGTGCGGGCGCGGTGTCTTCGTGCTCGGTGCCGTGCTGGGTGCCGTCCTCGGCCTCGGTCTCGTTCTCGGCGGCGGCCATGGTGTCGAGGTGCCGTTCGAGCCGGTCGAGGCTGTCGGACCACAGGTGGCGGTAGTGCGCGAGCCAGGCGTCCAGCTCCGCGAGCGGCTCGCTCCGCAGCTCGTACCAGCGCCGCTGGGCATCCCGCCGCACCTCCACGAGCCCGGCCTCGCGCAGCACCCGCAGATGCTTGGAGGTCCCGGGCTGACTGAGTCCCAGCTCCTCGGTGAGCTCCCCGACCAGACGTGGACGCTCGCGCAGCAGATCAAGGATGCGGCGACGGCTCGGCTCGGCGAGCGCTTCGAACGGTATGGACATGCATCCAATATGCGCCTCGGGCTATATAACCGCAACCGCATGTACGAGGCGCTGGGGTGCCGGTGCCGGTGCCGTGCCGGTGCCGGTGCGGGCCATCGGGGGCGTTCCGGGTCGCGGGAAGGAGTGTGGGCCTGTGCCCCTCGGCGTGCGATTCGCCCCATCCGTCCCGGCTCAGTTCCGTTGTCCCGGGCCGGGGTTGACCGCGTGGTGTTCGAAGCCGCACGATGTGTCCGTGATCGCGCACTCCCTTCCCGTCGCAGGACCGGCCGCCGTGCCGGACCGTTGCGGCTGTGCGCGCAGCGGCTTGTAGCCGGACGCTTCCCGCTCCCTCCTGCCGCTTCCCGCCGCGTTCCAGCGGCGTCCCGCACGCCTTCCCGGCGCTCGTTCCGCCGTCGTGGTCGCGGCTCCGCCTTTTCGCCCGCAGGGAGTCCCTCGCGAAGGCCCGACCCGGGCCCTCGTGCAGGCCGCACGATGCGCGCCTGTTCACGCACGGCTCCGCCCTGCCTCACCCCTTGGGAGAGTGTCGATGACCTCGACGACCTCGACGCCGATGACCGCACTGCACATCCCGGCGACCACGACCCCCGCGCAGGCCCCGCCGCCCGGCGCCCTGCGCGAGGCGGTCATCCCCGGGCATGGTTTCTATGAGGGCCGCCGCATCCTGCGCAGGCTCCCCGAAGGCCGCAGCGAGCAGCCGTACGAGCAGTTCGGGATCGCACCGCTCGGCGCCACAATCGGTGCTGAGGTAACGGGAGTCGACCTCTCCCGGCCGCTCACCGCCGCGCTGCGCGAAGAGCTGAACCGGGCCCTGCTCGAATGGAAGGTGCTGTTCTTCCGGCAGCAGCACCTCACCTCGCAGGCGCAGCGGGACTTCGCCCGCAACTGGGGGGAGCTCGAGACCAATCCGCTGCTCGACCGGGGCGACAGCGAGGACGTGGTGCGGTTCGACAAGAGCGCCGCGACGACCCCGACCTTCGAGAACATCTGGCACACCGACGTCACCTTCCGCGAGCGGCCCGCGATGGGCGCGGTGCTGCAGCTGCGCGAGGTGCCCCCGCACGGCGGCGACACCATGTGGGCCGATATGGCGGCCGCGTACGACAACCTGTCGCGCGAGGTGCGCGAGCGCATCGACCGGGCCACGGCGGTACACGACTTCATCCCCGGGTTCCGCCGCTTCTACGGCCCCGAACGGCTCGCGCCCCTGCAGCAGCAGTTCCCGCCGGTCGAGCACCCGGTGGTGCGCACCCATCCCGAGACCGGGCGGCGGATGCTCTTCGTGAACAGCTCGTTCACCACCCGTATCACCGGCATGGAGCGGGCTGAGAGCGATGAGCTGCTGCGGCTGCTGTGCCAGCAGGCGCATGTGCCGGAGTTCCAGGTGCGGTTCCACTGGCGGGCGGGCGATGTCGCGTTCTGGGACAACCGCGCCACCCAGCACTACGCCGTGGCCGACTACGGCGACGCGCGCCGTGTCGCCGAGCGCGTCGCCATCGCGGGCGACCGGCCGTACTGACCGCACCGCACCGCACCGCGGCGCCGAAGCCACACCGCGGCGCCGAAGCCGCACCGGGGCGACGGGGCCGCACTGTCGAGTCGGGCCGCGGTGTCGCGTCCGGCCGCGGTGTCGCGTCCGGCCGCACCGTATCGACAGAGTCGCACCGGCCCGGACCGCAGGGGGAAGTCCCGCCCGGCATCTGATCGTTGGGGACCGGCGGGGCGGCCGACGGTCGCCCCGTCGCGACGAGGGGAGAGGCCGATGCCGAGCAGCATGCGCGTCGAGGGAACGGTGGCCGAGGGATTCGAAGGCGTACGCGAGGAGTTCGCGGCCGTACTGGAAGCAGAGGCACACGACACCGGTGCGCAGCTCGCCGTGTACCGGCACGGGCGCCGCGTCGTCGACCTGTGGGCCGAGGGCGCGGAGCCCGCGACCGGAGGTGAGTTGACCGGTCTGCACTCCGTGACGAAGGGCGCCGCCCACCTCGTGGTGGCGCTGCTCGTGCAGGACGGCATCCTGGAACTGGACCGTGAAGTCGCCGCGTACTGGCCGGAGTTCGCCGCCGAGGGCAAGGATGCGCTGACCCTGCGCGAACTGCTCCAGCACCGCGCGGGCGCCATCGGCGTCGAGGGCGGTTTCACGCTCGACGAGCTCGCCGACGACCGGTTGCTCGCACGCCGTCTCGCCGGGCACCGCCCCTACTGGAAGCCCGGGACACGCTCGGGCTATCACGCTCTCGTGATCGGCGCGCTCACCGGCGAAGTCGTGTTCCGTGCCACCGGCCGCACCCTCAAGGAGCACTATGAGAAGCGGATACGGGCGCCGCACGGCCTGGACTTCCACCTCGGCCTGCCCGAGTGGCTCGAACCGCACTACCGCCCGGTGCTCCCGATGCGTCCCACGCCGGAGCAGGCCGCCGAACTCGCCGCGGCCGAGGCCCCTGGCGAGGCGCTGCGGGTCGCCTTCAACTGGCATGCCGCCGAGCCCACCGACCTGGTGGAGTACGCCAATTCACGCACGATCCGCGCCAACGGGCCGGCCTCCGCGGGCGGCGTGGGCAACGCGCGGGGTGTCGCCGGGATGTACGCGGCCGCGATCAGCGGCCTCGACGGCGCGGCACCGCTGCTCAAGCCGGACACCATCGCGGAGTTCACCGGGCTGCAGACGCCCGGCCCCGACGCGGTCACCGGCGAACCGGACCTCTTCGCCCTCGGCTTCCGGGCCTCGCAGGTGGTCTACCCCTACCTGGGCGCCGACTCCTTCGGTCACAGCGGCGCGGCGGGCGCCGAGTCCTGGGCCGACCCGGGCACCGGGCTCGCCTACGCCTACACACGACGGCTCTGGGCCTACCCGGGCGGCGCGGCGCCCGAGAACCTGCGCCTGGGAGCGGCGGTGCTCGGGGCGTACGCGGAATCTTCAGACTGAGGAGCAGCTTCCGTCCTCCCTCCCTCCCTCCCTCCTTCTCGTCACCGGCCGCCGCTGTCACTCCGCACTGCTTTCGATGTCGTACGCCGTCATCGCGGCCGCCAGGCGCCGGATGTCGTCCGGGTGAGTGGGGTCGTGGCCGGTGAGGACCTGGATGCGGCCCAGGCGGTAGGTCAGGGTGTTCCGGTGCACGGTGAGGGCGTGCGCGGCCTGTCCGCGGTGCTGGCCGCAGGCCAGGTAGGCGCGCAGCGTGTCCAGGAGATGGGGGTGCTCCCGCAGCGGCTCCAGGGTGCGGGCCAGCGCCCCACGTGCGGGCCCTGGCTGTGCGAGCTGGTACTCCACGGCGAGGTCGGCAAGGCGATGCAACCCGGGCGGGCGGCGCAACCGCTCGGCCAGAGTGAGCAGTTCGAGCGCTTCGGCGTGGGCGGCGGGTATGTCCGCGTGGGTGCGGGCGGTGGCGGCCGCCGCGGTGCAGCGCAGGCCCGTGGCGGCGTGCAGCCGGTCGAGGAGCCGGGCGTCGGCCACCTCCGTGACCTCGTCGCCGAGCGGCAGCAGCAGGACGCCGCCGCCGTCCTCCAGGGCGGCCAAAACCCCTGGGTAGCAGTCGAGTTCGGCGTGCAGGGCGCGGAACACGGCCGTGGGCGAGGAGAGCGGCGGGGGAGTGGAGAGCGGCGGGGGAGTGGAGACGGTCGGGTTACCGGATCCGGTTGAGGCACCGGTAGCCGTGGGGGCGCCGGATCCGGGAGGGGTGCCGGGTCTGGTCGGGGCACTGGAAGTCGCCGGGGCTCCGGGTCTGGTCGGGGCACCGGAAGTCGCCGGGGCTCCGGGTCTGGTCGGGGCACTGGAAGTCGCCGGGGATCCGGGTCTGGTCGGGGCGCCGGATCCGGGAGGGGTGCCGGGTCTGGTCGGGGCACTGGAAGTCGCCGGGGCTCCGGGTCTGGTCGGGGCACTGGAAGTCGCCGGGGCTCCGGGTCTGGTCGGGGCACTGGAAGTCGCCGGGGCTCCGGGGCCGGGCGGGGCGTTGGAAGCCGTCGAGGCGCCGGAAGCGGGCTGTGCTCCGGATCCGGTCGGGGCGGACGGCCGCGGCAGGCGGAACACGACGAGGTCGTGGGAGTCGGCGAGGGTGCGGCCGTGCCGCTCGGCGATACGGTGCGCCGGACGGCCCGCGAGCAGCGCGGCGGCCAGGCTCTGGCGGTCCTCGCGCTGCTCCCAGTCCAGATGCTGGCGCTCGCGCAGATAGGCCTCGGCGACGCGCGGCATGACCTCGGCGAGGAAGCCGAGCATCCGCGTCACCAACAGCCGTGCGTCGACGCCCGGTTCGGCCGCCGCGGCCAGCCAGGCCGCACGGGCGCCGAGCGGATAGATCTGCAGCACGGCCTGCAGCGGTACCCCGTCACGGGCGCGCTCGGCACCCCACGCGACGGGCGGGGCGAGTTCCTGCGCGGTCGGCAGCCGGTCCTCGGCGGCGGTCGCGAGGAACAGATCGAGGACGGCCTTGGTGTTGGCCACCAGGTCGCCCTCCAGGACACCGGCTGGCAGTACCCGGTAGGCGGGAATCTCGGCGGCGCACTGTGCGACGGCCGCCGCGGCCATCTCGCCGGTACGCGGCAGCAGCGCGGCCAGTGCGGCGCGCACCGGCGGCGGGGCTCCAGGCGGCTCTTCCATCGGGGCATTGTCACCGTGCACAAACGCGAGGGGAAGCTTTCTGCGCGTACCGCCAGGGGACAGGGGTCGGCTCCGCGGAGCATTCTGTGCGCCCGTACCAACCGCCCGGCCCAAGCCGCGGCCGACGCCCCCGAAGAAAAGGGACCCCCATGGCGCGCAAGGCACCCACGGCCCGTACCGCTCCCAAGGCCCGCAGCACGAACCCCAAGGCCCGCAGCACGAAGAGATGGCTCGCGCGGACGGGCCTGGCCCTGACGCTCGCGCTGACCGCCGCGATACCCGCGCAGGCAGCCGGAACAGCGGGCGGCCAAGGCGCCGGGACCGTCACCGGCGCGACGGGTGGCGGCGGCATCAACGACTTCTCCTGCCGCCCCAGCCAGGCCCACCCCGAGCCGGTGGTCCTGCTGCACGGCACCTTCGCCACCTGGTACGAGGACATCAACTTCCTGCAGGCCGACCTCGCGGCGCGCGGCTACTGCACCTTCGCCACCACCTACGGCGAATATCCCCAATTCCCGCTCGTGGGCGGCCTGAAGCCGGTGGCCGAGTCCAACATCGAGGTCAAGGAGTACGTGGAGAAGGTCCGCGAGGAGACCGGCGCCGCACAGGTCAGCGTCGTCGGCCACTCCGAGGGCGGGCTGCAGGCGCTGTACCTGGCGAAGATGCAGAACATCCAGGCGCACATCAAAAGGGTCGTGGCCATCGCGCCGCCCACCCACGGCACCGACGCCGCGGGCCTGGTGAAACTGGGCGACAAGGTGCTGGGCCGCGGCACCCTCGACAAGATCGTCGCCACGCTCGGCATCCCGGTCCTCTCCGACGAGTTCCCCGGCGGCCCCGCGATCAAGGCGCTCAACGACGGGCCCGTCGCGCAGCCGGGCATCGACTACACCGTCATCACCTCGCGCTACGACGAGATCGTGACCCCGTCGGAGACATCGTTCGTACGCGAGGACGGAGTCACCAACCAGTACGTGCAGGACTTCTGCCCGCTGGACCCGGTCGGGCACATCGGTGAGGCGTACGACCCCAACGTCTGGCACCTGGTGCGCAACGCCCTGGACCCGGCCGGCGCCAAGCCCATCAAGGTGTGCGCGGTCGGCTCACCGGGCTAGGGGGCACGGGGTCCCGAGCATCTTGACGAAAGGTCTGGACCAACTTACGTTGACGGTGCTCGCCCCCAACTCTCCAGCGCCGTGCGGCACTTGAACCCCCTGTCGATGCCGCGTCCGGCCGGAAGGGAGCACCCCCATGCCCGCTCGGACCCTGCGCGTCCTCGGCGCCGCTCTGGCCGTCGTCTTCGCGGCGCAACTCCCCGCCGCCGCGGTCCCCGACGCGCCGAGCAGCGCGGACACCTCGCGCGCCGCCGACGTGTGTGCCGTGAAGCCGAAGCCCGTCGGCAAGGTGCTGCAGGGCTACTGGGAGAACTGGGACGGTGCGGCCAACGGCGTGCACCCGCCGTTCGGCTGGACCCCCATCACCGACTCCCGGATCAAGGAACACGGCTACAACGTCATCAACGCCGCCTTCCCGGTGATCCGTTCGGACGGCACCGTCCTGTGGGAGGACGGCATGGACAACACGGTGAAGGTCGCGACCCCGGCCGAGATGTGCGCCGCCAAGGCGGCCGGGGCCACGATCCTGATGTCCATCGGCGGGGCCGCGGCCGGTATCGACCTGAACTCGCCCGCGGTGGCCGACCGCTTCGTCGCGACCATCGTGCCGATCCTGCAGAAGTACAACTTCGACGGGATCGACATCGACATCGAGACCGGACTCGTCGGCAGCGGAAACATCAACCAACTCTCCGCGTCCCAGGCCAACCTGGTGCGCATCATCGACGGCGTCCTGGCGCGGATGCCGGCGGGCTTCGGCCTGACCATGGCCCCCGAGACCGCCTATGTGACCGGCGGCAGTGTCACCTACGGCTCAATCTGGGGCGCCTATCTGCCCATCGTGAAGAAGTACGCCGACAACGGCCGCCTGTGGTGGCTCAACATGCAGTACTACAACGGCTCCATGTACGGCTGCTCCGGCGACTCGTACTCCGCGGGCACCGTCCAGGGCTTCATCGCCCAGACCGACTGCCTGAACAAGGGCCTGGTCATCCAGGGCACCACCATCAGGGTCCCCTACGACAAACAGGCCCCCGGCCTGCCCGCACAGCCGGGTGCGGGCGGCGGCCATATGTCCCCCAGCCTGGTCGCCCAGGCCTGGCGGCACTACAACGGCGCCCTGAAGGGCCTGATGACCTGGTCGATCAACTGGGACGGCTCGAAGGGATGGACGTTCGGGGACAACGTCAAGCAGCTGCTGTAGCTGTAGCTGTCGCGTGACCGCGTCGTCAGCGCTGCAGTGTCAGCAGCCCCGGACGATAGGGCAGCAGGCCGTAGTCACCTCCGGAGTTGGGGCTGCGTCCCTGGTAGAGCAACTGCAGATTGCAGGGATCGACGGTCATGGTCTGATCGGGGCTCGTGCGGATCAGTTCACCGTGGCTGATGTCATTGGTCCAGGTGGCGCCGCTGTTGGCTTTGCCGGCGAAGGGATTGCTCTCGGTCGCGGCCTGGGGCGTCCAAGTGCCGTTGAGACCGGTGGCCGTGAACGAACGGAAGTAGCGGCCCTGCGAGCCGATCGCCTCGACGATCATGAGGTAGCGGTTCTGGCCCTGGAGCTTGTAGACCTGCGGGGCTTCGAACAGGTTGTTCGTGGTGTCGCTCATGATCGTCGTGTACGACGAGCCGAAGCTGCCCGGGAAGTTCCCGATCGGCATGCTCTGCCGGTAGATCTTGCCGTTGTCACCGGCGAAGAACAGGTACATGTTCGTCCCGTCGGCGATGAGCGTCTGGTCGATGGGTCCCGTCCCGGAGCCGCTGATGGCGGCGGTGGAGAGCACCTGCTGTGCTGACCAGCCGTTCGGGTTGGTCGGGTCGCTCGACGTCCGGTAGGAGAAGGCGGTCCCGCCCCACTGATAGGCGAGCACCCAGATGTTCTTCGGCGCGAAGTAGAAGAGCGTGGGCGCGACGGTGGAGGACGACATCGTGTTCTGGCCGGCCGAGGCCATCTCCGACCAGTTGGTGAACGGGCTGAAGTTCATCGACCCCCACTTGGTCCCCGTGTCGTGCGTCGTCGCGTAGACGAGCTGCTTGCCGTTGTGGGGGACGACGGTGAAGTCCTTGAGCGAGACCCACCCCGGCTTGGGCTGCGCCAGTGCGCCCGTCGATGTCCAGCGGTACGTCGACGGAAGATCGCACGGACCTGGGTCGGCGCCGCCGACCTTGACGAGCTGCCACTGCTGGTTGGCGCCGCCCCAGTCGTCGTACTGGACGACGTTCGCGTTGTCGGCGGTGGAGGCGCCCTGTACTTCGAGGGCCTTGTTGCTGTGGCGCGCGATGAACCTCACGTGGCCGTCCGCGCTGTCGGCAAGGCGCCACTGCTGGTTGGTGCCGTTCAGGTCGGCCCACTGGACGACCGAGCCGCCGTTCGCGGTGGAGAAGTTGTGGACGTCGAGCACCTTGCCGGAGTGGCGGGACTTGATGCGGTAGTAACCGCCTCCGGAGTCGACGAACTGCCACTGCTGCTGGTTCTGGTCGTTCCTGCTCCACTGGGTGATCCGGGCGCCGTCGTTGGTCGCCAGGTTGTAGACGTCAAGGGCCTTGCCGCTGTTCCGATTGACCAGCACATACCAGGCGTTGGGGTCGACGGTCGCCGCGGCGGCGGGCTGGGCGCCGAGGAAGGTGGCCAGGAGCAGCAGTGGCGCGAGGACGGCGAGCAGGCGTCTCAAGTGGGTCAGGGACGGATGACGTAACCACATCGGAAGACCTCTTTTCCGGCTCGAAAATTTTCGGAAATCTCTCGAACTCGTTGCCGCCACAAGCTAGGAACACGGGGTTCCCAGGTCAAGGCCTGTCGACGCTTCAACCCTAAGAAGCCGCCATTCCCAGGGACTTGACAGAGCGTCACGTCGACCGGAAACTCCCCGAAAGTTTGCGGTACGGATTCGTCGGCCGACGCATTCTGCTGCGCTTCAGTCCTTCCCTGATCTCAACCCTGGAGGCACCTTCATGGGCCCGCATGCCTTACCCCCACCCGCGGTCCGCAGAAAGACCCGCGGACTGCTGACGGCACTGATCGCCGGTGTCCTCGGTGCGGTCGTCACCCTGGTCGCGCCACCGGCCGCCCACGCCGCCGAGAGCACCCTCGGCGCCGCGGCGGCCCAGAGCGGCCGCTACTTCGGCGCCGCCATCGCCTCGGGCAGACTGGGCGACTCGGCGTACACGACGATCGCGAACCGCGAGTTCAACTCGGTGACGGCCGAGAACGAGATGAAGGTCGACGCCACCGAGCCCCAGCGGGGCCAGTTCAACTTCACCGCCGGTGACCGCGTCTACAACTGGGCGGTGCAGAACGGCAAGCAGGTGCGCGGCCACACCCTGGCCTGGCACTCCCAGCAGCCCGGCTGGATGCAGAACCTCAGCGGCAGCGATCTGCGCCAGGCGATGATCGGCCACATCAACGGCGTGATGGGCCACTACAAGGGCAAGATCGTCCAGTGGGACGTCGTGAACGAGGCGTTCGCCGACGGCAGTTCGGGTGCCCGGCGCGACTCCAACCTGCAGCGCACCGGCAACGACTGGATCGAGGTCGCCTTCCGCACCGCGCGCGCCGCCGACCCGGCCGCCAAGCTCTGCTACAACGACTACAACGTCGAGAACTGGACCTGGGCCAAGACCCAGGCCATGTACAACATGGTCCGCGACTTCAAGCAGCGCGGCGTGCCGATCGACTGCGTGGGCTTCCAGTCGCACTTCAACGACGGCAGCCCCTACAACAGCAACTTCCGTACCACCCTGCAGAACTTCGCTGCACTCGGCGTCGACGTGGCCATCACCGAACTCGACATCCAGCGAGCCCCGGCCTCGACCTACGCCGCCGTGACCAACGACTGCCTGGCCGTCCCGCGCTGCCTCGGCATCACCGTCTGGGGTGTCCGCGACAGCGACTCCTGGCGCCCGGAGCACTCGCCGCTGCTGTTCAACGGCGACGGCAGCAAGAAGCCCGCCTACACCGCCGTGCTCAACGCACTCAACGGCGGCTCGACTCCGCCTCCTTCGGATTCCGGGCAGATCAAGGGTGTTGCTTCCGGCCGCTGCCTGGATGTGCCCAACTCAAGCACCACCGACGGCACGCAGGTCCAGCTGTGGGACTGCAACAGCGGCACCAACCAGCAGTGGGTCCAGACCGCGGCGGGTGAGCTCAGGGTCTACGGCAACAAGTGTCTGGACGCCGCAGGCACCGGCAACGGTGCCAAGGTCCAGATCTACAGCTGCTGGGGCGGCGACAACCAGAAGTGGCGGCTCAACTCCGATGGCTCCATCGTCGGCGTCCAGTCCGGCCTCTGCCTCGACGCCGCCGCAGCCGGCACCGCCAACGGCACCCTGATCCAGCTCTACTCCTGCTGGAACGGCAGCAACCAGCGCTGGACCCGCACTTGACGCGGTCGGTCACCGACGAAGGGGTGCATCGATGAAGACCAACGGTGCGGCTTCCGCCGCCCCTCCACGAAGACACCGCTGGTGGTCCAGGTTCACCGCCACGGTGGCGGCCGCCCTCGCGGCCGGCCTGCTCGTCGCCTTGACCGCGGCGCCCGCCGAGGCGGCGACGGTGGACACCAACGCCTGGTACGTCCTGGTCAACCGCAACAGCGGCAAGGCACTCGACGTCCGTGACGCGTCCACCGCCGACGGCGCGCGGGTCACCCAGTGGACGCGCAACGACGGAGCCAACCAGCAGTGGCAGTTCGTGGATTCCGGAGGCGGCTTCTACCGGCTCAAGGCCCGGCATTCGGGCAAGGTCCTCGACGTGGCCGGCGTCTCGACCGCCGACGGTGCCGCGATCCAGCAGTGGGCCGACCACAACGGGGCCAACCAGCAGTTCCGCCTGGCCGACTCCGACACGGACCACGTCCGGCTGATCAACCGCAACAGCGGCAAGGCCGTGGAGGTGCAGGGCGCCTCCACCGCCGACGGCGGCAACGTCGTGCAGTACACCGACTGGGGCGGCGCCAACCAGCAATGGCAGCTGATCAAGCTGTCGTCCGGCGGCGGCGCATGCGGCAGCGCCCCCACGCTGACGAGCGGCACGCACACGATTCAGAGCGGCGGCAAGAGCCGCAGCTTCATACTCAGGGTTCCCGACAACTACGACAACGCCCACCGCTACCGGCTCATCTTCGCGTTCCACTGGCGGGGCGGTACCGCCGGCGACGTCGCCTCGGGTGGAACGAGTGGGAACGCCTGGTCCTACTACGGCCAGCAGGAACAGTCGGGCAACAGCGCGATACTCGTCGCTCCCCAGGGCCTGGGCAATGGCTGGGCCAATTCGGGAGGTGAGGACGTCACCTTCGTCGATGACATGATCCGGCGCATAGAGGGCGGCCTCTGCGTCAACCCGGCACAGCGTTTCGCCACGGGGTTCAGCTGGGGCGGCGGCATGAGCTACGCCCTCGCATGCGCCCGGCCGAACGACTTCAGGGCCGTCGCGGTCATCTCCGGCGCCCAGATCAGCGGATGCAGCGGCGGCACCCAGCCCACCGCGTACTTCGGAATCCACGGCATCAGCGATTCCGTCCTCAACATCGCGCAAGGACGGTCCCTGCGCGACAAGTTCGTCGCCAACAACGGCTGCACCGCCCAGAGTCCGCGCGAGCCCGCGCCCGGCAGCCGCACGCACATCACCACCGCCTACTCGGGCTGCCGTGCCGGGTACCCGGTCCAATGGGCCGCGTTCGACGGCGGCCACATACCCGGCCCGGTCGACGGATCACCCAACGAAAGCGGCGTCCTCACCTGGACCAAGGCAGAGATCTGGAGGTTCTTCGCACAGTTCCAGTGAGTGACGCACAGCTCCAGTGACCCACCCCCGCCATGGGGTACCCGCACCACGGGGTGGAGCCAGGACGACCCTGGCTCCACCCCGCCGCCTACTTCGCGCCGAACACCACGGCCAGCGGCTGCGGCTTCTTGTAGACCTCGGACGGCTCGGTGACGTTGTCCGCACCCATGTAGAGCCGCTCACCGGAGTACAGCACGCGCCGGTCCGACTCGAACCGCGACTCCATCTCGTAGCTGGCCGAAGGGTTCTGCAGCAGCTTGCTCTTCTTGCCGGTGCCCGGGTCGACGCTCCAGACCGCGCCGCCCTCCTCCGACATGATGTTGCTCTCCTGGTACGCCAGGACCCTGCCGTCGGCGTCGAGCCCGAACGGCAGCAGCCGGCCCCCGTCGACGCCCTGTGCCCCGCCGATCCGCTTGCCCGTCTTCAGGCTGAACGCCACGACGTCGTTCTCCGCATCCGAACTGGCGTCAGCCGGCTCGGTCGTGCCCAGATAGAGCGCACCCGCCTTCTTGCTGACCGCGAGCTGCGCGCAGCCCGACACCTCGCTGGAGGGACACTCGGCCTCGTACTTGCCGTGCTTGCCGCCCTTGGCGCTGATCCGGCTCAGCAGCCGGCCCTTCGCCGTGCTGTCGTCGATCGACAGGAACCCCGAGATGCCCGAGCCGCCCGGGGCGTCACCGTCGTCGACGGCCACCACCAGCGGATCGGTGGACGCCACATGGGCGTACTCGGTGCCGCGCGGCAGCGCGAACGACGACTTCACCGCACGCGTACGGGGATCGACAGAGCGCACGTCCAGGCGCGGGTTGTCGGTGTCGCCGCAGTCCCGCACCGCGACCAGCTTCGCGGCGTCACCGGCGTAGCCCCGGTCGGGGCAGCGCTCGTCCACGGGGCGCCACAGCGGCTTTCCGTCGACGCTCCAGCCGGCGCTCGCACTGGTCCCCGCCGCAGCGACGGTGCCGCCGCCGATGGTCACCTCGTCGAAGGTCTGCTCGTAGCCGTCGGCGTCCTTGCCCTGCCGCTGCCACAGCAGCTTGCCCTTGTTGATGTCGACCAGGCCGACCTCCGTGCAGACCGCCGGGTCGTCCTTGTCGTTCTGGAAGAGCACGGCCACCAGGCCGTCGTCGGTGGGTGTCTGGGACGACCAGCAGATCTCACCGGACAGCGGCACCCGCCACTGCGCCTTGCCGCCCTGCGGCGGATAGCCGGTGATCTGCTTCAGATCGGCCTTCACGAAGTTCCGCTCGGTGGCCCACATGCCCATGGCGCCGGCCATCTCGGGCACCTCCGCCATCGGCACCTTGCCGAGCACCTGCGCCTGGGCGGCGTTCGACTCGTCCGCGTTCTTGTCCTGCCCCGCTCCCGTGTTCTCGGTGGGACCGCAGCCCGTGAGCAGCAGGACGGAGGCGAACAGGGCACCGGCGGTCGCCGCTAAGCCGCGGCGGCGGGGCAGCACGGAGCGGGCGTGGGGTATGGACATGGGTATCTCCCTCAGGGGCACATGATGCGCACGATGGGGGTGGGATACGGCGGGGTGCGCACGATGCACATGTGATTGCTGTGACGTGTGCGGCGAGATCTTTCCCCCGAGGTGACCGAAGTCCAAATTCCGCTCATGACCTGTTGGTGAAGCCGCAGACCGCCGAGCCGGGCCCGCTCCGACGAGGGTACGGAGAGGCCCGGCACGCGGTCCGCGAGCCCGTCAGTGCCCGGTGTCGCAGCAGCTTCCGGCACGCAGCCTGCGGCCGACCTCGTGCCAGTGCCCGGACTCCTCCTCGGCCGGCCCCGCCGACGCCGGAGCGGGGAAGGACGCCACCAACTCCCGCTGGTCGAACGGCACTCCACCGCGCAGCACCGACACCGTCCGCACCAGCGTGGCGAAGTCGCTGAACGGGTCGCCGTCCACCACCACGAGGTCGGCGCACTTGCCCGGCTCCAGGGTGCCCAGATCCCGCTCCGCGCCGAACACCCGCGCGGGCAGCGCCGTCGCCGTGCGCAGCGCCTGGGCGGGGGAGAGGCCGAAGCGGTGCAGGGCCCGCAGCGCCAGATGCAGATGCAGGCCCACCGCCACCAGCGGCTGGTCCGTGCCCAGAGCGACGAGGCCGCCGCCGTCCAGAATCCGCCGGTAGGTGCCCACCTCCCGTTCCAGGGTGGTCAGTTGGGCCTCACTGGGCGGCTTGCCCGCCGCCTCCCGCAGTGTGGCGGTGTCCCAGGGCGGCATCAGACGGGTGACGCGCGGATCCCGCACCAGCGCCGGGTCGGCCCCGACCAGCGGCCCGGCCGTGAAGGGGGTGGCCACCAGATGGAACCCGCCGTGCGTGTAGATCTCCGTGACATCCTGGCCCGAGCGGCCCGCGGCGGACATGGAACGCCCGAACTCCTGGCGCTGCGTAGCCTGCAGATGGGTCGTCAGGTCCTGGCCGTACTGCATGCCGGGAGAGAGCAGATGGCTGCCCGCACGCACCCCGAGTTCCTCGTGCGCGAACCGCGCGGCCTCGCGCATCACCCAGCCCGGGGCGCGTACATACGTCTTGACGAAGTCCCAGTCGAGCGCGGCGGCACGCCGCAGCGAGCGGCGCAGGCCCGCACGAGTGGCGTGCGCCCGGCCCATGCTGTACGACGGCCGTGCCCCGTCGAGGAGTTCACCCGTCGCGAGCAGCCGGGGCCCGGCCAGCTCTCCCGATGCCACCGCTTCGCGCAGCCGCGCCTGCTCGTAGGCGAACCCGCCGAACGACACTGCCGTGGTGATGCCGTACGCCAGCTGCAGCGCCGTCTGCCGCCCGCCGTACGTCGCCTGCCAAGGGTGCGTGTGCGCATCCCACAGGCCCGGAAGGACGGTGTGCGCGGACGCGTCGACCCGGCGCTCGGCGGCCCGCCCCGGCCGGTGCGGTTCGACGGCGGCGATCCGCCCGCCGCGCACCACCAGGTCGACGTCCTCACGGACCGAGTCGTCGCCGCCGGTGCCGTCCCACAGCCGCCCGGCATGCACCACGGTGTCCGCGGGCACGGGCCGCCGGTAGTCGAAGGGCACGCGCACGGTGCGGGTCCTGCCGTCCGCGATGTCGACGATCCGCAGCCGGCCCGCCGACACGTACAGGATGCGCCGGCCGTCCCCGGACCAGGAGGGGTGATCGGCGGCCTCGTCGGTCAGCCGGCGTGGCGGCCCGTCCGGGGTGCCGTCGGGGCGGACGGGCAGGACCCAGAGGGCGGACTCGACGATCAACGCGAAGTGACGGCCGTCGGGCGACCACACCGGGCCGCTGTCGTAGCGGTCGGAAACCGACTGGTGCGGTGCGACGGTGTGCAGCCGCGATGAGCCGTCCCGGGTGTCGACGATCCGCAGGGCGTTGTAGCCCTCGCGGAAGCGCTGGTTGATCCTGGCCAGATCGCACAGGGCCACATGGCGCCCGTCCGGTGACCAGCTGGGCCGCCCCGGCGCACCGCCCGCGCCGAGCACCGCGGCCACCTTGCGCTCCTGGCCGGTGGCGAGGTCGAGGACCATGAGGTTGTACGCCATGTCGAGGCTGGCGAGACGCCGCCCGTCCGGCGAGAGCGCGGGGTGCACCCGGCCCCCGGACACCAGCACCGTCTCCTTGCCCGACGCGAGGTCGCGGCGGCGCACTGCGTGCAGTCCGTCCCGGTCGTCGGCGTACACCAGTGACCGTCCGTCCCGGGCCCAGCTGGGCGCGAGGGGGTAGCGGGTGGCCGCCGAGCGCACGATCCGCCGTGGTGGGCGGCCGCCCGAAGTATCCGCCAGCCACAGGGAGTTGAGCGCCGCGAAGGCGACCTGGCGCCCGTCGGGGGAGAGCGCGGGCAGATGCACGGCGCGCACCGGGCGCTCGCCGCCCGCGTCCAGGTCGTAGCGCTTGACGCGATAGCGCGGCCGGTCGACCGAGAGCCCGCCGCGGAACTCCAACTCCTCGTACGCGTCGGGGGTTTCGGGCCGTACGAGCCGGAACCCGCCGTCGACGGTGAGCAGCAGCTCCTCGCGCGAGACCCAGCGCGGCGGCACCGGATGCACGTCGCCGGGCACGGGCATGTCCTCGCCGTCCACCACGAGGGTGCACGAGCCGCCCGGTGCGGGCGTGGTGCGCAGTACCGCGATCCGTCCGGCCGGGGACACGGCGGGGGCGAGCAGCTGGGAGCCCGTCCGCCGCTCGGCGTACACCTCGGTGACGGGCCCGGTGCCGTCGGCCCGCACGGCGGCGACCGTGCGGGCGTCGAGACCGGCGCCGGCGGGCAGCACGCGGGCGCGGACGAACAGCACCTGCTCACCGTCCGCGGAGAAGGCCGGGTCGAAGTCCTCCCAGGCGCCGCCCTGATGGGGCCCGTCCTGGCCCGGCACTCCGGTGAGTCGGGTCAGCTCACCGGAGGCGAGGTCGAGCACCCAGATCCGGTAGGGGCTGCCCTTCACCGGATCGCCGCCGCGCTCCGAGGCGAAGGCGAGCCGGGTGCCGTCGGGCGACCAGGCCGGGCCCCGGTCGTCCCAGGGGCCGTCGGTGCGCCGGGTCAGCGCCGAGCCGTCGGGGCGCAGGGTCCAGATGTGGAAGCCGCCGTCGCGGTACGCGCAGACGGCGAGGGTCCGCCCGTCGGGTGCGTACACCGGCCGGGTGGGTTCGAGATCCGCCGTCGTGAGCGGCTTCGCGCTGCCGCCGCCGCGGGGTAACGACCAGAGCATGCCCTGCACTTCGGCGATGAGGGCGCCGCCGGCGGGGGAGAGGGTGGCGGCGCCGTTGGTGGCGGCGGTGAAGGTGTACGGGACCTGCCTCGGTGCGGCGGCCGCGGTGCCCGGCCAGGTGGCGGTCGCGGCGGCGGTGGCCGCGGTGGCCGCCGTGGTCTGCAGGAAACGGCGCCTGGAGACTTCGGGGTGGGCGGCGGCCCGGTGGTTCGCGGCCTCCGGGTCCTCTGCGGTGGATCTGGCGGCGTCAGGGTTCTCCGCGACGTCAGAGCTGTCCAACGGTCCTCCCGGGTGCGGGGTCCGACCGGGTCGGTCGGCCGAATGCGTCCGGGCGAGTGTGCCCATGCATCCATGCCCCGGGAAAGATCGCCTCGAGTCATGACTGAGTCAATTGCCGGTGCGGCCGGGCGCGTTGGAGGCCGCGGTTCGCTCCGCAGCGGTTCCCCTGGACCGGTCTCAGGCCTTGGTGAGGGCCCGCTGGAGCAGCTCGTGCAGCGTGCGCCGCTGCCGTGGCGTCAGGGCGGCCAGCGGCGACTCGCCGCTCAGCAGCTCCAGGAGCCGCTCGCGCAGCGCACCGCCCTTGGCGGTGAGGACGAGCTGCCTGGCGCGGCGGTCGGTGGGGTGCGGACGGCGCTCGATGAGGTCCTGCTTCTCGAGCCGGTCGACCACGAAGGTGGCGTTGGAGGGCTCGCAGCCCATGCGCCCGGAGAGCTCCCTCATGGTCATCGGCCCGGACAGCTCACGCAGCGCGGTCGCCTGCGGAGCGGTGAGGTCCAATGCGGCGGCGCACACGCGGACATGCTCCGCGATCTGCTGCGCGAGCCCGTTCACCAGGCCGCACAGCTCACGTTCGGCCAGGGCCTGCGCATCGGCTTCGCCGTCCGCGCCGGCCTCCGTCGCCCGCCGTGTCTCCTGGTCCGTCATGGCCCCCATGCTAGCAAGTGCATCCAGTCGCAATATTGCAAGCTTGAATAGTTTGAGCTTGATGCATATCGTGCACGGGACATCGATACGGTGATCGGGCCCGAAGCGGTGCCCGCGAACACGGCGAAAGGAACCGGCCATGACCGTCAACTCCGCACGACAGCAAGGCGATGCGCAAGGGCAGGGCGACGAGGACCGGCTGCGGCGCCCCTCCCGGCAGCGCTCCCTGCAGCTCGGCGAACTGCGGCTGACCTACATACCGGACGGTGAGGTGGGGCTCCTCGCGCGCGGCTGGCTGCCCGACAGCACCGAGCAGGACTGGGGCGACACGTTCTCCGCGTACGTGAACGAAGCCGGCTATCTCACGGCGGGCATCGGCGGTCTGCTCGTGGAGCACGGCGAGCGGGCCCTGCTGATCGACGTCGGCTACGGGCCGAAGTCGGACCCCGCCATTCCGGACTTCCCGGTGGGGCCGACCCACGGCGGCGCGCTGCTCGACAATCTGGCCCGGGCCGGCCGCACCCCCGAGGAGATCGAGGCGGTGGCCTTCACGCATCTGCACACCGACCACATCGGCTGGGCCTGGCACCCGGCGCCCGGCAGCGACCGGCCCGCCTTCACGCGCGCCGAGTACCTCGTGGCCCAGGCCGAGTGGGCCGGGCGCGACCAGCTCCACGGGCACGGCACGAGCCCGGAGATCCTCGCGGTCCTCGCGCCCAAGGTGCGCACAGTCGCGGACGGCGAGGAGATCTTCCCCGGCGTACGCGTGCGACCCAGCGCGGGCCATACGCCGGGGCATGTCGCGTACGAGATCACCTCCGGCGGCCGCCGTGTGATCGTCCTCGGCGACGCCCTGCACACACCGGTCCAGATCGCCCGCCCCGACTGGCCCTCCGCCCCCGACGTGGACCGGGCCCAGTCGGCCCGCGCCCGCCGCGAGCTCGTCTCCGCACTCCTCGAACCCGGCACGATCGGCTTCGGCGTCCACTTCGCCGATGTCGTCTTCGGCGAGGTGCGAGACCACGGTGACGGTCCCGCCTGGCACCCGATCGAGGGCTGAGGGCGTACGGGACGGGCGGGTGCGCGGGCCGACCGGCCGGGCCTGGCGCGCCGGTCGAGGAACCGGCCGTCAGGGGCAGCCCGCGCCGTCACGTCCCGCGGCCCCGCGCCATGTCCCGCGGCCCCGCGCCATGTCCCGCGGCCCCGCGCCATGTCCCGCGGCCCCGCGTCATGTCTCGCGGCCCCGCGTCATGTCTCGCGGCCCCGCGTCACGTCTCGTCGAACTCCCGCGGGTCCCAGGCCAGTAGCCGTACCTGCGCCACCGTCCGGACATGCGCGCGCATCGCGGCCGAGGCCGCTTCGGGGTCTGCGGCGCGGATCGCGTCGAGGATGGCGCGGTGCTGTCCGAGGGAACGCTCGGGGCGGCCCGGCTGGCGAAGCGACTCGGTACGGCTCTCCGTGACCTGCCCGGAGATCTCCCGCATGAACTCCGCCAGCAGGGCACTGCGCGCGGCCGCGGTGACCGCCGCGTGGAACAGCCGGTCGCCCTCCACGCCGTGCCCGCCTCCGGCGATCTCCGTGCGCATCGTGTCCAGGGCGCGCTCCAGGGCCGCCAGATCCTCGTCCGAGCGCCGGGCGGCGGCGAGTTCGGCGAGTTTTGTCTCCAGGGCCTCGCGGGCGTCGAGCACGTCGGGCAGCAGCCGGCGGCGTCGTACGAGCTGCTCGACCGGCTCGGCGTCGAGGGTGTCGCGCCGCAGATACACCCCGCCGCCGTGCCGCGCCTCGACCAGGCCCTGCACTTCCAGGATGACCATGGCCTGCTTCACCGAGGCGCGGCTGACGCCCAGGCGCTGGGCCAGTTCGCGCTCGGCGGGCAGCCGGTCGCCGGTGCGCAGGCCCGCGTCGGCGGCGTAGGCACGTACGCGCTCGAGGACGCGCTCGTGCAGCCGCGGGCGGGCCACCGGGCGCAGGGGATCCGACACTGACTCCGCCTCTCGGTTCCGGCCGCCGCGGCCCTGTTCTGCTCCGGCGAGTCCCACGGCGTTCCGCTCCAGTGGGTCCAACAGCATTCCACCGCACCGCAGTTGATCGTGTGCGGTGTATTGACGATCCCGGCGATGCGCCGGAAAGTGGCTCAGCCACTCTTCCAATTCTACGTCCACGTCGCCCTGTTGAGACCGGGTCGCGCGGACGCCGGGCCGAGGACAGGAGCCCCCTTGTCCGCAGAGTTGATCTCGATTCTCGTCCTGGTGGCGGTGTTCGTCATCGCCACCACCCGCTCCATCAACATGGGGGCGCTGTCCTTCGCCGCGGCCTTCGTCGTCGGCACCTTCGTCGCGGACCTCGACGCCGACGGGGTGTTCAAGGGTTTTCCCGGTGACCTGTTCGTGGTCCTGGCCGGGGTGACCTATCTGTTCGCCATCGCGCGCGCCAACGGCACCACGGACTGGCTCGTGCACGCGGCGGTCCGCCTCGTGGGCGGCCGTGTGGCCCTCATCCCGTGGGTGATGTTCGCCGTGACGGCCGCGCTCACGGCGATCGGCGCGGTCAGCCCCGGCGCGGTCGCGATCGTCGCGCCGCTCGCCCTCGGCTTCGCCGCGCGGTACGGCATCAGCCCGCTCCTGATGGGCATCATGGTGGTCCACGGCGCACAGGCCGGCGGCTTCTCCCCGACCAGCGTGTACGGCTCCACGGTCAACAGCATCGTGGCCCGCGAGCAGCTGCCCGGCAACGAGGGCGTGCTGTTCCTCGCCAGTCTGGTCGTGAACACGGTCATCGCGGGAATCGTCTACGCCGTCCTGATCCGCCGTGGCAAGCCGGCGGTCACGGCCGCTTCGCCCGTGACGGAATCGGGGCCGGAAACGAGTCCGGAGCGGGAACCGGAGCCGGAACCGGAGCCGGAAGCGCCGCGCCTCGACGCCCCGCGTGCCGCCACCCTCGTGGGCCTGCTCGCCCTGGTCGTCGGCGCGCTCGCCTTCGACCTCGACGTCGGCCTCACCGCCATCACCGTGGCCGTACTCCTCAGTGCCGTATGGCCGCAGACCAGCAGGACCGCGGTCGCCGAGATCTCCTGGTCGACGGTCTTCCTGATCTGCGGAGTGCTCACCTATGTCGGTGTCCTGGACGAGATGGGCACCATCGACTACGCGGGCAACGCGGTCGGCGACATCGGCGTACCCCTCCTCGCGGCCCTGTTGCTCTGCTATGTCGGGGCGCTCGTCTCCGCGTTCGCCTCGTCCGTGGGCATCATGGGCGCGCTCATCCCGCTCGCGGTCCCGTTCCTCGCGGCGGGCGAGGTCGGCGCCGTCGGCATGATCGCGGCCCTTGCCGTCTCCGCGACGGTGGTCGACGTCAGTCCCTTCTCCACCAACGGTGCCCTGGTCCTCGCCAACGCCCCCGACGTCGACCGCGACCGCTTCTTCCGCCAACTGATGCTGTACGGGGCGGCGGTGGTCGCCCTCGCTCCGCCCGTCGTGTGGCTGGTCTTCGTGGTGCCGGGCTTCGGGTGAGGGCGTTCGCGTCCGCGTTCGCGGGGAGTGCGGGCCCGGGGCGGGACGGGGCGGGGCGGGGCGGTGGGTGCACCGATACCGGCGGTAACAAGGGCGCGCAAGAGTGTTGACTCCGATTCTGACCAGTCGGTAACTTCCGACTGTCCGTCAACTTCCCTGCTCCAGAGGCCTGTTGACGTGTCGTCATCCCATTGACGCGCCGCCGTCCGGCAGAGGGCGCGCCGGATGCAGAGGAGAACCGGATGCCGATCCGTGCACGCTCTCGCGTCGGAGGGCTGGCCGCCGTCGCGACCGCCGTGGCCGCGACCGCCGCCCTGGGGACGGCCGCCCCCGCCCACGCCGCCGCCACTGACCCCGCGGGCGCGGAACCACCCCTGCGCTATGTCGCCCTCGGCGACAGCTACAGCGCCGGGTCGGGCAACGTCCCCCTCGACCCGTCCGCGCCCCTGGCCTGCCTCCGCTCCACGGTCAACTACCCGCATGTCATCGCGGGCCGCACCGCCGCCCAGCTCACCGACGTCACCTGCGGCGGAGCCCAGACCGGGCACTTCACGAAGTCCCAATACCCCGGTGTGGCACCGCAGTTGGACGCCGTCACCGCCGACACCGAGCTGGTGACGCTGACCATCGGGGGCAACGACAACAACACGTTCATCAGCGCGATCCTCGCGTGCGGCTCGGCGGGACTGCTCTCCCTGGGCAAGGGCAACCCCTGCGAGAAGGCCCATGGCGACAGCTTCAAGCGGCAGATCGACGACAGCACCTACCCGGCGGTGCGCGAGAGTCTGCGGGCGATCCGGGCCAAGGCGCCGAACGCGCGGGTCGCGATCCTCGGCTACCCCTGGATCCTGCCGCCGAAGGCCGACCCCGCCTGCTTCGCCAAGATGCCGGTGGCCGAGGGTGACGTCCCGTATCTGCGTGATCTGCAGGCCCACCTGAACCGTGCCGTGCAGCGGGCCGCAGGGGAGACCGGTGCGACGTACGTGGACATGGCCCCCGTGTCCGAGGGGCGCGACGCCTGCAAGCCCGCCGGGACTCGCTGGGTCGAGCCGGTGTTCTTCGCCTCCAGCCTCGCCGTCGCCCACCCCAACGCGGCGGGTGAAGCGGCGATGGCCACGCAGACCCTCGACACGCTCGGCACCCTGGGCTGAGCCCGGCCGCTTCCGGCCCTGGCCGGCGCGTCGTCCCGACGGAACACCGTCGCCTCCCTGACTACGGAACACCACGATTTGCCTAAAGCCTTTAGGTAAATGCACACTGGGTGAAGCCGGAAGGGAGGACGGACGGACATGGCACGAGCAGGACTGACCGCGGAACGACTGACCCGGGCGGGCGCGGAGCTCGCCGATGAGGTCGGCTTCGACCAGGTGACCGTCTCGGCGCTCGCCCGGCGCTTCGATGTGAAGGTCGCGAGCCTGTACTCGCACGTCAAGAGTTCACAGGACCTCAAGACCCGGATCGCCCTGCTGGCCCTGGACGAGATGGCCGACCGGGTCGCCGCCGCCCTCGCCGGGCGGGCCGGCAAGGACGCCCTCGCCGCCTTCGCGAACGTCTACCGCGACTACGCCCATGAGCACCCGGGCCGCTATGCGGCGGCCCAGCTCAGGCTCGACCCGGAGACGGCGGCCGCCAGCGCCGGCGTCCGCCATGCCCAGATGACGCGGGCGGTCCTGCGCGGCTACGCCCTGACGGAACCGGACCAGACCCATGCGGTCCGGCTCCTCGGCAGTGTCTTCCACGGCTACATCAGCCTGGAGATGGGCGGCGGCTTCAGCCACAGCGCCCCCGACACGCAGGTGACCTGGTCGCGGACCCTGGACGCGCTCGACGCGCTGCTGCGGAACTGGCCGGAGTCCTGAGGCCACGCCCCACGGATGCCCCGGCCGCGGCACACGACTTCCAAGAGCTTGAACTTCCAAGAGCTTGAACTTGAACATGAACAGGCAGAAGCGCATGCACACCCCGGATACCCCGGATACCCCGTACGACCTGATCACCACACCCCTCACCGCATCCCGCGCCGCGGATCTCCTGCGCGGCGCCCTCGACCTGGAGCCCACCGAGCGCGGCGTGCTGCCGCACCGGCTGCCCGCCCGGGCCCGCGCCCAGTGCGCGGACGGCCAGCTGCACATGGCGGAGTCCCAGCCCTCCGGCGTCCGGCTCGTCTTCCGCAGCCGGGCCACGGTCGTCGAACTGGACACCCTGCCCACCAAGCGCGTCTACGTCGGTGCCCCGCCGCGGCCCGACGGTGTGTACGAGCTGCTCGTCGACGGCCGCCCGGCCGGCCGGGCCAGTGCGAGCGGCGGCAACACCGTCACCATCGACCTGGCCAACGGGTCCGCCGAGCACCGGCCGGGGCCCGTCGGCGCCCTCCGCTTCGCCGGTCTGCCCGACGGCGACAAGGACGTGGAGATCTGGCTGCCGCACAACGAGACCACCGAACTCGTCGCCCTGCGCACCGACGCCCCCGTGGAGCCGGTGCCGGACCGGGGCCGCAAGGTGTGGCTGCACCACGGCAGTTCGATCAGCCATGGCTCCGACGCGGCCGGCCCCACCACGACCTGGCCCGCACTGGCCGCCTCCCTCGGCGGTGTGGAACTGATCAACCTGGGCCTGGGCGGCAGCGCCCTGCTCGACCCGTTCACCGCACGCGCCATGCGGGACACCCGGGCGGACCTGATCAGCGTCAAGATCGGCATCAACATGGTCAACGCCGACCTGATGCGGCTGCGTGCCTTCGGCCCGGCCGTGCACGGTTTCCTCGACACCATCAGGGACGGACACCCGACGGCACCGCTGCTCGTCGTCGCGCCCATCCTCTGCCCGATCCACGAGGACACCCCGGGGCCCTGCGCCTTCGACTTCGGCGCGATGAGCGACGGGAAGCTGAGCTTCGTGGCCACGGGGGATCCCGAGGACCGCACCCGCCTGACGCTCAACGTCATCCGGCAGGAGCTCGCCCGTATCACCACGGAGCGCGCGGCCGACGACCCGAACCTGTACTACCTCGACGGCCGTGAGCTCTACGGCGAGGCGGACTTCGCCGAACTCCCGCTGCCCGACCAGCTCCACCCCGATGCCGCAGCGCACCGACGCATCGGCGAGCGTTTCGCCGAGCGCGCCTTCCACCCAGGCGGCGCCTTCGCGGACACCGCCGTGCGCAGCTGAACGGAGAAATGCAGTAATGCAGTACGGTGCGCAGTCCGCGGGCCCAATTGCCCGCGGAGTGCGCGCCGTTGGTAATTCAACGGCAAGCAGTGGGCCCTGCGACAGGGCATGGCCACCGCCGACGAGGGATGCCTCGTGGAGGCCGCCGAGCGGCGGGCCGGGCACCCGGGGCTGAGTGGGCCCGAGGTTCAACTCCTCGATGACGCCGTCGCGTTGGTGCTCGGTCTGGTGCAAGTCGCGTGAAGTGGCGGCGTACGACCTAGGGTTTCGGACATGACCTCGGACACGACGGCCGGCGCGACGGCGGACATCACTTCTGAAGAGGCGGAAGGCAAGCTGGGGGAGTGGATCGACGCCCTGCCCTCACTGCTTGAGGAGCTACGGACCGATCTGCCGGCCGACGACTTCCCCTTCGACTTCTCCACCGCGTCCCTGGGGCCGTTGGAGGAAGTGGTCCTGGGCAACTGGGACGCGGGCGACGAGTTCGACGCGGACTCACGGCTCCTGACCGGCGCCATGATGTACCTGGGGGAGACGCTGCTGCGGACCTGCGGCGGCTCCTGGGGCTGGCACGGCGAGATCGACCAGCCCGTCATCTGCCCGGACGAGGAGCTGGGGCTGCTGCCGCTCGCCCCGTTCCATCTGATCCACCACGCCGTGCAGGCGCGCACCGGTGAGGCGTTCGCCGTGATGGACGAGCACCTGCGAGAGGCCGTCGAGGCGTATCAGGAGCAGCACCCGGGGTGGCGGCCGACCCTGGACGACGGCCCCGCGCCCGAGTCGCCCGAAACACTCCTGGAGGAGTGGATCCGGGACATACCGCTCCTCATGGACCGGCTCCAAGGCGACCTTCTGCCCGACGACTTCCCCTTCGACCGCACGCCGGAATCCCTCACGGCCCTGGAGAGCTGCCTCCTTGACTTCTACGACCCCGCCGGCGGCATGGATCCGGATCCGGGGACGCATGCCGGGGCCGGGCCGGGGTACGTCGAGGCCGCCATGGCCTACCTCGGCGAAGTCCTGCTGCGGACGGCCGGCGGACACTGGGGCTGGCACATGAAGCAGGTCGGCGACTTCGAGGGCCAGCCCGTCGTCTGCCCCGACCCGGACCTCGGACTGCGGCCCGTGGCGCCGCTGCTGCTGATCTCGCACGCGCTGAGGGTCCGCACGGGCAGCGCGTTCACCGAAGAGATCGAACGGCTGCGACGCGCGATCGCCGAGCACCGGCAGGAGACCCCCGGCTGGGAGCCGGTCAAAACGCGCGCCGCGCAGTAGCCGGTCGAGCCCGCCCGTCGAGCGGCGGCCGTGCACGTACGACGGCGTGACAGCGCCATCCTCGGTGCCGGGCGCCGCGCCGCCCGTACCCCGCACGCGGACACCGTGCCCCTGTCGACCGGCGCCGCTGACCTGGGCCTTTACGCCCTGCGATGACCGCCGACGGGGCCGCCGCGGGGCATCGGCGACGGCGCAGATCAGGCCAGTTGCGCGAGAATCCCTCGCCCGGAGCCCGGATGGTTCCCTACGCTCCTGTGCAGTGCGGTGCCGGGGTGCGTTCCCCCGTCGTCCCCCGGCGCCGTGCTTCACACTCCATGGAAGAGCGCCCGCTACAGTGCGCCCGTGCGAGATCGCGGTATCGAGGTACAGCCCCTCGTCCGGCGTCGGGCCCAGCGCATCGGGCGCGCCGGAGAGCGATGGCTTGCCGAACTCCCCACTCTGGTAAGGGACGTGGCGGAGCTCTGGTCCCTCACTCTCGGGCCCGCACTGTCCGGAGGGTCAGCCGGCTACGTCGTCGCGGCGCGCACCCTCGACGGGCGGCGCGCCGTCCTCAAGGTCGCCCTGCCCGACCCCGACGCCGAGGCGCAGATCCACACCCTGCGCAGCGCCGGAGGCCACGGCTACGTACGGCTCCTGGCGTACGACATCGCCCGGCTGGCCATGCTGCAGGAGGAACTCGGCCCGCCGCTGTCCCGGCTCGGCCTCACCCCCGAGCGCCAGATCGGCATCCTGAGCGCCACACTGCGCCGGGCCTGGCAGATCCCCCGTTCTCAGGACGACGGCAGAGGCATTCGGGATGCCCGGGGCGTCCGGGACGTCAAGGACAAGGCCACCAGCCTGGCCGAGCTCGTCCGCGACCTGTGGCAGGAGCTCGACCACCCGTGCTCCACGGCCGCCTACGACCAGGCCATGACCTACGCCGAGCGGCGGGCCGCGGCGCACGCTCCGGAGCGGTGTGTGCTCGTCCACGGCGACCCGCACCCGGACAACGCCCTGCGGGCGCCCGCCGCCCGCGCAGGCGCCGAGAGCGGGTTCGTCTTCGTGGACCCCGACGGCTTCCCCGCGGACCCGGCGTACGACCTCGGCGTCGTCCTGCGCGACTGGTGCCCGGAACTCCTGGCGGGTGACGCGCCACGGCTCGCTCGCCGCTACTGTTCGCTCCTCGCGGACGAGACCGCCACGGATCCGCGCACGGTGTGGGAGTGGGGCTACCTCGAACGCGTCTCCACGGGGCTCTACCTCCTCGCCCACGGCGCGCACGACCGCGCCCGCCCGTTCCTCGCGACGGCGGAGCTCCTGGCGGAGCGGTAATCCGGGAGCGGAGGCCGCGGCCCCGCTTGTATCGTCGACGGTCCCTCGGCGGGCCCCGGCAGCAGGACGAGCGCGGGCCCGGCAGGGGTACTGCACCAGATGCGAAGGGACGTCATGACGATCACTGGGCCGACCACAGGTGACCTGCGCGAGCAGCGGGACCGCGCCCGCCGGGAGTACGACGAGCTGCTCACCCGCGGGCTCTCCTTCAACCTCACCCGGGGCAAGCCGTCGACCGCTCAACTCGACCTGTCCCAGGAGCTGTTGGAGCTGCCGGGAGCCGAGGGTCACACGGCGGCGGACGGATCGGACTGCCGTAACTACGGAGGCCTGCACGGACTGCCCGAGCTTCGGGAGATCTTCGCGGAACTGCTCCAGGTCCCGGCCGGGCAGCTGCTCGCCGCGGGCAACTCCAGCCTGGAGCTGATGCACGACTGCCTGGTGCACGCCATGCTCGGCAGGCTCCCCGGGGGGCAGGCGCGCTGGACCGACGAGGAGCGCGTCGCCTTCCTGTGCCCGGTGCCGGGATACGACCGGCACTTCGCGCTGTGCGAGCGGTTCGGCATCGAGATGATCAGTGTGCCGATGACCGACGAGGGGCCCGACATGGACGCCGTCGAGCGCCTGGTCGCCGAGGACCCCGCGATCAAGGGCATCTGGTGCGTGCCCAAGTACAGCAACCCGACCGGGGTGAGCTACAGCGACCGTGTCGTGGAACGCCTCGCCGCCATGCCGGCCGCGGCGCCGGATTTCCGGATTTTCTGGGACAACGCATACGCCGTGCACCACCTCACGGACGAGGAAGTGGAGGTCGCCGATGTGCTCGCCGCATGTGCGGAGCACGGGCACCCGGACAGGGCCTTTGTCTTCGGCTCCACTTCGAAGATCACCTTCGCCGGTGCCGGGGTCGGTTTCTTCGGCTCGTCCCCGGCCAACGTGGACTGGCTCCTCGCCCACAGCAGCAAGCGGTCGATCGGCCCGGACAAGGTCAACCAGCTGCGGCACGTCCGGTTCCTGCGGGACGCCGAGGGCGTACGCGCGCACATGCGGCGTCAACGTGCCCTGCTCCAGCCGAAGTTCGAGGCGGTGCAGCGCATCCTCGACAAGGAACTGGGCGGCACGGGCCTGGCCCGCTGGACGGAACCCGAGGGCGGCTACTTCATCACCCTGGACATCCTGGGCGGCGGCGCCGCCGACGTGGTCCGGCTCGCCGCGCAGGCCGGTATCGCCCTGACACCCGCCGGCGCCCCCTACCCGTACGGCAAGGACCCGCGGGACGAGACGATCAGGATCGCGCCGAGCTATCCCTCGCCGCAGGATCTGGAGGAGGCCGTCACCGGGCTCGCGATCTGTGCCCGCCTGGTCGGGTACGAGCGGGCCCTGGCGCGGTGAGCCGGCCGATCGGCCAGGTCATGTGACCGGCCGGTGGAGGGGCGGAGCCGAGGCCGGCTCGCGGACCATGAACACGTCCACCCCGTCCTCGGTCTCGACGCGGAAACCGTGCCGCTCGTACAGGCGCCGGGCCGGGCTGCCCCGCAGTACGTTCAGCCGGATCAGGACGTCGTCACGGTCGCAGGGTTCGAGGAGGTCGCGCAGCACCGCCGAACCGATGCCCCGGCCCTGCAGGGCGGGGTCGAGGTAGAAGTGCTCTAGCCAGTGGGTGTCCCCGGCCGGTCGCAGCGCCACGCAGCCGGCCAGGGCCCCGGCCACCTCGATCACCCAGGTGTGCTCCGGATCGAACCCGTCCCGCAGCCGCTGCCGCACCCTGTGCTCGTCGTACCGTCCGAGGCGCTCCAGATCCGCCCTCAGCGCCACGGCACGCAGCTCGGCCACCGTCTCGACATCCGCGGACGAGGCCGCCCGTATCTCCCAGTCCGCCATGATCGGGATGCTACCGGCCTGTTGGCCGGGCGGTGTCTGTCGCTGTGCGGGCCGCCGACGGCAGACTTCCGTCATGGACCTCACGGAGCACAGGGTGCCGGTGGCCGGCGGTGAAGTGCGGGCGGACGACGGTGGTACCGACGGCCTGCCGCTGGTGCTGCTGCACCCGGGCATCACGGATGCGCGGATCTGGGACCCGGTGCTGCCCCGGCTCGTGGCGGGGCACCGGGTGATCCGCTACGACGTACGGGGATTCGGGCGCTCGGCGCCGCCCACCGTGCCGTTCTCCCCGGTGAAGGACCTGGCGGCGGTCCTCGACCACTTCGAGGTGCCGCGGGCCGTTCTCGTCGGCTCCAGCCTGGGCGGCGCCACGGCCATCAGTCTCGCCCTGGACGACCCCGGCCGGGTGGCGGGCCTCGTTCTGCTGTGCCCGGGAGTGACCGGCTACGAGGGCCTCACCTCACCGGAGTTGATGGCGCAGATCGAGGCGCTGGCCACGGCCGGTGACATGGACGGCCTGGTGGAACTGTCGATGCGCACCTGGGCGGCGGCCGGCACCGCCCCGGACGCGGAGGCCGCCGCGCAGATCAGGGGCGCGATTCCGGCCTGGTTCACCAACCACGCCTTCCAGCAGGCCGACGCGCCCGCCTTCGACCGGCTCGGCGAACTGCGGATGCCCTGCCTCCTCGCCCTCGGTGAGCAGGACCAGCCCGAAGTGGTGCGCTGCAACGAGGAGATGGCCGCCCGTATCCCCGGCTGCCGGCTCGTCCGGCTGCCCACATGCGACCATCTGCCGACCCTGCGCGCACCCCAGGCGGTCTCCGAACTGATCCTCGGCCACTGCGACTCCCTGAAGTGAGCTCATGGCATTGGCCGTGGCAGCGACCTCACGCCCTGGCCGTGGCAGCGACCTCGCGCACTGCCCGTGGACCCCTGCGACGGCAACCGGCCCTGCCGAGGTCGGTCGGCCGGGCCGGTTGCGCCGGGGCGTGCCGGCACGGGGTTACGCGGCGTAGCCCTTCGGAGGGATCAGGGACGCGAGCTGGTCGAAGGAGAGCCAGTAGATCTGGTTGCCGGAGAAGGAGGCGGGGTCGGCTATGAGAACGCTGCGGTTGGCGTCGTCGTAGCCGATGACCGTGAAGTAGTGGTAGATCGTCTGGTCCGGCGGATACCCGGGCGGCTGGTTGCCGGGCGGCGCCACGATGTTGGTGACGAGCGGGTAGTTGTTGTCGACGTCGACGACGATGTCCTGCCACAGGAGATCCTTCTGCTCCTGCGACGGCGGGTCCTGGGGCAGGTACTTCGACTCGTACCAGCCCGTCCCGACGTGGGCGTTGAGTACGGCGGTGACCTGGCTTATGTCGTCCGTGCCGTTCTCCGTCGTGCCCAGCTGGGCCGCGAGATCGGCCTGGCTGGGAGGTCCGACCCGCGCGGACAGGGCGATCCTGGTCGCCGCCGGACCGCACCAGTAGCCGGTTTCCTGGACCTGGTACTCCACCTCCAGGGTCTTGGAGGCCGCCGTGTGCGTGGCCTTCGTACGCAGCCGTGAGCCGTCACGGCTCACCGTCACCTCGTCGGCCGACGCGCCCTCGAGCGCGGCCACACGGGAGACGGCCGCGGACGTCGAGGGGGCCGCGGCCGCCACACCTGCCGGGACGAGCAGTCCCGTGGCGGACAGGACGACGGTCACGGCGAGGGATCTGATACGCCTGCTGTGCATCGCGTACTCCTGCTCTTCGTGGGGGGTTTCGTGGGCGGGGAAAGGGAGTTGGGCGCGGTGGTCAGGGAATCGGCTCGACCGTGGGACCCTCGACGGCGAGCAGCTCGCGGGCGAAGCCCTCCCACTGGGCGTACGCGTCGGGATACGCCGAGACCTGCACGGCCTGCGCGGCGTCACCGGGCGGCATGGTCTCCCAGCCGGGTATCTGGATGAGCCCGGGGTTGCTGCCGAACGGGGCGACGCCGTAGAAGGACTTGGACGAGGTCGGCACATCCGTGATCTGCTCCGGTGTGCCCCAGCCGGTGCTCGGCCGCTGCTGGAAGATGCCGAGCGAGTCATGGTCGACGGGCACCGTGTAGTTGACGAACTTCGACTCCTGCATGGCCGTCATGAGGGCGATGACCAGGCCCTGTTCGGGAATCTGCGCGCCGTATCCGACACCGATCACGGTGCGGGCGTTGGCCCGCTCCTCGGGGCCGAGGTCGGCGGGCGTGCGGAACGTGCGGCGCAGCTCGGCTTCGGAAGCGGCCCGCAGCGCCTCGGCCGTCGCCCGGTCGGCCTTTCCGGTGGGGCGGAGCCCGTGCCGCTCCTGGAACCACTTCAGGCCGCGGGGTTCGTCCGCGGAGGCCGTCGCGGCGGCTCGTTGGGGTGGCGCGGCCTGCGCGCCCGTGGGGGCGGCGACCGGGACGCCCACGGCAAGTACTGTCGCGAGCATGACAAATCTGGGCATACGTGGAATGCGGTGGATGGCGGGGATGCGGGTGGGGGAACGCATCAGTGGTCCTCCGTAGGACGGCCTGTGGTGGGGGAGGCGACCTGGATCGCCCGTGGCCCTCGAACTGATCGGCGACCAGAGTGCTGTCGCGGCACGCCGGGCCGCAACGCATGAAAGCCCTGGCTTACGGCGCGTCAGAGACGTCACGGATGCCTGAAAAGCCGGAAGAGACAGGGAGAGTTGGTGCTATCCGACGGGCCCGCGTGCGCAGCTGAGGAGCAGGGCCCGGCCGGCCTCCGTCGCGACGTGCAGGGACCGGCCGCCGGCCCGCACCGTGGTCACCAGGCCCGCGGCCCGCAGTACGGCGACATGCTGGCTGATCGCCGGATGCGTCACTCCCAGGAGCCGGGCCAGCTCGACCGTGGAGCAGCCGGTGCGCACCGTGCGCAGCACCGCCGCCCGCGTCTGCCCGAGCAGTGGTCCGAGGGGGCCGGATTCGTCGCCGTGCCGGTCGCCCGGCGCGTCCCTGGCCCAGTCCGGTGCGTGCTGTACGGGATAGCCGAGTACCGGCGGCAGCTCCGCGTCCGCCAGCGTGAACGGGGTCGGCCAGCAGAAGAACGAGGGCTGCAACGTGAGCCCCCTGCCGTTGAGATGCAGCTCCTGATCCACCGGGTAGTCCACCTCAAGGACGGGCGGCCGCCACCGGATCTGCGGCCCGAGACCGGCGAGCAGGCCCTCTACCCCGCCGTCGAGCAGCGCGTGCAGACGCACGACACGGTCGGCGTCGACATGTGCCTGTATCCGGTGCCAGAACGGCGCGAGCGCCTCCAGGTGGTACGTGTGCACGGCGCGGCCCAGCTGCCGCAGCACTTCGGTGTCCCCACTCGCCAACGCGCCCGCCCAGCGCGGCAGTTCGCGTGCGGCGGCCATCCGCGTCAGGTCGGCGCGCAGCCGTGGCTGCGGAGTGCTCATCAGCGTGTCGACGGCCGCCCGCAACGTGCCGCGGTCGCCGGTGGTGGGGGTGAGGAAGTCCGGGGAGTAGCCGTGCGGCGGCAGCAGCGGCGACAGGAGCCGGCAACTGTCCGAGAGCCGTGGCCGCGCCCAGGTGCGCCACGCGCCGAACACCCTTGCCCCGTCGCGCCGTTGCAGCGTCTGCACGCTGTTGGCGATCTCCCACAGATGGTCGGGACCGGCGGCCACCTTGACCCGCGCCAGATCCTCGGACGTGAAGTGCACCCGCAGCATGGCCCCTCCCCGATGTGAGGCGTGCGTGTCCCTGCGGCGTCGGTCGGGCGCCGCGCGGAGCTCCTCAGGTGATCCCCCGCTCGCCGCCGCTGTCAAGACGGCCGGGGCGGCCTCCGCGTACAACTGATCGTGCCGCTCGTGTGTCACACCGGGCGAGGAGGGGGACTTGAGGCAGTCTGGCGGGATCTGACCGTCCTGCCGACACCGCGTCCCTGTGACCGCACCTCCGATGGTGACGTCCACGACCGATGGTGACGTCCACGACCGACCTAGGGGAACACTGATGCGCGCCCGCAACGCCCGCAATACCCGCACTATCCGCAACACCCGTACCGCCACTGCCCTGTTCACCGGAGCACTCCTTCTCACCGCAACCGGCGCGGGCACCGGAACCGCCGCTGCTGCTCCCGACGCGCTGCCCACCTGCCGCGAGGGCAAGGTGCGGGTGGCGGCCACCGGCGCCGCGACGGAGCCCGGCTCGCCCACGACCGTCCTCCGTATCAAGGTCACCAACACCGGGCCCAGGGCCTGTGCCGTCGACCGCGTGCCCACGGTGACCTTCGGCGAGCTCGACGGCGCTGCCCAGCCGGTGCCCGTGACGCAGAGCGCGCCCTATGAACTCGCCGCGGGCCGCAGCGCGTACGCCGCCGTCCGCACCATCGCCGACCCCGCGGACGCCAACGCCCGGAAGGTGGACTACGTGACCGCCGCGGCCGACCCTTCCCATCGGGGAGCCCGTTTCAGCGCGGCCGAACTCGGTTCCGCGGACGGTGTGCGGGTGTGGGAGCCGGTCACCTCGTGGTGGCACCGCACCCAGGCCGCGGCGGACCGCGCACTCGCCGCCGGGACGGTTCACTGAGCGGGACGGCCGAGGCAGCGGCAAGAGGCAAGAGGCAGAGGCAGAGAGTCGAGGAAAGGGGAACGGCATGAGCGACGACAGCACGGCGGGCTCGGCCGGCACGGACGGCAACGCGACCTACGGACGCAAGGCGTTCTCGCGGTCCAAGAGCCACTTCGCCGACCGCATCACGGCCGACGGCAGGGACGGCTGGCCGGTCGAGGCGGGACGCTACCGGCTCGTGGTCAGCAGGGCCTGCCCATGGGCGAGTCGCGCCCTGATCGCGCGCCGGCTGCTCGGCCTGGAGGACGCCCTGTCGCTCGCGGTCACCGACCCGATCCAGGACGACCGCAGTTGGCGCTTCACGCTCGACCCGGACGGCCGCGACCCGGTGCTCGGCATCCGCTATCTGCATGAGGCGTACGACGCACGGGAGAAGGACTACCCCGGCGGCGTGAGCGTCCCCGCCATCGTCGACGTGCCCAGCGGGCAACTGGTCACCAACGACTACCAGCAGATCACCCTGGACTTCACCACCGAGTGGAGCGCCCTGCACAGGACCGGCGCCCCAGACCTCTACCCCGAGCCGCTGCGGGCCGAGATCGACGAGGTGATGGACGGCATCTACCGGGACGTCAACAACGGTGTCTACCGCACCGGGTTCGCCCATGAGCAGAGCGAGTACGAGCGTGCCTGCCACGATGTGTTCCGCCGCCTCGAACAGGTCTCCCAGCGCCTCGCCGACCGCCGCTATCTGGTTGGAGAGACCATCACCGAGGCCGACATCAGGCTGTTCACGACGCTCGTACGGTTCGACGCCGTCTACCACGGCCACTTCAAGTGCAACCGCTACAAGCTGTCCGAGGACCCCGTCCTGTGGGCGTACGCCCGGGACCTGTACCAGACCCCGGGCTTCGGCGACACCGTGGACTTCGACCACATCAAGCGGCACTACTACCAGGTGCACACCGGCATCAACCCCACCGGCATCGTGCCCGTCGGACCCGATCTGCAGGGCTGGCTGACGCCGCATCACCGCGAGCAGCTCGGCGGCAGGCCCTTCGGCGACGGCACCCCGCCGGGCGCGTTGCGGTAAGCCCGCCTGCCGCCTGCCGCCTGCCGCCTGCCGCCTGCCGCCTGCCGCCTGCCGCCACCGCCCGCCGCCCGGCTACACGGGGTGCTCGACGATCTTGCCGTCGTCCAGCTCCAGGCGGCGGGTGACTTGTACCGCGTCGAGCATCCGCCGGTCGTGGGTGACCAGGAGCAGCGTGCCGCTGTACGAGTCGAGGGCCGACTCCAGCTGCTCGATGGCGGGCAGGTCGAGGTGGTTGGTGGGCTCGTCCAGGACCAGGAGGTTGACGCCGCGGCCCTGCAGGAGGGCAAGCGCGGCACGGGTGCGCTCGCCCGGTGAGAGCGTGCTCGCGGCGCGCAGCACATGAGCGGCCTTGAGCCCGAACTTGGCGAGGAGCGTGCGCACTTCGTCCGGCGTCGCGTCCGGTACGGCCATGCGGAACGCGTCGAGCAGCGACTCCGTTCCGTAGAACAGCGCACGGGCCTGGTCGACCTCGCCGACGACGACACCCGAGCCGAGCGCCGAGTGCCCGGCGTGCGGGGCGATCCGGCCGAGGAGCAGGCCGAGCAGGGTCGACTTGCCCGAGCCGTTGGCACCGGTGATCGCGACCCGGTCGGCCCAGTCGATCTGCAGGGTCGCCGGTCCGAGGGTGAACGTGCCGCGCCGCACCTCCGCGTCGCGCAGGGTGGCCACGATCGTGCCGGAGCGGGGCGCGGCGGCGATCTCCATGCGCAGCTCCCACTCCTTGCGGGGCTCCTCGACGGCGTCGAGCCGCTCGATGAGGCGCTCCGTGCGCCGCACCTTCGCGGCCTGGTTCTCGCTGCTCTCGGTGCGGGCCTTGCGCAGGATCTTGTCGTTGTCGGGGCTCTTGCGCATCGCGTTCCTGACGCCCTTCTCCGACCAGGAGCGCTGCATGTCGGCCCGTGCCTCCAGGGCGGACTTCTTGCCGGCGTACTCCTCGTACGCCTCGCGCGCGTGCCGGCGGGCGACCTCGCGCTCCTCCAGATAGGCGTCGTAGCCGCCGCCGTAGAGGGTGAACTGCTGCTGTGCCAGGTCGAGTTCGAGGACCTTGGTGACCGTACGGGCGAGGAACTCGCGGTCATGGCTGACGACGACGGCACCCGCGCGCAGCCCGCGGACGAACTCCTCGAGGCGGTCGAGGCCGGCCAGGTCGAGGTCGTTGGTCGGCTCGTCCAGGAGGAAGACGTCGTAGCGGGAGAGCAGCAGAGAGGCCAGTCCGGCCCTGGCGGCCTGGCCGCCCGACAGCGACGTCATGTCCTGGTCGAGTCCCACGTCGAGCCCCAGCGTGTCGGCGATCTGCTCCGAACGCTCCTCCAGGTCGGGACCGCCGAGGCCGAGCCATCGCTCCAGGCATACGGCGTACGCGTCATCCGCCCCCGGCGCCTGGTCGACGAGTGCCTGCGTGGCGTCGTCGAGGGCGCGCTGTGCGGCGGCGACGCCGGTGCGCCGGGCCAGGAAGTCCCGGACCGTCTCGCCCGGCCTGCGCTCGGGTTCCTGCGGCAGATGTCCGACGGCCGCGGTCGCGGGGGCGAGCTGTACGGTGCCCTCCTCGGGCCGTTCGAGCCCGGCGAGGATGCGCAGGAGCGTGGACTTGCCCGCCCCGTTGGCCCCGACGAGTCCGATGACGTCCCCGGGCGCGACCACCAGGCCGAGCTCGGTGAACAGGGAGCGGTCGCCGTGGCCGGCGGAGAGGTTCTTGGCGACGAGAGTTGCGGTCATGAGTGTCTGAGTGGCCCATCGTGCTGGTTCGGTCGTCGGTCGGCCGGGGGAGAGGCGACGGCCGGGGCGCCGCTCCGGCACTGAGAGCCGGACCGGGTTCCGCACCGAGGTCGCTCCACACGGAGGTCACGCGCGGGCACGGCGGCACGGTCGGCCGCGGTGGCGTGACGGGGGAGTACGGCCGACAGCCGACGGGGACAGTCGAGGCCGTACCGGTGTGGTGATCGCCCACCTCAGATGCGCAAGGTCCACCTCTATCGGAGACAACAGAACCGCAGGCCAGAGTAGACAACGTCGGGTCCTGCGGGCAACGGCATTCCCGTCGTGGGGGCGGGGAGGACATTTGTACTGCTCCGCTCACGACATCCGCATCTGCCGCTACTGCCCGCCGGGCGGTGACGATGGCTGGCAGTAGCCCCGGGCCACCCGGACCGGTACCGGGGCCCCTCGTGAACGGGAGGCGAGAGCCATGACGGCCTCGTATGCACAGGAACGTCCGGCACCCGCGACCGGCGCGTACGACATCGATCCGCGGACGTCGCGGCTGCGCTTCAGGACCCGGGCCGTCTTCGGCCTGATGCCGGTGCGCGGCACGTTCACCCTCACCCGGGGCCGGATCGTCGTGGCGGAGCCGGTGGCGCGCTCCAGCGTGGAAGTGGTGGTCGGGGCCGCGAGCTTCGACTCCGGTCTGCGGCGCAGGGACGAACACGTCCGCTCCGACGACTATCTGGGCGCCGTGGCGCATCCCGAGATCATCTTCCGCAGCGAGGAAGTGCGCGACTCCCGCGGCGAGGAAGTGCGCGACTCCCGCGGCGACGAAGGGCGCGACGTCGCTCAAGTGGCCGCGCTGGCGGGCGAGTTGACGGTGCGCGGGGTGACCCGGCCGGTCGCCGTCGCGGTGGAGACCGTCGAACTCGACGGCCCTGGCCTTGTCGTCACCGGGAGCGCCGCCGTCGACCGCTACGCATTCGGCATCACCACCGCCAAGGGGATGACGGGCCGATGGGTGCGGATCGACCTGGAGGTACGGGCCCGGCGCCGACCCGTTTGAATGATCACCGACAGGGCAGGCGTGCCCTCTCCTGTGCGAGTCGAACGCGACGGCGCAACGACGAAAGGCGGCACATCGTGATCGGTCCCGGCAACGGTCAGTGGGTCCGCACCCGCACGGAGGCGGACGCCAAGAACTTCCTGGCGGAGAAGCAGATGGAGCAGGAGCGGGCGCAGCGGCCCGGAGCCGGTACCGCGATCGCCGGGTTCCTGGTCCTCGCCGCACTGGCCGCCTGGCTGATCTGGGCGATCGTCTCCTGATTCATGAGGCGCCGCGCCGCGAGCGCACGGCGGTGACGGCCACTGTCGCGTAGCGCATCGTGAAGCTGCCGCCCCGAGCGTCGATGGCGGCGCCGATGCCGTTCTGGATCTCTTCCAGGCGGTCGGCCGGCAGCCGGGTGAAGACGCCGAACGTGGGCAGCTGGTCGAGCCAGGCCTCCCGTGTGTAGGGCCACTCCCAGTCGAAGCGCCACTGTTCCACTGCGCCGAAACCGCCCGCCTCACGGATGCCGTCGGCGGCCTTGGCGAACAGCGCCTGGTAGCCGTCCACGCCCTGCGGGTCGACTGCCGAGACGTCGAACGGCGCGTCGGGCCATGCCTGTTGGCAGGCCGCGACGAAGGCTTCTGCCAGATCGGGCGGCAGCTGGAAGGCGTTCCAGAACGCCGCGAGCCGGCCGCCGGGCCGCAGCACCCGCGCCGCCTTGGCCGCGCCCGCGACCGGGTCGACCCAGTGCCAGGCCTGGCCCGCCACGACCGCGTCGAAGCTCCGCCCGGCCGGGTCCCAGGCCTCGAAGGTCGCGACCTCGGCCGCGACTCCGCCGCGCTGCGCCGCCGCGGCCATCCGTGCGTCCGGCTCGACCCCGAGCACCGTGCAGCCGGCGGCCTGGAACTGCCGGGCGTCGATCCCGGTCCCGCAGCCGACAGAGAGGACTTCGGGCCCGGGGCTGCCCGCGATGATCCGGTCCACCATGGCGTCGGGGTAGCGCGGTCGGACCCGGTCGTAGCGCTCGGCGTCCGAGCCGAACGACTCGGCGGCGCCCCGGAGTTGATGGGGCCCGACCGGCTGTGGGCGGGGGGCGTCGGCCGGGCCCTGTGATCCGCCGGACGCCGCTTCGGAAGGTATAGTGGGCATGCGCCCACTATTAGTGGGCGCCCGCCCACTCGTCAACCGGGTGGCCCGGGGAACGGTGAACGAGGGGGCGATGCACGGTGCCGACAGGAGTGGCCATCCGCGATGTGCGTGAGCAGCTGTTCGACGCCGCCGAGCGCGTGCTGCTCAGGGACGGACCGAGCGCGCTGACCAGCCGGGCCGTCACCGTGGAGGCGGGCTGCGCCAAGGGCGTGCTGCACCGGCACTTCGCCGACTTCGACGCGTTTCTGGCCGAGCTCGTACTCGACCGCGTCGCCAGGGTCGAGCACCGGGGTGCCGTGCTGCGCGACCGTGCGGGGGAGGGGACCGTCGCCGACAACCTCACCGGCACGCTCATCGACCTGTTCGGATCGGTCGCCGTCGCGATCGTCGGCCTAGTCACCTCCCGGGACGAACTGCGCGCCCGGCTGCGCGAGTCGAGGCCCACCGGTGTCCCGGTGCTGACCGAGGCCGCGGTCGTGATCGCCTCGTATCTCGTCGCCGAACGCGATCTGGGCCGGATCGCGGCCGACGCCGAGGTCGACACCCTCGCACCCACGTTGATCGGCGCCGTCCACATGCTGTTCGCCGACCGCAAGGGCGCGCCGCCGCAGGAGGCGGCCGTGCGGAAGGTCGTGACCGCGGTCGTGGCGGACGCCGGGTAGGAGGCCGCGGTGGCACGGGTGGCCCTCAACGGGCCGCAACGGACGGATGGTTGAGGGGGGAACCGTACGAGTGGTCACGAGCGCGCAGGTGTCCTGCCGGGCTTCCCGCGGTGCGCTCAGGTCTCCTGGCGCCGCCCGCGTCCGCAGGATCCGCCGGGCGACGGGGCCGGCAGGCCCGGCAGCAGGGCCCGGTGCTCCTCCGGGGTGATGCGCTCGGACAACAAGCGACTACGGCCGGTTGAGAGTGATCGAGTTGATCGGGCCGAGGTCGGCGTACACACCGGTCTTGGCCGCGATGGGGTCACCGCAGCCCGAACCGCCGGAGCCCGTGCACAGGCTCGCGGTCGCACCGCTGTGCTGGTTGTTGAGCACCCAGTGGTTGCCGAACTGGTTGCTCAGGTTGTGCGCCCCGTAGCTGTAGAAGATGTCACTCGGCTTCTGCGCGGGGTCCTGGTCCTTCGGGTAGATGCACACCGCCCCGTCCGGGCAGCCCGCCCATTCGTCGGCCGGCGCGGCCGAGGCGGTGCTGCCGAACGCCATGACGGCGACGGTGCCCGACGCGATCGCCAGCGCGGCCGTGGTACGGATCAGCTTGCGCATGATGTCCCCCTGATAGGTCGTCTGCCATGCGGATGTTCCGGTACTCCCGTGATCGGGAAGTTCCGGATGTTCCAAGCGGAACGTTCATCAGCCTGGCGCCGGACCTTGCCGGCGGTCGACGGGTTGCCCGTCGCCCATCGGGACGCGCTCTGGGAAATCCCGGCTGACCTGGGCGGTCATCGGACAGAGGGCAACGCGTCCCGGACCCGGCGGTCACTCCGATGTGAGCTTTCCTTCGACCCGGCGCGGAACGCCGTACGGGTTGTCGTCACGCAGCGGCGCCGGCAACAGGGCCTCCGGAACGTCCTGGTAGGAGACGGGGCGCAGGAACCGGTCGATGGCCAGGGAGCCGACGGAGGTGCTGCGTCCGTCGGAGGTCGCCGGGTAGGGGCCGCCGTGCACCATCGCGTGCCCCACCTCGACCCCGGTGGGCCAGGAGTTGAACAGCACACGCCCGGCGCGGCGTTCGAGCAGCGGCAGCAGCGCGCGCGCCCGGTCCAGATCGCTGTCGGCGGTGTGGACGGTGGCGGTGAGCTGGCCCTCGAGGCCGCGCAGTACCTCGGTGAGCTGGCTCAGGTCGTCGCAGCGTACGACAAGCGCTGCCGCGCCGAACATCTCGCGCTGCAGCCCGGGGTCGGCGAGGAAGGCCTCGCCGGAGACCGACATCAGCAGGGCCTGCCCCGGGGCGGCGCTGTCGGCGGCGGTGCCGCGGGCGAGGACGGTGACCTCCGGGTGTGCCGCCACGGCCGCGCTCTCGGTGCGGTAGGAGCGGGCGATGTGCGGTGTGAGCATCGTGGCGCCGGCGTCGCTCTCCACCCGCTTCGCGGCGGACCGCAGAAAGGCGTCGAGCCCGGCGTCGGCGACGGCGAGGACCAGGCCGGGGTTGGTGCAGAACTGGCCGGCGCCCAGGGTGAGAGAGCCAACGAAGCCGGTGGCCAGTGCGTCGGCCCGCTCGGTGAGCGCGCCGGGCAGGAGCACGACCGGGTTGATGCTGCTCATCTCGGCGTAGACCGGAATGGGCTCGGGACGTTCGGCGGCGGCCTGGCTCAGCGCGAGGCCCGCGGCACGGGAGCCGGTGAACCCGACGGCCTGGACCCGGGGATCGCGCACGAGCCGTCCGCCGAGGATGGGGCCGTCGCCGATGAGCAGCGAGAAGACACCGTCGGGCAGCCCGGCCTCGGTGACGGCGGCACGTATCGCGTGCGCGGCGAGCTCGGAGGTGCCGAGGTGGGCGTCGTGCGCCTTGACGACGACGGGGCAGCCGGCGGCGAGCGCGGAGGCGGTGTCCCCGCCGAGGACGGAGAAGGCGAGCGGGAAGTTGCTGGCTCCGAAAACCGCCACCGGGCCGACGGGGATGCGCAGTTGACGGATGTCGGGGCGCGGCTGCGGGGCGCGGTCGGGCAGGGCGGGGTCGATACGGGCGCCGTACCAGCCGCCCTCGCGCAGTACCTCGGCGAACAGCCGCAGCTGCCCGGTGGTGCGGGCGACTTCGCCGGTGAGGCGGGCCGTCGGCAACCCCGTTTCCAGATGGGCCCGTTCGACGAGGGCGTCGGTGGCGGCGGTGAGGTGGTGGGCGATCCGCTCGAGGAAGTGGGCGCGCTGCCCGGGGGAGGTGGCGCGGTAGTCGTCGAAGGCCTCGTCGGCGAGCCGGCAGGCACGGTCGACGACATCGGCGCCGCCGTAGCGGTACGGCGGGTCGAGGGCGTCGCCGGTCTGCGGGTTCACGGAGCGGACTTCGGCGCCGTCGCCGGTGACGCGTTCGGCGCCGATGAACATCGCTCCGTCGAGCGAGACGGTGGCGGCCTGGTCCTGGGGTGTTGCGGACACCGGAAGGTCCTTTCGTACGGAGGGAGCGGCGGGGCGGCCGGGCCGCCGGACGCGTTGGCGGTCAGGCGGTGACGGGCCTGTGGGAGGCGATCAGGGCGGTGAGTTCTTCGAGCTCGGCCGCGGTGAGATCGGTCAGTGGCGCGCGGACCGGGCCCGCCCCGTGCCCGGTCGCCGTCATGCCGGCCTTCACGATGCTGACCGCGTACCCCGCCTTGCGGTTGCGGATCTCGGTGTACGGCAGGACGAACTCCCGCAGGAGCCTGATGACGGTGTCGTGATGGCGCTCGCGGACCGCGTCGTAGAACTCGAGGGCGAGCCCGGGCAGGAAGTTGAAGATGGCGGAGGAGTAGGTGGTGACGCCGAGTTCGAGGTACGGCAGGGCGAAGGTCTCCGCGGTGGGCAGGCCGCCGACGTAGGTGAGGCGGTCGCCGAGCCGGGTGTAGATCCGCGTCATGGCGTCGATGTCGCCGATGCCGTCCTTGTAGCCGATGAGATTGGGGCACCGGTCGGCGAGCCGGGCGAGGGTGTCCGCGGTGTAGACGGCGTTGCCGCGGCCGTACACGATCACGCCGAGCGACGTGGCGCGGCAGACGGCCTCGACGTGCGCGGCCAGGCCCTCCTGGCCCGCCTCGGTGAGATAGGGCGGGAAGAGCAGGATGCCGTCGGCGCCGAGGCGTTCGGCGGCGCGGGCGAACTCGACGGCCGTGCGCGTGCCGTAGCCGGCGGGCGCGAGGATCGGAGTGCCGGCGGGGGCGCTGCGCACGGCGGCGGTGACCACCTGCTCCACCTCGGCCGCGGTCAGGGAGAAGAACTCACCGGTGCCGCCGGCCGCGAACAGGCCGCCCACCTCGTACTCGGCCAGACGCGCGATGTGCTCGCGGTAGGCACTCTCGTCGAAGTCGTGCCTGTCGGCCGTGAAGTGGGTGACGGGGAAGGACAGCAGGCCCGAGCCGATGCGCAGGCCGAGCTCGGCCGGAGTGAGGGAGGTCATGTGCGTACTGCTCCTGAAAGAACCCGAAGGGGGAAGAGGGTGCGTACGAGCCCGGCTGCCAGGCTACGCACGCTTGCCGGTCTCGTGGGTGGCCCGGGTCCAGGCGCGGGCCTGGTCGGTGAGCGTGATGCCGAGACCGGGCCGCGAGGGCACCTGCATCCGGCCGCCGCTGATGGCGAGACGCTCGTTGAACAGCGGAGCGAGCCAGTCGAAGTGCTCCACCCAGGGCTCGATCGGATACGCGGCGGCCAGGTGGAGATGGATCTCCATGGCGAAGTGCGGGGCGAGCTGGAGCTGGTGGTGCTCGGCGAGCGCGGCGAGCTTGAGGAACTGGGTGATACCGCCGATGCGCGGGGCGTCGGGCTGGATGATGTCGGCGGCGCCCTGCCGGATCAGCTCCCAGTGCTCGGCGACGCTGGCGAGCATCTCGCCGGTGGCGACCGGAGTGTCGAGGGAGGCGGCGAGCGCTGCGTGGCCCTGTGCGTCGTAGGCGTCCAGGGGCTCCTCGATCCACCCGAGGCCGAACTCCTCAAGGGCCCGGCCCATGCGCTGGGCCGTGGGACGGTCCCACTGCTGGTTGGCGTCGACCATCAACGGCACGTCGTCGCCGATGCGTTCACGCACCGCGCTCAGCCGGCGCAGATCCTGCTTGCCGTCCGGATGCCCCACCTTGATCTTGATGCCGCCGATACCGCTGGCCAGTGACGCGGCCGCGTTGTCGAGGACCTGCTCGGTCGGCGTGTGCAAAAAGCCGCCGGAGGTGTTGTAACAGCGCACGGAGTCGCGGTGGGCACCCAGGAGCTTGGCGAGCGGCAGACCCGCGCGCTTGGCCTTCAGATCCCACAGGGCGACGTCGTACGCGGCGATCGCCTGGGTCGCGAGTCCGCTGCGGCCCACCGACGCGCCCGCCCACACCAGCTTGGTCCAGATCCTGCCGATGTCACTGGGGTCCTCACCGAGCAGCGAGTCGGCGATCTCCTTGGCATGGGCGAACTGGCCAGGACCGCCGGCCCGCTTGGAGTAGCTGAATCCGATGCCCTCGTGCCCCTGCTCGGTCTCCAGCTCCACGAACAGGAACGCCACCTCCGTCATGGGCTTCTGGCGCCCGGTGAGGACCTTGGCGTCGCTGACCGGGGTGGCAAGGGGCAGGGTGACCGAGGAGAGCCTGATCCAGGAGAGCTTGTCGAGGGTCGCCTCACCTGCGAGCTGCGCGGCGTCGGTTGTCGTGTGGGGCATGGTCACCACTTCGTGTCCCTGGGGTGTGCGGCGGATGCGGCCGGCCCGCGGCGGGCCTGGCGGCTGCCCATACGGCCGGCAGCTCGCCGGTTGACTCCCCTTGAAGCTAAGGTCAGCGATCGATCCACGTCCAACATTGATTTTGGATGCGCTGATACCCGGAGGGAATCGTTGTTCACCCTGGCGCAACTCGCCAGTTTCGTGGCGGTGGCCGAGGAACTGCACTTCACCCGGGCCGCGGAGCGGCTGCAGATGACCCAGCCGCCCCTGAGCCGGCAGATACAGGTCCTGGAGAACGGCCTGGGCGTGCAGCTCCTCGACCGCACGAACCGGTCCGTGCGTCTGACCCCCGCAGGGCGTGCCTTCCTCAACGAGGCCCGTCGCATCCTGCGCCAGGCCGAGCACGCCACCCTGGCGGTACGGCAGGTCTCCGCAGGCGAGGCCGGCTCCCTCGCCATCGGGTTCACCGCGGCGAGCGCCTACTCGGCCCTCGGCACGCTGCTCGACGTGGCCCGCGCCGCCGTGCCCCGCGCGGAGATCCGGCTGCAGGAACTCGTCACCCGCGACCAGCTGGAGGCCATCACCGAGGGCTCACTCGACCTCGGCATGATCCGCCCCACGCACATCGGCCCCGATCTGCGGACCCGGCCCACCGTGCGGGAAGGGCTGCTCGCCGCCCTGCCGTCGGACCATCCGCTCGCCGCCCGCGAAGGCGGTCTGCGCGTGGCCGACTTCGACGGGCAGCAGGTGCTCATGTACTCGCCGGTGGAGGCCCGCTACTTCCACGAGCTGCTCGTCAGCATCTTCCGTGCCGCCCAGGTCACACCCGAATTCACCCAGTATCTGAGCCAGGTCCACAGCATTCTGGCGATGGTGAACGCCGGCTGGGGCATCGCCCTCGTCCCGGAGGCGGCCGCGCAGATGCAGTTCGCCGGGATCACCTTCAAGCCGCTGACGCTGCCCAAGCCCAAGCCGGTCGAGCTGAATCTGGTGTGGCGGAAGAACAACGACAACCCCGCGCTGCACGCCCTGTTGAGCCGGTTGTGAGCCGGGTGCCCGCCGCCACCGTCAGGAGCCTCGGGAGCGTCAGGACCCGCGCCCCGTTCGCGGCCTGCGGCCCGTGGACGCCGGTGCGATGCGCAGTCCGTAGCGCGCCCACAGAACCTTCTGCGTGAACAGGGTGGCCGTGCCGGCGACGAGCATGCCGGCGAGGTTGACGCCGAGCTGGATGAGGGAGGCGTACACCTCGTGCCAGTGCTGCAGCGGAATGGCGACGGCGAGGTTGCCCGCCGCGGGGACGGTCGTGACCGAGATGAACACGCCCACGAGCGCCGAGGACTTGCCCGCGGTCAGCGACAGGATGCCCGCGACGCCCGCGAGGAGCGACACGATGAACGACCACCGGTCCGGGTGGATGATGAAATCCGTCAGCGGCCGGTCGTCGAGCATGTCCGGAGTTATCCAGCCGAGCAGCTTGGACACGGTGGCACAGACCAGCGTGACGGCCACGGCCACCGTGAAGCCGATGACCAGGGCGTAGACCGCTGAGCGGATGAGGCCCCTGTCACGTTCGAGCACCCCGAAGCAGGCCGCCGCGACCGGACCGAACTCCGGGCCGAGGACCATGGCGCCGACGATGAGGATCGGCTGGTCAAGGAGCGCGCCGATCGCCGCGATCTGGGTCGCCAGGGCGAGAAACGCCAGATAGGACCAGGTGATCCGGGTGTCCGCCGAGACCCGGGCCGCCAGCTCCTCCCACACGACCGCGTCCGCCGGATCTCCCGGCGCCTTCTCTTCGGCGAGCTCAGCCGCCGTGGAGATCGACAGATCCAGCTGCTCCACCGTGATGGCGCCGGTGTCCTTGAGGCCGAGCGCGCGCAGCTCCTGGAGCACTGCGTTGGCCGCTTCCCGAGCGACGTCGAACTCGACGAAGTCGCCCTTCGGGGATACCGCGGCCCCCGGGAGCCTGACCACATTGACCACGGCCGGAGAGTGCGTGGCAATGTGCAGCACCTCGTCGGTGCGCGTCTCAGGACTGATCACTCGTACATGCAGCACGCGCGGCATTCTGCCCGGTCCCGGTCAGGGAGGCCAACCTCGACAGCAGGTGGAGCAGCGTCACTGCGCGTTTCACCTGAAACCGAAACGGAACGTCATAAATTGCGGGAATGTCACAGAGATTCAGAACGCTCAGAGACCTCGGCCGTGCCGCCACCCCCGCCGCTTCGCGGCTGCTGAACGGCACGCGGACACTCCGGAGCGGCTTGGAGTTCCTCTCGACACGAGTGGAGTTCATTCAGGGACGCGGCTCGGGGTGGGGCTGGGACCACCGGGGCGAGGCGCTGGCCGCGGCGCGGTTCCTGCGCGGCGTCGAGCACCCGGTGATCTTCGACGTCGGCGCCAATTACGGTCAGTGGGCGGCCGGGATGACAGCCGCACTGGGCGACCGCCCGCACCGTATGTATCTCTTCGAACCGCAGGCCGCGTGCCACGCGACGCTGGCGGCACAGGCGAGCGCGCACCGTGTCCTGGTCCCCGCGGGCCTGGGCGCCGAGCCCGGCAGCGCACCCCTGCACACCGCGACGCCGGGCTGGTCGAGGGCCTCCTTCTACGCCCAACGGGACGGCGACGGAGCCGACTTGACCCGGCACAGTGACTCCGTCGACGTGCGCACGGTCGACCAGGAGATGGCACGGCTCGGCCTGGATCACATCGACCTGATGAAGATTGATGTCGAGGGTGCCGAGAGGGAAGTGCTGCACGGCGCGCGGGCGGCACTGTCGAGCGGCCGGATCACGACACTCACCTTCGAATTCGGTGCGCCCAACCTGGAGTCACGCACCTTCTTCCGCGACTTCTGGCAGGTGCTCTGCCCGGCCGGTTACGCGATCTGGCGTATCTGCCCGGGCGGGGTGCTCTTCCCCGTCACCGCCTACCAGGAGCGCCTGGAGCACTTCTCCTCGGTGAGCAACTACATCGCTTCTCTCCGCCGGGACTGAGCGGCACAGGCGCCGCAGGAGTCACAGGGCGACCAGTGTGCGTGACCGTTCCAGGACCCCCGCGGCGCGGCGCTGGCGGAGGTGGGGGCGCAGGTGCTGGGCCAGTTGCGCTATTTCCTGGCGGACTTGGGCGGAGTGGAGATGGGGGTAGTGATCGAGGAAACGGTGCCAGTGGGTGCAGGCCGCCTCCAGCTGCCCCGCGTGCAGGAGGGCGCGGGCGAGGCGGGCGTGGGTGAGGGCGAGGGGGCGGTGCTGGCCCGTCGGACGGTGTTCGAGCGAGGTCTCCAGACAGGCCTGGCCCTCCGGGCGGTTGCCGAGGGCCAGAAGCGCCTCGGCCCGCTGGTAGTCGAGACCGGCGCGGGGGTACGACGCGAAGGGACCGGCCGGGCTGCCCGCCCGGCTGTGCAGCCGCTCGGCGGTGACCAGATCGTCCAGGGCCGCCCGGCGGTGCCCCTCCTGGGCGCGGGCGAGCGCACGCTGGACGAGAAGGAAGGCGAGGGTGTCCGCGTCGGCCCCGCTGCCCGCCGCCTCCACCGCCGACTCCGACACCTGCAGGGCGTACAGATGGTGGCGCAGGCGTCCGGCCTGTGCCCCCATGGCGCGCAGAGTGATCGCGTACTGCCGTCTGTTGCCCGCTTCCTGGGACAGACTCAGGGCCAGATGGAAGTAGCGCTGGGCGAGACCCGGGCGGTCGTCGTCGGCGCTCATCTCGGCCAGGAGATGGGTCAACTGGGCCGTGGACGTGAGGAGTTCGGCGCGGATGCGGTCGGGGGCCGGGCGGGAGAGCAGTCGGCTGGCGTCGTCGCCGATGTAACTGACCAGGGCCGTACGCGCATGCCCGCCGCCGTGGCGCAGGCTGGCACCGGCGAACAGGCGCGTCATCTCCTCCAGCGCCTCGACCTCGGCCGCGTTCCCCGGTCCGGCCGTGCTTGCGATGCCGGCCGCGCTTGCGATGCGGGCCGTGCTTGCGATGCCGGGCGTACTCGCGATGCCGGGCGTACTCGCGATTCCCGGCTCTGACGAAGGCGGTGCCGCACAGTCGTCCTCGTCCGTCCGCCAGGTGAGCGAGGACACCGTCCCAAGGGTGTACGCGCCGGCGGCCAGGGAAGCGCGGAGCTCGGGGTCCGCGTCCTCGCGGCACAGCTCCATGAGGCCGGGCAGGGCGTCGGCGCCTCCGGGGTCCGCAGGGGGAGCGGGCGCGGGCCGGTCCTCGGTGATGGCGGCGTCCAACGGCGTGACGAGCCTGCCGAGCCGCTGCGTGAACGCGGCGGCGACCAGATCGGGAACCGGCGGCCGGGGCCGGGAACCGGTCAGCCAGTGAGCCACCGAGGTGCGGTCGTACCGCAGGCGCACCCCCTGAGCCGTGCCCAGTGCGTTGACGGCACGGGCCAGTTCCCCCGCACTCCACTGCGCCTCGCGCAGCAGTGCGGCAAGTTTGCGGTTGGGGTCGTGGCGTGCCATGTTCCGCTCTCCCGGCCGTGTCGTGCGATCACGTTCCCCGCGGCCGGCCGGTGTGCGGGTCGGCTGCGCAGAGGCATGCGAACTGCCCCGAAGGTGGGTGTATGCCCCATGCTACTCCGCGGCCCCTGCGTTCAACGCGTTCACGCTTCACCCGGGAAATGGCCTTCTCCCGCACGCCTGTTGACCTTCGAATGGAGGGGCGGGCGGCGGTCCGAGCATCGCAACGCCCCGTGGAGCCACCGAGGGAAGACAGAAAGAGCGAACGGTGAACGTGGGCGACAGGTGCAAAGGGTTCGTGCAGTACTTCAACCGGGACGGCGGCTACGGCTTCGTCGTCCCGTACGGCGGACAGGACGCCGTCTATGTCGACGGTGCCGATATCGAGGACGAGCGCCAGGTCCTCTCGGAGGGCCAACAGGTCACCTTCACACTGGAGTTGGGCGAGCGCCGGTTCGAGGCACGCAGGGTGCGCCCCTGACGGCCGGCGCCCGACCACCGCTCCTATCGGGCCGTCGCCCGTCCGGTGTCCACGGCGGCCGCCGCGTTCCAGGCCTGTTCGAGCGAGCGGGTGAGTGCGACCACCGAGCGCACTCCGGGCAGCGCGATCGTGCCGCCGACGAGCATGAACGGCACGCCAAGGGCCCCGAGTTCGCGCAGCTGCCGGGAATCGGAACGGACCGCGTCGGCGTACGCCGTGGTGTCGGCGAGCACCTCGCGGGCCGCCGCGGCGTCCAGGCCCGCCTCGGCGGCCAGGGCGACGAGCCGATCGTCGCCGTCGAACAGGGAGCGCTCCTCGGCGTAGTTGGCGCGGAAGAGCAGATCGAGCAGCTCGTGGTCACGGCCCCGCGTCCTGGCGAACTGCAGCAGCCGGTGCATGTCGTGGGTGTTTCCGTGGTCGCGGCCCTGGATGTACGCGAGCCCTTCGGCGGCGGTCAGCCGGGTGAGCCGGCGCTCGTTGTCCAGCGCCTGTTCCTCGGACCACTGGTGGGACGACATCAGCATCGGGATGACGGCCTCGACATCGTGCTTGGCGCGGTGCGGGTCCAGTTCGAAGGACCGGTGCACGACCTCGACCCGGTCCCGGTGCGCGAAGGCGTCGAGCGCCTTCACGAACCGGGCGCGGCCGAGGTAGCACCAGGGGCAGGTGATGTCCGACCAGATGTCCACGCGCATCGGGCGGGCTCCTTTCGTTCGTGACGGTCACCGCATGCAACTCCGGCCACCGCCGTAAAGGTCCCGTGGACCGCCCGGTGTATCGGGGCGCCGCAGATGAACGTCGTATCAGCTGCGTCGCGCGCGGATGCGCCGCAGCACCACGACCACCACGACCGCCAGCGCCACGGCCGATCCCGCCGCGGACCATATCGCCGGGCCCGGCCGGGCGCCGGAGCCGCCGGTGTCCACGCCGGTCGCCGTCACCGCCACAGGCGCCGTGTTGCTAGCCGGTAGCGCAGGACACCGTGGGCGCCGGGCTCGGCTCCCGGGGCCGGCCTGACCTCCAGCTGCTGCGTGGTCCAGGATTCCGGATCGGGGTTCAGGCCCAGCGGGCAGGTGAACCGCGGCATCCGCACCCGGCCCGCACAGCCGTCCGGCCCTGATGCGAGGACGGCGACACCGTCGAGCCCCGAGGCGTCCACCGCCAGCTCGCCGGTGGCGCAGGGCCGTTGTGGGTGAACTTGAGGCTCAGCATCTCCGCCCCGGGGCGTGCGCGCCCCGGGGTGCAGTGACGCGTAGAACAGCTCCGGGCTGATGTCGCGCAGCCCGGTCACTGCCGGGGCCGTGGCCGGTGCCGCTGCTCGTGGCGGGGCCGGTGCCGCCGCCGGGGCCGCCGTCTCCGTAGCGGCCAGGGAAGCGAGTACGCCGAGTACGCCGATCACCCTGCCCCGAACGGCCGGTGCACGTCGTACACGGAGCTGAGACTTGACTGCGCCACGGGCCATGGAGCCGCAGTCTGCACCAGGAAACAGAGGTGCTCCAGGCTTGGGAGAGAGGCCGTCGACGACGGTGCCCGTGGTGCGGGCCGTCAGGTGCGGGGGTGGTGTGACCTGTGAGGGCCTGCGCGTGCTCCCGGTTGGTGCATCCGGTGCGGACGCCGGTGGCTTGCGCTCTCCTCTGCGCACGGTGTGCGCCCCCTCACGGGGGTTCGGTTGAGGGGCGCGAAGGTGCTACCCCTGAAGACGAACAGATTCTCGCTCCAAAGCGATCCGGTCCGATCCAGTCCGAACTAGTCCGTACCAGTTCGTCCCGGGCCGACCACGGCCGACCCATGCAGGCCCATCCCCCGTCCACCCATGCGTGCTGCACAGCGAAGGAGTGATCGTATGACGCCTTTTGACACCGGGAGGCTGTGCGCGATCGTCAAGATTCTGGACCAGGCGAGCATGCAGCTGCGCCTTGCCGCTCGTGAGGTGCCCGGTTCCACGGCGCCGGAGATCACCTCGCTCCTCGGTGTCTCGGAGCACGCCTCGGCCGGTGTCCGGCGTGCCCTCGTCCATATCCGCAACGGTGAGACCCAACGTGCGCTCGCCGAACTGGAAGGGGCCGGGAAAGGGCCGCGCGGACAGGACTTCGGCACGGCCTGGATGCCCCGGCCGCTGCCGGCCCGGGTGACCACGGCGCTCCGTCTGATGCGGGGGATCACCGGCTTCTTCCCGGCCGAGACCGAACAGGCACTGGTCCAGAAACTGCATCCGGCGGGGTGGGCGGCGGCATCGTCGCCGGCCGGGTAGCGAGCGGCGGGCACGGCCCGAGGAGTGCCCCATCAGGCGGGGTGCCGGCACAGTTCCGGCCCCCGCCTCCCGCTGCCCCGGCAACATCCGCCTGCCCGGGCGGAGTTGACGGCGCACCCTGGCGAACGCCGAGATCGCTACCGCGAGGGGACGGGGACTGAGGCATGCACATGCCCGCCAGGGACGGAGCGGACCGCGTACAGGGCGAGGAGGAGGAAAGCGCGGCGGTGCAGGACGTGGAGCACGACGAGATACTTCCGTCCGAACCCGGGCATGGCCCGCTGGGGCCGCGGCGCGCGCTATGCCACGGACCCGGACAGGCCCTGGCGGAACGTCCCGTTCACCGGAAGCGCCGTACGCGGACCCTGATCCCGGAGACCGCAGCGGCCCGCAGAGGGTGCGGTGACCGCGGTGACCGGGATCAGAGACACGGCCATCCTGCTCGCCGGCTACTCGTCGATCGCCGCACCGAACGCGGACTTGGCGGACGGCGCCCCGAGGGTGCTCGCGCCGTAGGTCCAGGTGCCGTTCGCCGTGATGCCGCTCGTGCCGGCCGACATCACCCACACCCAGCCGTCACCGGAGTTCTCGCCGGGCGCCGAGGCGAGCAGACCGAAGCGCCCGTCGCTGTTGGGGTCGGTCAGACGCACCTGGGCGCCCCACTTGTCGCCCTTCTCCGCGGCGCCCGGCACGTTCGCCGAGTTCTGGTCCCAGGAGGCCGCCTTGTTCGCGGTCAGGCCGGCGGCCGAGCCGCGAAGCACCCATACGGCGCCCGCGTCGGCGACCGTGCCGATGTCCTCGCCGGGCGCGCCGATCGCCACATCCGCGTAGCCGTCCTTGTCGGTGTCCGCCACCGACAGATCGCCGCCCCAGCCGTCGCCGCGCTCGGCGGTGCCGGGCACGCCCGCGGTGTCCTGGGTCCACCACCGGACCTCGTCCGAGGGGCCGTCGGCACCGCCGTAGCGCACCCCGACAAGGCCGCCGGTCATCGTCTCGCCGCCGTCGTCGGGGGAGTTGGGCTCGCCGGTGACGAGGTCGTCGTAGCCGTCGTTGTTGATGTCGCCGGAAGCGGCGACCGGCCCGCCGCGCAGGTCGCGTTCCTGTACGAGCCCCTCCGCGTGCCCGGACAGATACGTCGACCAGCCGTGCCCCGGCTCCTCGGGGCCCACCGTCACACCGGACACCACGAGGTCGGCGTAGCCGTTGTCGTCGTAGTCGCCGGTGGTCAGGGACTTGGGCAGAATGTGCCGCTCCTCGCCAGGACCGGCAAGGCGCTGACGTGCCTGGCGCTTGAGCGGCGCGGCACCGTCGGCGCCCGCTGCGGGCTCGTACGCGAAGAGTTCGAGATCGTCGCGGTCCAGGACGCCGAGGACATCGCCCGGGGTGTCGCCGGTGAGGTGCGCCGCCGCGAGCGCGGACCCGAACTGCTCGCCCTTCGTGGGCTCCTGGGTCTGCAGCCAGTCGCTCGCCGCGCCGCTCAGGCCCTGCTTCGAGCCCCACAGCACGGTCACGCCGCCCGCGTCGGCGACCGCGGCGATGTCCTCGCCCGGTATGCCGACGATCGCGTCGTCGAAGCCGTCCCCGTCGAGGTCGCCGGTGGCCACCGCGGAGCCGAAGCCGTCCTGTGCCTCCGCGGCGCCCGCGACGCCGGCGGTCGACTGGCTGAAGCGGGCGATGTTCGTGGTGCCGATGCCTCTGGTCGAGCCGTACTGGACCGTGACAAGACCGGCGCCCTGCTGCCCGCTGACGGTCGCCTTGGGTGCTGCTACGAGCGTGTCCTCGTATCCGTCGCCGTTGAAGTCGCTGTTGCGGTCATTGGCGTGGGTGCCGCCGGGAGTTCCTGCGAACGCGGACGGTGCGGTGGCGATACCGGCGCCGGAGAGAATAAGAAATGAGGCCGCGGCGATGGCGGCCGAACGATTCTTGCGCACGAACGGCTCCTGAAAGGAAGGTGGCCGGGCTGGCGCGGGGATGTCCGGAAAGGGCCCGTTCCTTGTCCGGCGCCCTGTTCGACACGTCATGGGGGACAAGGGTTGTACGGGAGTTGCGGGGAAGTTGAACCCCGAGCGCTCCCCGGCGGCCGTGACCGCCGGGGAACGAGGGGGTGTTGAGGTGGTCGAGATGTGGGCGGGGCTGATCGGTGTGCGGAGCCGGTCGGTGCGCGGCGCCCGGGTTCAGTTGGTGAGCGTCACGCAGGGGAGGCCGACGCTCGCGTCACCGCGGAAGCCTTCCGCGCAGAGCCGCGTGCCCGCGGGGAAGTGGCGCTGGGGGTAGGCCTGGTCGCGATAGGTCCGGAACGCGTCGACGTGCTCGGTCTTGGTGTGGGCGCTCCAGCCGTCCGTGGTCCACACGCGGGCGCGGATGCTGTGCGGCTGGTTGGTGTTGGTCACCGACACCTCGACGCGGCCCAAGTAGGTGCCGCTGTCGTACGTTTCGATGCAGACGGAGTTGTTGCACCACTTGCCGTCGGCCACTGCCGACGGGCCGGATGCGAGGACGATTCCGAGGGTGGCGGCTGCCGCCCCGATGCTGGTGATGAGCTTGTGCGCGTTCACGCGCGCATCCCATCAGGCGGCCGGTGGCCTGCGCGCAAGGCGCGCCGCGCCCGGTCAGCAGTGCCAGCTGAGCGAACCCGTCAGGAGCTCGGCCCGCAGCTTCGGGTCGCGGACCGCGTCGGTCGGGTCGGTGGCGCGGGCCGTGAGGGTGTGCGGGCGGCCGTCGGCCGGGACGCCGAGGGCGCGGGGTGTGACCGCGGACTCGCCGCGGGCGCGGCGGACCTCACGGCCGTCGACGTACCAGCGCAGCTGCGCCCGGCCGGATGTCTCGACGCGTACACGCTCGGTGCGCCGCAGCCGCCGGTCGGTGGGCGTGGTGCTGGAGAGCACGGGGGCGTGCCGGTGGAAGCCGGCGATCATCGCCTCCCGTCCGGGCAGATTGAACTCGCGGCCGAGCGTCCGCATGATCGAGTCGCTCGTGGGCCGGTTGAGTCCGCGCGGGTGGTAGCCGCCGCCCTCGTAGGCGCCGACGGTGCCGCCGTCGGGCGACGGCTGTCCGAGCCAGCGGTACCACTTCGCCTTCTGCGCGCTCATCTCGGCGGCACTCAGCTTGGTGAGGTTGAGATCGCCCGGCTCGGGCCCGGTGTAGGTGCCCCCGTCGTCGTACCAGTACTCGTCGGCGAGCTTGCCGAGCGAGTGCCCGGTCTCGTGCACGGCCACCTGGTCGGAGTCGGCGTGGTCGGACGAGGCGGTGGCGATGCCGTCGTAGCCGGACGGCGAGGTGATGTCGAAGTAGCCCGCGCCGCCGTACTTGGCGGAGTTGCCGAGGACGACCACGAGATCGGGGTCGGCGGCCTTGCTCGCGTACGCCTCGACCTTGTTGGTGTCGACGCACAGCAGCCGCTCGATGCCGTCGCAGTGGAACTCCGAGCCCAGGGCGGTGTCCTTGCGGACATCGCTCGTCGGATCGCCCGAGACACCGGACTGCCGCGAGTGCGCGTCGACGGCCCAGACGTTGAACAGATCCTCGTACGAGGCGTACGGCTCGACGGCGGCCATCTCCGACCACTTGGCGCGTACGTCGGTGTGGAAGTCCCCCTGCTGGGCGGCGGTGTAGCCGTCACCGATGAAGACGACATCGAGCTTGACGTCGCTCGGCCCGGCCTGCACGACCGGGACGACATCCCCGTCGTCCGCGATCGTCGCCTTCTGCTTGGCGGAGAGCGGGGCGGACGCGGGCACGGTGGTGTGCCGTGGGTGGGCGCCGGGGCCGCTGAAGTACTCGACGCGCTCGGGGTCCTGGTCCTGCGCGAGAGCGGACGTGTCCGCCCGGCCGGCCCTGTCCGTCCTGTCGGTCCCGTCCGTGCCGCCGGGGCCCGCCTGGGCGGCCGGGGCCGTGACGGCGACGACCGCGGCCAGACCCGCGGCGAGGGCGACTGCGGATATTCGTCTGCGCATGGTGTCCTCCCGAGACGCCCACGGGCGCCGGTTCCGCGATATAAGTGGGGGGTGTAAGTGGTGAGTTAAACCGGGTTAAGTCGTGGTTCAACGTAGAGGCGGAAGGGGCGGCGGGCAACGCCCGGGACCCAAGTCGCGCACGGGAACGGTGAGTTCAGGCCAGGACCACCGACGGCTTCGCTGTCCCTGCCGCGCGCATCGGCCAGAGTGGTGCCCGGCCCCCGATCCACCGAGAGGCAGAAGTGGCGGAGAACAGCTCCGGCGGCACACCGGCCGCCGCCGAAGAACCCGCGGCGATCGGCCGTCGCGTCCTTCGTCTGCGCACGGAACGAGGCCTCACCCAGAGGCAGTTGGCCGAACCCGCCTACACACCCGCCTATGTCTCCACGCTGGAAGCGGGCAAGGCGCGCCCCTCGGAGGCCGCCCTGCGCCACCTCGCCGGGCGGCTCGGCGTCAGCCCCGAGGAACTCGCCACCGGACGCCCCCCGCACGTGGCCGCCGAACTGCGCCTGCAGCTGACCGACGCGCGGCGCGCCCTTGCCACCGGGGACCCCGAGGACGCGGCCGCCCTCTTCCGCGCGCTGCACGCCGAAGCCGTCGAGCAGGCGCTCCCGGCGGAACAGGCCGACGCGCTCCTCGGCCTCGGTGACTGTCTCCTCGAATCCGGTGAACTCCAGGACGCGCAGGACTGCTTCACCGCCGTCGAGCGGCTGCTCGCCGACGAGCCGCTGCCCCGCCGCGTCCCCGCCATCCGCGGCCGCGCGGGCGTGCACCGCCTCACCGGTGAACTCCGTTACGCCTGCTACCTGTTGGAGACCACCCTCGACCAGCTCAACGCCTCAGGCCTGCCCGACCCCGAGGCCCTGCTGCTGCTCTACACGGCGGCCATCGCGCCCTACATGGACATGGGAGCGCAGGCCCGCGCCGCGCACGCCGCCGAACTCGCCCTCGCCCTCGCCCCGCGAGTGGACGATCCGGCCCTTGTCGCCGGGATGCACCGCGGTGTGGCCAGGACGCTCATCGCGCAGGGGCGCCTCGCCGAGGCCGACGCGTCACTCGCCAAGGCCGGAGAGCTCTACCGGCAGCTGCACATCCACACCGAACTCGCCCACTGCCACTGGATGCGCGGATACGTGCACGCCCAGGACGGCGACCTGGAACGAGCCGAGCACGAACTGCGCACCGCCCACGGCATGCTCGCCTCCAAGCGGGCCGCGCTCTTCACCGAGCAGGTCGAGGTCGAACTGGCGGATGTGCTGCGCAGGCGCGGCAGGCCCGAGGAGGCGGAGACGCTGCTGCGCCCCCTGCTCACCGCCGGCACGGACACCGCCGCCCTGCGGGTGGGCCGGGGCGCCGTGCACGCGGGCGCCGCCCACCGCCTGCTCGGCCGGATCGCCGAGGAGCGCGACGACACGGAAGCCGCCGAGGAGCACTACCGCGCGGCACTCCCCCTGCTCGAACGGGCGGGCGCGGTCGGCGACTTGGCGGACCTGTGCCGCCTCCTGGGCGATCTGCTGCGACGCACGGGACGGACGGAAGCCGCCCTCGACGCCTACCGCACGGGCCTCGCCCACCGGTCGACACCGGGCACGACCACCTTGGGGCCCGCGCCTGCCGCGCCACCTATGTGAGGGGCGCGGGCGGCGCTGGTCGCTGCGCGCGCTCGGCGCCGCTGCTTCAACAGGGACGGCGCACATCGCGCACATCGCGCACATCGCGCACATCGCGCACATCGCGCACATCGCGCACATCGCGCACATCGCGCACATCGCGAAGGTCTCGTAGGTCTCGTAGGTCGATGAATCCGTAGCCGTGGGCGCGGATCACCGCGATGAGGTGCGGCAGGGCTTCCACATCGAGCGGCAGCCGCCGACCGCCGGGGCCCCGGCCGACGTGCATCTGCAGGACCGCGCCGGGGCTGAGGGCGTCGAGAGCGCGGCGGACGACGCTGTCGACGCTCTGCCCGCGCCCCGGGCCCAGGTAGCCGAGGGTGTCCGTCGCGGCCTCCAGATCCACATAGCCCGCCTCGTGGACGCTCCTGAGGTTCGCGCCGTCGAACTCGCCGTAGGGGAAACGGAAGAACGGCGCCGGGGAGTGGCCGATCGCACGGGCGATGGCCTGGTGCGACCTGGTGATCTCCGTCCGCTGCCGGGTTCCGGTGAGCGAGGGGAAGTGCGGATGGGTGTGGGAGTGGTTCCCGACGACATGCTCGCGTGCCATGGCCCGGGTCTCCCGTGGGAACACCTGCGCGAACCGGCCGGTGGGGAAGAAGGCGGCGGGGACCTTCAGCTCCCTCAGCACACGCAGCGTTTCGCCGACCCCGTCCGTGTCCCACCCCGCGTTGAAGGTCAGCGCGACGGCCTTGTGGGGCGTCGGGAGATGGCGTACGGCATGGCCGTACAGGTCAGGGCCGGGGCACTGGGCCGACCGGGACGGCTGCGCCGCGGCGGAGCCGGTCGGGAGCGGCAGCGCCAGGGCGGCCGGGAGGACGAGGGCCGCGACGGCGACCCGGGCGATCCGTACAGCGCTCCGGGCGGTCCGTGCGGCGCTCTCGGTGTTCCGGGTGCTCCGTGCAGCGGTCCGTGCGATATCAGCGATGATGCCTCCCGCCACAGTCGCGTACTGCCACCCGGAGGCCGCCCCCGACCCCGCCGGGATCTGTCGGTCACGTCGCGCCCAGAGTATGCGCCACGGACCGGCCGCGCCTTGCGCGCCGGCGCTGTCCGGGGCCTCTGTGCCCTTCCCGGACGAGGAGTCCGGATCCGACCGGCATGAACCGCGGGGCAGGGGGCAGGTGGCCGTGCAGGGTGGTGGCGACGGTGCCGCAGTGGCCCGCAAGGGAAACTGTCCATCTGCAGGACGGCCCAGGGACGACAGGGAGAAGCCGCGCAATGGCAGAAGAACGGCTGCGTCTGACGCCCCACTTCGCGGCCGTCGGTGTCCTGGCCATCGAGGCGGAGGGCGTCATCGACGCGGCCACCGCGCCCCTGGTGTGCGAGCCGCTCCTCAGCCTGTCGAACACCGGTCTGCGGCACTTCGTGATCGACCTGCGCAAGGTGCGGGAGATCGACGGTCCGGGCCTGCGGCAGCTGACCGAGGCACGCTCCCGCATCCGGGCGCGCGGCGGCTCCCTCGCCCTGACGGGCGGAGCCATGGTTCCGGGTGCCCTCGCGGCCCAGGGGATCAGCCGCAAGGGATTCGTCTACGCCACGGTCGCCGAGGCCGCTGAGGCGGTCGCGCCGGTCGCGCCTTCCTGAGGCCGGGGGCCGTCGTGACGCGGGGAGGCTGTCGTGGCCGCGGCGTGGCCGCAGGGAGGCCGTCGTCGAGGGTCAGGCGTCCGTGAGTCCCAGGACCCGGCGGATGGTGCGCGGCACCCCCGACTCGCTGTTGGCCGGAGCGAGCAGGCGGGCGCGGGCGATGACCTCCGGGTGGGCGTTGGCCATCGCGAAGGACCACTCGGCTTCGTCGAGCATTTCGAGGTCGTTGAGGTAGTCGCCGAAGACCATGGTCTGCGCGGGCGTGATACGGAGCTCCCGCTGCAGCCGTCGTACGGCCGCGCCTTTGTTGGCGGTGCTGTTCATGAGATCCACCCAGTGCTTCCCGGAGACGACCACCTGGTGGGTGGCGTCGAACGGCTGCAGCGCCGGGGCGGTGGACTGCTCGGCCGGGCCGAAGTCGAAGGCGGCCACCTTGATGAACGTGTCGTCCACGTCCGTCAGATCGGCCACGGGTGTCAGCAGCGTGTAGTACTTGGCCGCCTCGGCCAGAAACGCGGGATCGGTGCGTTCGACGTACGCGGACTTCTTCCCGCAAAGGACGGCGCCTACGTCGACGCCGCTCGCGGCCAACTCCCTTGTGGCAGCGACGACTTCACGTACGAAGGAGTCCGTCAGCGGGTCGGAGCTGACTTCCCGGCCGTCGCGCACGACGTAGCTGCCGTTCTCCGCGATGAAGACCATCCCGTCGCCGGCGTCCGCGAACTGTGCGGCCAGGGTGGCGTACTGGCGTCCGCTGGCCGGGCAGAAGAGCACCCCGTCGCGACGCAGCTCGGCCAGGAGCGGCCACAGATCTCCGGGGATCTCGCCGTGCTCGTCGAGGAGGGTGCCGTCCATGTCGGTGACGATGAGCCGGATGTCGGGCGGTGCGTCCGGATGGCCGGCGGTGTGCGGCCGGGCGGGTGCTGCGTGCGGGTCGGTGGGTGACGGCATTCGGTGGTCCAGGACGGGTGCGGGGGTGGGGATCTTCCCGGAGTGAGGCAGGCCCGTATCGTACGCGACCGCAAAGAAGAGGAAAGAAGAGGGGGGTCTCAGGTGCTGCGAGTGAGGGTGAGCAGGTCGCGGGCCGGGCCCGTGGGGCGGTGGCCCGTCGGCCAGACGGCGCGCAGGGGGCGGGAGAGGTCCGTGTCCCGCACGGGTACGGCGACCAGGCGCCGGGCGGTGAGGTCGTCGCGTACGGCCAGCGCACTCAGCACGGCCGGACCCGCGCCCGAGAGAGCGGCCGCCCTGACGGCGGTCGTGGAGGAGAGTTCGAGCAGCGGTTCGCCGAGGCCGCCCGCCGGGGCCAGGGCGCGGTGGAGCACCTCACGGGTGCCCGAGCCCTCTTCCCGCAGGATCAGCGCGGCCTGCGCGAGCTCGGCCGCGGTGATGCCCGAGCGCCGCCTGGCCCAGGGGTGACCCTCGGCCACGACGACGAGGAGCCGGTCATCGGCGACCTTCACCCGGTCCAGGCCCGCCGGGATGCGGATACCTTCCACGAAGCCCAACTCCGTGTCCCCGGCGAGAACTTGGGTCGCTACGGTCGCGGAGTTCCCCGCGGTCAGGGAGACCGTGGTGTCGGGGCGCCGCACGCGCAGCGCGACCAGCCAGGCGGGCATGAGGTACTCGGCGACGGTCAGGCTGGCCGCCACCCGAAGCCTGCTGTCGCGTCGGGTACGCAAGGCCTCGACCCCCGCTTCGAGGGTCTCCGCCGCACCCACGACCTGCCCCGCCCAGTCCGCGACCAGAGCCCCGGCCTCCGTCAGCCGTGACCCCCGCGGCGACCGCTCGACCAGGGCGAAGCCGACCTGCGTCTCCATCGCACGTAGCCGCGCACTGGCGGCGGGCTGGCTGACACCGAGCTCGCGCGCCGCCCGCCCGAGACTCCCGTGCCGGGCCACGGCGAGCAGCAGCTCCAGCGAGACGAGGTCGGGCACACGGTGCGAGAGCGGCATGGGCAAAGAGTAATCAATCGCCATAAGGAGGGCGCTTCGGTGGACGGGGACAGGCGGGGCGCCGGGCCCATCGCCGAAGCGGCCGATCCCCACCTCGGCCAGGGTTCTCGTGCGCTGCGTCGCGGTGGCGGGGGACGATGGGGGCGGCGGCCGGTCACCCCCTTCCAGGAGTACGTGGCATGACGACGGTGAGAGATATCGATGCCCGCGGTGCGCAGCACTGCGAGACAACGGCTCTGGGCGTGCTGCTGCGGCACCAGGGGCTCGATCTGTCCGAGCCCATGCTCTTCGGCCTCGGCTCCGGTCTGTCCTTCATCTACTGGGACAGCAAGGCCATGGGCTTCCCCTTCCTCGGGGGGCGGGTGAAGCCGTTCGAGCTCACCGGCAATCTCGCCGCCACGCTCGGCCTTGAGCTGGAAGTCCGGGAGACCACCTCACCTCGGAAGGCCTGGGGGAACGTGACGGCGCCCATCGACGCGGGCCACCCCGTCGGACTGCAGCTCGACAGCTACCACCTGGACTACTTCGGGGCGAAGGTGCACTTCGCCGGCCATGTCGTCGCCATGTACGGCTACGACGACCACGAAGCCCACCTCGTGGACACCGAGCAGCAGGGCGGAGCGGTGGTCACCAGCTTGACCGGTCTCGCCAAGGCCCGGGCCGCACGCGGCCCGATGGCCGCCAGGCACCGGTCGTTCACGCTCACCGTTCCGGGCGACGCGCCCTCCCCGGCGGACCGGATCATCCCCGCCGTCACCGCCTGCGCCGAAGCCTTCCTCCATCCGCCCATCGCCAACCTGGGGCACCGTGGCATCGAGAAGGCGGGCAAGCGGGTCCGCACCTGGCTCCAGCGGACCGACCACCCACAGCGGGACCTGCCGCAGGCCGCACTCCTGATGGAGAAGGCCGGCACCGGCGGCGCCCTGTTCCGCAACCTCTACCGCGACTTCCTCGGCGAGTGCACCCGGCTGATCGACAGCAGCCATCTGCGCACCGGCCACGGCCTGTACACCGAGGCGGCCGCCCTCTGGACGGAAGCCGCGGCACTGATCGCGAAGGCCGGTGAGTCGGTCGATGCCCGCTACCTCGATCAGGCGGGCACCCTCCTCGGCGATCTCTCCCGCATCGAACGCGAGGCCATGGAGGCGCTGAGCCGCCTCAGTTCTCAGGGCCCCGCGATGCGGTAGCCCACCCCGGGTGTCGTGGTGGTCACCGGTGGGTCGCCGAGCTTGCGGCGCAGGCGCCTCACGGTCACGGCGACCGTGTTGGTGAACGGGTCGGCATGCTCGTCCCAGACCTGTTCGAGGAGCTCCTCCGCGCTGAGGAAGGCGGGGCAGGACCGCAGCAGCGCTTCGAGCAGCGCGAACTCCTTGACGGACAGGTCGAGTTGACGGCCGTCCCGGGTGGCGGTGTGCCGCAGCGGATCGAGTTCCACTCCGGCCGCACGCAGCGTACGGGGGCGGGCCGAGGGCCGTCGGCGGGCCAGCGCGCGGATCCGGAGGACCAGTTCGGGGAAGTGGAACGGCTTGGCCAGATAGCCGTCGGCACCCAGGGTCAGACCGGCGACCCGGTCACCGGGGGAGCCGGCCGCGGTCAGCATCAGGACCATGGGCCGGTACTCGCGCTCGGTGATCATCTGGCAGAGGGTGTCGCCGTGCAGCCCCGCCAGATCGCGGTCGAGGAGCACCACGTCGTACGAGGTGTGCTGGAGCTTGGCGGCGGCGTCGAGGCCGTCGTACGACCGGTCGACGGCCATGCCCTGGTCGCGCAGCCCCTCGGCGACGACGGCGGCCAGGGGGCGCGCGTCCGCGACGACCAGGACCCTCACTCGACAGCCCCCTGGGAGGCCGCGTCCTGGGAAGCCACGTCCTGGAGAGCGGCGGCCGGGGTCGCGGGCGGGGGTGCGGCGGTGGGGAGCGAGACGACGGCGCGCGGATGATCTCGATGACCGGCATCATCACCTACCCGCCGCCCGACCACGACGAGATCGTCCCCGGTCTCGTGCCGTGGGCGAAGGCCGGACTCGTCATCAAGGACGGCCTGCGGCAGGGCTCGGCCTACGCGGCGCTGACCATGACGGGCGGCCACGGCGTACGCATGCAGCACAACTACACCCATGACAAGGCCGGCAGGCCGGGCCGGGTCTCGGCGGCGAACCCGCGGTGGCTGCGCCTGGTCCGCTCCGGGGAGATGGTCACGGGCTACGAGTCGGCCGACGGCAAGCGGTGGGTGAAGGTGGCGACGGTGCGCCTGGCCGGACTGTCAGGCACCGCCCAGGAGGGGCTTTTCGCCTCGTCCCCGGGGGACTTGACGCTACGGCGCGTCGGGCTCGGGGCGGGCATCGGTGAGGTGCGGTTCACGCAGACCACCGCCGTTTTCGACCACGTCACGGTGGCGGGGGCACGCCCCGGCGCATGGCGCGGTGACGCCGTCGGCGCGATGGGGGAGACGGACTGGGAGGAGAAGCACCGGGCCCCCGGTCTGGTCGAGGCGGGGGACCGGCTCACCGTCACCGGGTCGGGCGACATCGGACCGGTCGCCTCCGAGGGCGGTGCCCGCACTGTGGAGAACACCCTGATCGGGCTTGTGCCGGCGCTGCTGGTGCTGATGGTGGTGGCGATCCGCTTCGCCACCGCGGACACCCGCGGCGCCCGTGTGCTGGTATCGAAGGCCCTGGTGACGGGGACCGTCGCCGTCCTCGTCGGGCTGGTGGGCACGGGCACGGTGCTCGTCGCGGGGACCGCGATCCTGCGCGCCAACGGCACCGGAGTCGCTCCGGTGGCAGTCCTCACCGAAGTGCGGGTGGTCGTCGGCGCCGCGGCCGTGCTGGGGGCGGGGACGGTTCTCGCCCTCGCGCTCGGCGTCCTGCTGCGGCGGGTGTGGCAGGCGGTCCTCATCGCCGTACTGGTGCTGCCCCTGCCCTATGTGCTCGCGGTGTCGCCGCTGCTGCCGGAGGGTGCCGCGCAGTGGCTGCTCAGAGTCACACCGGCCGCGGGCTTCGCGGTCACGCAGAGCCTGCGTGAGTACCCGCAGGTGCTCGCTCACTACGTGCCGTCCGAGGGCTATTTCCCGCTGGCGCCCCCGGCCGGGTTCGCGGTGCTCTGCGGGTACGCGGCGGTCGTGTCGGGCGCCGCGCTGTACCGGCTGCGACGGCAGTCCGCTGCTGTGCCGGAGCGCACCGACGTACCGCCGCCGCGGTTCGACGCGGAGCCGATGCAAGGCGACGCCGAGGCGATGCAAGTCGACGGAGAACCGGCGCAGTCGGATGGACCACCGAAGCGCTCCGACTGGCGTTGACCGTGGAGCGCGCACGGTCCGAAGCATGCAGGTCGCACGGTTGAAGCATGCAAGATGCATGCCCCAACTAGCCGCGGGAGCGGGCCTGTTGGAGGCACTCGTATACCCAGGATGAGCGGAACTGAACCTTCCGCTCGGATGAACCGGCGGTGATTGGCCGAATCCGGTGCGTGGCACAAAAAAATTTCGGAGGTCTGGACCATGACCGTCTTTCAGGGCGTTGCGCAACCGCTTGCTGGCCCGGTGACGCGTCGTGGCCAGGGCGGAAAGGTTCCGCGGGGCACGGGAAGAAAGGGTCCTGACGGCTTCTGTGGGCGGTTCTGAGGTAGTTGAAGCGGAACCGTTTCGCGCCAGCTTTCACGGCGCCCTCACTTTTTTCCTCGCCGAGCCTTCACGATATGACCCGACAGAGTGGGACACCGGGCGGCCTGTCGCCGCCCGGCCGACCCACTGGGGGGACAGGGGCATGCCGGCGCACCTCCGGCATGCCCCTTCCGTGGAGGGACCACCAAGGCATGAACCGCACGTTCCGCAGGGCCGCGCTCACCACGGCCTCTGCAGCACTGACGCTTTCGCTCACCGCACCGGGACAGGCGGCGGCCGCGGCGCCCGCACCGCGTATCGACCTCAAGGTCCTGGTGATCACCGACGGGGGCCCGGCCACCGCCGCCATCGCCGCCGAACTCGACGTCGCAGGCACGCCGTTCACCACCGTGGACCTCAACAGCAGCGGACGCCCGACCATCAACGCGGCGTTCCTCGCCGACACCGTCGACGGCCGGCCGCGCGCCAAGTACCAGGCCGTGGTGCTCCCCAACGACAACCCGTTCGGCGCCGGTTCGGCCGAGATGGCGGCCCTCGCCGCGTACGAGAAGAACTTCGCCGTCCCGCAGGTGGACGCCTACACCTACGCCCGCCCCGAAGTAGGCCTGGACTACCCGGTCAACGGCGGCTACAGCGGTTCCCTCGACGGGGCGCGGGCCGAAGTCACCGCCGCAGGCAAGGCCGGGCCCTTCGGGTATCTCGACGGGGCGGTGCCCTTCGAGGACAACTCGCCGTCGGTGGGCGAGAGTTACGGCTTCGTGGCCAAGCCCCTGGCGGGCGCCGACTTCACCAGCTACGTCGAGGCGCCCGTTCCCGGCGGCCAGGACCGGGGCAGCATCGTCGGCGAGTACCGGCACGACGGGCGCCGTGAACTCGTGGTGAGCTTCGTCTACAACCAGTACCAGCAGCAGTACCGGCTGCTCGCGCGCGGCATCGTGAACTGGATGACCCAGGGCGTCCACCTGGGCGCGGGGCGCAACTACTTCGCCGTACACGTCGACGATGTCTTCGGCGCCGACGACCGCTGGGACACCGAACTCAACTGCACCCCCGGCGACGTGGACTGCCGGCCCGGACAGGGCGAACCCGACCCGATCCGGATGACGGCGGCGGACGCCCAGTACGCGGCAATGTGGTCGGGCGCGAAGAACTTCACGCTCGACATGGTCTACAACGGTGGCGGCAGCGAGCTGTTCAAGGAGGAGAACGGCGGCACCGACGCGCTCGGGCAGCAGCTCATCGCCGACCGCGGCCGCTACCGCTGGGTCAACCACACGTACAACCACCCGTTCCTCGGCTGCGAACAGAATGTCTCCGTCGTGCCGTGGGTCTGCGCCAAGAACACCGACGGCAGCATCAAGTACGTCTCACGGGCCACCATCAACGCCCAGATCCGCGACAACCGTGCCTGGGGGCAGCGCGCCGGACTCCCGCTGCAGAACGACGAGCTGGTCACCGGTGAGCACTCGGGTCTGAAGGTGCTGCCGCAGCAGCCCGACGACAACCCCAACCTCGGCCCGGCCCTGAACGACAACGGTGTGCGCTGGCTCGGCTCCGACAACTCCCGCGACCGCGACCAGCGCAAGGTCGGCCCCTCGCTGACCGTGCCGCGCTTCCCGATGAACGTCTTCTACAACGCGGGCCGCACCGTCGAGCAGATCGACGAGTACAACTGGATGTACACCAGGAAGGCCGACGGCGGCAGCGGCATCTGCGAGACCGCTGCCAACTCCACCTGCCTGGAAGAGCCGTTGGACACGGTCACCGGCTACCGGGACTACATCGTGCCCCTGGAGACCCGTGTCGCCATGAGCCATGTGCTCGCCAACGACCCGCGCCCGCACTTCATCCACCAGTCCAACCTCGCCGAGGACCGGATCGCCTACCCGGTGCTCGACGGCATCCTCACGGCGTACCGCGACCTGTACGCGGACAACGCGCCCGTGGTGAATCTGCGCCAGCGCGACATCGGCGCCGAACTGCGCGACCGCGAGGCCTGGAACGCCGCCCTCGACGCCGGCAAGGTCACCGCGTACCGCATCGGCGACACCGTCACCGTGCAGGCCCCGAGCGGCGTGAAGGCCACCGCCACCATGCCGGCAGGCACCCGGCAGACCACCCTCCTCGGGACCTCGCCGTTCGGCACCCCCTACGCCGGTTCCGTCTCCGGCTGGGCCGCACCGGGTCTGCTGCAGAACCAGATCAGCCTGAAGCTGCCCACCGCCGCGACCGCGGCCGCCGGTACCACCGGCGCGGCGGCACCGGTCGCCGCACCCGCACGCGAACTGCCGACGCCCAAGGGAGTGCGCGAGCACGTCCCGTACGGCGTCACACGCTGACACCACGCACAGCAACCACTGACACCACGCACAGCAACTACCGAGCGCCGTAAGGCACTTCCGGGCGCGGCGCGCCGACCCGCCGCGCCCGGGGCGCGATCCCCGCACCGGGCAGCGCCCGGGGCGCGATCCCCGCACCGGGCAGCGCGCGGGATGACACCGGCCGTGAACGGGCCGCCGCCGGACTTCTTGTGACAGACCCTCGGGGGAGCACCTCTGCATGCGATCTCTTCATCCGCCGCGCTCCGGCACGGCCCTGGTCACCCTGCTGACCGAAGGCACCTATCCGCACAGCCACGGGGGTGTGAGTGTGTGGTGCGACCAGCTCGTGCGCGGCATGCCCGACATGGACTTCCGGGTCATCGCCGTCACCGGCACCGGACGCGAAAGCCTCGCCTGGGACCTGCCGGACCATGTGTCCGAGCCCGTCACCCTGCCCATGTGGGGGCCCGCACCGACCGGTGCGCCGCCGCGCGGACGCCGTATGCGGCAGCTCATGGCCACCTATGAACGCTTCCTCACCGCCCTCGTGGATCCCGCAGCCGAGGTGCACTTCGGGCCCGCGCTCCACGAACTGGCCGCCGCCGCCCGCGACGGGAAGCTCGGCCCCGCCCTGCGCACCGACCGGGCGCTGCGCACCCTCGTCGGGGTCTGGAACCGCGAGGGCCTGGCCGTGGCCGCCGCCCGCCCCACCGTGCACGACGCGCTCACCGCCACCGACTTGCTGGAACACGCCCTGCGCCCACTGGCCGCCACACCGCCGAACCAAGGCGTCGCCCACGCCGTCAGCGGCGGCATAGCCGCGCTGCCCGGACTCGTCGGGCACAAGGAGCACGGCGTACCGCTGCTCCTGACCGAACACGGCGTCTATCTGCGCGAGCGCTACCTGGGCTATCGCACCGGTCCCTACCGCTGGCCGGTCAAGGCCCTGCTGCTCGGCTTCTTCCGGCTCCTCGCCGAGGAGACCTACCGCGTCGCCGCCCTGATCACCCCGGGCAACCGCTACAACCGCCTGTGGGAGGAGCGTGGCGGCGCCGCCCCGCACCTGATCCGCACGGTCTACAACGGCGTGGACCCCGCGGCCTTCCCGCCCGCCGGGCCCGAACCCCAGGCGCCGACGCTCAGTTGGGCAGGCCGCGTCGACCCGATCAAGGACCTGGAGACCCTGATCAGGGCCTTCGCCCTCGTACGCGAAGAGATCCCCGAAGCACGGCTGCGGCTCTTCGGCGGCACACCCCGCGGCGGTGAGGCCTACCGTGAACGCTGCGAGAAGCTCGCCGCCGAACTCGGCCACGGCGGTGCCGTCACCTTCGAGGGACGCGTCGACGACATCAAGGACGCCTACGCGGCGGGCAACATCGTGATGCTCTCCAGCATCAGCGAAGGCTTCCCCTTCACCTTGATCGAAGCCATGTCCTGCGGCCGCGCCACCGTCTCCACCGACGTCGGCGGCGTACGCGAGGCCGTCGGCGACAGCGGCCTCGTCGTACCGCCGCGTGAACCGGAGGCCATGGCCCGCGCGGCCCTGGAACTGCTGCGCGCACCCGGACGGCGGGCCGCGATGGGCGAGAGCGCCCGGCTGCGCGTGATCGAGCAGTTCACCCTGCGCCAGACCATCGACACCTTCCGCTCCATCTACCTCGAACTCGCCGACACCGGAAGCGAATCGGCCGCCACGGGACGCGAACCGGCCGCCGCCGAACGCGAATCGGCCGCCGCCGGAGCCTCGGGTGCCGAGTCCTGTGAGCGCGGCGGGCGGCGGCAGACCAGCTGGGGTGCCGCGACCTCGGGCGGCGGGCGGCGGCAGACCAGCTGGGGTGCCGCGACCTCGGGCAGCGGGCGGCGGCAGACCAGCTGGGGTGCCGCGACCTCGGGCAGCGGGCGGCGGCAGACCAGCTGGGGTGCCGCGACCTCGGGCAGCGGGCAGCGGCAGACCAGCTGGGGTGCCCGGCGGGCCGAGGAGGGCCTCGCATGAGCGGACCCCTGCGCCTGCTGCCCGGTGAGGGCGGGGACCTGCCGGTCCTGCCCCGGCCGCGCAAGAACCGCGCCCGGCCCAGCTGGGCGGCCGACCCGACCGATGAACTCGCCGAGCGGCTCGTCGAGCAGATCTCCACCGCCGTCCACCCCTACGAGGTCGCGGCCCTCCTGGAGTCCGACGGCCTGACCGCCGAGCAGATCGAGCGGCGCTACGGCCGGCCCGATCTGTTCACCCTCGCCGAGGACCTCCACCACCGGGTCCCGCGCCACTACCCCGAACCGCCGCCCGCCCCCGACCCCTGGCGCCCCGACTCCCTGCGCTGCGCCCTGCGCGGACTGGTCTTCGCCCTGCCCGGCCTCGCCTATGTGCTCGGCGCCGGACTGTGGCAGGGCGCCGCCGACCTGACCGGACTCGTCGCCGCCGCACTCCTCGCCTGGGCCTTCAACCAGGGGCTCAGCCACCGCGCCTATCTGCGCCTGGCCGCGGAGGGGCCCGCGGGCGCGGCCCGTGCGCTGCGTCTCGGCGCACCGGCCGGAGCGCTCGCCGCGGCCGGAGCCGGGCTGCTCCTCTCGGGGTTCAGCACCGCCGGTGCCTTCGCCGTGAGCCAGTCCCTGTACCTGGGCGCGGCGAGCGTCCTGCTCGTCCTGGGCCGTGAACGCGCCCTGCTGCTCACCCTGTTGCCCGTCGCCGCGGGCGCGGGCGCCACGACGCTGTGGCAGCTGCCCACAGCCCTCGTCCTCACGCTGCTGCTCGGCACGGTGGTCCTCGCCGCCGGGGTGGCGGGCCACACCCTGCACACCGCCGCACGTGCCGGGGGCAGTGGGGGAGACGCCCCCGCCCAGGCCCTCCACCGGTCGCTGCCGTACGGGCTCTTCGGGCTCGCCGCCGCCGTCCTCGCCGCGCTCGCCGGTGCCGAGGACCCGCGCGCCGTCATCGTCCTGACGCTCAGCATGGGCTTCGCCGAATGGCTGCTCTACCGCTTCCGTTCCCTCGCCGTGGCCGCGCTGCGCGCCAGCACGACCCCGCGCGGCTTCGCCCTGCGCGCGGGCCGTGCCCTCGGCCTGTGTCTCGGCGCCTACCTGGCGCTGCTCGCGGCCGGTGCGGTCCTCGCACGCACCGCGCCCGTGCCGCTGCTCGCCCTGGGCGCCGTGTTCTGGACCGCGCTGCTGCTGCAGGCGTTCTCGGTGGCCTGGCCGTCCGCGGCCGTCACCCTCGCCGCCGCGGCCGCCGAATCGGGCGCACTCCTGGCCGAACTGCCGCCAGGGCCCGTCCAGTCGATCTGCCCCGCCCTCGCGGCGGCCGCCCTCACGGCCGGAGCCTGCCGGCTACTCGGGCGCCCCGCCGCACACCGCTGAACCAGCAACCAGCACCTGCACCTGCACCGAACCAGCTCGGCCGCCGAACCAGCACCTGCACCTGCACCTGCACCTGCACCGAACCAGCTCGCCCGCCGAACCAGCACCTGCACCTGCACCGAACCAGCTCGGCCGCCGAACCAGCACCTCCACCGAACCAGCACCTCCGCCGAGCCGGCAACGCCGCCGGACCGGCGCCCCGTTCCACCGACCCGCGCACCACCCGACTCACCACAGGAGCAACGTCCGTGTCCTCACCCGCACTTGTCGCCGTCACCGGAGCCGAGGGCTTCATCGGCTCCCACCTCACCGAGGCACTCGTCGCCTCGGGACACCGGGTCCGCGCCATGGCCCAGTACAACTCCTTCTCCTCCTACGGCTGGCTGGAGACCCTCGCGGCCGACGTCCTCGACCACGTCGAGATCGTGCTCGGCGACGTCCGCGACCCCGGCTCCGTGCACCGGCTCACCGAGGGCGCCGAGGCCGTCTACCACCTGGCCGCCCTGATCGCGATCCCGTACTCGTACCAGGCGCCGCACAGCTACGTGGACACCAACGTCACCGGCACCCTCAACGTCCTGGAGGCGGTACGCCGCCAGGAGATCCCGCGCCTCGTGCACACCTCGACCAGCGAGACGTACGGCACCGCGCAGACCGTGCCGATCACCGAGGACCACCCCATCAACACCCAGTCCCCGTACGCCGCTTCGAAGGCCGGCGGCGACCGGCTCGCCGACAGCTACCACGCCAGCTTCGGCACCCAGGTCGTCACGCTGCGGCCCTTCAACACCTTCGGCCCGCGCCAGTCGATGCGCGCCGTCATCCCCACCGTCATCGGCCAGGTGGCGGCGGGGGAGCGCACCATCACCCTCGGCGACCTGCGGCCCACCCGCGACTTCCTGTACGTCAAGGACACCGCCCGTGCCTTCCTCGCCGTGGGCACCGCGCCCGCCGACGCCGTGGTGGGCCGCACCTTCAACGCCGGTACCGGCGGGGAGATCTCGGTGGGCGACCTCACCCGGCTCATCGGCAAGCTGATGGACACCGACCTCGATGTGCGCGAGGACGCCCAGCGCATCCGGCCCGCGCCCTCCGAGGTCATGCGGCTCGTTGCCGACGCCACCCGCCTTCGCGCCGCGACCGGCTGGGCGCCGCAGGACGACCTGGAGACCGGACTCGCCCACACCATCGACTTCTTCCGCGACCCGGCCAACCTGGCCCGCTATAAGACCGGCATCTACAACATCTGACCGCGGCCGCACCGCACCACCCGCACGACTTGCACCACCCGCACCACTTGCACCACCACGAACCGCACCCGCGGACCACATCGCGGCTGCACGACCCAAGGGGGGGTCTTCATGCACGCAGTAATCCTTGCCGGGGGCAAGGGCGTCCGCCTGCGCCCGTACACCACCGCTCTGCCCAAGCCGCTGGTGCCCATCGGCGACCAGCACGCGATCCTGGAGATCGTGCTGCGCCAGCTCGCCGCGGCCGGCTTCACCAGCTGCACGATCGCCATCGGCCACCTCGGCCACATCATCCGCGCCTACGTCGGCGACGGCTCCCAATGGGGCCTGCGCATCGACTACTCCACCGAGGACAGCCCGCTCGGCACCATGGGGCCGCTGCTGACGATGATGGACCGGCTGCCCGAGCACTTCCTGGTCATGAACGGCGACATCCTCACCGACCTGGACTACGGCGACGTCATCAAGCGGCACATCGACTCCGGCGCCCCGCTCACCGTGGCCACCTACGCCCGCAAGGTCTCCATCGACTTCGGCGTACTGACCACCGACTCCGGCAGAGTCGTCGGCTTCGCCGAGAAGCCGAGCATGGACTACCGCGTATCGATGGGGGTCTACGGACTCTCCCGCGACACCCTCGCCGCTTACACCCCCGGCCTGCCCCTCGGCTTCGACGAGGTGATGCTCGACCTGCTCAAGGCCCGGACACCGCCGCACGCCTACGACTTCGACGGCTACTGGCTCGACATCGGCCGGCCCGACGACTACGACCGGGCCAACGCCGAGTTCAGCACCCGCCGCGGCGTGCTCCTCAAGGGAGCGTGAGCCGAGCCATGCGCATTCTCGTCCTGGGCTCCACCGGATTCCTGGGCGGGCACACCGCCGAGCAGCTGCGTGCCCTTCCCGGCGTGCGGCTGCTCGTCGGCGGCCGTTCCCCGGACGCCTCCGTACCACTCGATCTGACCGGCACGCCACAGCGGATCGCGGACGCCCTGCACGCGGCCGCGCCCGACGCCGTCGTCAACTGCGCCGGCGCCGTCGCGGGCAGCCCCGTCCACCTCACCGACGTCAACGCCCGCGGCCCGGCCGCCCTGTGCGAGGCGCTGCGCGAGGCGGCGCCCACCGCCCGTCTCGTCCACCTCGGCTCCGCCGCCGAGTACGGGCCCACCACGCCCCGCACCCCCGTACGGGAGGACGCCGCGACCCGCCCCCAAGGCCCGTACGGGGCCACCAAACTCGCCGGCACCACGGCCGTCACCAGCTCCGGCCTCGACGCGGTGGTCCTGCGTGTCTTCAACCCGGTCGGCCCGGGGGCGCCCGCGGCCGGACTGCCGGGCCGCCTCGCCGCCGAACTCCTGCGGGCCGGGCCGACCGGCACCGTACGTGTCGGTGACCTCTCCGCGTACCGCGACTTCGTCGACGCGCGCGACGTCGCCGCCGCGGCCGTACTCGCCGCGACGGCCCACAAACCCCTGCCGCCCGTGCTCAACATCGGCAGCGGCCGGGCCACCGCTGTCCGTGACCTGGCGGCACAACTGGCGGAGGTGGCAGGCCACTTCGGGCCACTGGGCGAGACCGGAGCAGGTTCGGCCCGTTCAGGAGCCGTCTCCTGGAGCTACGCGGACAACAGCGCCGCACGTTCGGCCCTCGGCTGGGAACCGCGCCGGTCCCTGCCCGACTCCCTCGCGGATCTCTGGGACTCGCTGTCCGGTGCCGCGGTCCCGGCGGCCCGTTGAACACCGCACCGCATCCGCAGCTCCTGGTGCCCATGTACATCCACCCGGGCGCCGACCCCGGCCCCTGGGAGCGCCTTGGGCAGTGCGCCGACCTGCTGTACGGCGTGATCCTCAATGTCGCCGACGGCCCCGGCGCCGCCGTGGAGCCGTCGTTCGCCGCCGCCGCCCGCTCTCTGCGGGCGGCGGGGGTGCGGCTGCTCGGTTACGTCGACACCGACTACGGCCGCAGGCCCCGCCGGCACATCACCGCGGACCTCGACCGCTACCGCGACTGGTACGCCACCGACGGCTGCTTCCTCGACCAGGCCGCCGCCGGGACCTCCGCGCTCCGGCACTACCGGCGCATCGTCCGCACCGCCCGCACGCGCGGCGCGGACACCGTCGTCCTCAACCCCGGGGTCCACCCGGCCCCCGGATACGCCGCGTTCGCCGATCTCCTCGTGACCTTCGAGGGCGACTGGCGCACCTACCTCGCGGCCCCGGCCGCGCCCCGCTGGACCGCCGACCATCCGCCCGAGCGCTTCTGCCACCTCATCCACGGGGTGCCGGCCGGCCTGTGCGGACTGGCCGCCCGCACGGCGGAACTGCGCGGCGCCGCGGTGTCCTGCGCCGTCCCAGGCCACGGCCCCAACCCGTGGTGCCTGCTGCCACCGGCCCTCGACCGCCGGGCACCCCGAGAGCCGTAGCACCGGACCCCGAAAGTCGTAGCACCGGACACCGAGAGCCGTAGCACCGGAAGGACCCTGATCCGCGTGATCCGCCCGCGCCCCGTGTTCGTCCTGCTCCTGCTCCTGCCGCTGCTCGTCCTGTTCACGGCCTGCTCGGCACCGGAGCCCGCGCCGGATGAGAGGCCCTCGCCCGCCGTCCGCTGGCGGCCCGCCCCGGGGACCGCCTGGCAGTGGCAGCTCGACGGCCGGGTGGACCCCGTCGTCGACGTGCCCGTCTACGACATCGACGGCTTCGAGAACGACGCCGCCGCGGTCCGCGGGCTGCACCGCCAGGGGCGCAAGGTCATCTGCTACATCAACGCCGGTGCCTGGGAGTCCTTCCGCCCCGACCAGAGGGACTTCCCCGCGTCCGTGCGCGGCCGCGAGAACGGCTGGGCGGGGGAGCGGTGGCTGGACATCCGGCAACTCGACATCCTGCGCCCGCTGATGGCCCGGCGCTTCGACATGTGCCGTGACCGGGGCTTCGACGCGGTCGAGCCCGATCTGATGGACGCCTACCTCAACGACACGGGCTTCCCGCTGACCGCGCGTCACCAGCTCGCGTACAACCGTATGCTCGCCGCTCTCGCGCACGCCCGCGGCATGTCGGTCGGCCTGAAGAACGACCTGCCCCAAGTGCCGCAGCTGGTCGACGACTTCGACTTCGCCGTGAACGAGGAGTGCGCACAGTACGGCGAGTGCGAGCGGCTCAAACCCTTCGTCGCGGCGGGCAAAGCCGTCCTGCACGTCGAGTACGCACTCGAGCCCAGCGTCTTCTGCGCCCGCACCGGGAGACTCGGCCTCAGCTCCATGCGCAAGCGCCTCGACCTGGGCGTGTGGCGACGGCCGTGCTGAGGCATCTGCGGAAAGACCTGCGACGATACGGACATGGAGCGAACATTCGAAGATCTGGTGGCGGAGGCCGAGGCGGCCCCGGTGGAAGGCTGGGACTTCTCCTGGCTCGACGGACGGGCCACCGAACGCCGGCCGTCATGGGGCTATCAGCGCCTGATGGGCGAGCGGATGGCCCGGGCATCGGCCGCCCTCGACATCCAGACCGGCGGCGGCGAGGTCCTCGCCGGAGTGCCGAAACTGCCGCCCCTGGCGGTGGCCACGGAGTCCTGGCCGCCGAACGTCGCCAAGGCCACCCGGCTGCTCCACCCGCTGGGCGCGGCGGTCGTCAAGGACGAGGACGAGCCGCCGCTGCCGTTCGCCGACGAGGCCTTCGACCTGGTGGTCAGCCGCCACCCCGTGACCGTGTGGTGGGAGGAGATCGCCCGCGTACTCATGCCCGGCGGTCACTACTTCTCCCAGCAGGTCGGCCCCGCCAGCGTCTTCGAAGTGGTCGAGTACTTCCTCGGCCCGCAGCCCGAGGAAGTACGCCGCGGGCGGCACCCCGACGACGCCCGCCGGGCGGCCGAGGCGGCAGGACTCGAGGTCGTCGACCTGCGTGCGGAATCCCTGCGCACCGAGTTCTTCGATGTCGGAGCGGTGATCTACTTCCTGCGGAAGGTGATCTGGATGGTGCCGGGGTTCACCGTCGAGCAGTACCGCGACCGGCTGCGGCAGCTGCACGACAAGATCCGCAGCGAGGGCCCGTTCGTCGCCCACACCACGCGCTTCCTCATCGAGGCCCGCAAGCCCGGGTGACGCTACGCATGGCGGCCCGGCGTGCCACCACAGCCGAAGACCCTAGTGCTCCTGGTGCGTGAACGACCGGCCGTGGAGCTCGCGGACCATGCGGAAGAACTCCGCCTCATTGCCGCGCAGACCGGCCGCGTCGAGGGCGGAGTCGGCCTCGGCCATCGGCACGGTCGGCAGCAGCGCACCCGGAGCCGGTGCCCCGGAGTCGGCGAGGGCGGCGCGCACACTCTGATTCAGGCGGATATAGGCCCGGACAGCGTCGAGTTGTCGGTCGGTCATCGGTCGGTCCCTCCGTCGGTGGCGGACCAATGAGTCTCTCGTGCGGCACTGACAATCCACGGTCCGTCACGCCGTGACCCGCGTCCGGCCACCCCAACGCACTCCTTCACGCCGCCGTACTTCACTCCCGCGCCCCCGCGACCGCTCCTATCCTGGGCCGTACGGACGCGACGACTCTGCGGCGGGAGGCGGCGGTGGGCGACGACCGGCAGTCGGGCGACGGTCAGGTCGGTGGACCCTTCTCCTCACCGGGTGACCCGGGCAACCCCATGCCCGAACCCGAGGAGACGGACCTGGACGACCTCGACGACGAGAACTGACCCGGGACGAGAACGGGGGACCGTCATGGCCACGCTGGCCGAGCGCGTCCGCAGACGCTGCGCCGAAGAGCTGTATCCGCAGCGCCGTGGCATGGCCGGATGCCGGTGGCTGTACGACGCCTTCCTGGCCACACCGCGCGAGCACTTCGTGCCCGACCGCGTGTGGTGGCCCGAGCGCGGCAAGAACGGCTACCGCCTCTACGACCGTGCCATGGAACCGCGCGCCTGGCTCTCCGCCGTCTACACCCCCGGGTACTCGCTGATCACCCAGATCGACGACGGCGCCGTCGCCCCGACAGGACCCGCCGAAGGGCGCTTCACGTCCAGCATCTCCGCTTCCTGCACGATCGTGGAACTGCTGCGCCACCTCGCCCCGGAGCCGGGCGAGCGCGTCCTGGAGATCGGCACCGGGACCGGCTACACCACCGCGCTGCTCACCCACAGGACCGGCCCCGGCACGGTCGTCAGCGTGGAGATCGACCCGCGCATCGCCGCTCACGCCTCGCGCCGCCTGGGTGAACTCGGCGTCGACGTCCGCCTCGTGACGGGCGACGGCGAGCACGGTCACGCCGGGAGCGCCCCGTACGACAGAGTCGTCTCCACCGCGTCGGTGCGCCGCATCCCCGAGGCCTGGGTGCGTCAACTACGCCCGGGAGGCGTGCTGTTGACGCCACTGGACAGTCCCTTCGGACACGATCTGCTGGTGCTGCTCGTCGCCGACGGCCGGGGCAACGCAGTGGGCCGGGCGGTCGCCGAGGTGGAGTTCATGCGTGTACGCGGCCAGCGCCTGCCGGTTCCGCACCGCGACCTGGGCTGGCCGGAGCCCGTCGAGCGCGGCCAGTGGCGGGAACTGGCCTTCTCCGCCGGCCGCCAGGGGCAGCACGTGGACCTCGGCACAACGGAAGGCGGCCGCCCCCGCACCCGACTGTGACGACCGCCCGCGCACCCGACGGTGACGACCGCCCCCCGGAGGCAACCGGCGAGAGTGGCCCCAGAGGCCCCGTAGCCGTCACGCCGCCGCCAGCGCCTCCGTCGGTGGCAGCCGGGCCGCGCGGAGCGCCGGATAGAAACCGGCCAGGCCCCCGATGACGAGCGTGGCGCCCACACCTCCGGCCATCGCCCACAGGGGAACGACCGTCGGCCAGCCCTGATAGCCGGCGTAGCCGGCCGTCACCGCGATGCCCAGGGCGACACCGCCCAGGCCGCCGAGTGCCGACAACAGCAGGGACTCGCACAGGAACTGAGTGCGGATCTGCCCCTTGGTCGCGCCCAGGGAGCGCCGCAGACCGATCTCCGCCCGGCGTTCCAGAACCGAGATGACCATGGTGTTGGCCACTCCGACACCCCCGACCAGGAGCGCCACCGCGCCCAGGCCCAGGAGCAGCCCGGACAGGGTCTCGTCCGTCGCCTCCCGTGCCGCGAGCGCGTCCGAAGGGCGGGACACATCGACCTCGTTGGGGTTCTCCGGGTTGGCGGTCGCGCCGAGGAGCGCCTGTACGTCGGTCACCGCCGACTCCTCGACGCGCGCGTACACGGTCGTCGCGTACCCGTCGAACCCCACTTCCTTCTCGGCCGCGGACCAGCCGATCAGCGCGGCCGAGTCGAGTTCCGGCGCGAGCGCGTTCGGCGCGAGGAGGCCCACCACCGTGAACCAGCGCCCGCCGAGCCACACCCGCACCTCGGGGCCCGAGGCGTACATCCCGAGCTGCTCGGCGGCCCTCGCGCCGAGGACCACCGCCGGGTAGCGGCCGGTGGCGGCGTTCAGCCAGCGGCCGTCGACGACTTCCGCGCCCACCGTCCCGGGCAGATCGGTGCGCGCCGCGTACACGCTGATGCCGCCGGTCTCCTGCTCGGGCACATGGTCGTTGCGGTACACCTTCGCGTCGCTCTTGCCGATCGCCGAGACCGACTCCACCGCGTCGATGGCGCCGACCATCTCCACGGCCTCCTCCGGCAGACGGGCCGTATCGCCGCCGAACGACTGGCCGGGCGCGGCCGTCAGGAGATTGGTGCCGAGCGCCGCCATCCTGCGGTTCAGCTCCTCCTGGCTGGATGTGGAGATACCCACGACGCCGATCATCGCGGCGATGCCGATCGCGATGCCGAGGGCCGAGAGGAAGACCCGCATCGGCCGTGAACGCAGCCCCGAACCACCGGTGCGCACCACGTCGACCGGGCTCAGCCGGGCCGGCTTGGGCCGCGGCGGTCGTGGCGTTCCTGGCGGTCCTGGTGGCTCAGGCAGCTGTGGTGGTGTCGTCGTGGCAGTCATACGCCCACCCGGCCCATGTCCGCGTGCTCCGCGAGTCCGGAGTCGCACTCGATCCGGCCGTCCCTGATCCGCACCTCACGGGGCAGCGACGCAGCGATGTCCCGGTCATGGGTGATCACCACGATCGTCGTGCCCGCCAGGTTCAGCTCGTCGAGCAGCTCCATCACCATCGCCCCCGAACGTGAGTCGAGAGCGCCCGTCGGCTCGTCCGCGAGGAGCAGCGGCGGATCGCCGACGACGGCCCGCGCGATCGCCACGCGCTGCTTCTCGCCGCCGGAGAGCTGGTGCGGCTCGTTGTAGAGCCGGTGCCCGAGCCCGACCCGGCGCAGCGCGCGCTCCGAGAGCCGCAGGCGTTCGCCGCGGGGGAGGCCGCAGTAGAGCAGGCCGTCGGCGACAGCGTCGAGAGCCGGTACGCCGCCCGCCAGATGGAAGGCCTGGAAGACGAAGCCGATGGTGCGGGCGCGCAGCGCGGACAGCTGCCGGTCGGACAGGTCGTCGATAGCGTGCCCGTCGATACGGACCGTTCCGGTGCTCGGCCGTGCGAGCGTCCCCATGACGTTGAGCATCGTCGACTTGCCCGAGCCCGAAGGGCCGACGATCGACAGCATCTCCCCGCGCCGCACGACGAGTCCGGCCCCGACGAGCGCGGCCACCTCGCCGTAGGTCTTGGACACGTCCTCCAACTCGACGACGGGCGCTGTGAGTTGACGCGAGAGCTCGGGTCTCACTTCGGCACCCCCACCTTCAGGCCCTCGGTGACGCCGGTGCCGGAGATCTCGACCAGGCCGTCGGCGAACAGACCGAGTTCGACCTGCCGGTACTCCACGCCGGTGCCGGTGACGGCCTGTACCGCGTAGCCGCCGCCCTGGCGTGCGACCAGGGCGTTGACGGGCACGGCGAGGACGTCCTCGCGGCTCTCCGCCGCCACGGTCACATCCACCGGTGCGGCCTGGTAACGGCCCAGCTTCTTCTGCTCCTTGACCGTGAGCTCGACCGGCAGGGTCGCCTCGTCGGTGCCGCCGTCGGAGTCGCCGCCGCCCTCGGACGGCTTGGCGGTGGCGGCGTTGCCGACGTCCGTGACCCGGGCCTCGGCCGTTGTGCCGTCCGGCAGCGTGACGGTGGCCTCGGTGCCGTCCTCGACGAGGTCCTCGTACTGCGCCTCCAGATCGACCGTCACCACCCGCTCGGTGCCGGTCCAGGCGAGCACCTCACCCGAAGCGGCGCCGCCACGGGCCGACTTGACGTCGGCGACACGGCGGGCGCCGGACGCCACGACCGCGTCGGCCGGTGCGACCGTGCCGGTCGCCGCACGGCCCAGGTCCTCCTGCCACTCCTCGACCGCGGCCGCGGTGGCGGAGGTGTACTCCTCGTCCGTGGTGAACCCGTCGTAGCCGAGCGCCGCCAGGTTCTTCTCCAGGAGCTCCACGTCCTTGCCCTCGGCGCCCGTACCGAGCGTGCGGTACAGGGGAGTTGATCCGTACAACAGCGGCACCTCTCTCTCGTCCGTGCGGTACACGGGGTCGCCGCGCCCGATGACCTCGCCCTCGGCGGGCAGCCAGGTGAGGGTTCCGGTGGAAGCCGTGGGTGCCGTGTCCTTCGCACCGCCAGCGCCGTTCCCGTCCTCACTGTTGCCGCCGCCACCGTTCGCGCCGCCGGAGTCGCCCGCCGTGGCCTGTACGGGGGTGGCCTCGCCGTATCCGAGGGTGCCGTCCACCGTCTCGCTGCGGGTGAGCGTCGTCTTGCGCACCGCCGCGGTGCGCGCCGGGCCCGACGGGGCGGCCGCGGCGCTGCCGTCGCCGTCCCCGCCGAGCGTGCCGGTGGCCGCGATCCCGCCGGCCGCGGCGACCGCGGTGGCCGCCACGACGATCAACGACGTACGCAGCGGCCGCCGTCGGCGGCGCGACGGGGCCCCGGCGACCCCGGCGACCCCGGGCGGTGGAGCGTCGGTCCCGGGCTCGGGAGCGTCGCCGCGATCCCTGTCACTTTCCGGCCCGCTCTCCGGCCGTCCGCTCTCCGGCTGTCCGCTCTCCGGCGGCCCGCTTTCCGGCCCGCCGCCATCCGCAGGACCCGCGAGCGGGTCCTCAACTCCGGGCGGAGCTCCGATGTCCGGCCGTCCGCTCACTGGCCCCCGCCGCCCTTCATCATCACGCCGCCGGTCGGCCGCTTGTCCTTGCATGCCTCCATGGCCTTGCGGAACGCGGGGTCGTCGCCCTTCATCCCGACACCGGACATGTCGATCTCCATGGCACCGCCGTTGATCTCCGGGTCGGGGAACTCGGGCATGCCGTTCTCGCGTATGCACTCCGCCCACGCCGCGACCTTCGCCGGGTCGAGGGGCTTGCCGCCGTTGGGGCCGCCCTCGCCCTGCGGTGAGAACTCCTTGCAGGCCTCCTGGGCCTTCTGGAACTCCGGTGACTGCGGGTCGACACCGGAGCCGGGAGTGATCCTGATGCCGCCGCCCTCGGCCGGGTCGGGGAACTTGTCCACGCCGTTCTTGCGCATGCACTCGGCGAACGCGAGGCCACGCTCCTGGGGGCCGGTCGGGGCCGCGCTCTTGTCCGAGCCGCCCGCGCCGCCGCTGCCCGAGGCGTCCGCGGCCTGCGGAGAGCCGCCCGAACAGGCCGTCAGTAGCGTCCCGGTGAGCAGCAGCGGTACGAGTGGAAGGATGCGGCGGGCGCTCTTGCGCCGGTAGGTCTGATTCATGCGGCCAAGGTCTACGCACCGGGCGGTTACAGGACGGGAACGCTCCCTGTTATCGCGGTGTAACCCCCTCTCCTGCATGCTTTCCGTCATGCGCGTGCTGATCGTCGAGGACCACCGGGAGCTGGCCGACACCGTGGCCACCGGCCTGCGCCAGGACGGCATGGCCGTCGACCTCGCCTATGACGGGCAGGAAGCCCTGGATCTCGCCCTGGTGCACGACTACGACGTCGTCGTCCTGGACCGCGATCTGCCGCGGCTGCACGGCGACGAGGTCTGCCAGGCCCTGGTCGAACACGGCGGCCGTGCCCGGGTGCTGATGCTCACCGCCGCCACGACGATCGAGGACCGGGTCGACGGACTCTCCCTCGGCGCCGACGACTATCTCCCCAAGCCCTTCGCCTTCGCCGAACTGATCGCCCGCGTACGGGCCCTGGCCCGCCGCGCCCAGCCCGCCGTACCGCCCGTACTCAGCCATGGCGACCTCACGCTCGACTCCGCGCAGCGTGTCGCCCGCCGGGCCGGACGCCGACTTGATCTCTCGCCGAAGGAACTCGCCGTCCTGGAGCTGCTGTTGTCCGCGCAGGGCGGTGTCGTCTCCGCCGAACAGCTCCTGGAGCGCGCCTGGGACCAGGCGGCCGACCCGTTCACCAACACCGTGAAGGTCACGATCAGCCGGCTGCGCCGCAAGCTCGGCGAGCCGCCGGTGATCGAGACGGTGCCCCATGCCGGCTACCGCATCTGACCCGGCGGGCACCGCGCCCGCCTCCGCGCCCGCGCCTTTCCGGCGTCGCTTCCGCTGGACCGTACGCCTGCGCCTGACCCTGCTCTACGGCGTGCTGTTCCTGGTGTCGGGAGCCGCGCTGCTGATCATCACGTACATCCTGGTTTTCACGCGGGAGCCGCAGTACCTCGTGAAGACCATCGGCGGTCCTTACGGGCTGCCGCCCATCGACCCGGCGCGGTTCAGGTTCCCCGATCCCGGCGAACAGCGCGAGGCGATGCTGCAGCAGCTGCTCACCCAGTCGGTGCTCGCGCTCGCCCTGATGTCGGCGGTCTCGGTGGTGCTCGGCTGGCTGATGGCGGGCCGGGTGCTGCGCCCGGTGCGGACGATGAGCGACAAGGCCCGCCGTATCTCGGATCGCAATCTGCACGAACGGCTCGGAATCCAGGGCCCCGACGACGAGTTGAAGGACCTCGGCGACACCATCGACGCGCTGCTCTCCCGCCTTGACGCCGCCTTCGCCGCGCAGAAGCACTTCGTCGCCAACGCGTCGCACGAGCTGCGCACCCCGCTCACCCTGCAGCGGGCGATGCTGGAGGTCGCGCTGGCCGACCCCGCGGCCGACGAGAAGTCGCTGCGCGCCGTGTGTCTGCGCGTCCTCGCCGCGGGCGAGCAGCAGGAACATCTCATCGCCGCGCTCCTCACCCTCGCCCGCAGCCAGCGCGGACTGCAGCGCCGTGAACGGGTCGACCTGGCGACGGTGGCGGAGAAGACGCTGGGCGAGCACGCGGCGGCCGGGGTGCGCGTGGAACGGGAGTTGGGCCCCGCCGTGACCACGGGCGACCCGCGGCTCCTCGCCAGTCTGGTGACGAACCTCGTCGACAACGCCGTACGCCACAACGCCCCGGGCGGCTGGGTCCGGGTGCGCTCGGGAACGACGGCCGGGCGCCCGGTGCTTCAGGTGACCAACAGCGGACCCGACATTCCGGACGAGCGTGTCGGCACCCTCTTCCAGCCGTTCCAGCGCTTCGAGGCGCGCACCGGCACACCGGAGGGCCATGGTCTCGGCCTGTCCATCGTCGCCGCCGTCGCCGAGGCCCACGGTGCACCCGTCACCGCGCGCCCGGGGCCCGAGGGCGGCCTCGACATCACCGTCACCTTCGCCCCCGAGGATCCGGGGCCGTTCGCCCCCGAGGACCAGGGACCGGCGCGGGGAGCCTCAACTGCGGTCCCCACCAGGCAGGACAACGGGACGATCGCACAAACCTGAACCTCTTCCCTTGGGGTCACCTCTGAAGTAACGTCCTCGCCGTCCCCCGCATTGCGGAACTTACTTTCCAGTTTTGACGCTTCCTTGCCCGCAGGGAGCGATGGAAGAGGCACCCTGATGAGTCCTGCCGTCCCTCGGGCCTCCGAGGCCGCAGCCGCCGACGTCCATCCCGTGGACGAGATCCTGCCGCCGGGCCGGATGGTGATCGCGAGCCTGCAGCATGTGGCGTCCATGTACGCCGGCGCGGTCTCGGTGCCGCTCGTGGTGGCCGTGGCGACGAAGATGTCACCCGCCGACACCGCCGTCCTGATGGGCGGCAGCCTGCTGATGGCGGGCATCGCCACCCTGCTGCAGACCCTGGGCATCGGCACGTTCATCGGCTCGAAGCTGCCCTTCGTGAACGGCGTCTCCTTCGCCGGTGTCGGCGTGATGCTCACCGTCATCGCCACCGAAGGCGGGGTGGGGACCGGCCTGCCGGTCGTCTTCGGCGCGATCATCGTGTCCAGTGTCTTCGGGTTCCTGGTCAGTTCGTACTTCTCGCGCCTGGTGCGGTTCTTCCCGCCCGTCGTCACCGGCTCGGTGATCCTGCTCATCGGGGTGTCGCTGATCCCCGTCGCGTACGACTGGATCGTGGACGATGCGCCGCACGGCGCCGCGGACCCCAAGAGCATCGGGCTCACCGGCGCGACGATCCTCCTGATGCTGCTGCTCCAGCGGTTCACACGCGGATTCCTCAAGCAGATCAGCATGCTGCTCGCGCTGCTCTTCGGCACGCTGCTCGCCGTCCCGCTCGGCCTCGTCGACTTCTCGAAGGTGAGCGACGCCGCGCTGGTCGGCGTCCCCTCGCCGCTGCACTTCGGGGCGCCGCAGTTCTCCCTGCCGGCCATCGTGTCGATGTGCGTGGTGATGCTGGTCATCCTCACCGAGTCGACGGCCGACATGATCGCGCTCGGCAAGATCGTGGGGAAGGACGTGGACGAGCGCACCATCGCCCGCGGCCTGCGCGCCGACAGCCTCGGCTCGGCCCTGAGCCCGCTGTTCAACGCCTTTCACGCCAGCGCCTTCGCCCAGAACATCGGCCTCGTCGTGATCTCCAAGGTGCGCAGCCGCTACGTCGTGGCGCTCAGCGGAGCCATCCTCGTCCTCATCGGGCTCAGCCCGGCCGCCGCCGCCCTGGTGTCCGTGGTGCCGATGCCGGTACTCGCCGCGGTGAGCCTGTTCCTCTTCGGCTCGATCGCCGTCAGCGGTATCCAGACCCTCGTACAGGCCGATCTGCACCAGGGGGACAACGCCCTGATCGTCGTCATGACCCTCGGCGCCGGACTCGCCCCCGCCCTGTCGGACGGCATCTACAGCGGCTTCCCCGACTGGGCGCAGATCGTCCTCGGCTCCGGCATCTCCACCGGCTGTCTCGTCGCCGTCGCCCTGAACCTGGTCTTCAACCACTGGGGGCGCAAGGGGAGTTCGGGAGCGGCTGAGCCGAAGCCCGAGCCTGAGCCGGCGACGGTGGCGCACTGACCCGCTGATCCACTGACCTCTTGATCCACTGAGGCGAGGCCGTCCCTCCGCGGCCTCCTGCGAGCCGGCTCGGCCCCGTGCGCCGCCACGGGCCCGAGCCGGCCTTCGTACGCCCGGTCTGCCGCGCTTTCCCTTACGGCCGCAAGCCGGGGCCGAACCCCGTCCAGCGCAGGTCGGCCGGGAGGTGCGCCATGTCGTTGTACGCCAGCACCGTCGGCGGCAGGCCGTCGCGGTACTGGATCGCCGTCAGCGCCGTGTTCGCGGTGTGCAATCCCAGCCAGCGCGTGGGCGGTGCTTCGAGGGCGTGCCGCATCAGCCAGGCCACCTGATAGGCATGCGTGACCAGGACCTCATGGGTCCCGGCTCCGGCCCCCGTCCCGGTCCCGCCGTCGGCGGGGCGGGCGAACCGGTCGGTCAGCGCGTCCGCGAGACGGGCTCCCGCGGCGGCTTCGTCCGCGTCGAACCCATCGAAGAACCCCGCCCACGCCGGGGGCATCTCGGCCGGTACGTACGGGATGTGGTCGACGAGTTCGGCTGCCTCCCGCACGGGAACATCCGCCAGCTGCTCGCCGATGATCCGGGCCGTCCGCGCGGCCCGTGGCAGCGGCGAATGCCACACCGCGTCGACCGGCAGCAGGGCGAGACGCTTCGCCAGCAGTTCCGCCTGCCGGTGCCCCACATCGGTCAACTCCCCGAACGGGTCCGCGTCGCCGTGCCTCACCACGTACAAGTGCCGGGTCGCCACTGTTGCTTCTCCTTGAGATGGGTCCGTGCCAATTGATCCGTCAGCCCGTCAGCCCGTCAGCCCGTCAGCCCGTCAGCCCGTCAGCCCGTAAGCCCGTCAGCCCGTCAGTCCGTGCGGAGTGCGGCGCGGGCCGCGCTGAGGCGCTCGACCTCATCGCGCGGGGAGTGGTCGCCCGATGCCTCGTCCGCCCAGGCGAGCAGCCGGTGCAGATGCGGGTCGGCCGCGCCCGTGGTGATACGGGGGCTGCCGACGGCGACCTCACCACTGCTTCCGTCGATGGTGACGAGGGCGCCTTCGCCCACGGTGCGCCCACCGGCTCGCACGACGGCGCCGGTGACATCGACGGAGAGTCCGGCGACACCGACGACCGCGGGTTTCCCCATCGACCGTGCGACCACCGCGGCGTGGCTGGCCGGGCCGCCGCGCGCGGTGACGATGCCCGCGGCGGCGGCGAGGCCGCGCATGTCGTGCGGCGATGTCTCCGGCCGTACGAGGACGACCGGGCCGTCGGCGGCCATGCGTACCGCCGTGTCCGTCGTGGTCGCGACTCTGCCGACGGCGACACCCGGGCAGGCCCCCGTGCCACGGGCCAGGATGTCGGCCGGCCCCGACGCCGCGATACGAGGGATACGGACCTGCCGCAGCTGCTGGGGCGAGACCCTGAGCAGCGCTTCGTGACGTGTGAGTACGCGCTCGTCGGCGAGCTCGGCCGCGACGCGGACGGCGGCGGCTCCGGCGAACCGCCCAGGCCTGACCTGAAGGAGCCACAACTCGCCCGACTGGAAGGTGAATTCGGCATAGCAGGCGTCGCGCTCATGCTTCTCGATCCGGTTCAGGGCGTCGAGCAGCCGGGCCCACACCGCGGGCTCCCGGTCGGCGAGTTCGCGCAGGGGGCGGGTCAGCGACCGGCCCGAGACCACATCCTCGCCCTGGTGCGCGAACAGGACTTCGCCGAACGGTGCCTTCTCCCCGGTGCCGGGGTCGCGGCTGAACGCCACGCCGGTCCCGCTGCGGTCGTCGCGGTTGCCGAACACCATCGTCTGCACGATCACGGCGGTGCCGAGGTCGTGCGGGATGCCGTGCAGTTCACGGTAGGTCCGCGCGCGTGGCGTGTCCCACGACGAGAAGACGGCCCGGACCGCGAGGCGCAACTGCCCGATCGCGGTGTCCGGAACGCCCGCGTCGGTGTGCGTGAGCGCGGAGGCGAAGCCGGACAGGAGGCGCCGCCGCGAGTCCTGCGCGAACCGCATATCGCCGGTCTCGGCCGCCAAGCCCTCCGTGGCCCCGGTGGTGAGGCCGAGGTTGAGGATGGTGTTCATCATGCCGGGCATCGACACACCGGCCCCGGAGCGGACGGATACGGCCAAGGGCGCCCGCGCGCCGCCGAATCGGCGCCCCGTGACGGCTTCCAGGGCGCTCATGGCGCTCACGAGTTCCTCGTCGAGCCCGCCGGGAAGCCGTCCGTCCCGCAGGAACGCGCGGCATGCCTCCGTGGTGATCACGAACCCGGCGGGCACCGGCAACCCGAGGTGGTGCAGCGTGACGAGACCCCGCGCCTTCGCGCCCAGTACCTCGGCCGTCTCCTCGACGTGCGGGCCGAGATGACGGATCCACTTCATGGGGTGAGTCCGCTTCATCGGGCGAACCCGCTTCCTCGCGGGATGCCGAGGGTGGCGAGCAGGTCTTCGTGCAGCTCCGCCCACACCGTGTGGTAGGACGCGGTGCTGTCGGCGACATAGTCCAACTCGCCCGCGGAGGCCCGGTCCAGGGCTTCGGCGAGACGGTCGCGGTAGCGGCCGAAGCGCGCAAGCGCCGCCGACAGCTCGTCACAGACGACCGTGGCCCGCTGCTGCAGCGCGGTGAACCGGCCGAGAACCCGGGCGTCATAGGAAGGGTCGCTGTGGTCGTTGACGGTCATGACCCCGTCGACGGACCTCAGTTGCCAGGCCGTGCACAGGTCGAGCAGTTCCGGGTTGAGCACGAGGAAGCGTTCGTACGCCGCGGCCACGGCGGTGCGGGCGCCGGCCGAATCCAGCTCGCCGGTGATCCGTTCGGCATCCGCGGCCCGGCCGGACTCCGTCAGGCCCCAGACGCCGAACTCGCCCGCCACACGCGTGACGAGCCCCGCGACCGCGAGGTCGATCAGCTCCGACTCGACCGCGGACCCGTCAAGGCCGGTGGCGGTGACCACCCGGGCCATACCGGAGTACCCGCCGCAGCGCAGGGCGTGCAGCACCATCAAGTCGGCCTCTGTGCGCGGAGGTCGGGGCGTGCTCATGCGGTCGTGCTCCTCGACCGTGCGCCGCGCCCGGCCCCGGCCCGGGCTGCCGCGGCCGCGTGAGCGGCACCCCGCCCGTGGCTTCGGGCGACGATCACGCCGCCCCGAACGCGTACGGCGGCTTCCGTCTCATCGTCCGCGCCGCCTTCTGCCCTGTCTTCCGCACCGTCTGCTGCTGCGTCGCCTTCCGTCCCGTCCAGGCCGATGGCCGACGTGACTCGTGCTCCGTCGTCGATGACGAGCCGTACGTGCTGCCACGCCTCGGCAGGGAACACACTGCGCAGGCAAGCGATGAGGTCGCTGATCCTGAGCCGTAGGAGACGGCCGGTCTCGGCGGGATCACCGGTGACAACGACCACCGTGACCTGTTCGCCCGGCCGCACGGAGCGCACGGCCTCCTCGGCGGCGGCGAGGCGATGAGCCCCGAGCACCGTGATCAGCCCGTCGGCACCGAGGTCGACCGGCGCGCCACTGATCCGGTCGACAAGCCCGGTGGGCGGGACCCAGGCGTCCTGGCACGGCTCGGCGGGCTCGACGTAGGGCAGATGCGGCGGCGCCCAGGTGTCACCGAGGTCGAGTTCTGCCAGATGCTCACAGGCGCGGGCCCGGTCGAAGGGGTCGCCGAATCCCGGCGACAGCTCGGCCAGCAAGCCCGAGCCGCCGAGCAGCGTCAGGACCAGCTCGGCCAGTCGCACACGCCGCACCGGCGGACGATCCGACGGTCGGTGCGGCGAGCGGGCCGACGCGCGGGCCGACGTGCGGTTCGACGCGCGACCCGGTTCGCAGGACTCAAGGCCGAGGGCGAGCAGCAACGCCTCGAGCCGGGCGATCTGGGCCAGCACGGTGCGGCCTTGCTCGTCGTCGAACACACCCACCAGTGAACGCAGTTGGAGGCGGCCGCCCGACGCGGTGTCGTCGACCAGAGGCAGCCGCTCCAGCCATGTCCGTGCGAACGCCCCGAGCGCGTCGGCCGGTGACTCAGGTGACTCCCGCGGCGCGACCGTGCCGCCGTGCTCGACCCTCTGGCCCCTCTGGCCCCTCTCGCCTCTCTCGCCTCTCTCGCCTCTCTCGCCTCTCTCGATCATCTCGACCAGCACCGCCAGATACAGCGCCCGCTTGCCCGGGAAGTTCGAGTACACCGCGCCCCGCGTCAGCTCCGCCCGCTCGGCGATCCGGTCGATCTTCGCCAGGGCATAGCCGTACTCGATGAACTCCTCACGCGCTGCGGCCAGTACGGATGCGCGCGTGCGTGCCTGCTGCTGGACCCGCGTCAGCCGAGCCATGACCTGACCACCCCGTTCCGTTCCATGACGTCCCTCGACGGCACCATCAGGATATGGACTGTATCCCGATGATGCTGACATCTGAAAGCGGGGTGCCCTGGACGGCTCGGCGATCAGGCCCGGTCAGGCGTCCTGCACAAGACCGATCACATTCCCGGCGCTGTCCGTGACCGTGGCGATCTGGCGGCCGCCGCCGACGTCCTGGGGCTTCTCCCCGAGCGTCGCGCCGGCGCCGGTCAGCTCCGCGATCGAGGCCTCGATGTCCTCGACCTTCCAGTAGGGGACCGGTGCGGTGAGGCCCTTGCGGTGGCCGTTGGGGTCGAGGCCCACCGTCGGCTGACCCTCGACCTCGAAGCCGACGTAGTACGGCGCGTCCTGTGTGGGGGCGGTGCCGAGCAGCGCGGTGAACAGGGCCTTGGCCTGGTCGATGTCCTTGACGGGGTAGATGATGTTCTCGAGTCGGGCGGCCATGACGGGCTCCTCGGTGTGCGCGGTGAGATGGGTCTGCGGGACACCTCGTCCCTGCCTTCACCACGCTAGAAGCAACCGTCGTCCCAGGGCTTCTCCATTCCTGACCAGTGCGCGGCAGCCCATGACTGGCCAGTGCGGTCCGGACCGGCCCGCCGTCGAACCCGCCGCCCTCACTCTGCAAGCGCTCGCAGAGACCGTCAAGAGCCCCGTCGGATTGCCGGGCCGACCCATGCCCCGACCATGCACTCCCTTGACCTCCCAAGACAGAAAGCGCTTGCGCGAACTGTTGACGCTGCTACGAGCGCATGCAAAAGTCGCGCCCCAACCCGAAGTTGACCAAGGCTGCCGACCCAGCTCGCAGAGGAGCCGCATGGGCAATGACGCCCCCTCTCGCAAAGTCGCCCTCGCCCGCAACGCCGCCCCTTCCCGCAGCATCGCCCCTTCCCGCAGCACCGCCCCCTCCCGCCGTGCCGCCCTGGCAGCCTTGCTGTCCGCGGCACTCGTCACCGGCTGCAGTGGCGGGGCGCGTTCCGTCGCCTCCGGCGGTACCGCCACGCTCCGCTATTTCTTCTGGGGCGAGATCAGCCGGGCCGAACTCATCAACCAGTGCATCGACGTCTTCGAACGCGGCCACCCGAAGATCCGGATCAAGGCGAGCTTCGTCGGCTTCGACCCGTATCTGCAGAAGGTGACCACCGCCCTCGCCGGCGGCAACCCGCCCGACGTCCTGCATGTCGACTACGCCTGGCTGCGCACCTTCGCCCATCATGATCTGCTCGCCGACCTCGGTGAGGTCTCGGGTCCGGGCAAGGAGATCGACGTCGGCACCGTCGTGCCCGCACTGCGCACCGCGGGCCTGATCGAGGACCGCCGTGTCGGACTGCCGCTGTCGCGCAACAGCATCGGGCTCATGTACGACGCCGGGCTGTACGCCAAGGCCGGGGCCGCGCCGCCGGATCTGAACACGAGCTGGGACGCGTTCGTCGAAGAGACCGCGAAGATACGGAAGTTCACCAAGGGCGCCCAGGCCGGTGTCGACAACCCCGGCCAGAACTACATGGGCGTCGAGATGTGGATGATGCAGCACGGCAGGACCGCGTGGACGGAGTCCGGTCAACTCGGCTATACGCCCGATGACTTGCGGGAGTATCTGACGTTCATCGAGCGCTGGCGGGAGACCGGGGGCATCGCCTCGGCCCGGGAGATCCTGGAGTCGAAGCCCAACGGGCCCGTCACGCTGCGCCGCGCCGCAGCCGTCTTCGAGTGGGACAACCAGATCGGCAGCCGCAGCGAAGTGCGCGGCACTCCGCTGAAGTTGACCACCCCGCCCACCGACACCGGCAGGAGCGGCCTCTACGCCAAGCCCGGCATGCTGATCAGCGCCGCCGCCGCGACGCCGTATCTCAGCGAGGCCGCACAGTTCATCAACTTCATGATCAATGACCGGCGGGTCGCGCAGATCCTCGGCACCAACATCGGGATGGCGCCCACCACGAGTCAGCAGGGCGTCGCCAGCATGGACGACCCCTTCGTGCGGCTGACCTCGGGCTATGAGAAGCGGATCGAGGATGTGGCGGCGCCGACGCCGCCCGCGCCCGGCATCGGCGGCAACACCCTCAACGTCCGCCTGGAGCGCATCGCCGAGAAGGTCGGCTACGGCGCACTCTCCGTGGACGAGGCCGTCGAGCAGTACTTCGACCAGGTGAAGTTCGCCGCCTCCTGACGGCCACCGGCCCGCCCTCTCGCCCGATGAGTTACGGAGACCACCCCCATGGCCGGTACGACGACGACCAATGACCGGATACCAGCGGCCCGCCGCTCCCCGGAGGGCCCGAGTACCACGCCGCGCAAGCGACGCAGGAGCAACGACCGCGCCGCGTATGTCTTTCTGACCCCCTGGATGATCGGCGCCGGCCTTCTCACGCTCGCGCCGATGTTCTACTCGCTGTTCATGTCCTTCACGGACTACAACCTCTTCGACACCCCGAACTGGGTCGGCCTCGACAACTACGCGCGGCTCCTCTTCGGCGACCCGCAGATGCGCGACTCGGTCCTGGTCACGCTCCAGTACGTGGTGATCGCCACCCCGCTGAAGCTCGCCGTGGCGCTCGGCGTCGCCCTGCTCCTGCACAACAGGCGCCGTGGCCGCAACTTCTACCGGGCCGCCTTCTATCTGCCCTCGCTCATCGGCGCCAGCGTCGGCGCGGCCATCGTGTGGCGGCTGCTGTTCTCCACCGGCAGCGTCGTCGACCGGGCGCTGAGCGTCATCGGCCTCGACACCGGCGGCTGGGTTTCGAACCCCGACTGGTCGATGATGTCCCTGGTCGCCCTGTCCGTCTGGCAGTTCGGCGCGCCCATGGTCATCTTTCTGGCCGCGCTCCAGCAGATCCCGCGCGATCTCTACGAGGCGGCGGAGGTGGACGGTGCGGGCCCGGTGCGGCGGTTCGTCTCGGTCACCGTGCCGATGCTGTCCCCGGTGATCTTCTTCAATCTGGTCCTGGAGATGGTGCACGCCTTCCAGATGTTCAACTCGGCGTTCGTGGTCTCCAACGGCACCGGCGGCCCCGCGGGCTCCACCTACGTCTACTCGATGTATCTGTACGAACTCGGCTTCAACGACTTCCGGATGGGTTACGCCGCCGCCCTGACCTGGGTGCTCCTGATCGTCGTCGGCATCGTGACCGCCGTCCTGTTCAAGACCTCGGGCCGCTGGGTCCACTACGCGGGCGAGGAGAAGTGACCATGACGACCCCGACCATCTCCCCGGCCCCGGCCCCGGCGCCCACGTCGGCTTCGGCGGGCGGAAACCGCCGCCCCTTCGACCGGGGCGCCGTCCTGTGGCACGGCGGCGCCGTCGTGCTCCTGCTCGCCCTGCTCTACCCCGTGGTGTGGGTGTTCACCTCGGCGGTCAAGCCGCCCGAGGAGATCCTCTCCAGCTTCGACCTGCTGCCCGCCGACGCCACCTGGGACGGCTTCCGTACCGCGCTCGACGGCATCGCGGAGGTGCCGACCTGGCGGTTCTTCTCCAACTCGCTGATCATCTCGGTGGGTTCGGTGATCGGCAACGTGCTGTCCTGCTCGATCGCCGCCTACGCCTTCGCGCGTCTGCGCTTCCGTGGCCGCGGCGTGATGTTCACGGCGATGATCGGCACCATCCTGCTCCCGCACCATCTGCTGCTGATCCCGCAGTACACGATGTTCCAGCAGGCCGGCCTTATCGACACCTTCGTGCCGCTGCTGCTCGGCAAGTTCCTCGCCACCGACGCGTTCTTCGTGTTCCTGATGGTGCAGTTCATCCGCAATCTGCCGCAGAGCCTCGACGAGGCCGCCCTGATCGACGGCTGCGGTCACTTCCGGATCTTCCGGCATATCGTGCTGCCGCTGCTGCGGCCCGCCCTGGTCACCACGGCCATCTTCACGTTCATCTGGTCGTGGAACGACTTCTTCGCCCCGCTGATCTACCTCCAGTCGCCGGAGAACTACCCGCTGCCACTCGCCCTGCGGCTGTTCGTGGACTCCTCCAGCTCCAGCGACTACGGCGCCATGCTCGGCATGACCGTCCTCTCGCTGCTGCCGGTGATCGCCTTCTTCGCGGCGTTCCAGCGTCTGCTCATCGAGGGCGCCGCCACCTCCGGACTCAAGGGCTGACGGCGATGACGTACGCCACCCGGCGCGAGACCCCGTACGGCGAACGCTTCACCCTCTTCGCCGAAGTCCTGTGGATCGGCCTGCTCGTCACGCTCGGCTCGCTGCCCCTGGTGACCTGGCCCGCGGCCATGGCGGCCGGGTGTGCGGCGGTGCGCCGGACCCAACCCGACGGGCCAGGCCCCGGCACGGCGCGCCGCTTCGCCGCCGACTGGCGGGCCGCTCTGCGCGGCGGAACTCTGCGCGGAGCAGCCGGACTTGGGGCCCTGGCCTTCCTCGCCGCCGATCTGCGGCTCGCCGCAGTCGCCGGCGACCTGCCCGGCTTCGGGCTCCTCGTCGCGGTGTGCGCCCTCGCCGCGACCGCGGTGGTCGTCGTGCAGCTGCGCGCCGCCGCGGCGTGGAGCAGGTCCGACGCGGGCGGCCGCTGGACGCGCACCGCCCTGCACCGCACCCGCACCGACCCCGCGGGTACCGCGATGCTCGGCGCCGCGGTGGCCGCCGCCGCGGTCTGCGCCTGGCAGTCACTGCTGCTCGCCCCGCTGGTCCCGGGCCTCCTCGCCCTCGCGGCGGTGGCGGTGGAGGGACGGCGGCGCGCGGGAGCGGAGGACGGCCGGTGTGGGGCCGTAGCAGGACCGCCGCAGCCCACACCTGTGACCGAACGGGGGAGTTCATGACCGCAAGCGCCGAAGATGTGGCAGCCGACGCGGGGGTGTCACCCTCCACCGTTTCGCGCTGCTTCGCCTCGCCCGGACAAGTGCGGCCCGAAACCCGCGAACGTGTCCTCGCCGCGGCGGCCCGCCTCGGCTACACCCCGAGCCGGGTCGCCCGCTCCCTGGCCGTGGGGCGCACCCGCACCCTCGGCCTGATCGTCCCCGATATCGCCAACCCGGGCTTCGCGGTGGTCGCCAAGGCGATGCAGGCACGGGCGCGCCGCAAGGACTACGCAGTGTTCCTCGCCGACACTGACGAACACCCGGACGACGAGTACGAGTTGGCGCTCACCCTGGCCCGCCAGGTCGACGGGCTGCTGCTCGTCGCACCGCGGATGGACACCGAGCGCCTCGGCGAGGTCGTCCGGCGCGTGCCCGGCGTCGTCGTCAACCGGCGGGTACCGGGGGTGTCATCGGTGGCCGCGCCGACCGACGACGGACTGCGCCAGGCGGTGGCCCATCTGCACGCCCTGGGCCACCGTCACCTCGCGCTCGTCCTCGGTGCCCGGCACTCCTGGTCCAGCGAGCGGCGCGGCCACGCCGTACGCGAGATATGCGAGCAACTGGAGCTGAAGCTGACGGAGTTCGGGCCGCACGAGCCCAAGTTCCACACCGGGGCCCAGATGGCCGACCTCGTACTCGCCTCCGGGGCCGGCGCGGTCGTCGCCCACAACGACCTGATGGCCCTCGGGGTGCTCTCCCGGCTGAGCGAGCGCGGAGTGCGCGTACCCGACGACATCAGCCTGGTCGGGGTCGACGACATACTCCTGGCCGCCACCTCGACTCCCGCCCTCACCTCGGTACGGCTGCCCCTCGACGCGCTGGGAGAGCGGGCCGTGGACCTGCTGCTCCGTCGTCTCGACGACGGCGCCGAGGAGTGTCAAGAGCTCACCCTGGACAGCGAGTTGATCGTCCGCCGCTCCACCGGCCCCGCCCCGCGGCCCTCGACGGGCCCCGTCTCGTAGCGGCCATCACCGGCCCCACCACCGGCTCCGCCCCACGGAAGGAACCCCGAACCATGCCCTCCCTCACCACCCGGCGCGCCGCGATCGTCGGCACGGGCCACCGTGCCCAGATGTACACCCGGGCCCTCGCCGCCCGCGCCCACTACGACGTGGTGGCGCTCGCCGACCCCAGCCGGACCCGGATCGCGCACCACAACCGGCTGCTCACCGGACTCGGCGCCGCCGAAGCCACGGCCGCCGCGCCGGACGGCTTCGCGGACCTGCTGCGCCGGGAACGGGTCGACGAGGTGGTGGTCACGACGGTCGACGCGAGCCACCACCAGTACATCGTCACGGCCCTCGACGCGGGCTGCCGCGTCGTCACGGAGAAGCCCCTGACCACCGACGCGGAGAAGTGCCGCACGATCCTCGACGCGGTCGAGCGCACCGGCGGCGATCTGTCCGTCACCTTCAACTACCGCTACAACCCGGCCCACGAGAAGGTCTGGCAGCTGCTCGCCGACTGCGCCATCGGCGAGGTGCGCTCCGTGCACTTCGAGTGGCTGCTCGACGTGCGGCACGGCGCCGACTACTTCCGCCGCTGGCACCGCGAGAAGCGGCACAGCGGCGGCCTGCTCGTCCACAAGTCGGGCCACCACTTCGACCTGGTCAACTGGTGGCTCAACGCGGCCCCTTCACGGGTGCACGCCGAGGGCGGTCTGGTCTTCTACGGCCGTGACAACGGCGAGGCGACCGGTCTGCGCCGTGACTACCACCGCGCGTACGGCGCGGCGGCCGCCGCCGACGACCCGTACGCGATCCACCTGGCCGACGACCCCGGCCTGACCTCCCTCTATCTGGACGCGAACGAGGCGGGCGACCCCTACCTGCGGGACCGCAATGTCTTCGGTGACGGCATCGACATCGAGGACGACCTCGCGGTCCTGGTCCGCTACGACACCGGCGCCACCATGACGTACCACCTCACGGCCTACTCGCCGTGGGAGGGCTACCGCGTGATGTTCAACGGCACCGGCGGCCGCCTGGAGCTGGAGGTGGAGGAGAACACCTGGCAGCCGCCGCGGACCGCGGCCGGTGCCGACGGCGCGCACGGCGGTGTGGTCATGGCCAATCCGGGCCGCACCAGGATCCTCCTGCGCCCGCTGTGGGAGGAGCCCCGCGAGGTGCCCTTCACGGTGGCGGCCGGCTCTCACGGCGGCGGCGATCTGCGCATGCTCAAGCAGCTCTTCGGCCCGCTCGGCGACGGCACGGACGAGGGCGCGGCCCCCGCCGCGGGCAAGGGCGCGACGGCCCGCGACGGGGCGCTCGCCCTGGCCGTGGGAATCGCGGGCAACGAGTCGCTGCGGACGGGCCTGCCGGTGGCCGCGACGGGACTCTTCGGCACGGCGGGCGACTGAGTCCGGGACCGGCCCCCTTGTCACCCGTTCGGCCCTGCGGTGCGTGCGGGCGCCCCCGGCCCGGCACATGATCAGGAAGCCGCATTGGATGGTCGAGACGCCGGAGACGCACGCATGGGTGAGCGCACGACGCAGAGCACCCGGGCCGGACTCGGCCCGCGGGGCCGGCTCACCCAGGCGCGGCTGCGCCTTCGCTACTGGTTCGACACCACCATGGCCCGTGGCACCCCCGCCCTGATCGGCTGGCTCACCCTGGTCTGCCTGGCCATCGTGATCCCGGCCAGCGCCGCCCTGGTGTGGGCGGACACCAACACTCCGACCACCCTCACCAACCAGCTCGTCGCCATCTGGAAGAGCATCGGGCGTACGTTCGGCCTGGGCGGCGCCGTCGGCACCCCCGCGTATGTGGCCCTCTCGGTGCTGCTCGCCCTCGTCGCGCTGTTCTTCGCCTCGACCCTCGTCGGTCTCATCACCGCGGGCGTCAACCGCAAGATCATGTCCCTGCGCCGGGGCCGCTCCCTGGTGCTCGAAGAGCGGCACACCGTCGTGCTCGGCTGGTCCGACCAGGTCTTCCCGATCGTGGCGGAGCTGGTGGAGGCCAACGCCAACCAGCGGCGCGCCGCAGTCGCCATCCTCGCCGACCGGGACAAGGCCGCCATGGAGGACGACCTGCACGTCCGGGTGCCCGACCGGCGCACCACCCGGGTCATCTGCCGTACCGGTTCGACGACCGACCCCGCCGTGATCGGCCGGGTCAACCCGGGCACCGCGCGCTCCGTCGTGGTCGTCTCGCCCGCCGACGAGGAGCCCGACGCCGCCGACGCCCAGGTGATCAGGACGCTCCTCGCGGTCAACGGCAACCAGGCCTTCGACGAGCGCACCCATGTCGTCGCCGCCGTCCGCGACACCCGCAACCACCGGGCCGCCGTCCTGGCCGCCGGGCCCACGGGCCGCGTCCTGGACATCGACCAGGTCACGGCCCGGCTCATCGTGCAGACCTCACGCCAGCCCGGCCTGTCCCTGGTCTATGCCGACCTGCTGAACTTCGCCGGCGACGAGTTCTACATGACCGCCGAGCCGGGCCTCTACGGCAAGACCTTCGGCGAGGCACTGCTCGCCTACGCCACCGCCTCGGTCGTCGGCATCGTCCGCGCGGACGGCACCGTCGCCGTCAATCCGCCGATGGACGCGCGTCTCGCCGAAGGCGACGAGATCATCACCATCGCCGCCGACGACGACACCACCATCCTGGCCGATGAGCCGCTGGTCGTGGACGAGAGCGCCATGGCCGATGCCAAGCCGCGGGTACCCGTGGCCGAGCGGATCCTGCTGCTCGGCTGGAACCGCCGCGCCCCGATGATCATCGAGCAGCTCGACCGGTATGTCGCCGCCGGTTCGTCCCTCGACGTCGTGGCCCGCCAGGACAGCGCCACCGAGGCCGTCGACGCCTTCGGCCGCCTCGAGCACCTCAAGGTCACCCACCAGCGCGGCGAGACCGACCGGCCCGGCACCCTGGCCGCCCTGGACGTCGGCGCGTACGACTGCGTCATCGTGCTCGGCTACGACGACGAGCGGGCCGCCGAGCAGGGCGACGCCGACTTCACGACCCTGGTCACGCTGCTGCACCTGCGGGACCTGGAGAGCACGCTCGGCCGTGACATTCCCGTCGTCACCGAGATGACCGACGAGCAGAACCGGGCCCTCGCCCCGCTCAGCGAGGGCACCGACTTCATCGTCAGCGGCAAGATGATCAGCCTCCTGATGACGCAGATCGCGCAGAACCAGCGGCTGGTGGCGCTGTTCCAGGAGCTCGGCAACGCCCAGGGCAGCGAGGTCTACATGCGTCCCGCCGGTGACTATGTCGTCACCGGCCGGGACACCACCTTCGCCACCGTCGTCGCCTCCGCGGGCCGCCAGAACCAGTGCGCCATCGGCTACCGCCTGCACGACCGCTCCGGCATGGCTCCCGACTACGGTCTGGTCCTGAACCCCGACAAACGCGAACCGCTGCGCCTGGGCCCGCAGGACACGGTCATCGTCCTCGCGAAGTGACCGCGGATCCGCGTACGTACTCAACTGACAGCGGTATGAAGGAGATCCGGGTCACGGCGCCGTCCGCCCAGCGCACATCGAGGGCGTCCACCGACTCCTGGGTCATCGCTGTCACCGCCGTCACCGCCGCTTCGAGCGGCGCGGGAACGGGCTCGGCCGTGAGCGTGGCGAGCGCGGCGAGCAGGTGCGGGCGCCGCGCCCCGACGCTCAGACGCGGGGCGCGGGCCCAGCGGGTGAACGCCGTGCCGTGCGGCGCGCGCAGCTCGTCGGCGAGGCCGCCCGGGGCAGCGCCGTCATCATCGTCACCGTCCTCGTTCCAGCCGTACAGGCCGTGGAGTTGGGAGGTGAGCGGCTCCTCGGGTCCCACCGCCCAGCCCGTCTGCACGAGCCGTGCCCCGGTGGGGGCGCCCTGCACCCGGTGCACCCGCAGCTCGTGGCGGCCGCGCGCCACGGTCACGCTGTCCACCCGCAGTCCGGGCACCAGGGGCGGTGCGCCCTGCGGGAAGACCGGGCTGTGCCAGGAGGCGGCCCAGGCGCCGTGCTCCCCGTGCTGTCCGGTGCCGAGCGGATGGATCCGGCGGCGCACGCTGCGTACGCCGCCGACCTCCACCGCGAGGTGATTGTCCGCGGCGTTGTCCGCCGCCGTGGGCCCGGTCCTGGTCGAGTACGCGAACCGGGCGTAGTGCGGGTCCTCCTCGGCCGCCGACTCCCCTTCGTGCGGGCGGACATGGTCGCTGCCGTGGTTGTGCAGGCGCACGATCCCGTCCGCCCGCGTCGACTGCACGAGCAGGCCGGGCGCGGCCAGGGCGAGCGCATGGTCCGGGCCTTCGCTGGGCGCGGGCAGCTCCCGCGCCGTCCACAACGGGTGCCGCTCACCCGCGAGCAGACACACGAAGGCCTTCGACGCCCAGTACGGGGACGCCGGGCCCGAGTAGCGCTGCGTGGCCGGTGCGTAGGGGCCGTGCCAGCCGAGGGAGAGCAGACCGTCCGCGTCGACGGCGCCCCGGTCGAGGAAGTAGCGGAGCGATCCGCTCAACAGGCGCCGTGATACGCCCGGTTGGAGGGGTGTGTGCCCGGCGACCGCGCCCAGGCCCACGGCCGCGCCCGCCGCGAAACGGTAGGTCAGGGAGCGGCCGAAGTGGAGGGGAGCGCCGTCGCCGCCGAAGAGCAGGGCGTAGCTCTCCAGGTGCTCGCGCAGGCGTGCGCCGTACGGCGAGTGCTCCTGCGGTGCGCCGGCCAGGTGTGCGTCGAGCACCGGATAGAGATGCAGGGCCCAGCCGTTGTAGTGGTCGAAGGCACGGCCGTCGCCGTCCGCGTACCAGCCGCCGCCGCGGTACCAGCCGTCGAGGAGCTCGAGGGCGCGCTCGCGGGCGCGGGCCGTCTCCGCGTCACCGCGGCCCACGGACTCCAGGAACCCGGCCACGGAGTAGGGGAAGAGGTACCAGTTGTTCGGCGCGGGGGTGTGGCGCAGCGCCCCGCGCAGCCATTGCTCGGTCCGGTCCTGTACGTCCGGGTCGAGCGCGTCCCACAGCCAGGGCCGGGTCAGGCGCAGACCGAGCGCCACCGACGCCGACTCGACCATGGGCTGGCCCTGCACCTGGTGGTCGAGGATCAGCGGCCAGGACTCGGCGTCCGTACGCCCCGGCGTCCGGGTACCCGCCGCCAGACCGTCGGCGTACCGGCCGAGCCATCCGTGCGGGTCCTTGCCGTCGGCGCCCGCCACCCGGAACGCGGCGGCCAGAAACGTCCGTGCGTACCCCTCGAGCCCGTCCGAGCGCACCCCGGACCCGGAGGGCCGCCCCGGCAGGTCGAGCAGCGCGCCGCCAGGGGTCGCCCACCGCCAGGCGGCGCGCAGGAGACCATCGGCCGCGGCCTCCCAGTGGGCACGCGTATAACCGGTGTGCGGGCTCAAGTCACGGTCGTCGGGCGGTAGTTGGAGGGAATCGGCGGCGGAGGTGTTCATGCGAGGAATGCCAGCCTTTCGCGTCGTACGGGGTGGGCGAAGCCGTTGCCCGCGGCCCAGCGGGCGATCTCGGAGGCCGCGAGTGCGGTGAGCCGGTGCCATTCGTTGCCCTGGGATCCGGCCAAGTGCGGGGTGATCAGGGCGTGTTCGCACTCCCACAAGGGGTGCTCCGGCGCCAGCACCTCCGGCTCCGTGACATCGAGCATCGCGCGAATACGGCCGGCCAGGAGCACCTCCGTCAGCGCCTCCTGGTCGATCACGGCGCCGCGCGCGGTGTTGATGAGGGCGGCGCCCGGCCGCATCGACCTCAGCAGGGTGCGGTCGACGAGTCCGCGGGTGGAGGGCAGCAGCGGGGTGTGGACGCTCACCGTGTCCGATGCGGCGAACAGCTCGCCCAGGCCCACGAGTTCGGCGCCGAGTGCGGTCGCCTCGGCCTGCGGGACGTAAGGGTCGTGCAGCAGTATCCGCAGGTCGTAGGGGCGAAGGAGATCGATGACGCGGCGCCCGATCAGCGAGGCGGACAGGATGCCCACCGTACGGCCGTAGTTGCCCACTTCGGGCGGTGTGCCGAGCCAGTCGTCGCGGCGGCGCACACGGCGGTAGTCACGGGCCCGCTCCAGGACGCGTTTGCCGCTGAGCAGGATCATCGCGACGGTGTACTCGGCCACCGGCAGGGCGTTCGCCGCGGCCGCCGACGACACCTCGACACCCCGCTCCCAGCAGGCCTCGGTGATATGGCCGCGGACGGACCCGGCGGTGTGCACGACCGCGCGAAGACGCGGCGCCGCCGCGAGCACCCCGGTGTCGAGCGGCGGGCAGCCCCAGCCGGTGACGAGGAGTTCGGCATCGGCGAGCGCGGCGTGGGCCCGTGGGGTGGTGAAGTCGTCCAGGGCCGGCGGGGGAGTGAGATCGCAGACGGCGGCCAGGCCGGCCAGGGCTTCCGGTGTGAGGACGGCGTCGGCCGTCTGCCGTGACATGGCGAGCGCGGCGCGCGGGCGCCCCAACCGGCCGTGCGCGGCGTTCACTTGACCGCCCCCGCCGTGAGCCCGGAGCGCCAGAACCGCTGCAGCAGCACAAAGGCCAGGATCAGCGGCAGGACCGCGAGCAGCGAGCCCATGATGACCACCGGGTAGTACTCGGGCGACGTCGTCGCCGCGCTGCTCCACTGGTACAGGCCCAGGCTCACCGGATACAGCTTCTGGTCGGAGAGCATCACCATCGGCAGGAAGAAGTTGTTCCAGATCCCGGTGAGCTGGAACAGGAAGACCGTGACCACGCCGGGCCCCAGCATCCGCAGGGCGACCCGCAGATACGTGGCGAGTTCGCCGGCGCCGTCCACGCGGGCCGCCTCCAGGACCTCGTTCGGCACATAGCCCTGGCTGAAGATCCGCCCGAGATAGACACCGAAGGGGTTGAACAGGACGGGGACGAACACCGCCCAGAAGGTGTTCACCAGACCCGTCTCGGAGGCGATCAGATACAGCGGCAGCGCGAGTACCGTCTGCGGCACCATCACGGCCGCGAGCACGAGCCCGAACAGCTTCTCCTTGTGCCGGAAGCGGTACTTGTCGAAGGCGTAGCCACAGGCCACGCTCACCAGCGCGCCCACGGCCGCGCCGAGCACGGCGTACAGCAGGCTGTTGACGTACCACTGGCCGTAGAGCCCGCCGTCCATCGCGAACAGATCCTTGAGGTTCTGCGTGAACGACGTGGCGCCGGAGAAGAGATCACTGCTGATGAGGGCGTCGCGGTCCTTGGTCGCCGCGAGGACGAGCCAGACGACCGGGAGCAGCGTGTAGAGCACCGAGAGACCGACCACGGCCTTGACGGTGGTACGGCCGAGGAGGCCGCGCCGGAGCGGTGGAGCGGTGGCGGCACTCATCGGGCGGACTCCTCGGGGGCGTCGGTGCGGCCGGTCCAGCGGGTCACCGCGTAGGAGAGGGCGATGGTCACGACCAGGAGGATCACGGACGCGGCCGCCGCGAGACCGTAGTTGTTGCGGGTGAAGGCGGCGTCGAAGATGTACATGTTGGGCGTGAAGCGGGAGTTGACCATCGGCGTCGACTGGCTGAGCAACTGCGGCTCGGTGAACAGCTGCAGCGCCCCGATCAGGGTGAACATCGCCACCATGACGATCGCCGCCCGCACCAGCGGCGCCTTGACCTGCAACGCGGTGCGCATCGGCCCGGCGCCGTCGACGACCGCGGCCTCGATCACCTCACGGGGCACGGCCTGCAGCGCGGCGTAGAAGATCACCATGTTGTAGCCGAGGTTGCTCCAGATCGCGATGTTCACCATCGACGGCAGCACGGTGTGCGCGCCCAGGAAATCGACGGTGATATCGGCCCGGCCGAGCAGATCGATCACGGGGCTGATGCCGGGCGTGTAGAGATACAGCCAGATGATGGCGGCGATGATGCCGGGCACCGCGTGCGGCAGGAAAAGCCCCAACTGCGCCCAGGACCTGAGGCGGACCACGCCGGAGTCGAGCAGGAGCGCGAGGGCGAGGGCCACCGCGACCATCAGCGGAAGGTAGATCAGGCAGTAGAGCAGCACGACACCGAGGCCGGCGAGGAAGGTCGGGTCGCCCAGGACGGCGGCGTAGCTGCGCAGGCCGACGAAGACGGTGCGTTCGGCGCCGAAGCCGAGGCCCGGCTGGTCGTCGCTGAAGAAGCTCAGCCACACGGCGCTCGCGACCGGTATCAGGAAGATCGTCACGAGGAGGAGGAAGAAAGGCGTCATCAGGACGCCGCAGGCGCCGAGTTCGCGGCGCCGCGCGGACCTGCGGGTGGCGCGCCCGGCTCCGGTGCCGGTACCGGTGCTGCGGCCGCGGGCGGCTGCGGGCGCCTGCGCTGTCGTGGTCATGGGTGTCACCTGCCTCTCAAGGGGGTGGTCGCGGTCAGGTGCTGCGCCGGGTGGTGTTCAGACCGAGCGCTTCGAGGTCGGGCATGGTGCCGTCCTGGGCCGCGCGCACGGCGTCGAGCAGGGTGCCCGCGCCGCCGCCCGCCCGCGCGAAGCCGTCGTCCATCAGCGAGTGGGTCGCGGACATCCGCGGGCCCCACGTCCAGCCGTGACGGACGGAGCGGGCCTGCTCGTCGAAGAGGCGGTAGATGTCCTGACCGCCGTAGTAGCTGCGGTCGAACGCCTTGGCGCCGACGGCGACCAGCTCATCGGCGACCGGGAACTGGCTGCTGGTGCCGCTGGACAGCCGGGCGCGCAGTGCGTCCGGGTGGGTCACCTGCCACTCGATGAACTCCATGGCGGCCTCCGGGTACTTGCTGTCCCTGGTGACGGCGAATGTGGAGCCGCCGTGGGTGCCGACGGCCGGCCGCCCGGGGTCCCACTGCGGCATGGGCGCGAGCCGCCACAGTCCCTTCTGGCCGGGCTGGGCGTTCATGTGCGCCCCGGCGTCCCAGGCGCCGCTGAGCCGGGCGAGCACACGGCCCGCGGCGACATGGGCGTTGGCCTCCTGGCTGTTCGCCGCGTACGCGGGCAGCGCGTCGCCGTCGAGCAACCGCTGCCAGTACGCGGCCACTCGGCGGGTCGGCGCGTCCGTGAGCGAGACGTTCCAGGCCCCCTTGCGGGTCTCGAACCACTGGGCCCCTGCCTGCCAGGCCCAGGCGGAGAACTGGGTCCCGCCGTCGGTGGGGAAGTACGCGAGCCGGCGCCCCGGGGCCCTGCGGCGCACCGTCCTCGCGGTCTCGGCGAACTCCTCCCAGGTGGTGGGTACGTCGAGTCCGTAGCGGCGGAAGAGGTCGGCGCGGTAGTGCAGGACCATCGGCTCGATGTCGAGGGGCACCGTGTAGGTCCGGCCCTCGAAGGTCGTCAGGCCGAGAGCCTCCGGCAGGAGCCTGGCGCGCAGCCGGTCGCTCACGAGGCCGGTGAGGTCGCGGGCGACACCGTCGATGGCGAACTCCGGCACCTGCGGGTACTCGATGGTCGCGACGTCCGGCGCGTTGCCCGCACGGGCGGCGTTGCTGAGCTTGGCGTAGCCGCCCTGGAGCCCGGAGGGCACCTGCTCGAAGTCGACCTGGATCCGGTCATGGGTCCTGTTGAACGCGTCGACGACCTCCTGGCTGCCGCGCAGGGCGGACCAGAACGTGATGCGCGTGGTGCCGCCGTCCGCGGTGCGTGAGGCCGCGCCGCCGCTGCAGGCGCCGACCGCACCCGTCAGCGGCAGTGCCGCGAGCGCGGCGAGCACGGTACGACGGCTGCGTGAACGGTCGACTGAACGACCGCTTCGACTGCTGCGACTGCTGCGTTGACGGCTGCTTCGACGGCTGCTTCGACGTCGATCAGGCATGGAAGCCTCCCGGGGCTCTGGCCGAGACACGGGGAATCCTGATCGGCTGACCGGTCCGGGTCAATAGACCGATCAGAAGAAAGTGAAACGTTCAAACGCTCATGACTGTGAGGGAGTTGGCGGGGCGGGCGGAGTGAGGGGTCAGGGCTCCTCCGGCGGCGCGGGCGATGCGGCCGGGGCGGCCTCGGGTGAGGCGGGCTTCAAGGGTCGGGCCGAGCCCCGCACCTTCAGGCAGGGAAGCAGCTCGACCCGCCGCACCGGCGCCGGCTCCGCAGCATGGCGCGACGCGGACGCCGTCAGACGCCGCAGCAGCAACTCGGCGGCAGCCCGGCCTATTTCGGCCCGCGGCGGGGCCACGGCGGTCAGCGGCGGGCTGCCCAGGGCGGCGAGCACATCGTCGTACGCCACCACCGAGCAGTCCTGCGGCACGCGCACCCCGCCCTGCCGCAGCTCCTGCACCATCATCAGCGCGTCCACGTCCGCGTGCAGGACCGCGCCGGTGGCCCTGCGTTCGCGCAGCAGCGCCGCGAGGTCGAGTGGCGCGCCGCCCGGTGCCCCGTGCGCGCTGAGCGCCACGGTCCAGTCCTCGACCTCCGCCCGTGCGGCCGCGATCTCGGCGAACGCCGCCCGGATCGTGCGCCCCGTGGGGCTGTCGTCCCGGGCCGCGAGCACGATCCGCCGGTGCCCGAGCGACACCAGGTGCTCCACCGCCAGATGCGTGCCGTACCAGTGGTCGGTGCACACCGAGTCCACCGCGTGCAGCGCGCCGCCGCGCCGCGGCCGCCGCTCCATCAGGACGGTCGGCACATCGAGCCGCGCCAGCCAGTCGTAGTCCGCCTCCTCGGTCGCCGCCGTACGCCACCGGGGGGCGATGATCAGGCCACGCGCGCCGGCCGCCAACGCCCGCTCCACCAACGGCAGTTCGGCCCCCTTCACCTGCGGTGCGATATGCAGCGCGACCCGCATCCCGGCCTCTTCGAGCGCGATGCGCGCCCCGTGCAGCGTGTCGTAGAGATAGGTGTGCCGCTCCGGTACGACCAGGGCGACCGGATCGCCGTCCGTGGCCGTGCCGTCGGGCACGGCCCGTTCCCGGACCTGGTCGACCGGGCGGACCACGCCGTGGCCGCGCCGCACCTTGCCGTCCAGCGTGAGCTGTTCGACGTCGCGGCGCATCGTGACCGCCGAGACATCCAGTTCGGCGGAGAGATCGGACAGCCGGACCTCACCCCGCGTCTGCACCGCCGCCAGAATCCGCTGCCGCCTGAGCTCACCGGGCTCCCGCACGCTGCCGCCCCCTCACTTGGTCCCGCCCCGCACTGCCCACGGTGTGCGTTTGACCGCTTCGTATGAACGGTTCGGCCGCAGCTTAGCCAGGGGTGGAACGGGGGTCAGCCCAATTGCTCAAGCAGGACCGGGTTCCAGGGCGGCTTGAGGGGCACGACGAGCCGCACCGGACTTCCCCGAGCCGCCCGGCCACTGGCCATTTGCCGCTGGCCACTTGCCACTGCCGAAGAGATCAACTCCCTTCCCCCGTGGTCTTGTCCAGCCTTCCGCTCCCGCCTAAGGTCGTTCGGGAAAGCGCTTTCTACGTCTGCCTTCCACGCAGCGCGTGCCACGCAACGCGTCCCACGTACCGCGTTCCCCATCGCACAGAGGCCAAGGAGCGACCCTCATGCCCTCAGCGCCCCCGCCCCGCCTGCGTGCCGCCGTCGTCGGCACGGGTGCCATCGTCACCGGGAGCCATCTGCCCGCCCTGAGAGCGCACGCGGACGACATCGAACTCGTCGCCGCCGTCGACGTGGACGAGCAGCGGCTCGACGCCTTCCGCGCCGAGGCCGGCGAGGACGTCACCGGGTACCGGGACCTCGACGCCATGCTCACGACGGAGCGCCCCGACCTGGTCCTCATCGGCACCCCGCCCGCCCTGCACCGCAGCCAGACCGTGGCCGCCCTGGAGGCCGGCGCCTGGGTGCTGTGCGAGAAGCCGCTGTGCCTCTCGCTCGCCGAGTTCGACGAGATCGCCGCCGCTGAGGGCGCCGGAGGCGACGGCGCCGGGGGTGACGGCGACCGGGGCCCGTACGCCGCCGTCGTCTTCCAGCACCGCTACGGCTCCGGCGCCGTGCACGCCCGCCGGATGCTCACCGAGGAACTCGGCGCCCCGCTGGTCGCGCACTGCCAGACCACCTGGTACCGCGACAGCACCTATTACGCCGTGCCGTGGCGCGGCAAGTGGGCCACCGAGGGCGGCGGTCCCGCCATGGGACACGGCATCCACCAGATGGACCTGCTGCTGCATCTGCTCGGCGACTGGAGCGAGATCAGGGCCATGGCCGGGCGCCTGGTGCACGACGTCGAGAGCGAGGACGTGTCCACCGCGCTCGTCCGGTTCGCGGGCGGCACCCTCGCCACCGTCGTCAACAGCGTCGTCTCGCCCGACGAAGTGAGCCGTATCCGGATCGACTGCGCCGACGCCACCGTCGAGCTGACCCACCTCTACGGCCACACCAACGACGACTGGATCTACACCCCGGCCCCGCACACCGCTGCCGACGACGCCCGCACGCGCGCGTGGCGCACCCCGGCAGCCGATCTGCCCAGCTCGCACGCGGCCCAGCTCACCGGTCTCATCGCCGCGATGCGCGAGGGCGTACGTCCGCCGGGCAGCGGCCAGGACGCCCGCCGCACCCTGGAGTTGATCGCCGCGATGTACAAGTCCGCCTTCACCGGGCTGCCCGTACGCGCGGGTGAGATCGGGCCCGGCGACCCCTACTACACCGCGATGCACGGCGACCACCCCGACTGGGCACCCCGCACCCTCACCAAGGAGAGCCGATGAGCGCGCCCCTCACCGTCACGCACACCCACGGCGAGCGGATCGCGGTGGAAGCGGGCGGCGTGCAGCTGATGAGCTATGTCTACCGGCCCGACCCGGAGGCCTTCGAGGCGCGCAAGCCGTACGTCCACCCGCTGCGCACCCTCTCCGGCCACCTCGTCTCCGGCTACCGGCCGAACGACCACCGCTGGCACAAGGGCCTGCAGATGACGGCCAGTCATCTCTCGGGCCAGAACTTCTGGGGCGGCAACTGCTACCTCGGCCCCGAGCAGGGTTACCGGAAGGTGCCCGAGCGGGTCGGGTCGATGCGCCACGACGGCTTCGACACCATCGACACCGCCGCGGACCGGCTGCGCTTCGCCGAGCGGCTGACCTGGCTGGAGAACGGCGGCGCCGAATGGGCCCGCGAGCTGCGCACCGTCGAGGTGCACTCGGTGGACCCGGAGGAGGGCTCCTGGGCGCTCGACTGGTCCATCGAGCTGACCAACACCCGTGATCAGCCACTGCACTTCGGCTCGCCCACCACTGCGGGCCGTGAGATGGCCGGCTATACGGGGCTCCAGTGGCGCGGGCCGCGCGACTTCACCGGCGGCGATGTGTTCGGGCCCGACGGGCGCGGCGGTACGGCCGAGGCGGGCGCGGCGCAGCTGATGGGCACCCAGGCGCCCTGGCTGGCGTTCACCGCCGAGCACGACGACATCGACGCGCACAGCACCCTGCTGTTCGCGCACGCGCCCGAGAACTCCGGCGCCATCCATGACTCGCACTGGTTCGTGCGCTCCGAACCCATCCCGACCGTGGCGTTCTCCTGGGCCTTCTTCGAGGAGTTCGCGCTCGCGCCGGGGGAGAGCTTCGCGTACCGCTACCGGATCACGGTCGCCGACGGAGCCTGGGACCGCGACCGTGTCGAGACGTACCTCAAGTCGCACGGGTGGTGAGCCGCGGATGCCACAGGAGCGGCCGATGACGGGTGAGGGGCCGATGACGGGTGAGGGATCGACGACGGGTGAGGGGCCGGCGACGGGTGAGGGGCCGGCGACGGAGGAGGGGCCGATGACGGACGAATGGACGCCGGCACAGGAAAGCCTGCCCACCCCGCTGCCCGGCGCGGTCGGCCTGTCCCACATCAGCGCCTACGAATGGGAGGCGGCCGACGGCGTGTGCGGCGGCAGCCCGCACATCCACCTGGTCTGTACGGAGGCGTATGTCGTCACGGCCGGCCGCGGCGCCGTGCAGACCCTGACCCCTGACGGCTTCCGCGAGACGGACCTGGAGGCGGGCTCGGTGGCCTGGTTCACGCCCGGCACCGTGCACCGCATGATCCAGCGCGGCGGCCTGCGGATCACCGTCCTGATGCAGAACAGCGGCCTGCCCGAGGCCGGCGACGCGGTGTTCACCTTCCCTGCGCGGGTCCTCGAGGACCCGGGACGGTACGCCGCGGCGGCCACCCTGCCCGCGAAAGAGGGACCTGCCGCCGAAGCGGCCGCGCGGCGCCGCCGTGACCTCGCGGTGGAGGGATACATGGAGCTGCGCGAGGCCCTGGAGAAGGGCGACCCGCAGCCGCTGCACGCCTTCCACCGCGCAGCCGCCCGCCTCGTCGGGCCCAAGGTCGCGCAGTGGCAGGCCCTTTGGGAGGCGGGCGCCCTCGCCACGGCCCGCCGCACCGGGGCGCAGCTGACGGCGCTCGCGGCGGGCGACGCCGGGCATCTGGCCGGGGCCCGGGTCGAGACCGCGGCCCCGACCCGGCACGGCGGCTACGGCATGTGCGGGCGTCGCGAGGAGTACGAGATCCCGGGCGCGACGGTCCCCCTCGGGAGCTCCAAATAGGGGCGCCGTGTCAGTAGTTGTTGTCGCGCAGCGTCCTGCGCAGCGCCGCGTCGATGAGGCGTGCCGGGATCCTGCTGCCGCTCTGGCTGCGGGCGAGCTGTCCGGCCGTGGGGACCGTGTCCCGGTCCGGCCACGAGTCGGGCTCCCACAGCCTCGACCGGGAGAAGGCCCGCGAGCAGTGCGAGAAGAGTTCCTCCACCCTTACCTCGACGGCGAGTTGGGGGACCACGTCCTGCTGCGCGAGCCGGGGCAGGTAGGGGGCTTCGGTGACGATCCGTGCGCTGCCGTTGACGCGCACCGTGTCGCCGTAGCCCGGCACGACGAACAGCATTCCCACCCGGGGCCGTTGGAGGATGTTGCGGAACGCGTCGAGCCGCCGGTTGCCCTTGCGGTCGCCGAAGACGAGGGTCTGCTCGTCAAGGACGAGGACGCTGCCCGGGGGATCGCCGCGCGGCGACACATCGCAGGTGCCGTCGGCCGCGGAGGTGGCCAGGAGGAAGAACGGGCTGGCCTCGATGAAGCGCCTGGACTCCGGGTCGATACGGTCGATGTCCTTCTCGGCGACGACGCGCATGGGGGCGCGGACGATCTCCCGTAGCTCTGCCTCGCTGCGTATTTCTCTCGTCACAGGGGTTCCTCGGTTCGTGTGTCTCGCTGTCCACGGCCGGGCCTTGTCGTCGGCCGGGCGTTGTCCTCAGCCGGACCTTGTCCCCGGCCGGGCCCTGCCCTCAGCCGGGGCTCGGCCGGCCGTGGCGCCAGTAGCCGATGAAGGCGATGTCCGACTTCGGCACCTGGTGTTCGCGCACCAGGTGTCGGCGTATCCCGGTGGGGAGCGCGGCCTCTCCCGCCGCCCAGGTGTAGAAGGGCCGGCCGGTGGGCAGATCCGCCGCCTTCACAGCCGCCAGGGCGCGGGTGCCCGGTACCGACCCGTCCCCGTCGCGGGCCAGCCAGTGAATCCGCACGCCCTCCGGGCAGTTGACGTCCTCGCGGATGTCGGCGGTCTCCGGCACTTCGAGGAAGACCTCCGCGACGAGGGAGTCGGGGGCGTCGTCGAGGATGGACAGGATCGCGGGAACGGCGCTCTCCTCACCGACGAGCAGCTGCCAGGTGGCGTGCGGCGGCGGCAGATACATGGTGCCCAGGTCGAAGATCCCGGCCGGATCGCCCGGCTTGGCGCGGGCCGCCCAGGCCGAGGCCGGGCCCGCCGCGCCGTGCAGCGCGAACTCGATGTCCAGCTCGCACTGTTGGGGCCGAAGGCGGCGGACGGTGTAGTTGCGCACCCATGGCCTGCGCGACTTCGGCAGCAGCAACAGCTCCGCCATCCAGGCGTTGTTGGAGACGCTGGGCATCCGCAAGGTCTCCTGGCCCTCGCGCGGGAAGAACAGCCGTACGCCCTGGTCGTTGCCGGAATGCTCCAGCAGAGCGAGGTCGGGGCCGCCCAGGGTGATACGGGTGAAGTGCGGGCTGAGGGGCGTGGTGGCCCGCACTTCCAGGGTGATCATTCGCCGGGATTCCGGCAGCTTCACTTTGGGCAGCACGACGATGCCCTTCCGCTCGTTGTAGGCCGGGGGCTGGCTCATCAGCCCAGGTCACGGCACAATTATGAGCAATTACTCGCTTCGAGCGGTACTCGCTTTTGCCGCCTCGCACCAGGAGCCGCGATGACCTCGTCGAGACCGCCGCTGCACCCCCGTAAGCAGCCGAAACAGGTCCGCGCCGAACTCACCCGGCAGCGCATCCTCACCGCGGCTGCTCACGTTTTCGCGGACCACGGTTACGCCGCCGGCACCACCAACCGGATCGCCGAGCGCGCGGGAGTGTCCATCGGGTCGCTGTACCAGTACTACCCGAACAAGGACGCCATCCTCGTCGAGCTGGTGACCGCGCACCTCAGCGCCGGGATCTCCGTCACCGAACGCCACCGGGCCGGTGAACTCCCCTCCGCGGTGGGGGACATCATGCGCCTGTTCGTACGCGCCGCCATCGACAACCACCGGGACCACCCGGAGCTGCTGCGGGTACTCCTGGAGCAGGCGCCGCGAACTCCCCGCCTCCTGGAGATGATCCGTGAGTACGAGGAGGTGAGCGTGGCCTTCGTGCAGGAACTGATCGAGCAGCACCCAGGCATCCACGTCGGCGATCCCCGCACGGCCGCCCGTATCGTCGTCAGCTCGATCGAATTCCTCGTGCACGGCCTCATCGCCGCCCCCGACCCGGTCGATCTGCCGAGCTTCGAGGACGAGCTGGTCACGATGCTGACGCGCTATCTGACCGCGGGCCCCCTCTGACCGCGGGCCTTTCTGACCGCGGGCCCCCTCTGACCGCGGGTCCCGCCTGACCGCGGGCCCCGGGCGGCGGTCGCCCGGGGCCCGGTGGTCAGTTCGCCGCGTTGCCGCCGAACACCGGCTGGCCGGACGTCGATACGCCCACCGCCGTCGTCGACAGGGAACGCGCGCCGGCCGTCGTGATCCGCGTACCGTCCGAAGGCAGATAGGTGAGCGCGCCGTTGAAGCCGTTCTCACCGATGGCGCCGACGGTGAGGTCCGCCCTGCCGTCACCGGTGAGGTCGGTGAGCTTCATCTCCGCGCCGAAGTAGTCGTCCTTCTCGTCCGAGCCGGGCACGCCGGGCGTCGACTGGGCGAAGAACTGGGCGCCGGTGGTCGCCACGCCGCTCTCGGAGCCGTAAAGGACGCTCACCGAGCCGGTGTTGGTGACACCCGCCAGGTTCTCGCCCTCGCTGCCGACCACGATGTCCGTCCTGCCGTCGCCGTTGATGTCGCCGAGAGACAGCTCGCCTCCGAACCAGTCGCCGCGCTCGGAGCTGCCGGGGACGCCCGGGGAGTTCTGGTCGATGGCGGTCGCGGCGGCGGGCCCTGCCGCCGAGCCGTAGATGACATGGATCTTGCCGCCGGTGCCCGCCTCGGGGATGGACGGCGAGCCGTCTGTCGTCGGGTCCCAGTTCTGGCCGGTCACGATGTCGCCGTAGCCGTCGCCGTTGATGTCGCCGATCCCGGTGATGACGCCGCGCTTGAGCTCCTGCGCGCCGGAGACAGCGAGGCCGTTGTCCGTGCCGGGCACGTAGTAGTTGGTGTTCCAGCCGTATTCGCTGTCGGTCTCGTAGCCGTCCACGACGAGGTCCGTGCGCTTGTCGCCGTTGACGTCGCCCGCGGTGAGATTGAGGGGGCCCGTGGGGTCGCCGGACTGGATGTCGGGTGTGATGGTGTAGCGGCCGCCCGCGGTGCCGGAGGTGGAGATGCCGTCCTTGAAGACATGGATCCTGCTGGACGTGGAGCCGACGGCGAGATCCTCCGTTCCGTCCCCGTCGAAGTCACCGGCGGCCAGCGCGCGGCCCCACTTGTCGTGCGAGGAGGCGGCCGGGTCCTTCAGGGTGGTGCCGCCCCGCAGTCCGTTCGCCGAACCCCACATGAGGGTGACGGCGCCGCCGTCCTTGTCGCCGGACACGTCCTCGAGCTGGGCCGAGACCGCCAGGTCGTCGAAGCCGTCCCCGTTGAAGTCGCCGTACGCGCTCACCCAGCCGAAGGCGTCGTTGGTCTCGGCCGACCCGGGTATCCCGGCGCTCTCCTGGCTGACCGTCTTGCGGTGGGCGGAGTCGGCCCCGCTCGCCGAGCCGTACAGCGCGACGATCTGCCCGGCGCCCGTCTTGCCCGCGACGGTGGCGTTGCCCGCGGAGTAGGCGACATCGCCCATGCCGTCGTTGTTGAAGTCGGCGTCGCTGTGATGGACGGAGTCGGCGGCCGTCGCCGTCGAGGCGGCCGAGACGAACAGCCCGCCGGTCAGCGCGGCCACGGCCGCTGTGGCACCCGCGAGGCGGATACGTCTGGGGGACGGAGCGGGAACGCGCTTGTGCTTGGCCATGCTGAGGTCTCCTGCGGCAGGCGGTCACTGGGCTGCGAGTTGCCCGTGTTCACCCGGAGTTGTCCCGGGCGTCATGGGGCGGTCGGCGAACAGGAGACCCACAGGGCTGCGGCAGGGTTGTATGTGCCGTGAAGATTTCTTGTGCCTGCGGTGCCTTAGAGGTGCATCTGCGGTGCACTTGGTGTGCGCCGCGTGGATGCCTGACCCGGGTGCGTCCATACCCCGGGTCAGTCGCCGCCGCCCCCTCCGCAACTGCCGCAGCCGTGACCGTTTCCGCCTCCGGAGGCGATGTCGCAGCCTGAGTCGGCGTAGTGCTCGTCGAGTGCCTTGCCCATCCGTTCCAGGCTGCGGCCGAGCCGGGCCTGGGCGGGGACGGCGTCCGTGACATTGCGGCGCAGGGAACCGTCGGGGAGAGCGGGAGGGCCGTCGAAGACGTAGCCGGGAAGCGTGCCCGGGAACGGACGAGCAGCCCGTCGGTGAAGAGCCGGTCCCCGATCTCCTCGACCTCGGGACGGACGACCAGTTCGGCGATCACCGCGGTCACATGCCTGCTTCGCGGACACAGCTCGTTGAGCGCGTGCTCGACGGGGTGCCCGGCCCGGTTGTCGGCCCGAACCGGGGACACCGGGGACACCCGCGACACCCGCGACACCCGGACGGTGATGACGGCGCGCTCGTGCAGGGCGATCAGCGCGGCCTCGGCCACGCGCTGCGGCCCGCCTGCCAGATAGGCAGCGTCGTAAAGGGAGCGCCCAAGAATGTCCCGCATGAGAAATCCCCCCGCCTTCGGTATCCCCGGTACCTGTAGGGGAAGTTTCGGCCGCGTACGTGATCGTGAACCGTCGCAGGCTTCTTTCAGAGGAAGAATTGAGCTTCGGCGGCAAGTGGAATGTGCCCCACGAAATTCGGTGGGCCTGCGCCGCGGCGGCTGTTAGCGTGGACGACATGAAGGTCATGACGCATCCGAGCACCGCAGCCGCGCGAGCGACCAGCTCCCCGGTTGCCGCTGCCGCCTGACCTCATCCCTCCCGCCGGCGACCGGAAACGGATCGCCGGTGCCTGCGCCATACGAATTCTTCGTACCCCCCTCTGCGCCGGCGGTGCTTTCCGGTCCCCATGCGACCGAACCCGAAAGGCCACCGCCGTGAATTCCCTCACGAACTCGCACACCACCCCCTTCATGAGCACCGAGCAGACGATGCGTACCTTCACGGAGTTCTTCCGTGAGCGCGGACACCGTCCGCTCACCGGTACTTCGCTGCTGCTGCCGCCGCACGATCCGGTGCTGTTCACGACCTCAGGGATGCACCCGCTCACGCCCTACTTGGAGGGCCGGACTCATCCGCTCGGCCGCCGCCTCGTCAACGTGCAGCGCTGTCTGCGCACCACCGATCTCGACGAGGTCGGCGATTCCAGTCATCTGACCGTCTTCGAGATGCTCGGCTCCTGGTCCCTCGGCGACTACGGCCACCAGCAGAGCCTTCGCTGGGGATACGAACTGCTCCGTGACGGCTTCGGCATCCCGCAGCGGAAGCTGTACGTCACCGTCTTCGGCGGGGACGGCCAGGTCGGCCCCGACACCGAATCCCTGGACACATGGCGGGAGTCGGGCCTGCCCGTGGAGTGCACCCAGGAGGACAACTGGTGGTCCAACGGACCGACAGGACCGTGCGGCCCCGACTCCGAGATCTTCGTATGGACCAGGGACGGCACCCCGCGAGGCACCCCGACCACCGACCCGGGGTGGGTCGAGGTGTGGAACCACGTCAGCATGCGCTACCTCCGCCACGAGGACGGCTCCCTCGAAACCCTGGACCGGCCGAGCGTCGACACCGGCATGGGACTGGAACGGCTCGTCACCGTCCTGCAGCACCGCGAATCGGTCTACGGCACCGACCTGTTCGAGCCGTGGCTCCGGCACATCCCGCATCTGTGGGGGCCCCTCGACGAGCCCTCGCTGCGCCTTGTCTGCGACCACCTGAGGTCCGCCGTGGTCGTCACCGGCGACGGCATCCGCCCCTCCAACACCCGCAGGGGCTACGTCCTGCGCCGGCTCCTGCGCCGACTGCTCACCACCCTGTGGCGCGACGACCCCACGCGCACCCTGGGCGACTTCCCCGACGAGCTCATCACGCACACCCTGGACCACTTCCGCCAGCCAGGTGAGACCGGCACCGTGCGTGACGTACTCCTCCAAGAGGAGCGGCGTTTCTCCCAACTCCTCGACCGGGGGCGGCGCGTGCTGTCCCGGCGGCAGGGGCACGGTCCGCTGAGCGAGGACGAGTACGCCTATCTGCACGACACCCACGGTCTGCCGCGTGAGCTCGTGGCGGGACTGCTCGATGAGCGCCCGCGGTAGGTGCCGGGCGCGGGCCGTCTGCCGCCAGTGGTCGTGGGCCATGATCCGCCAGTAGCAGGGCCGGGGCCCGCTCGTAATACTCCGTTGCGAGCGGGTGCCAGGGCCCGGACAGTGGACCCATGACCGCGCCGAGCACCCCGGGCACCCCGCCACCGGGCCCGCCACCCTCGGGCCCGCCACCGAGCACGCCGTCACCGGGCAGCGCGCCGCCGCCCGGACTCACCGTGCGCCCGGCGGTGTTCGGCGACGCGCAGGCGGTGTGTGCGCTGATCAACGAGGTCGATCTGCTGGAAACCGGGCGCGCCGACACCGAACCGGCCGAGATCCAGGGTGACTTGAAGCATCCCGAGGTCGACCTGGAGCGCGACTCCTGGCTTCTGTACGACGGCGGCCGGCTGATCGCGTACGGCCTGGTGTGGGACGACTCGGGCGGCGAGCGCATCGACATGGACCACTACACGCTGCCCGGACACACTCAAGGCGTCCGCTACTTGTTCGACCTGATGGAGGCACGGGCGGGGGAGCGGGCGGCCGCCAACGGCGCGGCGCGGGCCGTCATCCATCTGCACCTCAACGCCGCACCCACCGTGGACCTGGACGTGCTGCGCGCCCGCGGCTGGCACCCGGTCCGCCGCTACAACGTGATGGACCGTCATATAGCGCCTGCCGACGACCCGTTGCCGCCGCCCCCGGCCGGTGTACGGCTGCGCACCTGCCTGGAAGAACCGGACCGCCGCCGCGCCCACGCCCTGCTCCAGGAGTCCTTCGCCGACCACTTCGACTTCCAGGCGCGCACCTACGAGCAGTGGCTGCACGACATCGACGGCGACCGTGTCGACTGGACACTGATCTGGATCGCCGCCGTGGCCGGACTCGGTGACGCCGCCGTCCTGCGGACGCACAACGACCGCCCCTCCATGGCCTGGATCAGCAACATCGGCGTGCTGCGCGAGGCCCGGGGCCGCGGCCTCGGCAGCTATCTGCTGCGGCACGCCTTCGGGCACCACGCGGCGCTCGGCCGCCACCGGATCGGTCTCGGCGTGGACACCGACAACAGCAGCGGCGCGCTCGCCCTGTACGAACGCCACGGCCTGACCCTCGACTACGCGGTCAGCACCTGGGAGTTGACCCGCCCCGTGTGACGGCGAGGGCGGGGGATGGGGGGACGGCGCCGGTCCTCAGTCCTTCGCCGGCCCCTGGAACGCCTTGTTCACACTGAGCAGCCCGCCGTCCACCCGCAGCGTCGTGCCCGTGATCCACGCCGCGTCCCGTGACGCGAGGAAGGCCACCGCTGCGGCGATGTCCTCGGGCTCACCGACCCGCCCCAGCGGATACAGGGCACTCACGGCGGCGAGTTGGTCCTCGCGCCCGGCCCAGGCGCCGGTGCGGACGGTGCCGGGGGCGACGAGATTGACGCGGACACCACGGGGTGCGGCGTGGTCGGCGAGCGTGCGGGTGAGCGAGGCGAGGCCCGCCTTGGCCGCGCTGTAGGCATGGTTGCTGAAGGACATCTCGCCGTTGACCGAGCCGACGCTCACGATGGCGCCGCGGCCCGAAGCGGCCAGATGCGGAAGTGCGGCGCGGGCGCACCGGAAGGCGCCGTTGAGGGTGATGTCGAGGTCGTGCTCCCAGACCTCGTCCGGCTCGTCCTCGAAGAGCGGGGTGTCGGGCGTGCAGGAGAAGGCGTTGTTCACGAGCACGTCGAGACAGCCGAAACGCTCCACGGCGTAGGCGACGGCCGCCTCCACCGCCGCGCGGGAAGCCACGTCGCACACCAGGCCCTCGGCTTCCGCGCCCCCGTCGCGCAGCTCGGCCGCCGTCCGTTCGGCCGCCGGGCCGTCCACATCGGTGAGCAGGACCCGCGCGCCCTCCTGCGCCAGCCGGCGGGCGGTGGCCGCGCCGATGCCGCGGGCCGCCCCGGTGATCAGTACCGCATGTCCTTCGAAGCGTCTCATCGCACCGAACGTAGTGGTCGTACGAGAAGTGGCGCCGGGCAATGCTGAAGAAGACGTACGACGCAGACGCCGCCCACGCTCACAGGCCGGACGCTCGGCAACAGGCCAGCCCCTCCGCGACAGGCCAGCCCCTCCGCGACAGGCCAGCCCCTCCGCGACAGGGCGGCCCCTCCGCGACAGGGCGGCCCCTCCGCGACAGGGCGGGCCCTCGGCAACAAGTCGGGCCCTCCGCAATAGGGCGGACCCTCGCTAAGGCGCGTCGTCGTCCTCCCAGGCGGACAGGTGGGCACGGACGTCGACGGCCACCTCGGGCAGGGGCCGCCCCAGGACGAAGGCGCGGGCCCGCATCCGGGCCAGGGCCTCCTCGATGGTGATCTCCAAGTGCTCGGCGAGCATGCCCACGGCCTGGTGGGTCGCGCCCCAGTGGGTGTCGAGGATGTCGGCGGGCTCCCAGGGCGGCAGCTCACCGTGGGACTGCGTGGCCTGGTAGACGTGCAGGAGTGCCATTCCCGCGGCACGCGCGGCCGCGAGCCCCTGCTGAACGGTCTCCTCGTCCGGTTCCAGCGGCTCAAGAAGCAGCAGATCGGTGGAGCCGACGGCGCGACGCGTGCCGAACTGCAGCGGGAACGCGTAGACCGCGCCGACCTCCGGCAGCTGCTCACGAGCGCTGATGCCGAACAGCGGCCAGCGGGACAGATCCCGGCTCATATCACCGACGATCACGGGGGAGTTGGTCTCCGCCGCAGTGACACACGGACCTTCGCCGAGGCCGAACTGCAGCTCTTCCAGCTTCAGGGCCGACGCGTCGGTGGCGCACAGCAGCTGACGGTGCGAGGTCTGCGTGAAGAGGGAGAGCGAGGCCCCGTCCACGGACAGCGCCTCGCACATGGCCCGGCACAGCCGCTGCGGCAGCTCGGCCGGATCACCCTCGGCAGCCTCGAGGACCGTCTGTGCGGCGGTGAATCCATCCACCATGAGGAGTGGACCCTCCTCTCGGCTCGTGCTCCGGGCACAAGCCGTGTATCCCGCCGCTGTCCAGGCAAACCGGGCCGCGCGAGGTCGGTGATGTCCGGTGCGTGGGCGGGTGATGTCAGGCCCGCGGGCCGGTGATGTTTGGTCCGCGAGCAGGGGGAGACGCGTTCCGGTGTCCCGGCCCTGGCCACGTCGTGGCGTCCCGCGCCGCCCGCCTTGCGGGCCCCTCAGGAGCGCGTCAGGGTCGAAGCACAGGACCCGAGGAGGAAGCCATGCCCATCGCGACGGTCAACCCGGCCACAGGCGAGAGGCTGCGGACATTCGATGCGCTGGGAGCCGCGGACGTCGAGCGGTGCGTGGCGGCGGCCGACGCCGCGTTCCAGACGTACCGCAGCACGTCCTACGCCGAGCGGAGCCGGCTCCTGAACCGCGCCGCGGACCTCCTCGACGAGGACACGCCGGACATCGCCCGCACCATGACCACCGAGATGGGCAAGCCCGTCAAGGCCGCCCGCGCGGAGGCGGCGAAGTGCGCCAAGACGATGCGGTGGTACGCGAAGCACGCCGAGGCCCTGCTCGCCGACGAGTCCCCCGACGCCGCCGACATCGAGGACGCCGGCGCCTCCCGGGCGTACGTCCGCTACCGCCCCCTCGGCCCGGTCCTCGCGGTGATGCCCTGGAACTTCCCGCTCTGGCAGGTGGTCCGCTTCGCCGCCCCCGCCCTGATGGCGGGCAACACCGCCCTCCTGAAGCACGCCTCCAACGTGCCGCAGACCGCCCTGTACCTGGAGGACCTCTTCCGCCGGGCCGGCTATCCGCAGGGCTGCTTCCAGACCCTGCTGATCGGCTCGGACGCCGTCGAGTCCCTCCTGCGCGACCGCCGGGTGGCCGCGGCCACCCTCACCGGCAGCGAGCCCGCGGGCCGCTCCGTGGCGTCGATCGCGGCCGACGAGATGAAGAAGACCGTCCTCGAACTGGGCGGCAGCGATCCCTATCTCGTCCTGCCGAGCGCCGACATCGAGCGGGCCGCCGCGACCGCGGTGACCGCCCGCGTCCAGAACGCCGGGCAGTCCTGTATCGCCGCCAAGCGCTTCATCGTCCACACGGACGTGTACGAGGAGTTCCGCGACCGCTTCGTCACGGGCATGCGCGGGCTCACGATCGGCGACCCGATGGAGGAGTCCACCGACGTGGGCCCGCTCTCCAGCGAACAGGGCCGCAGCGACCTGGAGGAACTCGTCGAGGACGCACTGAGCCAGGGCGCGACGGCACTGTGCGGCGGACAGCGGCCCAAGGACCTGGAGCGCGGCTGGTACTACGAGCCGACCGTGATCGCCGACGTCACCGACGCCATGCGGATCCACCGCGAGGAGACCTTCGGCCCCGTGGCCACCCTCTACCGCGTGGAGAGCCTCGACGAGGCCGTGACGCTCGCCAACGACACATCGTTCGGCCTGAGCTCGAACGTGTGGACCCGCAGCGACGAGGACGTGCGGCGGTGCGTGAGCGACCTGCAGGCGGGCGGTGTCTTCTTCAACGGCATGACGGCCTCCCACCCCGCGCTGCCCTTCGGCGGCGTCAAGCGGTCCGGCTACGGCCGGGAGCTGGCGGGCCACGGCATCAAGGAGTTCTGCAACGCCACGACCATCTGGCACGGCCCGGCCGACGGGAGCTGACGGGGCGGACAGACGCGCGCCCCGGCGCCCGGCCGCCAGGCCGGACACCGGGGCGGGGACCGTCGCCGCGGCCGGTCACCAGATGTGCACGCGCTCCTCGGGAGCGAGCCAGAGCCCGTCACCCTCCTTGGTGCCGAACGCCATGTGGAACTCGTCGAGATTGCGCACGATGTTGGCGCGGAACTCCGGCGGCGAGTGCGGGTCGATCGTGAGGTACTGCTGCTCCTGCTCCTTGCGCCGCTTGGTGCGCCAGCAGTACGCCCAGTTCATGAAGAGCCGCTGCGTACCGGTGAGGCCGCCGTGCTCGGGCAGCGGCTCACCGCCGAGGGAGATCAGGTACGCGGTGTGGCCGATGGTCAGGCCGCCCAGGTCACCGATGTTCTCGCCGACGGTGAGCGAGCCGTTGACGAACTCGCCCGGCAGATTGCGCGGCGAGAACGCGTCGTACTGCCTCACCAGAGCCTTGGACTTGGCCTCGAAGGCGCTCTTGTCGTCGGCCGTCCACCAGTCGTTGAGATTGCCCTGGCCGTCGTACTGCGCGCCCTGGTCGTCGAAGCCGTGCCCGATCTCGTGACCGATGACCGAGCCGATGCCGCCGTAGTTCTCGGCGGCGTCGGCGTCGGGGGAGAAGAACGGCTTCTGCAGGATGCCGGCGGGGAAGCAGATCTCGTTGGTGCCCGGGTTGTAGTACGCGTTGACGGTCTGCGGCAGCATCAGCCACTCGTCACGGTCGACCGGTGAACCGATCTTGGCGAGCTGCCGGTCGGACTCGAAGGCGGCCGCCGCGTGCGCGTTGCCGAGGAGATCGCCGGGGTCGGCCTCGAGCGCGGAGTAGTCCCGGAAGGTGTCCGGGTAGCCGATCTTGGGCCGGAACGTGGCGAGCTTCTCGTACGCCCGCTCCTTGGTCCCGTCGGTCATCCAGTCGAGACGGGCGATCGACTGCCGGTAGGCCTCCAGGAGGTTGTCGACCAGCTCGTCCATCATCGCCTTGGAGCTCGGCGGGAAGTGCCGCGCGACGTACTCCTTGCCCACGGCCTCGCCCATGGACCCCTCCACGAACGCGACGGCACGCTTCCAGCGCGGCCGCAGCTCGGGAGTGCCGTTGAGGATACGGCCGTAGAAGTCGAAGTTGTTCTGCACGAACTTGTCGTCCAGATACGGCGCACAGGACTGCAGGACCTGCACGAGCGCCCAGTCGCGCCACTGCTCGACCGGCGTCTCGGCCAGGACCGTGGACAGATGGGCGAGGTAGGACGGCTGGCGGACACAGGTCTGCGCGATGGTGGCGTCCGAACCGCCGAGCGCCGCCACATAGCCGTGCCAGTCGAACTCCGGGGCCAGCGCGACCAGATCGCCGAGGTCGGTGAGGTTGTACGTCTTCTGTACGTCCCGGGTCTCGGCGCGCTCCCAGTGGCCCTCGGCGAGGCGGGTCTCCAGGGCGAGCACGGACCGCGCGGCGGCCCCGGCCCCGGCGTGCTGGCCGAGGGTGAGCAGCTCGGTGAGGTAGCCCACGTACTTCTCACGGATCTCGGCGAACTTCTCGTCGCGGTAGTACGACTCGTCGGGCAGGCCGAGACCGCCCTGCACGATGTTGTAGAGGTAGCGGTCGGAATCACGGTCATCGGTGTCGATGTAGCTGCCGAAGAGCCCGGATCCGCCGATGCGCTCGAAGCGGCCGAGGAACGCCGCGAGCTCGCGGGTGTCCCGCAGGCCGAGGGCGGCGTCGATGAGGGGCCGCGCGGGGGCGAGCCCGTGCGCGGCGACGGCCGCCTCGTCCATGAACGAGGCGTACAGCGCGGCGATCTTCCGGGTGTCATCGGACACCGCGCCCTCCTCGGCCCCGGCCTCGGCCTGCGCCGTCAGGTCCTGGATGATCTCCCTGACCTGCTGCTCGGCCGTGTCGACCAGCTGCACGAAGGGGCCCCAGCTGGAGCGGTCGTCGGGGATCTTCTCGGTATCGAGCCAGCGGCCGTTCATATGGCCGAACAGGTCGTCCTGCGGCCGGATGTCAGGGTTCATGCCCGCACGGGCGTCGTCCAGAGTGCTCATCCCTGCACTTTAAGCCGGTACGTGGGCTGTATGCCGCCCCGGTGCGGGCCGCCCCTGAATCTCAGTCCCGGCCCGCCGCACCGCGGGCGTTCACGGGGTCGAAGGTGTCCCAGAACCGGCACTGGTGATCCGCGGCGAAGTCGGCCGACGCCACGGCGCCGGGCACGAAGCGCAGGACACGGTCACCCGCTGCTCCCGCTGCTCCCGCTGCTCCCGCCGCTCCGGGGGTCGCCTTCGGCATCGACGGCCAGTGCGGGGCCCCGTCGTGATTCGGGTTGCCGGTGTGGGCGAACCGCGTCCAGTAGCCGGTCAGCTGCCGGGACAGCTCCCGCTGCGGCCCGCCCCGCAGCAGATCCACGCCGTGCAGATCGAACAGCGACGGCAGCTCGGTGGCGTGGGCCGCGCCCTGCGGGACCTCGGGAACGCGCAACTGGTTGACGTCAGGGGCGTCCGGGTCGGCGAACTCGTACGGGTACACCGTCGTATGCGCGGCGAACTGCCGGTTGCCCGCCAGCGTCCGGCAGGCCCAGGACCGGTCCGTCGTCACCGTCGCCCAGGCAAGGCCCGCCGAGGGGTACTTCGACAGCGGGTACCGGGCCCCGACCTCGTCCGCCCTGTCCCCGAAGGCACGCCGCAGGAGCTCCGGGTAGGTCCGTGCCGTGATCAGCTTCGGGTCGAACGCCATGGCTCCGGCCACGAACGAACGCGCCTCGTCATGGTTGCCGCCGGAGATCACCGGCACCTTGGCGAACGCGCCCGTACGCAGCGCGGTGGCCGGATGCACCGGCAGCAGAGCGGTGCCGTGGGCGAGATGATCGGCGAACTGCTGTGTCTTCGGCAGCAGTTCGGCGACCGGCTTGGACCGCAGACAGGCCAGCTCCTCGCCCTCGGCGCACCCCAGCTCCCTGGCGGCCGCGAGCCCGTCGCCCTGCCCGCGCCGCAGCGGAACGTAGGGCGAGTGGGCCGGTGCGCCGGGGAACAGTCCGCCGGTGGGCCAGTCCAGACGGCAGGAGCCCGAGGAGATGACCGCCTTGTCGACGAGGCCTTCCGCCGCGGGCGACGTCAGCAGGGCACACGCGGACATGGCGCCGGCGGACTGGCCGAACACCGTGAGGTTGTCCGGGTCGCCCCCGAACGCTGCGGCGTTGCGCCGGGCCCACTTCAGGGTCGCGATCTGGTCGGCGAACCCGAAGTTGCCCGACCCCGGCAGACCGGGAAGCCCCAGATAGCCGAGGATCCCGAGGCGGTAGTTGACCGTGACGACGATGACGTCGCCCTGCTCGGCCATCCGCTCGGCGTTGTAGTCGCTGCCGCTGTCCCGGGTGAAGCCGCCGCCGTGCCACCACACCATCACCGGCAGCTTGGTGCCCGGCGCCTGTCTGCGCGGTGTCGTCACATCGAGAAAGAGACAGTCCTCGTTCGTCGACGGCTTCGCGCCCGGGGTGCTCTGCGGGCACTTGCTGCCGGACGCGGTCGCCTCGCGGACGCCGTCCCAGGGCTCCGGCGGCTGTGGCGGCGCCCAGCGCAGGGCACCGGTCGGCGGTTTCGCGTAGGGAACACCGAGGAACCGGCGGGCTTTGCCGGTGGCGACGCCGTGCAGCCGGCCGGAGTCGACGCGGACCGTCAGCGGCGCATCCGCGGGCCGCTCCCGCGCCGGCACCGCCGAGGAGGCGGTCGCGCAACCGGTCATGAGGAGAAGCGCGAGGACCGCGGCGGCGTACCTGGCTGTCGTGTTCACCCCGACACCGTCGGCGCCGCGCCCCCCGGGGCCGGGTCGACACGCCGTCCGGGCCCTCGAAGGGGCGAGCGCTCCTGGGTATCCGGGCGGGGTGTCCAGAATGCGTCCAGGAATCAACAGCGCAATATGTCACGGGAGTTGAGAGGATTGAACGGGCCATCAGTTGGTACTCACCTTTTGTGGGAACTCCAACTCCGGGATATGGCAACTCCAACTCCGGGATACCTGTGATGGCGGCGCCGCCGGCCCGGCCGACGCGGCCGACCACGAAGGAGACCGAGGCGGGACCGCTCGTTTCGCCGGTCAACTCGCACAATGAGTGGGACCCCCTGGAGGAGGTCGTCGTCGGGCGCCTGGACGGCGCGACGATTCCCTCCAGCCATCCGGTCGTGACCTGCAATATCCCGCCCTGGGCGGCGCGGCTGCAGGGGCTCGCCACCGGCCTTCGGTATCCGCGCAGGGTGATCGAGCCGGCCCAGCGCGAACTCGACGGATTCATCGGCCTCCTGCGGTCGCTCGGCATCACGGTCACACGCCCCGAGCCGGCCGAGCACCGGCAGCGTTTCAGCACCCCGGACTGGTCGTCACGGGGTTTCTGCAACACCTGCCCGCGGGACAGCATGCTCGTGATCGGCGACGAGATCATCGAAACGCCGATGGCATGGCCGTGCCGGTATTTCGAGACGCACTCCTATCGCCCGCTCCTGAAGGACTACTTCCGGCGTGGCGCCCGCTGGACGTCGGCACCGAAACCCCAGCTCACCGACGCGCTGTTCGAGAAGGATTTCCGTGTCCCCGAGGACGGCGAGCCCATGCGCTACGTCCTCACCGAGTTCGAGCCGGTATTCGACGCGGCGGATTTCGTACGCGCGGGACGCGACCTGTTCGTCACGCGGAGCAACGTCACCAACCGTATGGGTATCGAGTGGCTGCGCCGCCATCTCGGACGCGGCTATCGCATCCACGAGATCGAGAGCCGTTGCCGTACGCCGATGCACATCGACACGACTTTCGTCCTCCTAGCGCCCGGCAAGGTTCTGGTCAACCCGGAATACATCGACGTCGACCGCCTGCCTCAGGTCCTTGACTCCTGGGACGTACTGATCGCCCCCGAGCCCACTCCCATCGACGAGCGCCTGCTCAAGCTGACCTCGTTGTGCGGCAAGTGGCTCAGCATGAACATCCTGATGATCGACGAAACCCGGGTGATCGCGGAGCGGCACCACACCAACATGCTCCGGGCGCTGGAGAGTTGGGGTTTCGAACCGATCCCGTGCGACCTGCTGCACTACGCGCCTTTCGGTGGCTCGTTCCACTGCGCGACGCTCGACATCAGGCGTCGCGGCCCGCTCGAGTCGTACTTCCCGTGATCCGGCCTCCCGTGATCCGACCGGTTTCCCCGCCTTTCCCCGGACCTGACCGGCCCCCGTTCGCGGCCCCCGCTCCCGCTCCCGCGCCGCGGCCACCGCACCGCCCCGCCGGCGGTGTCAAGGGTGCGTGGAGCCGTCGGGTCCGAAGAAATCTCGGAGCCGAAAGCCACTGGCCAGGACCGCTCTTGCCGTCGTGAGCCCTTGTGTATACGAAAGGGGGTGGCATGGATCCGCCGATCCTGGATAGCGATCGGAGCAACCCAAGTGGCTCCGGCAGGCAGGGGTGGAGCCGGAGCCGACGTCAGAGCGCGATTCCCACCATGGAAGGGTTCCCCACCATCGTGCAATCGGTCCAAGAGTTCGGAGACAACCCCGTCGAGGTTCGCGAAACCGGGCACTACACAGAGGAGTACATACCCAGCTTCGTCGAGAAGTGGGACTCGCTCATCGATTGGGGGAAGAGGGCGGAGAGCGAGGGCACCTTCTTTATCGACCTGCTGCGCAAACGCGGAGTGAAAAGCGTGCTCGATGTGGCAACGGGCACCGGCTTCCACTCGGTGGGTCTCCTGGCGGCGGGATTCGAAACCGTCAGTGCCGACGGCAGCGCGGACATGCTGGCCATGGCCTTCGAGAACGGCATGGCACGGGGCGGTCACATCATGCGCGTCGTCCAGGCGGACTGGCGCTGGCTGAACCGGGATGTCCACGGTGAATACGACGCCATCGTCTGCCTCGGAAACTCCTTCACCCATCTCTTCTCGGAGCGAGACCGGCGCAAGGCACTTGCCGAGTTCTACGCGATGCTCAAGCACGACGGAATCCTCGTACTCGACCAGCGCAATTACGATGCGATTCTGGATGACGGCTACACGAGCAAGCACAGGTACTACTACTGCGGTGAAGATGTCACCGTGGAGCCGGAATACGTCGACGAGGGTCTGTGCCGTATGCGGTACGAATTCCCGGACGAGTCGATCTATCACCTCAACATGTTTCCGCTGCGGAAGGACTACACCCGGCGCCTCATGGCCGAGGTGGGATTCCAGCGGATTGACACCTACGGCGATTTCCAGCACACCTACCGCGGGGAACAGCCGGACTTCTTCGTGCATGTGGCGGAGAAGGAGTACCGCATCGAGGACGAGGAGGATACGCAGTACAGCGGCGCGGTCGGTACCGCCCGCAGCTACTACAACTCCTCCGACGCCGACACCTTCTACTCCACGGTGTGGGGCGGCGAGGACATCCACATCGGTCTCTACGAGCGGCCCGGCGAGCCCATCGCCGACGCCAGCCGCCGTACGGTCGAGCGGATGGCGGGCAAGCTCGACCTGACCGCGGAATCGGTCGTCGTCGACCTCGGCTCGGGATTCGGCGGCTCCGCCCGGCACCTGGCCGAGGCATACGGCTGCCGGGTGTTCGCCCTCAACCTCAGCGAAGTGGAGAACCGACGCCACCGGGAGCTCAACGCGGCGCGCGGGCTCAGCGACCGGATCGAGGTGGTGGACGGCTCCTTCGAGGACATCCCGTTCGCCGACGGCAAGGCCGATGTGGTCTGGTCCCAGGACGCCTTCCTGCACAGCGGCAACCGGGTGCGGGTCCTGGAGGAGGCCGCGCGGGTGCTGAAGCCCGGCGGCCGGCTGATCTTCACCGACCCGATGGCGGCGGACGGCTGCGATCCCGCGGTGCTGCAGCCGATCCTCGACCGCATCCACCTGGACGACATGGGCTCACCCGGCTTCTACACTGAAGCTCTCGCCCGGCTCGGCTTCACGCCCGCCGATCCCGCCGACGGCGGATTCGAAGAGCTCAGGGAGCACCTGGTGACCCACTACGCGCGGGTCCTCGAGGAGACCGAACACCAGGAGAGCAACGGCCTGGCCCGCAAGGTCAGTCACGACTACCTGATCCAGATGAAGAAGGGCCTCCGCCACTGGGTCGACGGCGGCCAGGACCGCCAACTCACCTGGGGCATCTTCCAGTTCGTACGCGACGGCAACAGCTGACCCCCGGCTGAGCCGCACGCCCCGGGGGCCGTTCGGGCCTCCGGGGCGCCGTCGTGCCGTCGCCTCGTCGCGAGTGTGGTGCAGGTCACACTGGTGGGTCGATGAGTGTCGTCGTCCTGCGCCGTCTACAGCTGTGACCGCCCCGCACGGGGGCGCGGACACGATGAGGTTGATGATGAGCGCGCACACCACCCCCGGATTCTCGTACACGATCACCCGCACACTGCAGGCCCCGGCCGACGCCGTCTGGGCCGCGTGGACGAACGCCGAGCAGTACGCCGAGTGGGCCTGGGCGAAGGAGGGTTCGGTTGAGATCGACGCCAGGACCGGCGGCGCATGGAAGTCCACGGTCGTCACCCCGGAAGGGGAATTCCCGCTGACCGGCAGCTACTTGGAGGTGGTGGACGGCGAACGCCTCGTCATGGGGATGGACATACCCGGCCGGGCCGAGCCCGAGGTCATGACCCTCACCCTCGACCGCCACGAGGGCGGCGGCACCGGCGTCACGGTCTCCCAGACCTGCGACACCGCGGAGGCGCGCGACCAGGCGGAGGAGGGCACGAACATGCTCCTCGACAGCCTGACGGAGTTCCTGGCCAAGCGCGTGTGACGGCGACGGGGCACCGTGGCGGGGAGCCGCGGCACGGCGGGGCGGCGGCGGTCCGCGCCGTGCCCGTGCGATCACCTAGGCTTCCACCCGGCATCGGCCCCGACCCAGGAGCGCACACTGTGTTCGACCTCGCACCGGAACACCCGTACCCCGACGGCCACCGTCCGGACGAGGCGCCCGCACCACACCCGCTCCTCGCGCCCGTGCTCGGCCTCCTGGGGGTCTGGCAGGGGCGAGGCGAGGGCGAGTACCCGACGATCGACGGGGACTTCACGTACGCACAAGAAGTCACCTTCAGCCATGACGGCCGCCCCTTCCTCCGCTACGAGGCGCGCGCCTGGCTGCTCGACGCCGACGACGCGCCGCTGCGCCCCTCGGCCCGGGAGAGCGGCTGGTGGCGGCTCCAGGCCGACGGCCGCGTGGAGGCGCTGATCACCCAGCCCACCGGCATCGCGGAGATCGCGGTCGGCCGGGCGGCCGAGGGCGCCGTCGACCTCTCCACCCACGAAGTGGCGCTCGCCCCGACGGCCAAGCAGGTCGACGCCACCCGCCGCCGCTACACCCTGGCCGAGGACGGAACCCTCACGTTCCTGCACGACCTCGCGGCGGTCGGTCAGCCGCTGCAGCACCATCTCGCGGCCCGGCTGCAACGCAAGCCCTAGCCGAGCCGCAAGGCCTAGACGGGCGGCAAGCCCCAGCCGAGCCGCAAGGCCTAGACGGGCGGCAAGCCCCAGCCGAGCCGCAAGGCCTAGACGGGCCGCCGGTCCGGCTGTTCGGCGGCAGGAGCGTCCGCGCCTGCCGCCGCCGCGCCGAGGTTCTGCGCTCCGCCTTCGATGGTCCACCCGCCGGCGAGGGGCATGAGGTCCCTGATGCGGACGCTCCTCAAGCCCTCGGGTGTGGGCAGGATGACCCGGATGTCCGGGTGGTAGTCGAAGAGCACCTGACGGTCGCGGCCGCACGGGTCGAAGACACCCCGGTCGCAGTTCCCCACGGCGACGATCGCCGAGAGCTCCCTGGCGCCGGACGCGCGCGCGTGGCCGAGCGCGACGAGCTCCGCGCAGGGGCCACCGGTGAAGTGGTAGACGTTGATGCCGCCGTAGATCCTGCCGTCGGCCGCTCTGACGGCTGCGCCCATGGTGTGTGCGCCGTCCTCCCCGTCGGTGTTCGCGTCGACAAGACGCTTGGCGAAGTCGATGAGTTCCAGGTCCTCGGATGTCAGTTCGCGACTCGGGATGTTCATGCGGCGCATGGTACGGCGCAGTCGAGCGGGTGGGATCGATGCCGGCCCGGTGCCCGTGCCGTTAAAGGCGTGCGGTGGCGGAAGAGGCGTAGTAGTGGTGGGGAGTCCGGAGATACAGCAGTTCTCAACGCCTTTTGGAGTCGCCCCGTGACCGTCCGCCGCGTCGTGCCCAACATCCAGTCGTCGGCCACGAAGGAGAGCCGCGCGTTCTACGACCTGCTCGGGTTCGAGGAGGCCATGAACCTCGGCTGGATCATCACGCTCGCCTCTCCGTCCACCCCGGGCGCGCAGATCAGCGTCATGACCGAGGACATGACGGGGCCGGTCGTCCCCGACATCAGCGTGGAAGTGGACGACGTGGACACGGTCTACACGGCCGTGCGGGACAGCGGCGCGGAGATCGTCCATCCCCTGCAGGACGAGGAGTGGGGAGTACGTCGCTTCTTCGTCCGCGACCCCAACGGCCGTGTGATCAACGTCTTGGGCCACCACTGACATGTCGGTGCCGTGCGGCGATCAGTAGCCGTAGATCATCCGGTAGGCGACCTCGGGAAGGAACTGGCCCGCCACGGAACCCGAGCCCACGCCGCAGTTCCCGTCGGACTCACCCGGTGTCTTCACCCACAGCAACATCTCGGCGCCGCCCCCGAGTCGGGATGGCGTGCCGATCTTCCTGCCCGCCGGGTTGCACCATTGCCCGTTGGATCCGTTGCCGTTGCGGCTGGTGTCGATCGTGTAGGGCTTGGTGTAGCCGTAGGCGGCCTTCAGCCTGGTGTTGATCGAGTCGCCGTAGGCGGTGTTCACGCCCGTCGTGTGGTAATTCGAGACGTTCAGCGAAAAGCCGTGGGCCCGGCTCGCACCGGCGTCGTTGAGATGCCGCGCCATCGTGTCGGCGCTGAGCCAGGCCGGGTTGCCGGCGTCCAAGTAGACCCAGGTGTTGGGAGCCTTCTGGTTGAACTGGGTGATGGCGTTGTTGAGCAGCGCGTTGCGTTCGGCGATCTGGGCCTGGGTCATACAGCTTGTGTCGCCGAGCGCGTCCGGCTCCAGGATGACGAGGGCGGGGCGGGCGCCGATGCCGTCGGCGAACGCGGCTATCCATGTGTTGTACGCACTGGGGGAACCGGCACCTCCACCGGAGTGCCCGCCGCAGATATCGCGGTTGGGGATGTTGTACGCGACCAGGACCGGAAGCTTGTCCACGGCGTCGGCGGAACCGACGAAGGCGCCGGTGGCTGTGCCTATGGTGCCGCTCCAGCTGCCGAACCAGCGGGCCATGGGCTTGTTGGCGATGTCGTCCTTGATGGCTGCGGCGCGCCCGTCGGAGGGATTGGCGGCGACCCAGGACGCGGGACTGGAACCGGGGTCGACATAGAACCCGCTGGTCATGGCCACGGGACTGTCGGCGTGGGCGACAGCCGGGGCTCCGAGCACCAGGGGAACTGCGAGCAGTAACGACAAGAGGGCACGGCGGTACCTGGGCATGGCGGACCTCGTCTCGGAGAGGGTGGGGGCAGACATGCGCCCGAGCCGGTCTAGCTGAAAGCGGCTCCGTTTGGGAGCGCTCCCAAATTGAAGCGGAATGCCGCGCGGTTGTGGGACATCGTGAAACCGGACCTCGAAGCTGTCAATACATGACGCGTGACTCGGAGTTCACAGCTTGTTGCCTTGAAGCGATGAAGGCTCAGTGGTCGGCTGTCGTGACCGCGGGTACGGGTTCTCGTTGAAAGAGCCGCAGCGACCGGCCCGCCGCGGCGGCACCATGAAACGAGCACAGCACCATGACCGCACAAGCCGCACAAGCCGCACAAGCCGCACCTCCGCAGCCGCGCAGCCTCGACGACGTTCCCGGCTGGTTCCACCCCGTCGACCAGGGGCTGTTCGCGGTGTTCCTCGAAGCCGCCGCGGCACAGCCGGGCGATGTCCTGGAGATGGGCTGCTATCTCGGCAAGTCGGCCATCGTCATGGGCCGCCATGTGTGCGCGGGCGAGGAGTTCACCGTGTGCGATCTCTTCGGTGACGAATCGTGCGGCCGCTACAGCCGGCGGGGCACTCACACGTACTACAGCAAGCGGCTGACCCGTGATGCGTTCGGCCAACTACCGTGCCTTTCACCGGCGTCCGCCCGCCATCGTGCAGGTCCGCACCACGGCCCTGGGTGATCTTCTCGAGCCGTCCTCGCACCGGTTCGTCCATATCGACGCTTCTCACATGTACGACGACGTGCGGGGCGATATCGACATCACGCGCCGGATCCTGCGCCCGGGCGGTGTCGTCGCGCTCGACGACTACCGCACCGAACGTGTGCCGGGTGTGGCCGCCGCCGTCCGGGAGGCGGTGTTCACCAAAGGGCTGCACCCCGTGTGCGTATCGGCGAACAATCTGTACGCCACCTGGGGAGCCGGTGACCCCTTGCGCGAGGCGGTCCGGCAGTGGGCCGATGGCCAGGAGGGCATGAAGGCCGTCAACGAGCGGATCGCCGGCGAGGTGATGGTGCGTGTCGCGGGTGGGCACACCGAACGCCGGTGCTTGGCACGGCAGTTGGCGCGCGAGCTGCTGCCCCGGCGCTCACCCATGCGCACAGCCGCCTGAGGCAACGTCGCTGAAGCGACGTCGGTGATGCAGTGCCGTTGATACAGAGAGGTTGGTGAAGAGAAGTTGATGCGGAGAAGTTGATGCAGCGACTCGGGTGGTCGTGCTCCCGTCACAGTTGCGCCGGGAGCACGAACAGCGCCCAAGTGGCGAGCGGTGCGACGACGGCCATCGACATGCCCCACTTCATCAGGGCGCCGAACACCCGGGGCCGTAGCTCCTCGGGGGCGTTGGCCGTGACCAGCGCGCCGCTGGTCGACAGTGGTGAGGAGTCCACCACGGACAAGGAGACGGCGAGAGCGATGATCAGACCCACCGCGGTCACCTGACCATCCATCAAGAACGGTACGGTCAGCGGGATCAGCGCCCCGAGGATGCCGGTCGTGGACGCGAACGCGGAGACCACGGCCCCGATCAGACAGATCAGCAGGGCACCCAGGAGCGGCGATCGGATGCTCGCGACGCTTTCGCCGAGCCAGTCGATCGTGCCCATGCGTTCCATGACACCGACGAAGGTGACGACTCCGCAGACGAGCAGCACGGTGGACCACGCGCACCGGTCGACGGCGCCTTTTGCCGTATCGGGGTCGACGAGCGTGAGCACGACGACCACGGCCGACCGCGCGGGGCGTATCACCCTCGACGGCCGGATCCACCGCGAACTGCCCCAGCTTGTCGCCGCGCACACCGAGGCCATCGCGGACGGGTTCCCCCGGCACTGGCGCCGCGCCGGCGGATACCGTCTGGACCGGCTCGCCCGCCCGGACGCGCCCTTCGACCTGGCGAAGTTCGTGGTCGGCTCCGAAGGCACCCTGGCCGTCACGACCAGGGCCCTCGTCGACCTCGTGCCGAAACCCGCCCGTACCGTCTTCGCCGTCGGCCACTTCACCTCGGTCGCCGGAGCCATCGAGGCCACGCAGGACGCGCTCGCCCTCGACCCGGCCGCCGTCGAGCTGATGGACCGTACGATCCTCGATCTGTCCCGGCAGAAAATCGAGTACGCCGCGCTGTCCACGGTCCTCGAAGGCGACCCCGACGCCCTCCTGTTCGTGTCGTTCACCGGCGATGACCAACGCGAACTCAGCGGCCGGTTCGAGCAGTTGGCTGCCCTGTGGCGGCGGCACGGACACGGCTACCACACTCTCAAGGCCGTCACCCCCGCCGACCGGGCCGCACTCCTCAAGGTCCGCAATTCGAGCCTCGGCCTGCCGATGGCGGCGAGCGAGGGCACCAAGCGGCCGCTCGCGTTCATCGAGGACACCGCCGTGGACCCGGCCCAGCTGCCCGCGTACACAGGGAAGTTGAAGAAAGTGCTCGACCGGCACGGCCTCACGGCGGGCTTCTACGGGCACTGCTCGGTGGGCTGTCTGCACATCCGCCCCTTCCTCGACGTCACCGACCCCGCGCAACGCGCGACGATGCGCGAAGTCGCCGACCCCGCGCAACGCGCGACGATGCGCGAAGTCGCCGGCGAGATCAAGGACCTGGTCGCGGAGTTCGGCGGCGCCAACTCCAGCGAGCACGGCGACGGACTGGCCCGCAGCGAGTTCAACCGGGAACTCTTCGGCGACGAGCTCTACGACGCCATGCGACGCGTGAAGGGCCTCTTCGACCCGGAGAACCGCCTCAACCCCGGCAAGATCGTCGACGCGCCCGCCATGACCGACCACCTGCGCGACGCGGCGCTGCCGCCCGCGCCCGGACTGCGGACCCGCCTTGACTTCCAGGTGGCTGATCCACCACCTCACCGCGACCACACCCCCGGACGCCCCCGTCACCGGCTGCGAACCCTCCTGCCTGATGACCCTGCGCGACGAACACCGTGCCCTCCTCCCGCACGACCCGGCCGGCCGGTCCGTCACCGACCGGGTCAGGCAGCTGGAGGAACTCCTCACCGAAGCCATCGACGAGCAACGCCTGCGACTGCGCCCCGACTCCTGGCTCAACGGCCGCACCCTGCTCTTCCACGGCCACTGCCACCAGAAGGCGGAGGTCGGCACCGCGGCGACGGTCGCGCTCCTTCGCCGGATCCCCGGCGTGGAGGTCGTCGAGCTGGACGCGGGGTGCTGCGGCATGGCGGGCTCGTTCGGCTTCGAGTCGGAGCACTACGACGTATCGATGACGGTGGGCGAGGACCGCCTCTTCCCCGCCGTACGAGCGGCCCCCGGCGACACCGTCGTCGTCGCCACCGGCGCCTCCTGCCGCCAGCAGATCCAGCACGGGACCGCCCGGTCCGCGTGGCATCCGGTGCGGCCGGTGCGCGAGGCGCTGCACTCCGCCTGAGGAGCGCAGGAGCAGCGGGGCCGCCAAGCAGCCTTGAGGAAGTCCGGTGGCCTTGGTCGTGCCCCAAAGGGGCGTGGGGAACTGCGCGACCAGCCACGACGCACCCGCAGATGACGCACCGGACTTCCCGCGGAGCGCTCACCCGTCGGCCAGTGGAAGCGCCGGGAACGTGTGGTTCTCCCAGAGCAGCCGGGAGGTCTCCTCCGGGTACGGGATGACAGCGGGCCGGGTACCGAGAGTGTCGAAGAGGCGGACGAGCCGCCGCTCGGTGTCGTACGCGGGCCAGCCGGGGTCACCGTGAGCGGCGAACGCCGTCCACGCGGTGCGGATCTGCGCGGACAGCGCCTCCGCCTCCGACGAATCTGCCTCGCCGATCAGCAGGGCGGGCTGCCCGCTGCCCAGGGTGCCGAAGACGAGCGGCACGTCGAGACCGTGGCAGGCGCCGAGGACGCCGCCCATCCCTGGGGCGGGCCAGGCCAGTTCGTAGACATGGGCCCGGCCGCCGCCGGCGAGCTGCGCCAGCGCGAGATGGAGGGACGGCATCCGGAACAGCCAGTCGGCATGGACCAGTTCGTACAGCTCCTCCGGGCTCGCGGCCGGGAAGGCGTCGCGGTAGCGCCGTTCGCCGTCCGGGCCGGGAGCGAGGGCGCGCAGCGCGGTCGTCGTCTGCTCCTGTGTCACCTGGCCGAGCAGACCGTCGATCAGGCTGAAGAGGCGGTGCTCGTCACGGGTGTGACCGACGAGGAGCCCGATGTCCCGGCCCGCCCCTGCGGCCAGCGCCTGCCAAGGGGTGACCGGCAGGACATCGCCGTCGACGACGGGGGAGAACGGGATCGGCCGATGCGTGATCCGGCCCCAACGTCCCTGCCACCGGCTCATGTTCGCGGCGACCGCGTCCCCGGCGGCCGGCAGCCGGGACGGGGCCACGGTGGACAAGTCGGCGACTGTGGGCCGTAGGTGCACCTCGCGGGCGCAGGCGGTGGCGATGTCGGCGGCCAGCTCGGGGGAGAAGAACGTACCCTGCACGCTCTGCGTGACGGCCCGGCGGAAGAGCCCCGCCGCCCGTGGCATGGCCGTCAGGGCGGCGACCGATCCGGCGCCCGCCGACTGGCCGAAGACCGTGACGTTGTCCGGGTCGCCGCCGAACGCCCGGATGTTGTCGCGCACCCACTGCAGAGCGGCGACCTGGTCGAGCAGGCCGCGGTTCGCGGGGGCACCTTCGATCTGCGCGAAACCCTCCACGCCGAGGCGGTAGTTGAACGTTACGAGGACCACGCGGTGCCCGGCCAGGCGGCCGCCGTCGTACTCCGGGAGGCCGGACATGCCGAAGACGTAGGCGCCACCGCAGATCCACACCAGCACGGGAAGCCCCGCTCCAGGGCCTGGCTCGGGCGACCAGACGTTGACCGTCAGCCAGTCGTCACCCGCCGCATCCCGCGCCAGCGTGTCCATGCCGAACGCGGCGGACTGCGGCGGCGGCGGTCCGTACGCCACCGCGGGCCGCACTCCGTCCCAGGCGTCCACCGGTCGCGGCGCCGCGAAACGCAGCGCACCGACCGGCGGCCCGGCGAACGGGATCCCCCGGAAGACCGCCCGCTCCGACTCCCAGCCGCCGCGCACGATCCCGGCCGCGGTACGGACTTCCGGCCCTGGCGAGCCTGCCTCGGTGACGGTCACCACAGCTTCCCCCTGGACGCATGACGGGACACCGCGCATCCTCCCGCCGCCCCCGGAAGCCGGGCCAACCCTTTTCCGGGCCACGGTCGGCATCCGGCCACGGTCGGCATCCGGCCACGGTCGGCATCCGGCCGCGCCGACATCCCGCCCAGGGCCGCCCCCGGGACGGCCGCATCCCGCCAGGGCCGGTCCCGGGACGGCCCGGATCCTGCCAAGGCCGGCCTCCGGCCACGGGCCCATGGGCCACGCCATGCGGCCCGCCGTAGGGACGTAGGTCCTTCGTATCGGGACCAAAGCGCGAAAGCCGATCTTGAAAGGCGTGTTGGGATCGGTGCTCCGCCCTTGTCCCCTCCCGAAGACGAGCCGCAGTTGAACAGCAGCGCCCCCACTCCGTCCACCGCGCCGTCGGCGGACACCGGCGACCACCGCAGGACCCGAAGCCGCGGCAGGTCCCGTCGCCGGGGTCTGTCACCGGCCGACCTGAGGGTGCCCGAGCGGATGGCCGTGGTGGTCCTCGTCCCGCTGATCGCCGCGCTCGTCCTCGCCGGTCTGCGCATCCACGACTCGTGGGCGACGGCGGGCCGCTACGGCGACATCCGCGGGATCGCCGACGCCAGCCGTTCCGCCTCGCACTTCACCCGCGCCCTCGCCGCCGAACGCGATCTGACGACCGACCCGCGCATGCGGGCCGCCGAGGGCGAGGACAAGCTCAGCCAGGCCCGCGCCACCACCGACACCCGCGCCGACGAGTTCCAGGAGCGGCTCGCCGCCCTGCCCGAGGGCACGGGCATGGACCGCCACCGCAGCGCCATCAAGGAGTCGCTCGGCGCCCTGCCCACTCTGCGTGCCGCCGCCGACAAGGGCGCCCCCGACCCGGAGATCGAAAAGGGCTACGGCGCACTGCTCGTCTCCGTCAGCGGTGTGCACAACCAGGTCGGCGGCATCGGCGAGAACGCCCAGTCCGCGGGCTGGACGCTGTACTCCATCGGCCTCAACAGCATGATGCTGACCAGCCAGCGCTCGATCATCGCCGGCGCCGAGAAGGCCGGCAAGGTGGATGCCGCGCAGCTCGGCGACATCGTGGCCTCACAGCTCGTACGCGACATCACCGGCAACGAGTTCTCGCTCTTCGCCGACGACGCCGAACGCACCCGCTACGAGAAGATCGCCGCCTCACCCCAGGCGCAGACCGTGCACAAGACCGTCGCGGCCCTGCAGGAGAACGGCGGCCAGAACCTCGCCAAGTCCCTGCCCAAGGGCTGGTACGGGGCCATGACCCAGGTCAGCGAGGAACTCGCCGCGGTACAGGACGCGGTCGAGCACCGGGTCATCAGCACCGCGGAGCACCAGCGCGACGAGGCCCGCGAGCAGATGTGGATCGACGCCGCGATCGCCGCCGCCATCCTCTTCGCCGCGGCCACCCTCGCCTACCTCACCTCGCGCCGCCTGGTGCGCGGCCTGCGCTCGCTGCGCTCCGCCGCCACCACCGTCGCGGACGAGCATCTGCCCGAGGTCACCCGGCATCTCACGCAGGGCACCGCGCTCCCCGCCGAGCTGGAGGGCCGGGTGCTCGGCGTCCGCTCGCGCGAGGAGATCGGCGACGTGGCGCGGGCGTTCGACCGCGTGTACCTGGAGGCGGTACGCCTCGGCCGCGCCCAGGCCGAGCTGCGCGAGGACGTCAACGCCATCTTCCGCAACCTCTCGCGCCGCAACCAGAACCTGGTCCAGCGCCAGCTGGCGCTGCTCACCCGGCTCGAATCGGACGAGCCCGACCCCCAGCAGCTGTCCCGCCTCTTCCATCTGGACCATCTCTCCACCCGCATCCGGCGCAACAGCGAGAACCTCCTCGTCCTCGCGGGCGCGGAGATCGGCAACCACCGCTCCGCGCCCCTGGACGCGCTCGCCCTGGTGCGCACGGCGGCATCCGAGATCGAGCAGTACGAACGGGTCGTGCACCGCTCGTTGCCCGATATCGCCGTCGCCGGCTACGCCGCCAACGACCTGGTGCACCTGACCGCCGAACTCCTCGACAACGCCGTGTCGTTCTCCAGTCCCGACACCCAGGTCACCGTGAGCGGCCAGCGGGTGCCCGACGGGCGCTTCCTCCTGGAGATCCGTGACCTCGGCATCGGCATGAACGAGGACCAGCTGCGCGCCGCGGACGACGTACTGCGGGCCGCCGACGGCACCGGTGTCGACGTCTCGGAGACCATGGGGCTCTACGTGGTCGGCACCCTGGCCCGCAAGCACGGCGTCGAGGTCCGCCTCCACCCCAACGCACCCTCGGGCCTGGTGGCCGCGGTCATCGTTCCGGCGGAGCTGCTCGCCGCACCCGAGCCGCGTCCGACGGCCGTCGCCGGCGCCACTGCCGTCGCCGGTGCCACTGCGGTGGTCGGCGATGACGGGCGGCACGCGAGGCGGGGACTGGCCGGACCGGCCCCGGCCGGACTGCCGCGCGGCGCCGAGGAGCCCGAGCCGTCACCCTCCCTTTCGCAGCAGCACCCGCAGCAGCACCTGGAGCCGCAGCCGGTGACGCAGCCGCACCAGCAGCCCCAGCCGCAGCCGGAGACGCTGCCACACCGGCAGCCGGAGCCGCAGGTACAGGTGCAGCCGCAGGCACAGCCGCAGTCAACTCCCCTCACCCACTCGGGACTTCCCGTCCGTACCCCGAAGGCCCGCAGTGGCCGGGTGGCGCAGTGGCCCGAGGGCGAGGCGCCCGCCAAGGAGTACGCCGGCGCTCCCGCGGGCCGGCCGAGCCCCGAGGAACTGCGCGAGCGCCTCAGCGGACTGCACGCGGGCATCGCCCACGCCTCGGGCCACGGCCACGGCCACGGTCGCGGCGACGGCGCCGCCTCGGGCTCCGGCTCCGGCTCCGGCTCCGGCGGTACGCAGGAGGAGAGCGCCCATGCATGAGCAGTACGCCCTGCCCCCGGCCGCGCCCGCCGCCCTGCCCCAGTCCGGCCGCGCCGTCGGTGAGTTCCGCTGGCTGCTGCAGCGCTTCCTGGACCAGACGCCCGGTCTGCTCGACGTGGCCGTGGTCTCGGCGGACGGGGTGCTCCTGGCCAGAGCGGCTCTGCCCGAGGCCCTCGCACCCGAGCTGACCTCGCCGATCGCCAGCGGCGTCGCGGCCCTCGCGTACACCGGCTCCGAACTGCTCGGCTCGACTCCCGTCCAGCGCACGGTCATCGAGATGCAGCACTGCGTCCTCATCGTCATGGCGGTGGGCGACGGATCCCTGCTCGCCGTGTCCGCCGACGCCGCCGTGGACCGGGCCGTACTCGGCTACGAAATGACGCGCCTGGTACGCCGCGTGGGCCAGGTCCTCACTCCCGCGCTGCGCACCACCCTGCGCGGCCAGGCCGACCGCACCACCGCCGGGACGGCTCCCGGGCTTCCCGCCGGATGAGCCCGATGCACTCCACGCCCCCCGCATCCCGGCACGGTGCGACCGCTGCGCCCGCGCACGGCGCCACCGCCGCCGCGGACGCCGTGCCGCTCGGTCCGCGCCCGTACACCCTGACCGGCGGCCGCACCGAAGGGCATGTCGCCCTGGCCGTCGAGGCCCTGGTCACCACGGCCGCCGGGCGCCCCGCGCACAGTGCCGCGCTGGCGCCCGAACACCATCTGATCCTGCACCGGTGCGCGGCGCCGGCCTCGGTGGCCGAGATCTCGGCGGCCCTGCGCGTGCCGCTCGGCGTGGCCCGGGTCCTCGTCTCCGACCTGGCCGTGCAGGGCCTGGTCGACGTCAACAACCCCGTGCCCGGGCAGCCCGGCACGGCACTTCTGGAAAGGGTCCTCGGTGGCCTCCGCCGTCTCTAGCGCCCCCGCCCGCAACGACTCCACGACCTCGGCGAAGATCGTCGTGGCAGGGGGCTTCGGGGTGGGCAAGACCACCCTGATCGGGGCGATATCCGAGATCACACCGCTGCGCACGGAGGCCGTGCTCACCTCCGCGTCCGAGGGCGTGGACGACCTGGCGCAGATCCCGGGCAAGCGCACCACCACGGTCGCCATGGACTTCGGGCGCATCGGCCTGGAAGGTGGCGGCCTGATCCTCTATCTCTTCGGTACGCCGGGCCAGGACCGTTTCTGGTTCATGTGGGACGACCTCGTACGCGGGGCACTCGGCGCCGTCGTCCTCGTCGACACCCGCCGGCTCGCCGACTCGTTCCCCGCCGTGGACTACTTCGAGAACAAGGGGCTGCCGTTCGTCGTGGCCCTCAACGCCTTCGACGGCCGCCAGGCCTACGAGGCCGCCGAGGTCCGCGAGGCGCTGCAGCTCGCTCCTCATGTGCCCGTCGTCACGGTGGACGCGCGCACGCGGCCCGGCGTGCAGGACACGCTGATCACCCTCGTCGAACACGCCCTGACCCGCTACTGCGAGGCCTGAGCGCCACCCCGGCCGCACCGGCCCGCCGTATCAACACCCCCGAGAAATCCGGAGGTTGCCCCGTGCTCTCTGTACCCCACCGGTCCGCGTCCCCTTCGACTTCCGCCGCGCGTCCCGTCGAGACGGCCACCCGCCTCGTCACCGACTTCTGCGCCCGTACCCCCGGAGCCGCCTTCGCCGTACTGCACTCGACGGAGGGACTCGTCCTGTCCGCGTCGGACGGAGTGCGCACCGACGACGCGGAGCGGCTGGCCGCACTCGCCGCCGGCCTCGGCGCCCTGACGCGCAGCGCGGCCGAGGCGTACGGCGGCGGCTGGGTGAACGCCACGACCGTCGACATGGGCCGCCACCACCTGTGCCTGATCCCGGTCGACGCGCGCGCGAGCCTGGTGTTCCTCGCGAACGAGCGGGGCGAGCCCGCACACGTCATGTACGAAGCGGCGCGCACCGCCCACGAATTGGCCCGACTCCTCGACGGCCCGGGGCAGGGCGACCTGTGCCGCCTGTTCCTCGGCACGTACTGAGTAACGTACGACTACGGGCGGGCGCATGATCCGTAGCGCGCGGCTAATGGCGTCTTAAGGCCGCCTTAGCAGGGTTCTCCGGGCTGGTACACGGCCCCGCCGGATCACTACGTTGACCGGCATGCCCCACCACGACACGAAGACCGGCACCCCAGCCGTACCCGCCACGTCCAGCCACCGGAAGAAGCGCAACCGGCTCGCTCTCACCGCGGCCGCCGCCGCCGTCGCGGCAGCCGGCTCCGCCGTCCTCATGTCCGCGGCGAGCGCGGAACGCGCAGGCGACGCCCCCGGGGCGGCCGCACCCACCGGCGGGGGAGAGGAGATCTGGCGGGGTGAACCCGAGCGTGGCACCGACGTGTTCGCGGGTCTCGACTGCGTACGGCCGGGAAAGGTCACCGCGCAGGACGACGCGTTTCTCTTCGACCGGCCCGCGGGCGTCAAACGCTGCGAGGCGCGCAGCGTCGCCGCCGACGGTGGCGACGACGAGGGCCGCCCCGAACTCGGCTACGGCTTCCACGAGGGCAGGACGTACCACCTGCACTGGAAGGTGAAGACCGACACCGCTGACGCGGGCACGGTCTTCCAGTGGAAGTCGCACCCCAACGCCCAGCAGAACTACCCGGTGCTGCTGAAGGTCGAGGACGGCCGGCTCAAGTTGTTCAAGGTGGCGCCGGGGGAGCAGTGGAACCTGGCGTGGAGCGCCCCGATGCCCGAGAACCAGTACAAGACCGTCGACCTGACCCTCACGACCGCACGCTCCGCCGACAAGGGCCGGGTCGCCCTGTCCGTCGACGGCACGCAGGTGGCCGCCTTCCCCTGGCGCACCTGGGACAGCCTCAACCGCCCCCAGTGGGGCACCTACGGCGCCGAGGTACAGGACAAGGCGGCGCGCGTGTGGCTCACGGATCTGCGCATCACGGAGAAGTAGCGCTGCCGCAGACGCCGCCAGGGGCCGGTTCGGACGCCGCCCGAAGCCGTCGCCCGGTGCTGCCTACCGGCCCTGACCAGGCACGGGTGGAACGATGGGGCGGCCGTCCCGCGGGCGGTTCCGGTTCCCCGAGCACCTCCAGGAGTCATGCAGTTGAGCGTCACCGTCCCCGCCCCGGGCTCCGTCTCCATCTGTCTGTTCACCGCCGATCTGAGGCTGCACGACAACCCGGTGCTGCACGCCGCACTGCGCTCCGGCGCCCAGGTGGTCCCGCTGTTCGTCCGGGACGACGGCGTCCGGGCGGCCGGGTTCGATGTGCCCAACCGGCGTGCGTTCCTCGCCGACTGTCTGGCCGACCTCGACGCCGGCCTTCGCGAACGCGGCGGCCGGCTCGTGCTGCGCTCCGGCGATGTGGTGGCCGAGGTCTGCTCGGTGGCCGCCGCGACCGGGGCCCGTGCGGTGCATCTGGCCGCGGGCGTCAGCGCGTACGCACGGCGACGGGAGGAGCGGCTGCGGACCGCGCTCGCCGCCGCCGGATGCGCGCTGGAAGTGCATGACGCGGTGGTCACCGTCGTGCCGCCCGGGGCCCAAGTGCCGCAGAAGAGCGATCACTTCGCGGTCTTCGCACCGTACTTCCGGCGCTGGCAGGACACGGGCGTACGGGAGGTGCTGCGCGCCCCGCGGGCCGTGTCCGTGCCCGAGGGCCTCGGCTCCGACGCCCTTCCCGACCGCCGGAAGACGGCGGGACTCTCGCCGGGCCTCGCGACGGGCGGTGAGCGCGAGGGCCGGCGCCGCCTCACCTCCTGGCTGCGCGGCGGCCTGGACGCCTACGAGGACGACGCCTCCGCGTTGGCGGGCGACGCCACCTCACGGCTTTCCCCGCATCTGCACTTCGGCACGCTGTCCGCGACGGAACTGTGCCACCGGGCCCGTGCGCACCCGGGCCCCGGCGGCGACGCCTTCGTGCGCCAGCTGGCCTGGCGGGACTTCCACCACCAGGTACTCGCCGCCCGCCCGCGGACGGCGAGCGCCGACTACCGCCCCCGCCACGACCGCTGGCGCCGCGACGAGAAGGAGGCACAGGCCTGGCGGGAGGGACGCACCGGCTATCCGGTGATCGACGCGGCGATGCGCCAGCTGGCGCACGAGGGCTGGATGCACGGGCGGGCCCGGATGCTGGCCGCGAGTTTCCTCTCCAAGACGCTCTATCTGGACTGGCGGATCGGCGCCCGGCACTTCCTCGATCTGCTGGTCGACGGAGACGTGGCCAACAACCAGCTCAACTGGCAGTGGGTGGCGGGCACCGGAACCGACACCCGCCCCAACCGGGTTCTCAACCCCGTCCTGCAGGGCAAGCGGCACGACCCGCAGGGCGCGTACGTACGCAGGTGGCTGCCCGAACTCGCCGGTCTTGGGGGATCCGCGGTCCACGAACCGTGGAAGCTCCCCGGCCCGGAGCGGGCCCGCTACGACTATCCGGACCCGCTCATCGAACTGCCCGACGCCGCTGCCCGGTTCAAACAGGCCCGCGGCCTCGCGTGACGGCTCGGGAGCGGCCCCGCACGGTCCCGCACTGCTCCGCTCTAGTCCGCGATATCGACATGCATGTTGAACTTCACCCCGCCGATTTTCACCAGGAGATCGCCCTGCACCTTGCGGGTGTCGAGGGTGTCGCCCTTGTTGCCCTTGCCCACGAGGGCCTTGTTCTGCGGAGGGAAGCTGTGGAAGCCGGTGAAGACGCTGTCGTCGTCGGCGAGCAGCGCCGCCTTGGCCCACTGCCTGCGCAGCTCGTTGTACGGCTCGGGGTCCATGGGCTTGCCGCCCAGGCCCAGATTGACCCGCTGCCCGGCGACGTACGCGTCGGCGCACTGCTGAAGGATGCTCTGGGTCAGCGACCCCTTGAACTCCTTGTCGGCGTCGAGTAACGCGAGGACACCGCTGGGATCGTCCTCGACTCTCTGCCGGCGCGCCTTTCTGGCGGCGGCCCGGCCGATCTCCTCCTGGTCGGAGTCGATGGTTTTGTGGGCCTGTTCGTACCCGTATTCCTTGTCCTGGGCGATCCGCAGCGTCGCGGCCCACTGGGACGGACTGATCCACTCCGGATCGAAGCCGATGGCCTCGCAGTACTCGTTGAGGTCGGCCTCGGCCTCTTCTTCGCTCTTGGCACAGGTGGACTTGGGCATCCGAACCCCCCTGATTCGAGCCGGCGGTGCCGCCGGGCCCATAACGTCCCATCCGCCACCGCCTCTGTCATCCGCGTACGACTGATCTACGCCCGCGCCTACGCCGGGAACTCGCCCGCGCCTACGCCGACAAGAGGTCCGCATACGAACACGAGGGCTGTGAGCGCCGCGTCGCCCTCACGCCGTCCAAGGCCGCAGCTTCTCGGGGTTGCGTACCGCCCAGAAGTGTCTGATCCGGTCGCCCGCGATATCGAACGCGATCACCGCCGTGGTGGTGCCGTCCAGCTGGAGCACCAGACCGGGCTGACCGTTGACCGTGCGCTCCAGGAGTGCCAGGTCCGGTGCCTGCCCGATGAGAGTGACCAGGTAGTGCGCGATCTGCTCGCCGCCCGCGATGGGGGGCGAGGCGCTGACCAGGCCGCCGCCGTCGGCGATACCTGTCGCGTCGGGGTCGAGGAGGCCGATGAGGGCGTCGATGTCCTTGGCCTCCCAGGCCTGTTTGAAGTGCCGGACGACGTCCGCGCGTTGGGCCGCCGGAGTCACGGGCGCGTCCGAGGCGCGCATCCGGCGGCGAGCCGATGACGCCAGCTGCCGGCATGCGGCGGGGGTCCGGCCGACGACCCCGGCCACTTCGGCGAACGAGTAGCGGAAGACATCGTGGAGGATGAACGCGACGCGCTCGGCCGGGGTCATGGACTCCAGCACGACGAGGAATGCCATGTTGACCGACTCGTCGAGAGTGACACGGTCGGCCGGGTCGGCCGTCATACCGCCGGACCGTCCGCCGGCCCACTCCGCTTGTGCAGGCAGCGGCTCCGGGATCCATTCGCCCACGTAACTCTCGCGCCGGGCCCGCGCCGAGCGGAGCAGGTCCAGGCAGATCCGGCCGGCGACCCGCGTCAGCCAGCCGCCGGGGGATGTAATGGCCTCACGCTGCTCGGGCGACATGGCGTACCAGCGGACGTAGGCCTCCTGCACGACGTCCTCGGCGTCGGCGAGGGAGCCGAGGAGCCGGTATGCGAGATTGATCAGCTGACGCCGCTCGCTCATGATCGCGCCCAGGGCTGGATCGAGCCTGCCGTCCACGTGCTCGGATGGGCTTTCCATGGTGTCGCCGCTCCCTTGGCCGCCGGCCGTGTCCGCCGGATCTCCCGTACCGGATCTCCCGTACCGGATCTCCCGTACCGGATCTGCCGTACCGGACCTTCCGTGACTGCTGTCACCAGTACGACGACACAGCCCCGCGGAATGTGACGTCGGCGCCCCGCCTCACATTTCTGAGCGCTGTCTCGTCGAACTGCCGGGACACAAACGATCCCGCGGACACCCGCCCCGCCAACGGGGCGCGTGCCCGCCGAGCGCACAAGGAGCACAGCATGGACGCGCGATTCGACTTCCACGGCAACCCGGTCGGGGCCGGGGCCCTCAAGCACATCGTCTCGGCGAGCAGGGTCATCAGGGACTCGCCGCTGCCGGCCACCACGCAGGAGCTGGTGGCGCTCCGCGTCAGCCAGATCAACGGCTGCGGATTCTGCGTCGACATGCACACCAAGGACGCCACGCACGCCGGGGAGAGCGCCCAGCGTCTCCACCTGGTCGCGGTCTGGCGGGAGGCCAAGGTCTTCACCGACGCCGAGCGGGCAGCCCTGGAGCTGGCGGAGGAGGGCACTCGGATCGCCGACGCGGCCGGTGGCGTCTCCGACGAGGTCTGGGCGAACGCGGCCAAGCACTACGACGAGGACCAGCTCGCCGCGCTGGTGTCGGTCATCGCCCTCCTCAACGCACTCAACCGCGTGAACGTCCTCGTCCAGCAGCCCGCGGGCGACTACAAGCCCGGCCAGTTCGGGTGACCGCGGCGCGATGGACGAAGGAAAGGACAAACGAAGGAAAGGGCATCCGAATGGTGACGCGAGTGCGCGTCCTGACCTTGAACGTATGGAACACGCGCGGTCCCGCCGCGGCCCGGCTCGCAGTGATCAACGCCGGGCTGCGGCGCCTTGAGCCGGATCTCGTCGCCTTCCAGGAAGTCCTGCCGGAGCAGCTGCCCGAGCTGACCGCGGGGACCGGCCTGCACGGCACCCACCAGTCACAGACGGCCGCGACGGCACCGCCGCACGCGGAGCGGTACGGCGGGACCGCGATCGCGACGCGATGGCCGCACCGCATCGTCGAAGTCCTCGACCAGCGCGCCATGGACGCCCCCGACCTCCCGTGGCTCACGCTGGCCGCACGGGTGTCGCTGCCCGGTCTCGGCGACGTACTCTTCCTTGCGCCCACGACGTCGTTCCGGCTCGACATGGAAGCGCAACGGGAGCGTCAGGTAAGGGCGTTGAGCGATCTTGACGCCCGGCACCGCACGGACCTGCCCACGGTCATGGCCGGTGATTTCAACGCGGCACCCGACTCTGCCGGTATCCGGTATCTCACCGGTCGGCAGTCGCTGTCGGGGCGCAGTACACACTTCCACGACGTATGGGAGGTCGCCGGGACAGGTCCCGGGTACACCTGGTGCGCCGACAATCCCAACGCCACCGAGGACATTGACTACTTGGTCCGCCAGCCCGGCTATCATCGGCGGTTCGACTACATCTTCGTCGGCTCACCGCATGCCCATCCCCGTGCCTTCGCCCGCGTCCGCCGCGCCGGACTCGCCTTCGACAAGCCGGTCGACGGCGTCTGGGCGAGCGACCACTACGGTGTCGTCGCCGATTTGGAGGTGGGGCTGCTCAGTACCGGGTAGCAGTGTGCGGGGGGCGGCCTCATAGGGTCGGGTCATGGTGACAGAATTCAGCGACGCGTTTCTCCTGGAGGCCGAACGGCACGCGGCTTGGGGCGCGGCCCAACTCGACTCCCTGACCGGGTTCCTGCCCGAAGGGCCGTGGACCGCCGACCTGCCGTCCTGCCTGTACCGGCAGGGAGAACTCGAGCTGCGCGTGGCCGTGCTCGGCACCTACGACATGGACGAGCAGTCCTGGATGTGGGGCTGGGCGAACCCGGGGCTGCAGGGCAGCGAAGTGGTCGCCCTGTCCGCCGCGGTCGAGCGGTACGGACGCTCGCACGGCATCGCCGAACTGACCGAGGGGGCGCTGCGGCTCTCCGGCTTCGAAGACCCGCGGCGTGCGGCGGAGATGCTCGCCTTCACCGGGATGGGGGTGGTCGATGCCCCCGGGTACATAGGGGTCCCCGCGGGACCGGCGACGCAGGTCTACTTCCTGCCCGACGACCCGCGGGTGCCGCGCTCCGGCCTCGATCCGGTCGCGCTGCCCCGGACGCTGCTCACCGGCGCGGGCCTGATCGGCCGCTCGGCGCGGCACGCGGTCGCCGGGTACTTCGACCACCACGGCGTGCCCCATCGCGTCGAGGGCGACCGGATCGTCGCCGATCTGCCGTACGGCAACACGGTCGAGGTGGCCTTCGACGCCGCCGGCCGGATCGCGAACGTGTCGGGCACGGCACGCCCCTGACAGCGAACTCCTCAGCCCCTCAGCCCTTCCCGGCTTCTCGGCGGGTGGCGTCGAGGAAGTCCAGGACCAGAGGTGAGGCGATGGCGCGGAACTCCTCGAAGTAGGCGTGCCGCGCACCCGGGATGAGATGCAGCCGGGCGCCGGGGATGCGCTCGGCGAGCAGCGGCGCGTTCGCTGCGGGATTGAGCAGGTCGTCGCTGCCGTGCAGCACCAGAGTGGGGGCCTGGACCCTGGGCAGCGCGTCCCAGGCGTCGTGCCCGTTGCTCGCGGTGAGATGGCCGCGCCGGGCATGAGGCAGCATGGCCGGATCGCCCACCGTGTTGTACGGGCCGGGGTGTCCGGCCAGCCAGGCGGGGGTGTACATCAGCTCGAGCAGCGCCTGGCGGACCTTGGCGGGCTCGGCCTGCGCCAGCGAGCGGCGTACGGCGTCGCTGCGCTCGACGCCGTGCCGGCCACCGGGTGAGGTGCAGCCGAGCACCAGCGCACGGACCCGCTCCGGATGGTGGGCGGCGAGTTCCTGTGCGACCCGCCCTCCCATCGACGTTCCGTACACATCCGCTCGTTCGATGCCGAGGCCGTCGAGTACGCAGACGACGTCCCGGGCGAACCGGCCCACGCTGTACGGGGTTTGTGGAGCGTCACTGTCACCCGTGCCGCGGTAGTCGAGCGTGATGGTCGTGTGGTCCGCGTGGAAGTCGTCGCGGACCTCGTCCCACCAGTGGTGGTTGTTGGCCTGCCCGGAGAGCAGCACCAGCGGGCTCCCGGCCCCTTGAACCTGACAGGCGATCCGGACCCCGTCCGGGGTCATGACGTACGGCATGCCGCCCATCCTTCCCGACGCTCCCGGCCCGAGCCGGGCAGGGGCGGGGGAAACGGAGGGCCCGCCATGGCAGGGCCCTCCGTCGAGGGCACGCCCCTCAGGCCGCGGGCGTGAAGCGATACGTGCCCGAGCCCACGGCGAAGACGGCACAACCCTCCTCCGCACGAAGGTACTTGGCGCCCGCGTCGCGCCCTGTGCGCTGCGGCGACCGCGTGGGAACCCACACTTCGGCGGTGGTGTTGGGCGGCACGGTCACGGTCAGACGCATGCCGTCCCCCTCCTGGCGCCAGTCCGTGGCGATGGGGCCGTGCACCGAGTCGAAGCGGGTCTTCGCCCGGGTCACACCGCCGCCCGGACGGGGCCGTACGAGGATCTTCTTGAAGCCGGGCGCGGCCGGGGCGATGCCCCCGATGTGGGCGTACATCCACTCGCCGACGGAGCCGTAGGCATAGTGGTTGAAGGAGTTCATGGCGGCGTCCTGGAAGGAGCCGTCCGGCTTGATGGAGTCCCAGCGCTCCCACATGGTGGTCGCCCCGCGGTCGATCTGGTAGCCCCAGCTGGGGAAGGTGCGCTGCATCAGGAGGCGGTAGGCGACATCGGTGTGCCCCGCCTCGGTCAGCATGGGCAGCAGCCGGGGCGTCCCCAGGAACCCGGTCGACAGATGCCACTCGCGGGACCGGACGAGCTCCACGAGCCGGTCGGCGGCGGGCCCGTGGTCCGCTTCGGTGAGCAGGTCCATGGACAGGGCCAGTACGTACGCCGTCTGCGTATCGCCCTTCACCCGGCCCCCGTTGGTGACGTACGCGGCACGGAAGGCGTCCCGCACGCTGTGGAACAGCTTCCGGTACGGCTCCGGATCCTTGCCGAGCGCCTCGGCGGTCCGCGCCACGAGATCGGCGCTGTGCGCGAAGTAGGCGGTTCCGATGGCGTCCTTGGGCGTCTCGTCCTGGACGTTGAGCCAGTCCCCGTACCCCTCGGCGGGCCGCAGGTAACCGCTGCTGTGCGCCTCCAGGTAGTCGAGCCACTTGAGCATCGCGGGCCAGGACTGCTCCAGGACCTGCCGGTCGCCGTACGCCTGGTACAGCGCCCACGGCACGGTCACCCCGGCATCGCCCCAGCCGGCGACGCCCTTGCCGACCGAGCCGATGAACGGCGCCACGTCGGTGAAGGCGCCGTCCTCGCCCTGACCGTCGCGCAGGTCGTACAGCCACTTGGTGAGGAACCGCGCCGACTCCATGGTGTAGGCGGCCGTCGGCGCGAACACATTGATGTCGCCTCGATGCCGCGATCGGGCTGCTGTCCGAGCGCCCCGACGCGGGCATGGCGGCCATCGCCGCCGCGGCCGGTGTGACCCGCCAGACCGTCTACGCCCATTTCGGCACCCGCGACGCACTGGTGGAGGCCGTGGCCGACCGCGTCACCGAAGAGGTGATGGCGGCGATGGACGCGGCCGAAGTCGAGGACGGGCCTGCCCTCGACGCGCTCCTGCGGCTTCGGGAGATCGGCTGGCGGCTCTTCGAGCGGCACCCCGTGCTGCTCCAGCTCGGTGCGGCCGCCGCCCCCGCCGCCGCACATGCCGAAGCCGACCGTGCCCGCCATGAGCCCGTCATGGACCGGCTGACCAGGCTGATCGAGAAGGGGCAGGCCGCGAGGGAGTTCGACCCCACCGCGCCCGCCGCCTGGCTGGTCGCGGCAGTGACCGCCCTGGGGGCATGCCGCCGGTGACGAGGCCGGAGCGGGCCGCTTGAGCGTGGACGAGGCGGCCGCCCAGCTGCGCTCGGCGACGCTCCGCCTGCTCAAGGCGTAGCGGGGTTGCCGCCGTTCGTCGCACAGCGGCGTACCGCACAGTCGCCTACCGTGCCGCCGAGCCCCTGGGCACCGCGCCCTTTGGGGGAGCGCGGCGAACCGCACCGCGCTTCCCCACAGCCGCCTGGACAGGGGTAGGGCAATCCTCAGGAACTCGTGGCGCAGGGCGGTCCTCAGGAGCTGGTGAGGATGACGAGTCGCTGCGTCGCCCGGGTCATCGCGACGTAGCGGTCGACCGCTCCCTCGATGCCCTCGCCGAAGGTCTCCGGGTCGACGAGGACGACCAGGTCGAATTCGAGGCCCTTCGACAGCTCCGGGGTCAGCGACCGTACGCGCGGCCGCGCCCGGAACCTGTCCTCCGCCATGTCGCCGTCACCGGCGCCGATGACGCAGGCGATCCCTTCGGCATGCGCGTCGAGCCAGGTGTCGAGGACCGAGTCGAGGTCCGCGAGGGAGCCGTGGACGACGGGAACGCCGTTGCTGCGCACGGAGGTCGGCACGTTGGCGTCGGGGAGCGCGGCCCTGATGACCGGCTCGGCTTCCGTCATCACCTCTTCCGGTGTCCGGTAGTTGATGCTCAGGGACGCCATGCTCACCCGGTCGAGACCGACCCGCCCGAGGCGCTCCTGCCACGACTCCGTGAATCCGTGCCTGGCCTGGGCGCGGTCACCGACGATGGTGAAGCTCCGGGACGGGCAGCGGAGCAGCAGCATCTGCCACTCGGCGTCGGTCAGTTCCTGCGCCTCGTCCACGACGACATGCGCGAACGGTCCCGCGAGCAGATCCGGATCGGCGCTCGGCAGTCCGGCCTCGTCGATGAGGCTGTCCTGCAGGTCCCGCCCGTGCAGCATCGTCACCGCGCCTTCGCCGTCGTCGTCGGCCTGGAGGATGCTCTCGATGACGCCCGCCATGCGCTCACGTTCGGCGGCGACGGCGGCCGCGTGCCGGCGCTTGCGCCGTGCCGCCGCCGGGTCGCCGAGGCGCTGCCGCGCGGCGTCCAGGAGCGGCAGATCGGACACCGTCCAGGCGTGGGCGTCCTCGCGCTGCAGCGCCCGCACCTCGTCGGGGCTCAGCCAGGGAGCGCACTTGCGCAGATAGGCGGGTACCGACCACAGGTCCCCGACGAGGTCGGTCGCCTCGAGCAGCGGCCACGCGCGGTTGAGGGCCGTGAGCAACTCCCTGTTCTGCAGCAGTGACTTGCGGAGCAGGGCGGGCGGGGCGTCGCCGTCGTGCTTGTCCATGAGGATCGTGAGCAGCTCCTCCAGGACCTGCTCTCGCGCTTCGTTGTGCGAGGTGCCCGGGTCCGGTGCGTCGAACGCCTCGGCCCAGTCGTCGGCGCTCAGCCAGATGTCGTTCCAGTGGGTCGTGACCGTCATGCCCTTGGCGGGCGGCTCCTCGTAGAACCTGACGGCGGGCTCGATGGCCTTCACGAGGTGTGCGGACGACTTCAGGCGGGCCACGTCCGGGTCGGTCTCGGGCGCCGCCGTGGCCCCCTCGGTGACGAGGTCCCGCAGGGTGCAGGTCTGCACACCCTCCTCTCCGAGGCTGGGGAGTACGTCGGCGACGTAGGCCAGATAGGGCCGGTGCGGACCGACGAACAGCACGCCGCCCCTGCGGTGGCCGAGACGGGGGTCGGAGTACAGGAGGTGCGCGGAGCGGTGCAGCGCGACGACGGTCTTGCCCGTACCGGGGCCGCCGTCGACGACGAGAGCGCCGCGCGAGCCCGCGCGGATGATGGCGTCCTGGTCGGCCTGGATGGTGCCGAGCACATCGCGCATCCGGGACGACCGGTTGCTGCCGAGGCTGGCGATGAAGGCGGACTGGTCGTCGAGCGCGGCATGGCCCTCGAAGCCGTCCGCGGTGAACACCTCGTCCCAGTAGTCGCTGATCAGGCCGTGGGTCCAGCGGTATCTGCGGCGGCTCGCCAGGCCCATCGGCCTGGCGTGGGTGGCGGCGAAGAACGGCTCGGCCGCGGGGGAGCGCCAGTCGACGAGGAGCCGGCGGCCCGAGCTGTCGGTGAGGCCGAGCCGTCCGATGTACACGGGCTCGGGGTCGTCATCGCCGACGATGTGCCCGAGGCACAGATCAAGGCCGAAGCGGCGCAGGGCGCGCAGACGGGCGGTCAGCCGGTGGACTTCCGTGTCCCGGTCCATGGCCTCCCGGCCTTTGCCGCCGGGCGCCTTGAGTTCGGCGTCGAGGGCGGCGGACAGCTCGGCGATGGTCTGTTCCAGGCTTTCGGCGATCGCCGCGAAGTGCTTTTCGTCGGCGGCGATCAGGGCCGGGTCCGCCTTGGCGGACAGGTGCTCGGGAAGGTTGAAGGCGCTGGTGTTCAGGGGGCTCACGGCAGCAGCTCCGATCTGAGGTCGCGTGGGGAAGGGGTGCGGCAATGCGCCTGGACCGGCGTGATGAACCTGGTGGCCATGACGGGCGACGCTCCGCTCGGCGTCGGCCCCGTCACCGTTGTCGGTCGAGGTCACCAGGGTGTGCTGGTTCGTGTGTTCAGTATCCCGGCTCGATGATCTTGTGCGGTTCCCGCGTACGGGCGGGCGGCCTCTCCCGGCTTCGCTCAGCCGGCCGAGCGAAGCGGCGCCTGTTGGTCCGCAGGTCCCACCATGGGTTCCATGTCCCCGCGCGACCCGTATGCCAACAAAAGCAAATGCACTGCGTGAATCTCCTATTTCTGCCGCTTCTGGCTGAGGTCGGCAATTCTGCAGCACGACGGGGGCCTTGCCGCAAGGCCCCCGGTGGGTTATAAATTGAGAGTGGCAAGGAGAGCGCTCCTTGCCTTTTCTGTTTTTGTGGCCAGGCTTTCCCGGCCCGCTGCCGTCGGGCCTTTCTCTCCTGCCCCCCCGCGAAGTGCCGTTTTCCCGTGATGTTCCCCGTGTTGTTCTCAGACGGACGGGTGCGGCTCCCCCGGCCGGAGCTTTCGGGCGAGCAGGCCGAGCAGCACGGCATTGACGAGGCCGGCCAGGGCCACGCCGACGGAGAAGATCAACGGGCTCAGCCAGGCCAGCGGGGAGTCCCACTCGGGGGCCGGTACGAGGAAGGCGAGGGTGCTGAGCGGCGCGGTCGTCATCCACGGCCAGATCGCGGCGAATCCCGGATCAGGCGCCACGTACGCGGCGTACAGAAAGAACCCCAGTGACGCCGCGACCACCGCGAGGTACCCGCGGGCGAGCCAGTTGTCCACCGCGGGCGCCAGCAGGGCCCTGATTCTCCGCAGGCGGGGGCGTGCAGAACGCTCCATGTCGGTTCCTTCCACTCGGAGTTCGGAGTTCGGGGTTCAGGGATCGCGGGACATCGGCTCACGCGTGCCGGGCGGTGCGCACATCGCGGACGTGGTGTGCCAGGGTGCCGAGCACGGCGGCGTTGACGAGGGCGCTCAACAGCAGCCAGGCGCCCCAGAAGGCGAGGGCGAGCGACTCGGTCACGGGGCCGCCCTCGGTGCCGGGACCGAAGGGAAAGACCATGCTCACGGCGGAGAGAGGCGCGGTGAGCAGCAGATACCCCGCGGCGATACCGCTCTCCGGGAAGACGGACGCGACCGTGACGGAGGCACCGAGGGCGGCCCAGTAACTCCGGGCGGCCCAGCTGTCCGTGGCAAGCGCGAGCAGCCGGCGCAGCCGCGGAAAGCGGCGCGGGCGTGCGGCGTTCGACATCGCGGGCCCCTTCGGATCGGTCCGTAAGTGATGGGGTCCACAGTGGACCGAAGGGTGCGCTCTGGCATGAGTACGCGTACTCATCGTGGGGCGGCGGAGCGGGGCGCCCTGGGTGGCAGAAGCCCGCACGGGGCGGGCACGCCCTCGGTGTCCGTCATGCGCCGTGCTGTCTCAACCTCCCTTTCCTGGCCGCTACTTGGCGAAGGTGGTGCGATAGGTCGTGGGGGAGACGCCCACGACGCGCTGGAAGTGGCGGCGCAGTGTGGTGGCCGTGCCCATGCCGACCGCTTCCGCGACGTGCTCGATGCTGTCGCCCGTGGTTTCGAGCAACTCCTGTGCACGCCAGACGCGTTGGATGATCAGCCACTGGTGCGGGCTGGTGCCGGTCACGGCGATGAACCGGCGGCTGAAGTGGCGTCGGCTCATGGCGGCCCGGCGGGCCAGCTGAGGGATGGTCAAGGGCTGGTCGAGGTGGTCCAGGGCCCAGTCGAGGAGGGAGGAGAGGCCGTTGCTGTCGTCGGCCGGATCCTCGTGGTCGTGCTGCGTCATGGGGGTCTCGATGAACTGCGCCTGCCCGCCCGCGCGGTGCGGCGCCACCACAAGGCGTCGCGCGAGGGTGTTGGCCAGCGCCGCGCCGTGCTCGGTGCGGACGATGTGGAGGCACAGGTCGATGCCGGCGGCCTGACCTGCCGCCGTGAGGAGGTCGTGGTCATCGATGTACAGGACGCCGGGGTCCACCTCGATGTCGGGATACTGCTGGGCCAGCCGCTGTGCGTACATCCAGTGCGTCGTCGCCCGGCGCCCGTTGAGCAGGCCCGCGGCGGCCAGGACGAAGGCCCCGGTGCAGATGGAGGCCACGCGTGCGCCGCGATCGTGGGCCTCGCGTACGGCCGCTACGAGGTCTGCCGGCGGGTGGTGCATGGCCGAGTCGCAGGCCGGCACGATCACGATGTCGGCCTGCGACAGCTCGTCGAGGCCGGAGACGGCTTCGGCGCGCAACCAGCCGCCGATACGGGCGTCGGGCGGTGCGCAGACGGTCAGCTCGTAGCCCGCGGCGACCGCATCGGGGTTGCCTGGCCCGAAGATCGCGCAAGGGATCCCCAGCTCGAACAGCGGCATGCCGTCGGTGACGGCGAGCGCGACGGTGGTCATGGCACAAACTGTACGACTCACGGCATTGTTGCCAGTGGACTCGGCCGATCTGCGGCGGCGAGGATCGATGGCATGACCGACCGAGTGGCTCAGGCATCGCACGGGAGCCGTCCGGGCTCTCCACGGCTGCCGGCCGGCCACGGCGACGGCCGTGCTTGGCCGGCGATCGCCGTGGGCGTCGCGGCCGTCGGCTGGGGGGCCAATCAGTTCGCGCCCCTGATGCTGATGTACCGCGCGGAGCTGGATGTGGCGAGTACCGGCGTGCAGGCGACCTACGCCCTCTATGCGCTCGGCCTCATCCCCGGGCTGTTGCTCGGCGGCCCGCTCTCCGACCGGTACGGGCGCCGTCGGGTGCTCGTACCCGCCCTGCTCGTCTCCGCGCTCGCCAGCGGACTGCTCATGCTCGCCGGATCGTCGGTGTCGTGGCTCTTCGTCGGGAGACCGGTCGCCGGTGCCGCCAGCGGCGCCGCCTTCAGCGCGGGTACCGCATGGATCAAGGAGCTCACCGTCATCCACGGCGGTCAGCATGCCCACGTGGGTGCCCAGCGGGCGACCGTCGCCATGACCGCGGGCTTCGCTGTCGGCCCGCTGGCCGCGGGAGTGGTGGCGCACTTCGCGCCGCATCCGGTCGTCAGCTCCTACCTCCCGCACGTGGTGCTGACCCTGGCGGCCGTGCCGTTCGTGCTCCGCACGCCGGAGACCCACCGGGGCGGCAGGGACCTCGTGCTCTGGTCGCGCCTGGGGCTGTCGAAGGCCGGTGCGCGCCGGTTCCGGCGCGTCGTCGCACCGCTGGCCCCATGGGTCTTCACCGCGTCGTCGATCGCGCTCGCCTACCTGCCGGGCCTGGTACGCGACCAACTCGGTGACGCCGCGCTGCTGTTCGGCGCCTTCGCGACCACGTTGACGATGTGCGCGGGCATCCTGGTCCAGCCGCTCGCCCGCCGCGTCACCCGTCCGGACCGGCCCTACCTCATCGCCACCGCGCTCGGCATCGTCGTCGTCGGCCTGGTGCTGGGCGCCGTGGCGGCGGCGAGCGACCAGTGGTGGCTCATCTTCCTCGCCTGTCTCGTGCTCGGCGCGGGCTACGGCTGCTGCCTGGTATGCGGGCTGATCGAGGTCGGGCACCTGGCCGGCGAGGAGAACCTCGGCAGGCTGACCGCCGTATTCCAGGCCCTCGCCTATCTCGGCTTCGCCGCGCCTTATCTCCTGGCGGTCTTCGAACCGGTGCTGTCCGTGCCGGTACTCCTGGTGATGGTCGCCGTGCCGGCACTGCTCACGCTCTTCTGGGTCTGCCGACAGGGTGCGGATGAATCCGTGACCGCATCGGTTCCGGAAAAGACTGTCACCTGAACCGGATCGCCGAGCCGTTCGTGAGGGACCGTGCTCATGTCCTACCGAGCAGAGCAGGTCGGCGCGTTCTCGTTCACTTCATCGTCACGACGACCTTGCCGGCCTTCGCGCGCCCCTTCTCGACGTATTCCATCGCCTCCCGGGTCTCCTCGAACGGGAAGACGCGGTCGACGACGGGGCGGATTCGTCCGGAGTCCACGAGCGGCGTGAGGTCGCGGAGTTGGGCGCCGTCGGCCTTCATGAACAGGAACGAGTACGTCACGCCGCGGCGCCTGGCACGGCGCCGGGTCCTGAAGCTCAGCGCGCTCATCGCGAGGCGCAGGACCGCGTTCGTGCCGAGCTCGCGGGCGAGGGCCGCGTCGGGAGGGCCGGCGACGCTGATGACCTTCCCGCCGGGCTTGAGTATCTGAAGGGACTTCTCCAGTGTTTCGCCGCCGAGGGTGTCCAGGACCACGTCGTACCCGTGCAGGACCGACTCGAAGTCCTGCTTTCGGTAGTCGACCACGACGTCCGCGCCCAGCTCCTTCACCAGGTCGACCTTGGCCGTGCTCGCGGTCGTGGCCACATACGCGCCCAGGTGCTTGGCGAGCTGGACGGCGAGGGTGCCGACGCCGCCGGAGCCCGCGTGGACGAGGACCCTCTGCCCCGGCTGCACCCGTGCCCGCTCGACCAGCGCCTGCCATGACGTCAGGGCCACCAGAGGGAGGGACGCGGCCTCGGCCATGGTGAGCGTCGCCGGCTTGGGCGCGACATCGTCCTGGTGGACGGCGATGAGTTCGGCGAACGTGCCGATACGGTCCTGGCCGGGCCGCGCATAGACCTCGTCGCCCACCGCGAACCGCGTCACGGCCGGACCGACCCGCACCACCACCCCGGCGAAGTCGTTGCCCAGGATCAGCGGGAGCCGGTAGGGCAGGATCGCCTTGAACTCCCCGTCCCGCAGCTTGAGGTCGAGCGGGTTGACGCTCGCCGCGTGGATCTGCACCAGGACGTCGTCGGCGCCCACCTCAGGGTCCGGCGCATCGGCGATGTGACCGCCGTCCTTGTCGCCGTACCGCTCGATTTTGAAGGCCCTCATCGTCGGCTCCGTTTCCGGTCTCTTTGCTCTGGTCGGTGTGCTGGTGTTCTGGTCTTCTTGTCCGGGTCTTCCCGTTCGGGAGGGACTGCTCCCCGCTGTACGAGCGGGGCCGCGCCGTCACGCCATCGGTACGGCCGGGGCGATGACACGGCCGGCGTCGCCTCCCTGGGCACCGGCCAGGGAGGCGACGACCGCCTCGTGGGGAACCCCGAGCGGCACCTCGCTGACCTCGGGCAGGCGGGCGAACAGCTCGGCGGTGAGGTCGACTTCCAGCGCGCCCAGGTAGCTGTCGAGCCGGCTGAGACCGCGCGGCCCGACGATCGGGGCGAGCGAGGTCGCGGCCCGTGCGGCCCGCTCCCGCACCCACGCCACCGGCACCTGGGGGCGGGCGTCACGCCGCTCTCCTCGGCCACCGCGAGAACGGTGTCGACGACGGCGGCCCTCTGGCCGGTGCTCTCCGTGTGGCTGACCTTCCCCGAATCGCTCAGGCGCCCCTCGGCGCTGCGCCGGTACTTCCCGGTGAGCGGTCCGCCGCCGAGCGGGGACCACAGGGCGGCGCCGAGCCCGGGGCTCTCGGCTGGAACGGGCTAAAGAGCGGCCAGGCTCTGCTTGACGTGCCGGGAGGCCTCGTCGGCGAGGATCTCGGGCAGTCCCGTCTCGATCCCGTGCAGGGCCTGCTCCGCGATGTCGGCGGGGTCGGCCTTCTGGTCGGCGGGAACGCCGTCGGCCATGTCGGTGTCCATCCATCCGACGTGCAGCGCCGAGACGGTGATGCCGCGTGGGCCCAGTTCCTCGCGGACGGCGTCGGTCTGGGCCCATGCCGCGGCCTTGGACGCCGCGTACGACCCGAGCCCGGCCGGGTGCATCCACGACAGCACGGACAGGACGTTGAGCACGGCGCCGCCGCCGTTGCCCTCGATGACCGGTGCGAAAGCCCGCGTCACGGCGAGCGGGCCGAAGAAGTTCGTCTCCATGTCCCGCCGGACCGCGTCCGGATCACTGGCCAGCAGCGAACCGGCGGCGGCGATCCCGGCGTTGTTGACCAGCAGCGTCGCGTCGGACGCGGTGCGGGCGGCGGCCCGTATCGACTCCTCGTCCGTCACGTCGAGCCGCAGCGGGGTCGCGCCGGGCAGATCCACTGTCTCGGGGCGGCGGGCCGCCGCGTACACCTTCGCTCCGCGCTCCACGAGCCGGGCGGCCAGATGCCGGCCGAACCCCCGGTTGGCGCCGGTGATCACTGCGACCGTGTCCTTCAGTTCCATGTCCGCTCCTGCTTCTGATTCCTGCCGCCATTAGATTTCGACTGCAATCTAAACTTGAGCATAGGATAGATGCCAGTCGACATCCAAATGGGAGGTGGCCGGTGGGCCGCGTATCGCAGGCGCAGGCGCAGGAGAACCGCAGGCGGGTGGTGGAAACCGCGTCCCGCCTTTTCCGGGAACAGGGCACCCACATCAGCGTCGCCGACCTGATGAAGGCGGCAGGTCTGACCCATGGCGGCTTCTACAAGCAGTTCGCCTCCAAGGAGGCGCTCGTCGACGAAGCCACCGCCCACGCTTTCGGCGAGCTCACCCGGCAGCGCGACGACGGGCTCGAGCAGCACGCGGGGCAGCGTGAGGCCGCCCAGCGGGCGCTGATCGACATCTACCTCTCCACCCGGCACCGCGACAGCGCCGGTGACGGGTGCCCCGCCGCCGCGCTCGCCGCCGACATGGCGCGCGAGCCCGAAGACCGCGAGGTCCGCCGTGTCTACACCGAGGGCGTGGGCGACTTCGCAGAGTGGCTCGACACCGGGGACGAGGACGGCATCACGCGGCTGTGCACCATGCTCGGCGCGCTCCTCCTCTCCCGGGCCACCAAGGGCTCCCCGCTCTCCGAGGAGATCCTCGCCGCCGCGCGTACGTCGCTGACGGCGGCCGACTGAGCGTCGAGTCGGAGTCGGGGCGGGGCCGCAACGGTGCCGGGAGGTGAGGCCGGGCCGAACTGCTCTCCGCGATATATGACCTATATGTGCTTAAAGTGGCGCCATGGGCAGCGACGATCTTCCCGCCCCCCGTCTCCTCATCGGCTGCAGCGAGGCCGTGACTCCTGAGCGCGCCCGTGAGCTGTGCCTCGCCGTGCTGCAGGCCGACCCCTTGATCGCCGTCACGGGGCCGGAACTCGCCGAGCGGGCTCGCACGGAACAACCGGACCTCATCCTCACGGCGGTGGACCTGCCCGAGGAGGACGGCTTCTCGGTGGTCCGCGGACTGCGACGGGACGGCGACACCGTGCCCGTCGTCTTTGTGACCTTCCGGGCCGCCCAGCACGACGTCATCAGTGGCTTCATCGCCGGCGCCGACGACTACATCGGCTGGCCCTTCGACACCACCGAGCTGCAGCTGCGGATCCGCGCGCTGCTGCGGCGCAGCCAGTGGGAGCGCGGGGCCAGGGCGGCCGCGACGGCGGATCCCCGCACGCCGGGAGCGCGCGGCGCGGCCGGTCCGCCGGTGCGCGGCGTCGGGGACATCGAGATGGACACCGCCACGCGCACCGTCACCCGGGCCGGTGCCCCGGTCGACCTCAGCCCCACCGAGTACGCCCTGCTCGGCTTCCTGATGGACCACCCACGGCAGGTCCTCAGCAGGGAGCAGCTGCGGGAGGCGGTCTGGGGCGGGCACGTCGGCCTCGAGACGGTGGAGACGTTCGTACGGTATCTGCGCCGCAAACTGGATCCGCTCGGGCCGCCCGCGATCCACACCCGTCGCGGGCACGGCTATGTCTTCGACCCGGACGCGGGCCAAGGTCCGGGCCCGCGGGCTCCGCAGCGGCGGGACTGACGCCCCACGCCTGCCGCCGTACGCCGGGACTTTCGGCGATTTTCCGGTGAGCTTCCCGGGAACTACACGGCACTCCTCCGCCTGAATCTCCGGGTTCGTCACGTGCCATTGAAGGACCGGCAAACGAGACGACGCGGCGATCGGAGGACAGGCATGGACGGGAACCGAGGGCGTGATCGCCGCTTTCCCGGCACCGCGGTCTGCGGCGGGGAGTGGGCGTCGGGCTACCCGGCGCGGTCCCGCCCCCTGCTCACCTGGGACCGGTCGATGACCGACGCGGCGGCCCGTGCCCGTGCGCGGCTGCGCCAGGAGCTCTCCGGTCACCCCGCGGGCGACCGCCTCGTGGAGCTGGTGCTCATTGCCGCCGGCGAACTGGTCGCCAACGCCCATGAGCACGCTCCCGGGCCCTACCAGCTGCGCCTCACGGCCGGCCCGGTCCCGCGGATCGAAGTCCTCGACCGGGGGTCGGGGCTGCCGCCGCGCGCGGTGGCGCGGGCCCGCACCGCCCAGGGCCTCGGGCTCGGCGTCGCGGGACGGGGCCGCGGACTGATCATGGTGCATCGCGCGACCGGGGGAGCCTGGGGCTCCAGGGCCGTCGCCGGCGGGCACAGCGTCTGGGCCGAGCTGGGCGGGCGCTGAGCCGCCGCCGACAGTCGCTTGCCGTATCCAGTCACCTTTGCCGCACCCGCACCCGCACCCGCCACCTTCCGCTGCGCGCCGGCAGTGCTTGCGCGGCCTCAGCCATCCGCTGACGCCTCACGCCGTCCGAACTCCCCGCAGGGGTCGGCATCGGCGCCGGACGAGGCCGGAAGCGGTTCCGGAAGTACCCGAACCCCCGAGAGGGAGACCATGACACTCGCCCATCCTGTACTGAGCGTAGTGGTGCCATTTCACAATGTGGACGCCTATCTCGCCGAGTGCCTGGAGTCGATCGCGCACCAGACGTTCCGGGATTTCGAGGTGCTCCTCGTGGACGACGGGTCCACGGACGGTTCCACCGGGATCGCCCAGGACTTCTGCCGCCGCGACCCCCGTTTCCGCTACGTCCGGCAGGACGCCCACGGGCCCGGTCACGCCCGCAACACGGGCCTCGCGGCCATGCATCCGCAGAGCGAGTTCCTCGCCTTCGCCGACGGTGACGACATCGTTCCGGCGCACGCCTACCGCCTGATGCTCGACACCCTCGCGCAGTCCGGCTCGGACTTCGTGTCCGGCAACGTGCGGATGATGAACAGCGCGAAGGTGTGGCAGTCGACGCTGCACCAGGTGCCCATGGCGAAGCGCCGGATCGGCACGCACATCACGCGGTTCGACGGCCTGATCTACGACCGCACCGTCTGGAACAAGGTCATCCGGCGCTCCTTCTGGGACGAGAGCGGCATCACCTTCCCCGAAGGCGTGCTCTATGAGGACTGCTGGGTGAACCTGGTCGCCCACCACAAGGCCCGCAAGGTCGATGTCATCACCGATCACATCTACGTGTGGCGGCGACGGGACGGCGCGGCCGCCCCCTCCATCACCCAGCGACTGGGCGAACTGGGCAATCTCCGGGACCGTGTCCTGGCCGTGCGGTCGGTGAGCCGCTTCCTGGCCGAGGACCCCGCGCGCGCCGCGGACAAGAAGAAGTACGACCTCGCCGTCCTCAAGTCCGATCTGATGCTGCACATGCGGCAGTTCCCCGACACGGACGAGAGCTATCGTGAACACTTTCTGACCTGGGCGAACGAGTTCCTGGACGAGGCGGACCCCGGCATTCTCGACCACCTTCAGGCCGCCGACCGGCTCAAGTGGCGCCTCGTGCGCGAGGGCAGCGCCGACGCCCTGCTCGAAGTCATCGAGTTCGAGCGCGAGGGCGGCCCGCTGCCGGTGCGCCGCCGACTGCGCAGCCACCTCGACTACCCCGTTCTCAGGGGCCGTTCGACCGGTCTCGGCAAGCGCGACCTCCGCGTGAAGGCGGAGCACACCCTCGCCTCGTATCTGACCGGGGCCGCCTGGGACGGCCACAAGCTGACCCTCAGCGGCTCCGCGTACATCCGTTTCCTGGACGCGAACCGCCGCCGTCACTCCGTGAAGGCCGTCGCTCTGCGCCATCCCGCTCAGCCGCGCCGCCGCAGTCTCATCACCCGGGCGAAGACGACCTACGCGCCCCAGGCGACGGAGCTGTCCCGGCAGAACCGCTACAACTACGACTGGGCCGGATTCGAGTGCGCCATCGACATCGAGCGCCTCAAGCGCAAGGGCCAGTGGAAGGAGGGCACTTGGAACGTCTCCACCGGTGTCTTCAGCCGCGGCCTGTTCCGGCACCGCGGTGTCAGCCGGGGCGGTACCGGCACCGGCGCCAACCCACCGTACCGCTATGTCGACAAGAACACCCGTGTCGTCCCGCTGTTCCATGAGGGACGGCTCAAGATCCGCGTCGAGCGGGTGCGCTGCCGCATCACCCGACACCGGCTCATGGGCGACCAGTTGGAACTCCGGGGCGTGTACCTGGGCCCCACCGTGCCCGCGGCGGGCACGTTCCGGGTCTCCGCCCTGACCGGCTCGGACCGCCACGACGCCAAAGTCTGGTTCACGCCCGGAGGCGAGGGCTGGTGCACCTTCGCCACCCGCATCCCGCTCGACCGCCTCGCCCCCGAGTCCCGCATCACCGGCGGTGGCACCGGCACCCGGTCCCTCGCAGGGGCGGGCGGCGGCTGGCAGACGACGCTGCACGTCAAGGGCCGCAAGGGCGCCCTGTACCCCGTCATGGCCGAAGGGGTGGCCGACGGCCGCTACCGGATGCCCGAGGCGCTGCAGAGCGACCGCGGTGACCGTGAACTCGTCGTGCACCGCAACGGCGCCGGCTATGCGGTGCTGTTCGAGCGCGCCGCCCTGCCCACGGTCCACTCGGCGTCCTGGTGGCAGGACGGCTCCCTGGAGATCATCGGCCGCTACCCGGCCCACGACGGCAGCCCCGGGACCCATCTGGTGCTGCGCTCCGGGGCGCACCGCACCGAGCATCCCGTGCCGCTGATGTGGGACGGGGACGAGTTCCGCGCCGTGGTCACCCCGGGTGCCATGAACAGCCTGGCGGGCAGCCTGCCGCTGGCGTCCGGTCGCTGGGACCTCGTCGTACGCCGCGACGACTCCGCGCGCGTGGCCAGTGAGGGCCGTGAAGGCCGTGCGCCGGACGTCATGCTGAAGCTGGAGCAGGACCTCGTCCACCGGTTCCCGCAGGAGACACAGCACGCCGGGCGCACCTACGAACTGCAGGCCCAGGGCTACGACCGGCTCTCGCTCCTGGTGCACTCCGCCATGCCCGTCGAGGCCCGCGGCCCGTACCGTCAGCGCCGTCTTCGCGAGGAGGTGTACGCCGCCGCGCGCACCGCGCCCACCCGCGCCGCCGTCCTGTACGACTCCTTCAAGGGCACGCAGTACTCGGACAGCCCGCGCGCCCTGCACGAGGAACTGGCGGGCCGGGGCGTCGAGTTGGAGCACCTGTGGGTGGTCCGTGACGACCAGGTCGCCGTGCCGCCGACGGCCCGCGCGGTCCGCCTCTGGTCACCCGAGTGGTACGAGGCCCTCGCCACCTGCAGGTACGTCGTCGCCAACAACCATCTGCCGCACTGGTTCCGCAAGCGCGAGGGCCAGATCGTCGTACAGACATGGCACGGCACCCCGCTGAAGAGACTCGCCCACGACCTGGATGTCATCCACTGCGCCGACCGGCGCTATCTGCGGAACGTGGACGCGGAAGTACCGAACTGGGACCTGCTCGTCTCACCCAACACCTTCTCCACCCCGATCCTGCGGCGCGCCTTCAAGTTCGAGGGCGAGACGGTGGAGTGCGGCTACCCCCGCAACGACCTGCTGTGCCGCGGTGATTCACAGGACCGGGCGCGGGAGGTGCGCGGCCGGCTCGGCATCGCCGCACACCAGCGCGTCGTCCTGTACGCCCCCACCTGGCGCGACGACCAGTACTACGCCCCGGGCCGGTACCGCTTCGACTTCCGCCTCGATGTGGCGGACCTGCGTGCACGCCTCGGCGACGACCATGTGCTCCTGGTGCGGCGCCATCCGAATGTGGTGGACCCGGTACCGGGCGCGGGCGACGGCTTCGTCCACGACGTCACCGCCCACCCCGACATGGCGGAGCTGCTCCTGATCGCGGATGTGCTGGTCACGGACTACTCGTCGCTCATGTTCGACTTCGCGAACACCGGCCGCCCGATGCTGTTCTTCACGTACGACCTCGACCACTACCGCGACACCCTGCGGGGCTTCTACTTCGACTTCGAGCGGAAGGCGCCGGGTCCGCTGCTTTCCACGTCGCGTGAACTCGTCTCCGCCATCGCCGACATCGACCGTGTCCGCACGGCGTACGCCGACCGCTATCGCGCGTTCCAGGAGCAGTTCTGCGACCTGGACGACGGTTTCGCCGCCGCCAGGCTCGCCGACCGGATGCTCACCGCGGGCGGCGACACCCTGCCCGTGCTGCCCACTCCCGCATCCGCGTCCGTTCCCGTGTCCGCGTCCGTTCCCGTATCCGTTCCCGTGTCCGCGTCGGCCGTCACGAGCCCGAAGGAGTCCGCGCATGTCTGAGGCACCGTCCCGGAACACCAGGAGCCAGTGGGGCAGGCGGCCCTTCACCGAAGGCATCGACACGTCGGGGGAGTTCCCCGTCGCATACCGCTTCAGCCATGCCCGCAACGGCAACCGCACGCTCTTCGTCGTCTTCGCGGACTTCTCCGCGCCGGGTGACTACGGCTTCTCGAACGGAGTCCTCGACGGTCTGCGCGCCAATGTGCTGTGGATCCGCGACCGCTTCGAGGGGCAGCGCAGCTATTACCTGTGCAAGGACATGGACTTCTCGCTCGCGGAGTCCGTGCACGCCCTCATCGCGAAGGTCGTGAAGGCCCTGGACCTCACCTACGACGACTGCGTGCTGTGGGGGAGTTCGAAGGGCGGCAGCGCGGCCCTGTACTTCGGCCTGCGCCACGGCTTCCGCAGCGTCGTCGCCTCAGCGCCCCAATTCGCCATCGGTACATGGGTGGATGAGCGGCATCCGGCGGCCGCCCGCTTCATGATGGGCGACGCGTACACGGAGCGGAACGTACGGGAACTGGACGCCGTACTCCCCGAACTGATCGCCGCGGAGCGGCACCGGAGCACCCATGTCTATCTGCTCTCGTCCCCGCAGGACGAGCAGTACAAGGTGCAGGTGAAGCCCTACCTGCAGCTGTTCAAGGCGTACGAGAACTTCAACTTCGTCTGCTGTGACTCACCGCTCGTCAGCCGCCACGACCAGGTGTCGATACGCAACCTGCCCACCCTCATGGGGGTTGCCGGACTCCTCGCGGACGGCATCGCCCCGCGCCTCGGTGTCGTGTGCACCGGCTATGAGCGGCCAGGCGGGGACACGAAGGGCATCGACGGCTACCTCGCGACGACATCGGTGGTCCGGGATTCCGTACGGGTGCCGAGTGTCCGGACGCCGGGGGTGCGGGGGCGCTTGCGCGGCGATGCGCAGGTGCGGCTCGAAGGTCATGCTCCGGGGGCGGTGCGTGTCAGTCTCTGGCGGGACGGGGCGTATCTGGCGTCGGCGCCGGTGAGCGCGGACGGGGCCTGGTCGTGGGTCTCCGGCGGGCCCTGGACTCCGGGGCGGCACACCGTCCGTCTCTTCGCCGTCGACGCCGCCGGGCACCAGTCCCGACGAGCGGATGCCGGCTTCACCGTGATGGACGTACCGGCCATGAAGCCGGACGTACCGGCCATGAAGCTGGACGTACCGGCCATGAAGAAGGAGTACGCCGATGTCTGAGACCGCCGCGGCCGGTGCGGGCTCGTGGGGAAAGCGCCCCTTCACCACCGGTATCGAAAGCTCCGGAGCCCATCCCGTCGAATTCCGCTTCAGCCCCGCGCGGAACGGAAACCGGCGCCTGTTCGTGGTCTTCGCGAACTTCGCGGCGCCGCAGGACTACGGCTTCTCCAACGGCGTCCTCGACGAGCTGGGGGCCAATGTGCTGTGGATCCGCGACCAGTTCGAGGGGCAGCGCAGCTATTACCTGTGCAAGGACATGGACTTCTCGCTGGAGCGGTCCGTCCAGGCGCTCATCGGGAACGTCATGAAGGCCCTTGACCTCACGCCGGACGACTGCACCCTGATGGGCGTCTCCAAGGGCGGCAGCGCGGCGCTGTACTTCGGTCTGACCTACGGCTACCGCGACGTCATCGCCATCGCCCCGCAGTTCGCCGTCGGGACGTATGTGCACGAGATCCATCCGAAGGTCGCGCGCTTCATGACGGGCGGGACACCGGCACCCGAGGCCGTGCGCAGGCTCGACGCCCTGCTGCCCGGAACGGTCCGCGCCACGGCGCACAAGGACACGAACGTCTACCTCGTATCGTCGGTGCAGGACGAGCAGTACACCACCCAAGTCGAGCCCTTCATCGGCCTGTTCGACGACTACGACAACTTCAACTTCATCCTCAGCGACTCACCCTTCATCGCCGACCACACCGAGGTGACCCGGCGCAACCTGCCGGCCGTGATGGGCATCGCAGCACTCCTCGCGGAGGGCGTCGCCCCGCGCCTGGGCCAGGTCCGCAACGGGTTCGAGGAACCCGGCCGTGACACCTCGGGCATCGACGCCTTCCTCACGTCGACGCCCCTGGTCCGCGAGGGCTTCCCCGCGCCCACGATCGTGGCCCCGGCACCGGGGCGGACGGTGTCCGACGGCGCGGCGATCCGCTTCGAAGGCACCGCTCCCGGCGCGGTGCGGGTGAGCCTCTGGGAGGACGGCACCTTCCTGGCGAACCGGCCGGTCGGCGCGGACGGCAGCTGGTCCTGGTCCCCGGCGACGCTCTGGGGCGAGGGCCCGCACACGGTCCGTGTCTACGCCGTTGACGCGCGGGGCCTGCAGTCCCCGCGCACGGCATGCGGCTTCCGGGTCGCGGCCGGGGCGGGAGCTGCCGCGCAGGCCGCGGCCGCGTAGCAACCGCAGGAAAGGGCCAGCGCCCGGCTTCGGGCCGCGATGTCCCGGCGTCCGCCCCGGAGTTGGGAGGATGACTCGGCGGCGTCGTGATCGCCGAAGCCGGGTGGGCGGGGTCAATGCCCCGGATCCCCATGCGTAGCCGTAGCCGTAGCGGCCTGCGGCTCAGCCGCGTTCGCGGAGGTACGCCTCCAGCTCGGCCGCCCCGGTCAGCATCGCCCGGCCGCGTGCGGACAGCCGGGCGCGCCAGTCGGTCAGTGCGGCCTCCAGGGGTTCGAGGCCGCCGGCCGCCCGGACCTGGGCGATCAACGGGGCGATCTGGTTCAGCAAGTAGCCGCCCCGTCTGAGCTGGTGGGCAAGGCGGATGTCCCGGACGTCGGCCTCGTCGTAGACGCGATACCCGGTCCGGGGATCGCGGCGCGGGCGCACCAGGCCGGCCTGCTCCCACTTGCGCAGCGTCGCGGGCCGGATGCCGAGCTGTGCCGCCAGCGGACCGATGAACGCGCCGCCGGACCCGGGCGCCGCGGAAGTCCCGGGCCCGGCCGCCTCCTTCGCCTTCTTCGTCTCCTTGGCCCCGCTCACCTCCTTGGCCCCGCTCACCTCCCTCGGCTCCAGATCGCGCAGGGCTCTCTCCACCGCCTGGAGGGTGCGGCGGTCGTCGAGGAGCTGGACGTGGCTCTCGTCGATGAGGCGGAGCGCCTCATCGGCCGCGCCCTCGTTCACCGCCCGCATGATCGCCGTCGCCGTCCGGTGACCGTGGCCGGGTGCCAGGGCGAGGAATGCGCGCAGGGCTCCCGCGTGCAGCGCGGTATAGGTGCGGTAGCCGTGGGGTGTGCGGCCGGCGGCCGGGAGGATGCCGGCTTCCTCGTAGTTCCTGACCGCCTGTGTGGACAGACCGTGCCCGCGCGCCAGATCAACCGGCCTGAGCTGACCACCGCTTTGAAGGTTTCGTCCCATGTTCCTGCTGCTATCGCGGAAAAGTTTCAACCGAAGGTTCAACGATACCGTTTAAGTCATGGCTACTGACAGCGACATCAAGAACTCCACCCATGCCGTTGAGGCCGCCGCCGTCATGAGACTGCTTCCGCACCGTCCGCGGGTGCTCGCCCTGGGCGAGCCCACCCACGGCGCGGACATACTGCTCGATGTCCGCAACCACCTCTTCCGGCAGCTCGTCGAGCAGGAGGGCTACCGGACGATCGCGATCGAGAGCGACTGCATGCGGGGCCTCATCGTGGACGACTACGTCACCTCGGGCACCGGCACTCTCGACGAAGTCATGGAGCACGGCTTCAGCCACGGCTTCGGGGCGTCCGACGCCAACCGCGAACTCGTGCGCTGGATGCGCGCCCACAACGACGGCAGGCCCGCGTCCGAACAGCTTCGCTTCGCCGGCTTCGACGGCCCGCTGGAGATCACCGGCGCCGCGAGCCCCCGGCAGGCCCTCACCGCACTTCACGCCTACCTGTCGGCCCGGGTGGACGAGGCCCTGCTGCCCTGCACGGCGGAGACACTCGACCGCCTGCTGGGCGCCGACGGCCGCTGGACCAACCCCGCCGCGATGATGGACCCGGCCCACTCCGCCGGGCGGTCGGCCGAGGCCAAGGAGCTGCGGCTGCTCGCCGACGATCTGGTGGCGCTGCTCGACGCGCAGACGCCGCAGCTGCTCACGCAGACCTCGCGGGACGACTGGGAGCGGGCGCGCCTGTACGGACGTACCGCCACCGGACTGCTGCGCTACCACTACTGGATGGCCGACACCTCACCGGCCCGTATGACGCGGCTGATCGGACTGCGGGACTCGATGATGGCCGACAACCTCCTGGCCGTCGCCGAACGGGACTTGACCCTGGTCCACGCCCACAACAGCCATCTCCAGCGCAACAAGAGCACCATGCGCATGTGGGACACCCCGCTCCTTGAATGGTGGAGCGCGGGCGCACTCGTGAACGCCCGCCTGGGGGAGCAGTACGGGGAGCAGTACGCCTTCCTGGCCACGGCACTCGGCACCATCCGGCACCAGGGCGTGGACACCCCGGCACCGGACACCCTCGAAGGGCTCCTCTACGCGCTCCCTGACGACCACTGCCTCGTCGACGTCCCCGGGTTGACCACCGCCCTCGGCGACACCCGGCCCGCACCTCGCGTATCCCCCTGGTTCGGCTACGCCCCGCTCGCCCCGGCGCATTTGTCGGCCACCGACGGAGTCGTCTTCGTCAAGGACGTCCCGCAGGCGCAGGGCTAGCGCCGCAGGACCAGCGCCGCAGGTGCACGGCCTGCACGGCCACCTCTCACAGCTCGATGTTCAAATGAACATCGGCATGTTCAAAATGAGTCATGGGTGTCGCCAATCGTTTGGACCTGACCCTGCGCTTGGTGCAGGGCTCCGACCGGGTTTCTGTTTCGGAGCTCTCCCATCGGCTCGGGGGCTCGGAGATGACCGTGCGCCGGGATCTGGACGCGCTGGAGCGTCAGGGCCTGGTGCGCAGGGTGCATGGCGGGGCGGTTGCCGTCCGCCCGCGCGAGGAAGGCGGAGGCTTCGCCGCCCGGGAGGGATGGCAGGCCGCCACCAAGGACCGCCTCGGCGCGGCCGTGGCCGCGATGGTGGAGCCCGGCTCCCGGGTGCTGCTCGACGCGGGCACGACGACCGTGCACGTGGCGGAACACCTGGCCGGACGCGCCCCGCTGACGGTCGCTGTGCTCAGCCTGCAGACGGCGATCGCTCTCGCGGACCGGCCGGGCATCGAACTCCTCGTCGTGGGCGGCCGGTCGAGGCCGGGTGAGCGCTCGATGGTGGGGCCACTGGCCTCCGTACGCTGGAGTCCCTGAGCTTCGACTGCTTCGTGATGTCCATCGGCGGCGTACACGCCGAACACGGCTGGTCGGAGTTCTCCCTGGACGACGCGGCCGTGAAGCAGGCGGGGCTCGCCCAGAGCGCGCGCACGGTCGCCGTCGCGGACGCCACCAAGCTCGGCGTCCGCGCCTTCAGCCAGGTCGCCCCGCTCGGCGCCGTGGACTGCTTCGTCACCGACGCCGCCGCCGAAGATCCGCAGACCCACCCCAAGGGGCCGCACACCCTCAAGGCCCTGCGGGACGCCGGCACCGAGACCCGTCCGGTCTGACATCGGTCACACGCCCCACACGCCCCACACGCCTCATGCGCCGAACCAAGGAGCACCTCTGTGAACCATGCCGCACGCGGGCTGATGATCCTCGTCGCCGGTCCCTACCGCTCGGGCACCGGTGACGACCCGCGCAAGCTCGAGGCGAACGTCCGGGCCATGAACGAGGCCGCCCTGGAGCTGTTCCGCGCCGGGCACCTCGGGGTCACCGGCGAGGCAATCGCGCTGCCGCTCCTCGAGACCGCCGGCAGCACCCGCCCAGGCGACCCGGCCTACGAGGAGCTCTTCCACCCCGTCGCCGAGCAGCTCCTCGCCCGCTGTGACGCGGTGCTGCGGATCGGCGGCCCCTCCGAGGGCGCCGACCGGATGACGGCCCGGGCCCGCGACTGGGGCAAGGCCGTCTACACCAGCCTCGACGCCGTCCCGGCCGCCCGGTGACCGCGGGCATCGACACCCCTGCCCGCCGCCGTCCGCCCCGTCCCCACCATCCGCATCCCAGGCCGGCGCGTCCGGAGACTCGGCGACCTGGCGCAGCGTACGGCCGCTGATCGCCGAGCGCGCCCGCCGTGGATCGGGCGTGCCGCCTCCGGTGCCGCGCCCGGACCCGGTGCGGACGAGCAGCCACGTCGGCTTCCCGGCGGAGCCGCCGCGCTTCTCCTCACGGCCGTGGAACTTGGTGAGCGCGTACTGGCCGCGCGGCTTGTCGCCGTGCAGCTCGAACGTGGCGTGGCCGTTCTCCAAGGCCTGTCCGAACGGCACCGGCCGGTTCTGCTTGTCATGGCTGTGCGGCAGGTACGTGCCGCGGTCCCAGACGATGACGGTCCCGCCGCCGTACTCGCCCTGGGGGATCACCCCCTCGAAGTCCCCGTATTCCAGGGGATGGTCCTCGGTGGGGAGGGCGAGCCGCTTGTCGTGCGGGTCGGTGGAGGGCCCCTTCGGCACCGACCAGGACTTGAGTACGCCGTCCACCTCCAGGCGGAAGTCGAAGTGCATGGTGCTCGCGTCGTGGATCTGCACCACGAAGGTGGGCTCGCCGTCTGTGGCGGAGGGGGCGGAGGCGGCCGACGCGGCTTCGTCCTTCGTCGCCCGCGCCGCACTCTCGCCGCTCGGCTCTTGCGTCCGGTCGAAGTGCCGTTTGTCGCGATAGGTCCGCAGTCTGTCCTTCTGGAGTCTGTCCTTCTGGCTCACGGCGCTCCCTTCCGCCGGCACCCCTCCGTCGGGGCCGCTGGTCCGGTGTGGCCGAGTACCCCTTGATTGAGCATCTCCCTGCTCGGCTCCATCGACTCCAGCGACGAGCAGCGGGACAAGCTCGAGACCGTCGTGGAAGACCGCCTGACAGGGCTGCGCTGAGCGCTCCGCGCGAAGTCCGGTACCCGGACCGGCAACACCGCACCCCCCGGCCCGTTCCGCCTAGTCGTCCCCGGCCTGCTCCGCCCGGCCGTCCCCGGCCCGTTCCGCCCGGCCGTCGCCGGTCTGCGGCGGCCGGGACGTGTCCGCCGGCCCGGCGCCGTGGATGTGGCGGGCGAGCAGGCGTCGGGCGGTGACGATGCCGTGCACGCGGGTGCCCTGCCTGTTCCGTTCGGCGACCACGAGCAGCGGGCTGCCGGCCCGGGTCAGTGTCAGCGTCGCCTTGGTGAGGGGGCAGTTGGGTGCCACCACCGGCGGTGCCGCACCGCCCGGCGGAAGGCAGTCGGCCACCCGCCGTCCGGCGAGGGCGTCGGCGGCGGCCAACGGCCCGATGAGCACGGCCAGATCGGGAACGTCCCAGACCTGATCGGGCAGCAACAACCGGAGGAACTCCGTGCCGCCGAGGAGCATGTGCGGCTCGCCGTAGCCGTCGACAGCGAGCACATACGGGTGTTCAAGCGCGGCCAGCAACCGGGCGGCGGCCAGTGCCTCGCTGTCGAGGGCGACGAGCGGGCACGGCTCCAGCAGATCGCGAGTGAGCATGAGGCCTCCGGATGGGTCGGCTCTTGTCCGCCTGCCAGACTTCCCGGCACGCCAAGAGGACAGATCGCGCCGACCTCCACGACGTCATCCTCACGCACCGGGGAAGCGCGCAGCACCCCATTCCCACCGACTTCACCACTACGCGCAGCGCTGTGAATGACGCGGCAGGGCCGGAGGTCACGCCTTGGTCCGCCTCTCGCGCCCCGCGGCCGCCGAACAGGTCACCGGCGCGTCAGTACGGCATCAAGAGCGCATAAAGACTGCCGGAAACCGGCAATGACGCAAGCTGCATGTGCGTGACAGCCTTCTTCTTGTCCACGGGGGACGAACCGGGGGATGCACGGGGATACGGAGAGAGCGGGAAACCGCAGCCGGAGATCCGGTCACGGGTTCCGGCAGAACGGGGGCGCGTTTCCCGCTCTCTCCTCCCGTCCGCCCCTCCACCCGTGGGCGGGGTACGCGAAAGCTGGCTGGTCGGGCACAGGGCAGCGACGCGTAACCTGACCTGAGAACGAATGCGGCCACGAGCCCGCCCACACGCGGGCCTCGCCCACATGTGGGCCGGCCCGACAGCGGACGCGCGATACAGCGGCCGCAGTGAACAACGGAAACAAGCACAGCAGCAGGAGTGGGGGAAGACGTGGCACGAGCGCGGGCACAAAGCGTGCGGAGAGCGGCTCAGGCCGTGGCATCGGGTGCCGATCCTCGGCAGTTGGCCGAGGAAGAGGTCCGGCGGCGCACCGGGGCCTATACCGGGAGCGGCCAGAGTCAGGGCCAGTACGACGGTGCCGGTGACGTGCGGGACGCGGTGCAGGAAGAGGGCATGGACCCGGCGGACTTCCCGGCCGCCCGCGAGCAGGGCGGCTCGATCGCCACCGTCATGACACAGAAGACCGTCTCGCTCGACGACGCCGGCGAGGCGCTCAACCGCAGCGAGCAGCAGCGCGAGGGCCGTGAGCAGGTGCACTCCATCTGCCCCATGGTGCTGCCCAAGGGACGCTCGTTCCTGAGCATGCTGCCGGTCCTGATGCTCCTCGTGCTCGGTGTGATCGGGACCGTCGCGGTCTCGGCGACGGACGACCAGCCGCTCACCAATCCGCTGTTCGGCCTCCACTACTGGGTCATCTCGCTGCTCGCCGTCGCCTTCGTCTGGTGGCGCCAGGGCATGGTCATGGTGCCGGACGGCTGCCAGGCCCTGATCACCCGCTTCGGGAAGCTGGAGAAGGTCGTCGGCCCCGGCCGGGTCATCCTGCTCAGCCCGTGGAAGCGGGTCTCGTACATCGTCAACACGACGCGCGAGTACCCCTTCAACGCGCCGGTGCGCGAGGCCCCGACCAAGGGTGGCGTGAAGGCCTCGATCGATCTGTTCATCCAGTTCCGGATCAGCGACCCGACCGAGTTCGTCTACACCCTCGGCGCCGTGCGCGGCTTCGAGGAGAAGCTCAGCAACGCCGTCAGCGAGACCATCCGCTCCCTCATCTACGAGCAGGAGGCCGCCGGCATCTACGACATGGTCGGCGAGGACACCGGACGACTCCTGGAGCAGCTGAACCAGCAGTTCCGCCCGGCCGTCGAGCTGACCAACGCCAACATCACGCACGCCGAACCGTCCGACCGCAACTACCGCATGGACCTGGCGGCCCCCGAAATGGTGCGCGTCGCCAAGGAGGCGTACACCCACGAGTACGCGCTGCAGCTGCGCAAGGAGCAGGACGAGGGCGATCTGAGCAAGGAACTGGCCACCAGCCAGGAGACGCTCTCCGCGATCCAGGCCGACATCGCCCAGTACCAGGCGCAGATGGACACCGCGGTGGAGCGCGAGACCAACCGCGCCCAGGCCCTGGCCCGCCAGCGCTATGTGCAGGCGGAGTCGGAGGCCAAGGCCAACGCCGCGCTCCTCGAGGCACAGGCCCTCGACATCCGCGCGGTCACCGCGGCCGAGGCACCGGAGATCCTCGAATACCGCTACCAGCAGCAGGTCCTCGACACCCTGGAGCAGGTCGCCGACCATCTGCCGCGCCTGGTGCGCATCGGCGGCTCGGCGGACGGCGACGGCGCCGCCGGAGTCGACTTCCTGCAGCTGGCCAAGGAGTTGGTGGGCGAGCGCGGCCTGGAGCTGTTCTCACCGCAGGACATGGCGGCCGTGCGGGCGCGGCTCGGCGAGGTCGCCGACCGGATCGCCGCACGCGAGACGGAGATCGGCGCGCTGCTCGAAGCCGTCGACACGGAGCGGCCCACCGTGCCCGCGGCACGGACCGAGGTCTCCGGCGACGTGCCCGCGGGCACGGGCGGCACCGCCGGCGACGACGACAACGGCGGCGGCACGCCCGTGGACATCGACACCGTGGAGGCCGGCCAGTGAGCACCGCGCGTAACCAGACCCGGTCGGTCATCTCCGAGAGAGTGGCCGCCTGGAGCGATATCGCCCAACTGCTGCGCGGCGGCGAGGCGGGCACCCTGATCCCCGTGATCATCCCTCGCCACCGGCGCAAGCTGTGGTGGATGCTGCCGCTGTGGCTCGGTGTCTTCGCCCTGCTCAGCGGTGTGATGCTGAGCCTGCGCGAGGGTGATTCCGGCGGTGTGTCCGAGGTCGCCTACGGCGCGCTCGCCACGGTGGCCTACATCGTCGGCGTCCTGCTGCTCATCGTCGGCGGCCTGTGGTGGTGGCGTTCCTCGATCGTCGAGATCGAGCAGGGCACCAACGGCGTACTGACCCGCTACGGCGCGGTCACCCGCACCCTGGACGCCGGCCGGCACTATCTGTGGCACCCGTGGTCGCGCGTGGACTTCGTGGTCGACGTCGCCACCGAAATCCCGTACTCGGCGCCGGTGATGGCCTGCCCGACGCAGGAGAACGTGCCGCTGCGGTCGATCGAGTTCTTCCTGAAGTTCCGTATCTCGGACGCCGTGCACTTCGTACGGACCATCGGCGCGGGCAACTTCGACCTGGTGCTCTCCAGCGCCGTCCAGGACGCCATCCGGCAGCGGGCCCGCCTCATCCGCACCGAGCGGGCGTACGACCTGCGCGGCTCGGACGTCGCCGATATGCAGGAGCTGCTCAACCGTCAGCTGTCCCGCTACGGCGTGCGCATCACCGGCTCCAACATCCCGGACGTGCAGCTTCCTGCGCAGTACCAGCAGCACTTGGCCACCCGTGAGCAGGTCGCCAAGGAGCGCACGGCATACGAGCAGGAGTGGGGTCTGACGCGCAAGCGCCGGATCGACCAGCTGGGCATGGACATCGAGCGGGCCAAGAAGGTGCGGGACGCCCGCATCGTCGAGGTGAAGGCCGCGCTCAACAAGGCCCGCGAGCAGGTCGCGCAGCTCCTCGAGGAGCAGGAGACCAACGCGCAGCGGGTGCGCTTCGAGATCGAGACGCGCGGCCGCAGCGGACTGATCTCCGCCGAGAACGAGGCCCGTGCGCAGCGGGCGCTCGCCATGGCCTACCGCGACAACCGCGCGGTGCTCCAGTACGAACTGGCCCGCCGCCGTCTCGAAGTGGGCGCCGAACTGGCCTCCAAGGCACCGCAGCCGGTGGTCGTCCGCACGGACGGCGGCAGCGACACCTCGGCCCTGTCGACGCTGCTCGCGGCCCAGCTGCTGCCGCGCCTCACGTCGGCGCCCGGCACGCTGCCCGCGCTGGACACCCGCTCTTTCGGTCAGGGCGGTGACTCCGGCCACGAGGGCTGAGGACGGCGCCGGACGCGGGCGGAGCAGCACCGGCTGCTCCGCCCGCGTCTTGCTGTGCCGGAGAGCTGGGCGGACGGCGTGCAGGACAGCTGTGCCGGACAGCCGTCGCGGACGAGTGACGACCGATGCGTATGGCTCGCGTCAATAGCCTGGAACTCCGCCTGCCGAGGGACGACGCTGGACTTCGGAAGTTCGGTGTGGAGCAAAAGGAGCGAGCCGTGCGCGCACGGGATCTGGCGATCGCCTACGAGTCGGTCGCCGTCGACAGCCAGGCCCTCGACGCGGCCCGGCTGATGGCCGAGCACAAGCTGCCCGGCCTGCTGGTGCTCGACGCCAATGGTGAGCCGAAGGCCATACTGCCGGCCTCACAGCTGGTCAAAGTCCTGGTCCCGGCCTACGTGGTGGAGGATCCGACCCTCGCGGCGGTCGTCGACGAGAAGCATGCCGACAAGCTGTGTGAGGCACTGGCCGGGCGGACCGTGGCCGACTGCCTGTCGAGCACTGCCGCCCGCCCGCCGATCGCCGCACCCGACGACACCGCACTGGAAGTCGCCGCCCTGATGGCCCAGGTGCGCAGCCCGCTGGTCGCGGTCGCCGAGAAGGACAAGGCGGGCACACATCTCCTCGGGGTGATCACGGCGTCCCATCTGCTGCACGAACTGCTCGGCGCCTCCTGAGCAAGAGGAAGAGGAAGGGGCCGTCGGGAAAGTGCGCGGGCCGGCGGCCGGTCAGCTCACAACGGGACGGCCCCTTGACCTGAAGTGCGATTGAGCTTCTAGCGTTCTCTCCGGTCGACCATCTGACGACGGGAGAACGCGCTCATGATCCTCGTGACCGGGGCCACCGGAAACACCGGCAGTGCGCTGCTGAAGGAACTGCACGCACACGGCGCCGGGCCGTTGCGAGGACTTACGCGCGCCGCCGCACGGGCCGCGTTCCCCGAGGGGGTCGAGGCCGTCGAGGGTGATCTCGCGGTACCCGAGTCGCGGAAGGCCGCTCTGCGGGGCGTGCGTTCGCTGTTCCTCGTGTCGGGCCTGGGGCCCGATGCCGAGATCATCGAGGCCACCCGGCGGGCGGGTGTGGAGCATGTGGTGCTGGTGTCGTCCATCACCGTCCGGACCCACCCGCACCTGGGCCCCGCCCGCGAGAAGCAGACGGTCGAGCGGCTGCTCCAGGACAGCGGCATGGCCTGGACGATCCTGCGGCCGACGCAGTTCGCCTCGAACGCCCTGATGTGGGCGGCGACGATCCGCGGGCACGAGACGGTACGCGCGCCGTACCCGGACACCGCACTGCCCACGATCCACCCCGCGGACATCGCCTCGGTGGCGCGGGTGGCGCTGACCGGACCGGGCCACCAGGGAAGGACGTACGCCCTGACCGGCCCCGCGCCTGTGTCGGCCCGGCAGCAGGTCGAGGCCATCGCGGCAGCCCTTGGCCGGGACATCCCCTTCGCAGAGATCAGCCGGCAGGAGGCCCATGCCCAGATGGTCGCGGTCTTCGGGGAAGAGGCCGCGGACGCGGTGCTCGACGTCACGGGCGGCGACGTCAACGACGAACTCCTCGCGGTGCGCGACACGGTCTTGCGGGTCACCGGCTCTCCGGCGCGGCCGTTTCGGCAGTGGGCCGCGGAGAATGCGGCTGCTTTCCGGGCCGATGAGGCGGACGCCCGCCACGCCGACGGGGACGAACGGTTGGCGCACTCCTGAAGACACAGCAAGACGGTCCCGGTACAGCCCCACGGGGGGAGGGCTGTACCGGGACCGAGACAACCGCCAGCGTACGCGGTGAACGGCGATGCCGCAGGCCGCACCGCGAACCCTGACCTGAATCTGATCTCGGCGGGGCACACCGGGGCGCCGTGAAGTGCGCACTCGCAGACCGTGACGCATACATGCCGCTGACGAGGGTGGCGCGGAATCACCGCATCACCTGCCCGTCCGGCCGATGTCCCATGGGGCAAGCCGGGAGCGGGAGCCGTCCGTGATCGCTTAATGTGGGTGGCTGTTCGACACAGGACAAAGTAAGGGGGACTGCGTGTTCAGCATGCGCAGTAGTGCAAGCAGGGGAGTGGCGGCAGCAGTGTTCGCCGTGGCACTCCTGGTCACGGGCGTCAGTGCCGGTCACGCCGGCGCCGCCACGGGGGAAGTGGGCGCCGAGCGGGCCACGTGCCGGGCCAAGGCGGTCTGTACCTACGGCAACACGGGATTCCGCGACGGGGTGCGGACGTACAGCTACGGCCGCGACAACTCCAAGTGCCGCGGCCACTCGTCGCGTTACGGCTGGACCGACAAGCGCGTCCTGTCCGTGATCAACCGTTCCGGCAAGACCTGGATCGGGCACAACAAGAGCTGGACGATTCAGCTCAAGATCAAGCCGCACAGCAAGTTCAAGAACAACATCCGCTGGAAGTCCACGCGTTACTGGTGCTGGAAGTAGCGGGAAGCAGCTGGAAGCAGTCGGGGCTGAGCGGCGGGGCGTGACCGGCCGGCTCAGCCGCCGACGGCCCAACGGGACCCGAACTTCGAGCCGCTGAAGGCCAGTTGCTTGAGCGCGGCCCCGGCCCGCCCGGTGACGTAGGCCTGCCGCAGGGTGTCGTCGCGCCGGGTGGACTGGGCCACGGCGTCCTTGCGTCCGAGGCTGACGCACCGTCCCACGTAGCGCGGCGAGTACGGCTCGGGCGCGTGGCCGTCGAGTACGCGGATCAGGCTGTCGACCGCGTGATCGGCCGACTGCCCGGCGGTCTGGCAGGCGAACCGGCTGCCGGGCACGCCCGCGCAGTCGCCCACCGCGAAGACCCGCCGGTCGGTGACGCTGCGCAGGCCGGCGTCGACGACTGTGCGCCCCTCGGCGTCGACCTCGAGGCCGCTGCGGGCCGCGAGCTCGGGGACGCCGGAAAGGATCGCCCACAGGGTGAGGTCGGAGGCGAAGGACGCCGCCGAGCGCAGCTGCACCTCGCCGTCGAACTCCCCGGTCCCGGCGGCCACTTCGGTGACTCCGTCGTCCACGATGTCGACCCCGAGCCGTTCGAGACCGGTCCGCGTCCGCTGCCGCGCCCCGTGGGTCAGGCCCTCGCCGACCGAAGTGCCGACGATCCGCACCCGTACGTCAGGCCTCGCCTCGGCGATCTCGGACGCCGTCTCCACACCGGTCGCGCCGCCTCCGATGACCGTGACGGTGCTGCCCGGGGCGAGTGCGGCGAGCACGCCGCGCGCCCGCTGTGCCCCCTCCCACGTGCCGACCGGGACCGTCCCCTCCATGGGCCGCACCGTGCTGCCCACGGCGAGGAAGACATAGTCGAAGTCGAGGCTCGTGCCGTCCTCGAGACCGACGATGCCGTCACCGACCTTGGTGACGCTGCCGATGTACGAGGTGATCCCGGCGCGCAGCATCGAGCCGAGCGGTGTCGCCGCGGAGTGCGTCCCGGCGATCTGCTGGTGCAGCCGTACGCGTTCCACGAACTCGGGGCGCGGGTTGACCACCGTGACCTCGGCGCCCTTCACCTTCTTGGACACCCGGTTCGCCGCATACGTACCTGCGTATCCGGCGCCCACCACTACTACCTTCATGACGACCTCCTGTCGCGGTGACTGCTCACACCCGAGACGAGAGGGCCCTGCCGTCTGTGACATCCGGCGAACGTGATCCGGGTCACGGGCAGTTGACGCCCCCTGCGGGCAGTCCGCAGAGAGGTTCTCGGAGTCAGTCGCTCATCGGGTGGATGGTGCGGCCGGGGAGTTCGACGCCGTCGCAGCCGCGCCGGTGTGCCTGGTCCTTGGTGAACGCGTTCAGGAGCGGGCGCAGTTGGGCCCCGGTCAGGTAGCGGTCCGTGACCTCGTTCTCTCGCATGTGGCTGTACGCCTGGAAGTTGGCCGACTCGTCGCCGCAGCGGGCGGTGGCCCGGCCCAGGTGCTCGGCCATCATGGGGCCGCGTGCGGTCAGGTCGTCCGGATAGTCCACGTTGGCCGCGAGCAGGGTCTCGAAGGGTTCGTCGGTCCAGTCGCCGTACCAGCCGTTGAATTCCACCGCTGTCCGGTCCTTGGCCGGGTCGATCAGGGCGCAGCTGGTGATGGGGGTGCCGGAGGTGGTGCGGGCCTGGACGGCCCAGGGTTTCCCGGACGGGTTCTCCGGCAGGCGGGTCCGGGTCAGCCAGCCGCAGGGTGTGCCGGCCGCGGCGGCGAGGGAGAGCGTGCGGTCCTCGGGGTGCGCGGTCTTCTCGGGCAGCGGCAGGGGCTTCGCGCCGCAACCCGAGCCGTCCGAGGCCGAGTTGGCCGCGGACACCGCGATCCGCAGCAGCGCGGGGTCGGGTGTCTCGCCGGTCGAGGGGCCGATGACCCTGGTCAGGAGCCGTCGCTTGCTTCCCTTCTCGTCCCGCCCGAGGCCGGGGCACTCCTGGAGGATGACCGGACCGAGATCGTCCTGGAAGCCCGGGACACCGGCCAGGAAGACGAAGTCCGGCTCGTGGGGAATGGTGAACGCCATGGCGAGTTCGCGGCGGACCTCCGCCGGGTCGGTCTGCGCCCTGACGGAGAGGACGAAGTGCCGGTCGTCCCTGTGGACGCTGCATTTCAGCGAGCCCGCTTCGAGGCTGACGTCATTGCGGCCCGGCTGCAGCCGTTCGTCGGGCAGCACATCGGCGAGGTCGGCCGCGGCGAGCGTGCCGTCGCACAAGGTGGCGGCGTACCACCACGGCTGCCACAGCGGTTTGGTCTCGTAGGTGACGAGCGCGAGCACGGCGAGGGCGGCCGCCGCCCAGGCGGTGGCCTTTCCGCTGGGGAGCCATCGCCGCCGTCGCGTCGTCTGTCGGACCGTGCCGGTGCCGGGCGCGGCTGTCGGACGTACGTCATCTGCGCCGGAACTCACCGGACTGCCCCCGTGGTTGGAACACCCTCGCGCGAGGGCCCCTGTAGAGAATCTTGGTCGATCGGATCCAGGTCAGCCTATTGACCGTGCCGAGGCGTTGACCAGGGGGATCTCGTGAAACTCAACGGTTGTCGGTGTCGGCCTCGGCCAGGGCGTCGTCGTCGGGCTCCGCGGCCTGCAGCACCCGGATGCCGTCCCCCGGATCCGCGTCGGGGCCGTCGGCGTCGGGCGAGTTGCCCGCCGTGCGGACCCCCATGACCGACGTCACCCGCCCGAACAGGGCCGAGGCCCGGCCCGGTTGGCGTACGTGAGTACGGGCGGTGGCACGACGGGAGTCCGCGGGGGAGGGGATCACCAGGGTGACGCGCTCCCGGTACACCTGCGCCAGCTCGGCGGCGAGCCGTTCGGCGAGCGCGTCGTCACCGCAGACCACCATGTGGGCGTCGGCGGAGGGGTGTTGGGACTCCGGGGACTGAGCGGGCTGCGGCAGAGAGGGCACGTGGACAGCCTGCCTGACGTGATCTTGTTCGGGAACGGTTTTCGCCGGATCGTTCGGCAGAGGGAATTCACCGGAAGCAGCCTCGCGGAGCTGGAGGAGCTCCTGACCCGCGGCGGGGTGGAGCACTGGGAGATCCAGTGGCCGGGGGCGGTCGCGGGGTGTGGCCCCAGGCCTCGCAGCCTGCCGGTGGCTGATCCGGGGCTGGTCCGGGGCTGGTCCGTGGCTGATCCGGTACGCGGGCGGAAATGCCTTCCCTGTCAGGGATGTTCGGCGCGAGGGTGGAGGGCATGACGGTGTACGAGGGACGCCCGCAGGCCGATGTGACCGAGAGGCTGGCGCAGCTGGCGGAGCTGCGGGCGGTGGCCGAGCGCAGCAGAGGGCGGGCAGCGGCCGACGAAGCGGCGGTGCTGGCCGCGGGCGTTCGGCTGCTGTGGGAGCAGATGCTGCAGCCGCTCGCCGCACGCGCTCTCATCCGGGACGTCGCCGTGCACTGCGGGGTCAGCGCCGACCGGCTGCGGGCGGCGCTGCACGACCGGCCCGGTTACCCGGCCCGGCGCTCCGAGCAGATGGCACGCGACCAGGCCCGTGGTGATGTCGATGCGCACCGCGCTGAGCAAACGGACCCGCTCCCGGCCCCGCGTCGGGCCCCGCGCCCGGTCCCGTCCCCGGCTCCGCGTCCGGTACCAGGACCGGTGGTCGGCGGCAGCTGACAGCCGGGAGCCGGGAGCGGGGGGCGGGGAGCGAGGGGCCGGGCCGCCGGAAGCCGGGCTGGTGGCCCTGGAGGCGGGTGGTGATCGAGCGGCGATACGCGATCGTTGTAAGCGCCACTTGTCTCGGAAGTGATCATTCCGGCAGCGTGTCCCCCATGGAACGACAGCAATGGAAGAAGATCTGGGTCGGCTCGGCCGGCAACATGGTCGAGTGGTTCGACTGGTTCGTCTACGCCAGCTTCTCGACGTATTTCGCGGCCTCCTTCTTCCCCAGCGGCAACCCGACCGCCCAGCTCATGAACACAGCGGGCATCTTCGCGGTCGGCTTCTTCATGCGGCCGGTCGGCGGCTGGCTGCTCGGCCGGGTGGGCGACCGCAAGGGCCGTAAGGCCGCGCTCACGCTGACCGTCAGCCTGATGTCGGCCTCGGCGGTCCTCATCGCGATCGCCCCGACGTACGGCGTCGCGGGCTACGGCGGCGCCGCGGTCCTGCTCATCGCCCGGCTCCTGCAGGGACTCTCGGTCGGCGGTGAGTACGCCGCCTCCGCGACCTATCTCACCGAGGCCTCCGACCCCAGCAGGCGCGGCTTCGCCTCCAGCTTCCAGTACGTGTCGATGACCGCGGGCCAGATTCTCGGCCTCGGCCTGCAGATCCTCCTGCAGCGCACCATGTCCGACGACGCCCTGCACAGCTGGGGCTGGCGCATCCCCTTCATCATCGGCGCGCTCGGTGCCGCGGTGATCTTCTATCTGCGCCGGAACATGCTGGAGACCGAGGTCTACGAGGAGTCCGCCGACGACACCGCGGCCGACGACAAGGGCACGATCAAGACGCTGCTGCAGCACAAGCGCGAGGCGTTCCTGGTGATCGCCCTGACGATGGGCGGCACGGTCGCGTACTACACGTACACGACCTACCTGACGAAGTACCTCTCCAACTCCGCGGGTCTGCCCAAGCAGACGGCCACGCTGGTGTCCTTCTGCGCCCTGATCGTCTTCGCCTGTCTGCAGCCGCTGGCGGGCATGCTCTCGGACCGTATCGGCCGCCGCCCGCTGCTGATCACCTTCGCGGTCGGCTCGACCTTCCTGACCGTCCCGATCATGACGCTGCTGCAGCACGCGGGCTCCTTCTGGCCCGCACTCGGCCTCTCCCTCCTGGCTCTCGTCGTGGTCACCGGGTACACCTCGATCAACGCCTGCGTGAAGGCCGAACTGTTCCCGACCGGCATCCGTGCGCTCGGCGTCGCGCTGCCGTACGCCATCGCCAACGCCCTCTTCGGCGGTACGGCCGAATATGTCGCCCTCTGGTTCAAGGACGGCGGCATCGAGTCCGGCTTCTACTGGTACGTGGCGGGCTGCGCCGCGGTCTCCCTGATCGTCTACCTGACGATGCGCGAGACGAAGGACCTCGACCTGAACAAGGTGGGCAAGAAGGCGGGCAAGGAGCAGGCTTCCGCGTCGTCCCAGGAGATCAGCCGCGTCGGCTGAGCCCCGGTCGGCGGTGGGCGGATCAGCGCAGGGTTCGGACGAACACATCCCCGATCAGGTTGGTGTCATCCGGCACCAGGCCGGGGTGGAAGGAGTCGAAGACGGCCGTCGACTCGTCCGCGCTCAGCGCCGCCCGCCCCACGGTGACGGGCTTGCCGTCCTGCCCCGGTGACAGCATCTCGTCGCGGCCGGTGCGCGGATCGCGCAGGATCAGCCCCAGCGTCCTGCGGTCCGCGTCGGCCGTGTTGAGGAGCAGCTTCGAACCGTCCACCGACAGATCCGACACCAGGACGAGATCGGTGGGGGAGCGGCCGTCGTGGCGCTGGAGTGTGCCGGTGCGCAGATCGCGGACGAAGGCGTTCCAGGACGTGCTGGAGTCGCCGTTCGGATCGGTGCCCGGGACCAGGTTGGTGGCCACCGAGTTGAAGCCGACCTTGGAGCCGTCCGCGCTCAGTACGGGGGCGATCGCCGACCTGTCGGCCGGGGCGCCGTCATGCGTGGCGTCGGCCTGTACGGTCCTGCCCGACACCCGGTCGTACACCAGGATGTCGCCCCGGTCGTCGTCGCTCGGCCCCGAATAGCCCTGCAGGTAGGCGACTTTGCGCCCGTCGGCGCTCATCGAGACCTGCTCGCACTGGTGCACGTCCTTCGCGCCGTCCGCGGGCGGGCTGACCCGCTGCGCCTTCTGCGTCCAGCGGTCCAGGACCATGAGCCGGCAGGCGTACGTGTCCTCGACGTCGCCGGCGGGCCGGGCGGCGAAGGCGACATACCGTCCGTTCGCGCTGACCGGGGCCACGCCGAACGACACCCGGTAGCCGTCGTCGAGGGTGGGCGCCAGGGGCTCGATGCGCCCGGTGCGCAGGTCCATGATGTGTACGGAGTTCCCGGCGGCGACCGACCATGAGTTGAAGGTCAAGTACCGTCCGGACTCGGACAGTTGTGGCGTCTGCGTCGACTTGCCCGGCACCACCACGCGCTGCAGCGGGGCGCCGGGAGCTGTGCGGTAGTAGATGCTGTTGCTGACGTCCGTGCCGCCCGGTACCAGGTTGTTCGCCGCCGACTGGAAGGCCACGACACGTCCGTCCGCGCTGACCACCGGTTGCACCGAGTGCCAGTTGCCGCCGGTGCCGTCGGGCGCCACACTGATCCGCTCGGTGCGCGGGACCGGGGCATCGGCCGCAGCCCCCGCCGTTCCGGCCGCCCCCGCGGGCCAGGCCGGCCACGTGAGGGCGGCTGCCAGGGCGGCGGTCAGCGCGACGCGTAAGCAGGGTCTCGTTCTCATCGGACGGCTCCCCCTTCGGACGAGCGACGGCGACGGCCGCCCTCGTACCCCCTTGCCCCCGCCCGTTGGCGGAGGACTTACGCGATGAAAGCGCGGAGGCGGTCGCGGGTCAATGCGTCTGAGGCCCATCTGCGGTGCGGCAGAGAGGTTTTGCCCACGGGACGACCGGCAGAGGGCCGCTGTGCCGTAGCGACGCGTGTTGTCAGGTTGGCGCCCCATGCTCGAAAAACTCTTCTGGTCCGTCGTCGGCATCGCGGTGCTCTTCGCCACCGCGGGTGCGCTGCTCTCCTACGGGGCCGTCCTGGACGGTGACACGACCGGCACTCTGGTCTCGATCGGCTTGGTGGCCGAGGTCCCCATGCTCGTGCTCTCGGTGTTCGTTTCCCGCAAGAAGAAGCGGGAGCGCCGCGCACGGTACGAGCGTATGTACCCGACCAGTGAGGCGGTGTGGCTGGTCGCCGACCGTGACGCCGTCCGCGCCGCCCGGGACGCCAAGGGCAACGCACACGCCATACGTACGCTGCGCAAGCAGGCCCCCGGCATCCCGCTGGCCGAGGCGGCAAAGCTGGTCCTGTTCCTCTGAGGGGCACTTCGGGGCCGGGGTGGCTAGGCTCATTGTGTGCAGTGGCATCAGATGCTCGGCTTCGTAGCCGCGGTCACACCCCTCACCTTGATTCCCGGCACCAGCTTCACCCTGGTCACGCAGCGCGTGATCGCCGGTTCGCGGGCTGATGGCGTGCTCGTCACTTTCGGTTCGGCGTGTGGGCTCTTCGTGCACGCGGCGTTCGCCGCGGCCGGGCTTTCGGCCCTGGTCATGTCGTCCGCACAGGCGTTGACGGTGGTGAAGATTCTGGGCGGCGGCTATCTCATCTGGCTCGGCGTGGCCACATGGCGCTCGGCGCGCCGGGACGCCGAAGCGCCGGTGCGGGCGCGATGGCGCCTGCCGTGGGCTCAACTGGGCGGCTTCGGGCAGGGGTTGTGGTCGAATGTCCTCAACCCGAAGGCGGCGTCGGTCTATCTCACCCTGGCGCCGCAGTTCCTCACGTCGAGCAGCCCGATTGCCCCGCAGATCGCGGCACTTGTGGCCGCGCACGTGGCCGTCGTCCTGGTCTGGCTGCTGTTCTGGACCTCGGTGGTCGACGCCGCACGCACGGCCATCGACACGCCCCGGTTCCGCCGCGGGGTGAGCCGCCTGGCGGGAGCTGTGCTGGTCGCGTTCGGGGTCAGGACCGTGACGGCGAGGTAGGGCCCGAACGGGCTCGGCCGGCCCGTAGTCGCCGGCAGGGAAGAGGGGAAGTGGGGAGGCGCGTGGCAGGTCGGGCCCGCTTGTGGGCGGTCTATTTCGCTCTCGCCGGGATCGCCGCGCTCGCGGGGTTCACCGCGGCCATCTGGCTGCCGCCGGAGCGGGCCGCCGCTGTCGCGGCGGGGGCCGCGGCCATCACGGCGCTGCCCGTCACACGAGTGTCGGCCCGCATCGACCGGGCCGCACAGGAACGCGAACTCGTGGCGGACAGCCTCTACGCGGTCGGCGCCGACGGCCGGCTGCCGCGTGTGCGTGATCTGGACGAGCCGCTCGCCCTCGGCGTGCACGCCGCCGAGTCCGTCATCCGTGACGGTGCGGAGGACCGCGTACCGCCGTTCGTGCGCCGCGACCGGGAAGACGACGTACACGCCGCCATCAGGCGCGGGGGATTCATCCTGATCGTCGGCGATTCCACGGCCGGCAAGACACGTCTCGCCTACGAGGCCCTTCGGAATCTGTGCCCGGGGCATGCGTTGGCGTCGCCCGCCCCCGCGGGGATCGCCGCGCTCCTGCCCGCCGTTCAGAGGGAGAAGCAGGTCGTCGTCTGGCTCGACGACCTGGAGCGGTATCTGGGCGGGCAAGGACTCACCCCTGCCCTGCTCGCCCGGCTGCTGGGTGACGGCTCACGCGAGGTGCTGGTGATGGCCACCATGCGTACGCACGAGCATCAGCAGTTCATCTCTCCTCCCTCCGACGCACCCGCGGATGAGCGGGCACAGCGAGAACGAACGGCCCGCGAACTGCTGCAGAGCGCGCGCACCATCCGGATCGACCGGCATTGGTCGGCCGCCGAACGGCGGCGTGCCGCTGACGCACAGGACCAACGCATCGTCCGCGCGGTGGATGACGAACGGTTCGGTATCGCGGAGACGCTGGCCTGCGGCCCCACCATGCTCGCGTCCTGGCACAACGCCTGGACACCCGGCGGACATCCGCGAGCCGCCGCTGTCCTGGCCGCGGCCGTGGACTGTCGGCGCGTGTCCATGCACGCCCCCTTGGCGGCGGCCGTTCTGGCGGACCTGCACGTCCGCTATCTGGAACAACGCGGCGGCAGCCGCCTGCGCCCCGAGTCTCTGGACGAGGCGTTCTCCTGGCTGTGCAGACCCGTGCACGGTGCCACGGGGAGTCTCCTGATCAACTCCGGCGACGGATACCAGGCATTCGACTACCTCCTGGATGTCCCGGGGCTGCAGCCCGTTCCGGAGGGGATGCCGGCCGACCTCGCGTCACATCTCGATCACCGCCAGGCCTATGACGTCGGCTTCGCGGTCGGCCGTCTCAAGCGCTGGGAGGAGGCCCATCGGATCCACCGCGCCGTCGTGGCCGAGCGCACCCGTTCGCTGGGCGCCGACCACCCCGATACCCTCGCCGGCCGCTACGAGATCGCCTTCGCCCTCTCCCGCCTCAGCCGCCCGGCCGAAGCGCTGACCGAGTTCACTCACGTCGCCCAGGTCAGGACGCGTGTGCTGGGCGCCGACCATGAAGACACACTCGCCGCCCGCCAAGAGGCCGGCTACGCGCTGGGTCAGCTGGGCCGCCGCGGCGAGGCGGAGCAGGTGTACACGTCGGTACTCGCAGCCCGTGAGCGGACGATGGGGCCCGATCACCCCAGTACCCTGCGCTGCCGCCACAATCTCGCCTTCACCCTGAGCACACTCGGACGTCTGGAGGATGCGCACCGCATGGCGCAGGAGGTGGCCGCCGACCGCACCCGGGTTCTGGGCGCCGACCACCTCGATACGCTCGCCACCCGTTACGAAGTGGCTTACCAGCTGGGCAAGTTGGGGCGCTGGGGGAAGGCGCTCCGTGCGTACCAGGAGCTCCTCGAGGACTATGTCCGGGTCGTCGGTCCCGATGATCCGAACGCCCTTGCCGTCCGCCACGAAGTGGCCGTCGGTCTCGGCCGGCTCGGGCGGAGTGCCGAAGCTCTGACGCGCTACCGAGCGCTGGCGGAGGACCGCACCCGCCTCCAGGGCCCCGACCACCCCGAGACCCTGCGCGCCCGCCACGGCGTGAGTGTCAATCTCGGAAGGCTCGACCGGTGGGGCGAGGCCCTCACCGAGGCTCGCGACGTCCTCTCCGTCAGGGAGCGCGTCTTCGGCGCCGGCCATCCCGACACGCTCATCAGCCGCCGCGAGGTCGCCGTGTGCCTGGGCTGGCTCGGCCGGTGGGCCGACGCCCTTCCCGAGTGCCGGCGGGTGGCCGAAGACCGGGAGCGGGTCCTCGGTCCCGACCACCCCGACGCACTCGCCAGTCGCAACGACTTGGTCCGCTGCCAGGAGATGCTGCACGAGTCGTCGATGAGATCGGACGAGGAGTGACCGCCGGGAAGGGCCCGCACGCCCGCGCCTGAGCCGGGGTCACCGCATCGAACGAGCACCAACGCCCCCTTCGCTGCAAGCCGTTGACCTGCCCTACTCTGGAGCCCCTGCACGCAGTGCCGCCGCGCGGTTCCGCTCAGTGCCGCGCAATCGATATCGGGGGGAGCGAACATGGATCCCGCAGCCATCGGGACCCGGCTCGCGTCGAGTGCCGTGGCGCCGCTCATCAAGAAGCTGTTCGTCGCCGACGGGCCGGGCGCGGGGCTTGTGGACCGGCCCGTGCGGGTGTCGCGGCTCGTGTCCTTCATGGGGGAGAAGCGCACCTTCACCGAGCGGGACATGCGCAAGCTCACCACGGAGCTGATCAAGCGGGCGCTCAAGGAGGCCGGGCCGTACGACCCGCCGCTGCCCGACGACGAGCAGCAGTTGGTGGCCGAGACCCTGATGCACACCCTGCATGTGCTCGGCGAGCTGGAGATGGATGACGTCCAGGCCGTACGCCTCGGACCTGCGGGGCTCGCGTGGCTGCTGCGCAAGGAGGCCAGACGGCCGCTGTTTCTGTCCGCGGACGCCCTGCACTTCCACAACGCCCTGCTCGAAGTGGCCTGTCTGCACATCCTGAACTTCTTCACGCAGCGGTCCACCTTCGTCGCGCGCACCCTCGTCACGCAGAGCCAGCAGCTGAGCGATCTCGTCGCCCGGGTCGACCTGCTGATCGAGCGCACTCCCGCGCAGTCCGCCGAGGACGCCGGGTTCGAGTGGCGCTACGCCCGGCACATCGAGCACAAGCACGGCCTCCTGACCATCTACGGAATCGACCTCAACCAGTCCCGCGAATGGCCCCTGGGCGCGGCGTACTTGAGCCTGGAGACGACGAGGACCGAGCGCCCGGCCACCGGAACCGGGCTTCCCGACGGCGGAGGCGGCGACAGCCATGCCCAAGGGGTCTGGCAGGTTCACTCCCAGCCCATCGAGCGTGCGCTCGCCGCACACGACCGGCTGCTCCTGCGCGGTGTCGCCGGCTCCGGCAAGACCACCCTGGTGCAGTGGCTCGCGGTGACCGCCGCCCGCCAGGACACCGGTGACGGGCGCCACTACCTCCTGGGACGCGTCCCCTTCGTACTGCCGCTGCGCACCCTCATCCGCAACACCGGGCCGGGCGCCGTACTGCCCACCCCCGACCGCTTCCTCGCCGCCGTCGGCTGCCCGCTGGCCGGGATGCAGCCCGGCGGCTGGGCGGAGCGGGTCCTGAGCGCGGGCCGGGCCCTCGTACTCGTCGACGGCATCGACGAAGTCCCGGCGCAGGAGCGCGAGCGCACCCGCCGCTGGCTGCACGAACTGCTCGGCGTCTTCCCCGGCAACCTCTGGCTCGTCACCTCACGGCCCTCCGCCGTACGCGAGGACTGGCTGGACGCGGAAGGCTTCACCGAGCTGGCCCTTTCGCCCATGAGCCGTAGCGACGTGGCGCAGTTCATAAGCCGTTGGCATACGGCCGCCGGAGCCGACGCCTCCCTCGAACGGGCCCTGCTGACCGCGATCCGCACCAAGCAGGAACTGGCCCGCCTGGCCACCAACCCCCTGATGTGCGGCCTGATCTGCGCGCTGCACCGCGAACGCCGCGGCTATCTGCCGCACGGACGCAAGGACCTCTATGACGCCGCCCTGTGGATGCTCCTGGAGCGCCGTGACCGCGAGCGCGATCTGCCCAGCGCACCCGACGGCATCCAGCTGACCCGCGAGCCCCAGATCCAGCTCCTGCAGAAACTCGCGTACTGGATGATCCGCAACGGCCGCTCCGAGATGTCCGAGGGCGTCGCCGTCGCCCTCATCGACGATGCGCTCGCCGCCATGCCGTACGTCGCAGAGCAGGGGACCGCCCAGGAGATCTGCCGCCATCTGCTGCTGCGCTCCGGCCTGTTGCGCGAACCGGGACCCGCCGCCCTGGACTTCATCCACCGCACCTTCCAGGACTACCTGGGCGCCAAGGCGGCGGTCGAAGAGCGTGACTTCGGACTCCTCGTCAACAACGCCCATCTCGACCAGTGGGAGGACGTCATCCGCATGGCGGTCGCCCACGCCCGCAAGGACGAGCGCGCCGACCTGCTCACCGCGCTCCTGGACCGCGGTGACCGGCGCGGCGCCCTGCTGTCCGCAGCCTGCCTCGAGGACGCCACCGAACTCGACCCCGCGGTCCGCGCCCGCGTCAAGGAACACACGGCGGCGCTGCTTCCGCCCCAGGACCACCAGGTGATGGGAGACCTGATCGAGGTCGGACCCATCGTCCTCGGGCTGCTCCCCGGGCCCGACGAGCTCACCGCCGAAGAGGCGCGCCGGGTCGTCCAGACCGCGAGCCTCATCGGAACCGACGCCGCGATCCCCGTCCTGGCCCGCTTCCGCGACCACCCGGACGTCGACGTGCGCCAGCAACTCGTATGGGCCTGGCACCGGCTCGACACCGCCGTGTTCGCCGAGGAGGTCATCGCGCACCTCGACGAGACCGGCGTCTACTACACGGTGACGAACCGTCGCGAGCTCGACACCCTGCGCGCGCTCGGCGGACGTGCGCGGATCCAGGTCTCCGCCTCGTTCACACCGGAGGAACTGACCGCCGGCCTCATCACCGAGCGCGTGACCCATCTGTGGCTCGAACACGAGCCGGAGTACGGCGTGGAATGGCTCGGCACCCTGCCGAACCTGGTGCGGGTGACCGTGGAACGCACGCTGCTCACCGGCCCGCAGGAGATCCGGCAGGCGGTCCCGGAACATGTCGAGGTGGTGCGTACCCGCTGAGGCGCCGTTCTAGGGTCGGGACATGCTGATCGAACATCGAGGCAAGAAGCCGGTGGTCCCCGCGTCCGCCTACGTCGCCCCTTCGGCCGTCCTGTGCGGAGCGGTCGTCCTGGGGGAGCGGGCCCGCGTGCTGCACGGCGCCGTACTCACCGCGGAGGACGGGGAGGTACGCACCGGCGCCGAAGTGGTGGTCATGGAGCACGCCCTCGTGCGCGGCCGGGCCGGGCACCCCGCGCTCCTTGGCGACTCCGTGCTGATCGGTCCGCACGCCCACGTCAACGGGGCCGTCGTGGAGGACGAGGTGTTCGTGGCGACCGGGGCGTCCCTCTTCCCCGGCTCCGTGGCCGGTGCCCGCTCCGAGCTGCGCATCAACAGCGTGCTGCACGTCAACTCGACGCTGCGCCCGGACACCGTCGTACCCATCGGCTGGATCGCGGCCGGCGACCCGGCCGAGCTGTTCTCGCCCGACCGGCACGACGAACTGTGGGAGAAGCAGCGGGACCTCGACTTCCCCGGCACGGTCTACGGCGTTCCGCGCGGCACTGCGATGCGTACCGTGATGGCCCGCCAAGCCGATTTCTATGGGGCGCACTTCGACGACCGGCTGCTTGAGGAGTGAGGAATCGGGGATCTCTGATCCCTGATTCCTGATCCCCGCTCCGTGGTTTCCAATTCTTCACATGCGTGGCCGACAAGTAATTCGCCGGTGAACAGTTCAGATCAGAGATGGCGTAGCCGTGCCGCCGTGCCGTGCCCGATGAGCAGGTAGATCACCGCCGGCAGACCGTAATTGAGGAGGACGCGGAGGCCCGCCGTCTCCGTGGTGAAGATGTCCTGCGACCAGCCGGCCAGCCAGTCCGCGACGCCCCGCACGAACTCGACGAAGACGTTCGCCTGGTTGGCTTCGAGCAGGTAGAGCAGGATCCACAGACCGAGGAAGCCCGCGGCGACATCGGCGATGGTGTGGATGACCAGGGCGGACTTCCTCGCGGCTGAGCCGTCCGCGGGGCGGGCGGAGCGGTACTGGCCATCAGGGTGGGGCTGATGGCCGGGATGGGGGTAAGGGCCGGGGCCGGGCATGTGGCCACCCTGGGGGTGATCGGCTTGGTGGTGCTGGGGGAAGGGCCTGGGGTCGCTCACTGAAATCCCAATCCGGCGCGCACAACGCCTCGAAGGCATGGAGGAGCGGCCACGGACGAAGTTCCCCATTCGGTGAATTCCCGGCCGTGGCCGAATGCGGGTGCTCCATGTCGCACCCGCACGTACCTCTGCGCCACCCGGGAAGGGAGTGTTACGCAGTCCCCTGGATATGCCCGGAATGGGCGACGACGAGAATTCCCGGGCGCACTGGGCCCACTGTCGAGTTGCTGTGGAATTTCCACCGGAATTCGGCCGAGGCGGCGGCACAGGCCGTGGTCACCGCCGCCCGGCCGTGAAGTCGACCGTACGGGCGAGCAGTTGAGCGACGTCCGGGCGGTTCCGATGGGGATGGAGTTGCTGACGCAGTGTGGTGACGTGGCGCTGGACGCGGGAGGAGTGGAGCTGGGCGCGATGGTCGAGGAAGGTGCCCCAGTGCTCGCAGGCGGCTGCCAGGTGACCGAGCCGCAGGAGTGTCTCAGCGAGCCGGGCGTGGGTCAGGGTGAGGGACCGGCGCTCATCCGTGGCGCGCTCGCGCAGTGAGGCCTGGAAGGAGTCGATGGCGGCGGGCAGGTCGCCCAGGGCGCCGAGTGCCCGGGCCCGCTGATAGTGCAGGGCGGCGGCCGGATACGAAGTGAAGCGGCCCGCGGGGGAGGTGGACCTGCTGTGCAGCGCCTCAGCTGTCAGCAGGGCCTTGAAGGCGGCCTTGGGCGTCCCGTACCTGGCCTCGGAGACCCTCCCCGTCGTCGTGGCCGGCCAGCCCGTGGACGAGGACCACACGGTCTCCGCGCTGACAGCGGCGGCGGAGTGCCGGCGCGTGCTGCGCGCACACGGCCTTCCCGTGGACATGGCCTGGGTGCCCCTGGAGACGGCGGGCCACTGGTGCGTCATCACCGTGACCGCGGACTGGAGACAGCGGTTCGGCCCCGCCGCGCAGGAACTCACCCGTGAGATCGCGGAGACCGTCCTTGCCACCCGGTTCGGCCGGTGGATGGCCCGGGTGATCGTCCTGGACGACGACATCGACCCGACGGATCTCGCCGAAGTCGTCTGGGCGTTCGCCACCCGCGGCCATCCACGCGACGGACGGCTCACGTTCGAGGACATGCCCCTGCTGCCCCTGATGATCTGCTACACGGCCGCGGAGCGGATGACGGCCACCGGCCCCAAGCTCGCCCACAACTGCCTGCTGCCCGAACCCGGCCCACAGCGCCCCCGCCGCTGCTCGTTCGCCCACAACTACCCGCCGGAGGTGCGCCGACGGGTGCGGGAGTGGTGGGGTGAGAGCGGGGGCGGCGGCTGATGCAGGCACAGCTGCGCGGTCGTGCCCGAGGGCTGACGGGGCCTCCGGTCAACGCCCCCGCACCAGCGCCCAGAGGCTCAGCGCGAAGCCGCCGGCGGCGATTCCCCCGTGGATGCCGACCCGGAGCACCCAGATCCTGACCCTGGAAATACGGGGGAACTCGGCGCGGTGCTCCACGTGGTTGTCCTCGATGAGACCGGACAGGTTCAGCCCCGGGCGACGCAGGCCCACCTCATGGCGCAGCCGGTCGGGGAGGCCGGAGTGCACGGCCCAGCGCTCCCCGTACTTCGTACCGGCCACAGCCCCGAAGGCACCCAGGACGAACATCGGCACCGTCACCACGAGCGAGGACGTACCCAGGGCTCCGTCCTGCGCCAGGAAGCCGAGGCCGGCCGCGGCGACCAGAATCACGACGTGGGTCAGGGTGGCGCGCTGGTTCTCCATCTGGCGGGCCTCGTCGCGATGCCCCTTCCACAGCTCGAGCAGGACATCCGTGTCGTCTGCCATCCCCGCCCCCTCGCCCGGGCCCCGGAACGGCGCCGGGACAACCGTCCCCAGCGTGACCGGAGTCGGGGCGGCGGGCGCGAGGTATCCGGGAACTCCTGGCGAGGACCGGTGACTTCGCCCGCCCCGCCCTGCGGAGTCAGCCGTTCGGCCGCCGCTCGTCGAAGCTCGCGAAGTACGCGGCGGCCATGTCCTCGTCGGCGTGGCCCTGTGCGGCCGCGCGTTCCATCCGGGCGGCGCTCGCGGCGGCCACGTCCAGGCGGATGCCGTTCGCCTCACCGGCCTCGACGATGAGACGGGCGTCCTTGGCCGCGGTGCCGACCGCGAACTGGGGCGGGGAGAGCCGGTCCTCCAGGACGAGCGCCGACTTGGCGTGCAGATAGCCCATGTCGAGCGGGCCGCCGGCGATCGCGTCGAAGAAGCGCTGTACGTCCACACCGAGCGCCTGGGACAGGGCGAGGACTTCGCCCGCCGCGGCAGTGGCCGCCAGAACCCAGCTGTTGGCCACCAGTTTCAGCCGGGTCGCCGTGCCCGCCGCGCCGTCCTCACCGGTCCACACCGTACGGCCGCCGACCGCGTCGAAGACGGGGGTCACCCGCTCGCGCTGTGCGGTGGGGCCGGCGGCCAGGACGAGGAGCAGGCCGGACTCGGCCGGCTGGCGGGTGCCGAGGACCGGGGCGTCGTAGAAGACGAGGTCGTGTGCGCGGGCGAAGTCGGCGAGGTCGACGATCGCCTCGATGCCGGCGGTCGTCGACTGTACCCACGCGGTCCCCGGGCGCAGGGCGGGGGCGGCCTGTCGCATGACGTCCAGGGCCGCGGGACCGTCGTACAGCATGGTCAGGACGACATCGGCGTCCTGTACGGCCTCGGCGGGGCTGTCGGCGACGATCACGCCGTCGGCGGCCAGCGGCTCCGCCTTGGCCCGGCTCCGGTTCCAGGCGCGGACCGTGTGTCCGGCCCCGGCGAGGTTGCGGGCCATCGCGGCGCCCATGATGCCGGTGCCCAGGACACTCACGGTGAGTTCGTCGTTCATCGCGTCGTTCATCGCGTCAACTTATCTGTTCCATACGGCGCCTTGGGCCCGGGGGTGCGGTGGCGACCTGGGGAAACACGTCACCACGGGTGAAAATCATGATCCGTCTATATAGATGCCCGGCTATCGTTCATGAGTCAAGTCCCGTGCATACACCGGGAGTTCACATAGGCGAGCTTCGATCCGAAGTGTCCGAACGGCGCGCGCTGCGCACCTCATCCAGATGGCCGGAAGTCTCCGGCAGACACGAGGATCGAGAGTCACGTGAACATTCCCACTTCGTTGCGCCGGGCCAGGACCGCGCTGGCCGTGACGGCGGCGGTGATGCTGGCGGCGAGTGCGTGCGGCGGTGCCGACGCGGGCTCGAACGACGACAGCGGTGACAAGCTGTCGGGGAGCGTGAAGGTCGACGGTTCGAGCACGGTGGCGCCGCTGTCCACGGCCGCCGCCCAGCTGTTCCAGCAGCAGAACGCCGGAGTCAGGGTCACCGTCGGCACGTCGGGGACGGGCGGTGGCTTCGAGAAGTTCTGTGCCGGCGAGACCGATATCTCCGATGCCTCGCGCGCCATCAAGGACGAGGAGAAGGCGGCCTGCGAGAAGAAGGGCATCAAGTACGAGGAGTTCCAGATCGCCAATGACGGTCTGTCCGTCGTGATCAGCAAGGACAACGACTTCGCCGAGTGCCTGACCGTCGAGCAGCTGGCGAAGATCTGGGAGCCCGGCTCCAAGGTGAACAACTGGAACCAGGTCGACCCCAAGTTCCCCAGCCAGAAGCTCGAACTCTTCGGCGCGGGCACCGACTCGGGCACCTTCGACTACTTCACCGAGGCCATCAACGGCGAAGAGGGCAAATCACGTACGGACTACTCGCCGAGCGAGGACGACAACGTCACGGTGCAGGGAGTCTCCGGCTCCAAGGGCGGCATGGGCTACTTCGGGCTCTCCTACTACGAGGAGAACAAGGACAAGCTGAAGGTGCTGAAGATCGACGGCGGTGACGGCTGTGTGGAGCCGAGCACGAAGACGGTGCAGGACGGCACGTACAAGCCGCTGTCCCGGCCCCTGTTCATCTACCCGAAGGCCGCATCCCTGGAGAAGAAGCAGGTCGAGGCGTTCGTCGAGTTCTATGTCGAGAACCACGCCGACATCGCGGAGAAGTCCCTCTTCGTGCCGCTCAACTCCGAGCAGGAGAACGAGCTGAAGAAGGGCCTGGAGAACCTCAAGGCGCAGCACAAGTCATGAGTTCACCGGCTGCCGGGCGGCGGGCCGCTTCAGGAAGCCCGGGCTTCCTGAAGCGGTCGCAGCCACGCAACGGCGAGAAGGCCATCAAGGTCCTCCTGGTGGCCGCCTCCCTGGTCTCGGTGCTGACCACGGTCGGCATCGTCATCGCGCTGATCCCTCCGGCCGCCGAGTTCTTCTCGCGGGTGAACTTCGGCGACTTCATCACCGGCACGGAGTGGTCGCCGCTGTTCAAGCCGCCGCACTTCGGTGTGCTGCCGCTGGTCGGCGGCACACTGATGGTCACGCTCATCGCGCTGCTCGTGGCGGTGCCGCTGGGCCTGGGCGCGGCGGTCTACCTGAGCGAGTACGCCAACCGCCGTGTGCGGGCGTTCTTCAAGCCGGTGCTCGAGGTGCTCGCGGGCATTCCCACCGTCGTCTACGGCTTCTTCGCGCTCAAGGCCATCACCCCGCTGCTGCAGGACATCTGGCCGGGTGGGAACGGCCCGCAGGTCTTCAACGCGCTGGCGGCGGGATTTGTGATGGGCGTCATGATCATCCCGACGATCGCCTCGCTCGCCGAGGACTCGATGAGCGCCGTACCCCACGCGCTGCGCGACGGCGCCTTCGCCCTGGGCTCCTCGCGGATGCAGGTCTCCACGCGTGTGGTGTTCCCGGCCGCGCTGTCCGGGATCGTCGCCGCCATCGTCCTCGGCATCTCCCGGGCGCTCGGCGAGACGATGATCGTGGCCATCGCCGCGGGCGGCCGGCCCAATCTGTCCTTCGACCCGCTCGAAGGCATGCAGACCATGACCGCCTTCATCGCGGCGGCCGGCATCGGTGACCTGCCCACCGGGTCCACGGGATACCAGACCATCTTCGCGGTCGGCGCGCTGCTCTTCGCGATGACCCTGGTGATGAACCTGGTCAGCATCCGCCTGGTGCGCAAGTACCGGGAGGTGTACGAGTGATGAGTTCCAAAGTCGTCGAGCGGGACCCGGTCATGGGCGTACCCGGTGCGCCCAGGCTCAGGGGGAGCGGCACGCCGTTGCGGGAGCGCTTCTTCCATCTGGCCCTTTGGGCATCCCTGGCCGTCGGTGTCGTGTTCCTCGCCTCCCTTCTCGCGTACGTCGTCATCGAAGGATGGCCACGCCTGGACTCGCGTATCTGGTCGAACTTCCCCGACATCATCGACCCGGCCGGCGCGGGCGCCCAGTCGGCGGTCATGGGCACCATCTGGGTGATCGGCTTCACCGCGCTGTACTGCCTGCCCACCGGCATTCTCACCGCGATCTACCTGGAGGAGTACGCCGATCCGAACCGGTGGTGGAACCGCGCCGTCGAGATCAACATCCAGAACCTGGCGGCGGTCCCGTCGATCGTCTACGGCATCCTCGGACTCGGCATCATCTCCCGCGGCCTGGGCTTCGGCCAGACCGTGCTGACCGCCTCGCTCACCCTGTCCCTGCTCGTCCTGCCCGTGGTGATCATCTCCTCTCGGGAGGCGATCAGGGCGGTGCCGCAGTCCATCCGCCAGGCGTCCCTGGCCCTCGGCGCCACCCAGTGGCAGACCATCTGGCGCCAGGTGCTTCCGGCGGCCGTTCCGGGCATGGCCACCGGCTCGATCCTCGCCTTGTCGAGGGCGATCGGCGAGGCGGCTCCGCTGCTGCTGCTCGGCGGGCTGACCTTCATCACCTTCAACCCGACCGGTGTGGAAAGCCAGTTCACGGTCCTGCCCATCCAGATCTTCAACTGGATCAGCCAGTCACGGGCCGAGTTCGTCGCCCTGGCCTCCGCCGCGATCGTCATCCTCCTGGCGATCCTCCTGGCGATGAACTCCCTGGCGATCTGGCTGCGCAACCGCTACTCCCGCAGCTGGTGACCGCCGGCCATGACCTCCATGACCCCCACAACTGATCGACACGACACACCAGTTACTCATGCGCAGGAGACCGCCATGACTTCAGAACCCGACTCCACCGGCGGCACCCGCACCCCGCAGGTCGCCTTCCGTGCGGCCCGGTCCCTGAGCAGCCCGGTGTTCGACATCGGCGGCCTGTCGGTCCACTACGGCGGCCACGAAGCCGTCCGGGACGTCAACCTGTCCATCGGGCAGCGCCAGATCACCGCGATGATCGGCCCGTCCGGCTGCGGCAAGTCCACCGTCCTGCGCTGCTTCAACCGCATGAACGACCTCATCCCGAGCGCCCGGGTGACCGGGAAGATCCGCTACCACAACGAAGACCTGTACGGCCGTGAGGTGGACCCCATCGAGGTGCGGCGCCGCATCGGCATGGTCTTCCAGAAGCCCAACCCGTTCCCCAAGTCGATCTACGACAACATCGCGTACGGGCCCAGGGTCGGCGGCTTCAAGGGCAACCTCGACGACCTGGTGGAGCAGACCCTCACCCATGCCGCGCTGTGGGACGAGGTCAAGGACAAGCTCAAGACCTCGGCGCTCGCCCTGTCCGGCGGCCAGCAGCAACGCCTGTGCATCGCCCGCACCATCGCGGTGTCACCGGAGGTGATCCTGATGGACGAGCCATGCTCGGCGCTTGACCCGATCGCCACCGCGAAGATCGAGGACCTCATGGAGCAGCTGGCGCAGGAGTTCACGATCATCGTGGTCACGCACAACATGCAGCAGGCGGCGCGGGTGTCGCACCGCACCGCCTTCTTCACCGCCGACGTCGACGACAAAGGCGCACGCCACGGCCGTCTCGTCGAGTACGACGAGACGGCTCATCTCTTCTCCAACCCCTCCGACCAGCGCACCGAGGACTACATCTCCGGTCGCTTCGGCTGAGCGTCCCTGAAGTCCGAGGTCCGTCCCTTTGCGCGGTTCACGTGAAGGAGCTCCCCGGGTGACACCCGACCCACGGCGGCCACCGGTCACCGCCGCGAGCGGTTCCGACGGCCCCGCAGGTGGCACGAGCGCGGATCTGGTCCTTGCCGAGCCCGACGAGGAGCTGGCCGCGAGGACGGCCGCGCGGTTCGCGGCCGCGGGCGTGACGACCCTGGTCTGCCACGACGGTGCCGAAGCGCTTCTCCAGATCGGTGCCCACCACCCCCGTATGGTCCTGCTCGGCGCACCCCTGCCCGTCGTCGGCGCCGCGCGGGTCACCGAGCTGATCGCCAAACTTCATCCGGTGCCGGTCCTCGTGGGCGCAGGCCCCGGCGGTGCCCACGAGGCCACGGCGGCCCTGGCCAAGGGCGCAGTCGCCCTTGTCGCCCGGCCCTACCGCGCCGCGGAGATCCTGCCACTGTTCAGCGGCGGCACCGCGCCCGCGGAGCCGGAACAGACGCTGGTGGTGGGGGACATCGAACTCGACGCCGCGGGATTCCATGTCCATGTACGAGGCCGCCCCCTGCACTTGCCGGTCCGTGAGTTCCTGCTCCTGCGCTACCTGATGGAACGCCCCAACAGGGTCGTGAGCCGCCAGGAACTGAGCCGTGCGCTGTGGGGCACGGACAAGCCGGACAGCAACACCCTGACCGTGCACATCCGCCGGGTGCGCAACAGACTCCGGGAAGGCGTCGGGAGCCGCTGCACCATCGACGCCATCCGCGGTCTGGGCTACCGCCTCGAATGCGGCCCGACCGCCCGCACGGGAGCCCCGGCGGCATCGATCCGCCCGGCCCCGCAGAGGTAGGTGCGGCCGCCGGTCCCGGCAGATGGTTGCCCGAAGGAGGGTGAACGGTGAGTGAACAGTGGCTCGTGTGATCCCTGGCCATGGCTTGGCCGATCAACCCGGACCTTATGGTGAACAGATGAGCGTCATTGCAGAGGATGTGCCGCAGACGGCGGCGGACGAGACGGAGACGTGTACGCCGCACCTCGCCTGCCATCTCATCGACCGGGGCGAGGCCGAACGCCTGGCGGGCATGCTCAAGGCCATCGCCGACCCCACCCGGCTGCAGATCCTGCGGCTCATCGAGGGCTCGCCAGCCGGTGAGGCGTGCGTCTGCGATCTGACCGCCTGCCTCAACTTCCGCCAGCCGACCGTGAGTCACCATCTGAAGGTCATGACCGAAGCGGGGCTCCTTGACCGCGAACGGCGCGGCACCTGGGCCTGGTTCTCGGTCAACCAGGACGGAGTGCGCCGGCTGCGGGAGATTCTCGACCTCAGCGAGAACTGACCGTCCCGAGGGGCGGCGGTGCGGTCGAGCCGCGGACGACGAGTTCGGGCTCGAAGAGCAGCTCACCGGGGTGGGTCTGGGTGCCCTGGATCCGGGCGCACAGCAGGTCGACCGCCGCGCGTCCCATCGCCTCGATGGGCTGTCGCACCGTGGACAGCGGCGGCTCCGTGCAGGTCATGAAGGCCGAGTCGTCGAATCCGACGACCGACAGGTCGGAGGGGACGGTCAGGCCCCGGCGGCGGGCCGCCCTGATCGCCCCGAGGGCGAGCGGATCGCTGGCGCACACGATGCCGGTGACCCCGCGCCCCAGGAGACGTGCGGCGGCGGCCTGGCCGCCTTCGAGGGAGAAGATCGACCGCTCCACGTACTCGTCGGCCAGCTCCGTGCCCGCGTCCTTCGCGACCTTCCGGGCGGCGTCCAGCTTGCGCCGGGACGGCACGTGGTCGGAGGGGCCGAGCAGCAGACCGATCCGCTCGTGCCCGAGCGAGGCGAGATGGCGCCATGACTGTTCGACGGCGACGGAGTCGTCGCACGCGACACAGGGGAAGTCGAGGCCCTCTATCGACGCGTTGATGAGGACGACCGGGATCTGCCGCTCCGCCAGTCGGTGGTAGTGGTCGTGCGGTGCGTCGGACTCAGCGAAGAAGCCGCCCGCGAACACCACGCCGGAGACGTGCTGTTGGAGCAGCAGATCGACGTAGTCGGCCTCGGAGACACCGCCCCTGGTCTGGGTGCACAGCACGGGTGTGAGTCCCTGCTGGGCGAGCGCGCCCCCGATGACTTCGGCGAACGCGGGGAAGATCGGGTTCTGCAGCTCCGGCAGCACGAGGCCGACGAGCCGGGCGCGCTCGCCGCGCAGTTGTGTCGGCCGCTCGTATCCGAGGACATCAAGGGCCGTCAGTACGGATTGTCGTGTCGCTGCGGAGACACCGGGTTTGTCATTGAGGACACGGCTGACCGTTGCCTCGCTGACTCCGACCTTCTTCGCCACCTGAGCAAGTCGTCGTGTCATATACGCAAGAGTAGCGCAAGAACCGCAAGCCAGTTACGGCCGGGCTTTCATTCCAGCCACCCTGGTTATGTGTGCGCGGACTCGTCTCGCCGGCCTCCAACTGGGTGGCAGGGAACCGGTCTTGGCGTCAGTGGCCTCCCACCGGTGCACGCAAGCCCTCAATGAGGGCACGCAAGCCCTTAGTGATCGAGGGCGGGCATCCCGTCCGGTGCCGGGCAGATCCTGCTCCCTGTGTGATCGAAGACGTAGAGCCGCTCCAGGTCGACGAGGAGCGGCACTTGGGCGCCGGCCCGTACCCGTTCCTGGGGCGTGGACCGGAGAACCAGGTCGGCGGTGACCGTCGTTCGGCGTTCGTGCGGGCTGTCGGCGGGGGCGGGGGCGGGGTGAGGGGCCGGGGCGGCGGACAGCAGCGGTGCGTGAGGGGACAGGGCGGCCGCCGCGCGGTCCTTCACCCGGCCGAAGCGGCGCTTGCGCGGCCCGCTCGTGAGCCGGCCTTCCGCGCGGGGGCGCGAGGCTTCCAGATCCGGTACGACGGCGGGCCGCGACCCGGTGTTCACATGCACCAGCGCCTCGTGCCCCTGGTATTCGACGTGCTCCACGGTGCCGGTCAGCGCCGCCTCGCGGGGGCGCGCCCGGCCCGGTGGCGCGATCCGGATGTCCTCGGGGCGCAGGCCGACGATGATTCGCCGCCCTTGCTGGATGCGCAGGAGCTGGTGGTCAACGCTCAACGGCTGTGGGAGCAACAGGCGTTGGCGGCCGAGATGCAGTGCCATCGGGCCGTCGAGCGGAGCGTGCACGACCCCGTCGAGGAGGTTGATGCGCGGAGTGCCGACGAAGGCCGCCACGAAGACATTCGCCGGCCGGGCGTAGAGGTCCTGCGGTGGGCTCAGCTGCTGCAGGACGCCGTCGCGCAGGACCGCCACGCGGTCCCCGAGCGACATCGCCTCCGACTGATCATGCGTCACATAGAGGGTGGTGGCGTCCAGTTCGGCCGATATGCGGGAGATCTCGGTACGCAGGTGGTGGCGGAGCCTGGCGTCGAGGCTGGCCAGTGGCTCGTCGAGAAGGAAGACCGAGGGGCGCCGAGAAATCGCCCGGCCCATGGCCACGCGCTGTCGCTCGCCGCCCGACAACTGGCCGGGCAGCCGCTCGAGCAGGTCCTCGATGGCGAGCATGCGCGCGGTCGCCTCCACCGCCGGGTCGTGGTCGGCCGCCGGGTCCCGCAACGACAGGGGGAAGCCGATGTTCTCGCGCGAGGTCATGGTCGGGTAGAGGGCGAAGTTCTGGAACACCATGCTCATGTCGCGCTCCCGGGGGAGCAGTGAGTTGGCGTGCTCGCCGCCGAGGAACAGCTCGCCCTCGGTGATGTCCTCCAGGCCCGCGATCATGCGCAGGACCGTGGACTTGCCGCACCCCGAAGGGCCGAGGAGCACCAGGAACTCGCCCGGTTCGACGGTGAACGAGACCTGCCGCACGGCGTAGGAGTCACCGTATTTCTTGCTCACATCTCGCAGCTCGATGGCGCGACTCATGGACATCCGCCTGAAGTTGAAGGAGTGCGGTGGACCATAAGCAGCCATGTCCGGACCCGCAAGATGTAGGTCAGGAAATTGCTCAACTCCATTGTGAAAATCCATGATGAAGGTGTCTCATTGCGGTCATGAGTATTGCCGCGAGCATCCTGTTCGTTCACGCCCACCCCGATGACGAGTCGCTCGGCACCGGTCTGTCCCTGGCGTACTACGCGGGAGGGCGGACGGCAGGGGGACAGGCCCGACGTCACGGTGGTGGTCGACGCACGGGGAAGCTCCAACTCCCGGGGTGAACTGCGCGCCCTGGCGGCCCGGTTGGGTATCGAGCCGAGCGCGTTTCATGGGCCGGACGGCCGATGTGCCGGCCGCCCTGTGCGCGGCGTCCGTCTTCGCGCTGCCGTCCCGCGCGGAGGGCTGGGGGCTCGCCCTCACCGAGGTCATGGCGCACGGCCTCGCGCCCGTCGTCTTCGACTGTTCCGCCGGAGTGCGGCACCTGGTCGAGGACGAGAACAGCGGGCTGCACGCGCCACCCGGGGACACCGTGGCGTTCGCCGCCGCGCTGCGCCGGCTCATGGCCGACGAAGCCCTGCGCAGGCGCCTGGGCGAGGCCGCCCGCCGCTCCGCCCTCCGCTACGAACCCCAGGGCGTGATCGACCGGCGGGAGGCACTCTTCACGTTCCTGCACCGCTGAGGCTTCACGTTCCTGCACTGCCGAGGTCCGTCGCGGCAGGCGCGGGCCCGCAGGCTCACCCCGCAGGCCCGCGTTCGGCCGGCTGGGGGACGTCCTCCGGGAAGGTGCAGGTGCTGAGGGCGGGGTTGAAGTGCAAGCCCTCCGGACACCACTGGACGACCGGCATGCCTCCGCTGCACTCGTAGTAGACGGCCTTGTCCTCGGAGTCGGGCAGGAACACCGGATACGGGCCGTCCACCTGCGGGCACACCCCCACGGGCTCCCCGGCCGGCGCCGGTGCCGCCCGACTGCCCGCGTCCCCCGCCGCCGCTTGTGCGGGCACCGCCGCACCAAGGGCCGGCACGGCCCCGGCTGCTGCGACCGCCATCGTCCTGCGCAGACCACGCCTGCGTACGGGTTCATGACTCATGGCACGCTCTCCTCACGTTGCTGGGATGGACGGGTGGATGGACGACGCGCCGGGTAACCAGGCCCGCCCGTGCGCACGCGGCGATGCCCCGTCACCACTCGTACGAGCGATCCACTCTCGGCCACGGGCGGCACGCGAAAGCCCCGGCCGTCCCTGATCGGGACGGCCGGGGCCGGGCCATGCGCTGCCTGCACCTCCTTACGCGCGGGGACTCCTACCTGCGGGGGTTCTCACGCGCGGTGACCCTTACGCGGTCGCTCAGGGCTGGATGTTGATTTTGAACGTGGACGTGGTGTTCTTGATGTCCTGTGCGTTGTCGCTCATCTTCAGGTTGTGGAAGGTGACTTCGCCCACCGCGGGGCCCTGTCCCTGCTCGGGCATCTCATTGGCCCACAGACCGAATCCCGACTTGTAGTCGAATGCGTCGCCGCTCTTCTTCGCTCCCGTGATGGTGATGTCCCGCAGAATCGTGTCCTTGATGGGGAACTGCGGCTGCCCGCCCACGTAGTTCGTCTGGAACATGATTCCGTGGTACGTCGGGTCGGTGATGTCGACGTTGTTGATGCGGATTCCCTGGAAGACCTTCGAGGCGGAGAAGAGCCAGATTCCGGGGAAGGTCTGACCGTTCCAGAAGTGGCCGCCCGCACGCTCGATGGAGATGTTCTCCAGTGTGGTGGGATCGGTGCCGAAGCCGTTCATCGGGTAGCCGAAGTCCAGGGAACTGACCGTGATTCCGGAGTAGACCAGGGTGTCGGCGATCCGGATGTTGCGGAAGGTGTTGTTGTAGCCGCCGTAGACGGCGATGCCCGCCGCACGCCAGGTCAGGGTCGTGGTGAGGTTCTCGTAGACGTTGTTCTTCATGTCCGCGCCGCCGGCGTCGATCGCGGAGAAGAGCGCGAAGCTGTCGTCGCCCGTGGCTCGCGCGTCATTGTTCGAGACGAGGTTGTCCGTACTGCCGTTGGTCATGTTGATGCCGTCGGCGAACATATTGCGGATACGCGAGTTCTTGATGGTCATGCTGTCCGTGTTGGCGCCCCAGTACAGGCACACCATGTGTTCGTTCCAGATGTCGTCGATGGTGATGCCGGAGACGTTCTGGAAGTCGAATACCTTTCCGGGACCGTCGATGCGGGACGTGTAGTTGCCGAAGTAGGCGAAGCCGGTGAAGGCAGAACCCTTCGCGCTCGCTTCGGCACGGAATCCGATGTCCGTGTTCTGCTGGGACTTCGGGGCGTGGAACCGGGTGTACCAGGGCCCGGCTCCCACCACCTTCACCGCCTTTCCGTAGACCTGGAACTTGCTGGACGTCTCGTAGTCGCCCGGCGGCAGATAGACGCCGGTCAACTTCCCTGTGGTGTCCATCCGGACCTTGTCCAGGGCGTTCTGCACGTCCTGGTGGCCGAATCCGGCGGGTACGGCGTATGCCGCCGCGTCGGGGTTGTCCTTGGGCGCGACCTTCTCCAGGTCGATGAAGTCGATCGCGTACTTGGAGGTGTTGGCGTTGTCCTTCTGCAGCTTGATCTTGCTGCCGGCCTTCACCGTCTCGCCGAGGAGCAGCTGCGCCTCGTCGTAGATGTGCCGGGCCGGGCCGTCGCCCGGCGAGTTGCCGGGGGAGGCCTCCGCGCCGTACAGCCAGGCGTACTTGGAGGTCAGGTCGATGGCCTTGCGGAAGGCGCCGTCGACGTACACGTTCAGGGTCGCGCTGGTGCCGCCGCCGCCCGGAGCGTCCGGTATGGAGAAGCGGGTGACCAGGGTGTTGGTGTCCTGCTTGGCGGTGAACTCCACGGAGGCACCAGTGGAGTCGAGGGTGACGGCCTTGCGGCCCGAGGCCTCGCCCGCCACGTCGCCGATGGTGCGGTTGGGGCCGACGGTCTTCGCGCCGCCGGCGAGTACGGCGTCCTCGGCCTCGTAGGTGTCGTAGGGCATGTCGGCGCCGCGGCCGACGTACAGCGACCTGGTGCTGGTGTTGTTCTCACGCTTGACCGGCAGCTCGTTGGCGTCGTCGGCGATCACGGTCCTGACCGTGTACTTGCCGTTTGCCGCCGTCCAGGTGCCGAGCTTGACCGGCGCCGTGGTGTCACCCGCGCCGATGGTGCCGGTGTGTGTGCCGGTCAGGGTCTTCACCGCGGTGCCCTGGGCGTTGAGTACCGTCAGCGTGATGCCGTGCCCGCCGGACGCCGACGCCTGGGTGCCCTGGTTCTTGATCGCGACGCTGAACGTGACCTCCTTCCCTGCGGCGGGTGCGGACGGTGTCCAGCTGACCGGGGAAGCGAGCAGGTCGGACGACTCAATGGGCTTGATGACCAAAGGACTTGTGCTGGTGTGGGTGTTGTTGCTCTCGTCCTCCTCGATCACGTCGTTCTTCTCGTCGACGACGGCGCTGAACGGGTACGAGCCCGCGGCCTTCGCCCCGGTCTTCGCGCTCACCGTGGCCGACTCCCCGGCACCGAGCGCGCCGACGGCCGCGGTGGCCACCTTGTCGTCGCCGAGCCGGAAGGTGACATCGGTGGCCGCGGACGCCTCGCTGCCGCGGTTGTGCACGGTCGCGCCGAGCGTCAGCTCATCGCTCTCCACCGGCGCCGTGGGGGAGTGGGTGATCTTGGTGACCTCCAGGTCGGGGTTGGGTGCCGCCTTGCCCATGACCTGGAACTCGGCGACCTGTCCCGCCGTGGCCCCGCTGTTCGCGGTGAAGCTGAGGCGCACGTCGGCGGCGCGGGCCGAGACCGGGATGGTGACGGTGTTCTGGTTGCCCGACGGACTGAAGGAGTACTCCTTGCCCGCCACCAGGGAGGTGAAGTCGGCGGCCTTCTGCTCCCGGCCGAGCACCTGCACGGTCTGGGTGCGCGGGCTCCAGCCGGGGTCGGGATTCAGCTTGATGACGACCGCGTCGACATCCGCGTTGGCGCCGAGCTTGACGGTCAGGGTGTTGGGATAGCTGCCCGCGGCGCCCTCCCAGTAGGTGGAGACCTGGCCGTCGTTGGCGTTCTCGGCGACATAGGTGTGGATCACCGAGGAAGCGGTGATCGGCTTGCCCGCCGCCAGATCGGCGTTGCCGCCGCCCGGCCGGGTCACGGTGTTGCTGGGCGCCGAGACATTGCCCGCGGCGTCGCGGGCCCGGACGTAGTAGGAGACGGTGGCGCTCGCGGCCCGCGTGTCGGTGTACGTCGTGACGTCACCGGCGACGGACTTGAGCAGATTGCCGTCGGCGTACACGTCGTACGCGGTGACCTTCACATTGTCCGTGGAGGCACCCCAGTTCAGCTTGATCTCACCGCTGGAGGGCTGCGTGTAGGCCAGCTCAGCGGGGGCGGTCGGGGCCTGTGTGTCCCCCGAATCGCCCTTGCGGGTCACCGAGTTGCTGTTCGCTGAGGCATTGCCCGCGGCGTCACGGGCGCGGACGTGATACGTGACGGTCGCGCTCGCCGGCTGCGTGTCCGTGTACGTGCGCACATCACCGGCGACGCTGGTGCGCAGCTCGCCGTTGGCGTACACGTCGTAGGCGGTCACGCCCTTGTCGTCGGTGGCGGCCTCCCAGGTGAGCTTGATCTGCCCGGGAACGCTCTCGGTGCAGGCGAGGTTCTTGGGCGCGGTGGGCGCCTGCGTGTCGCCGCCCGCCGGGCCGTAGATCTCCAGCTCGGACAACTGACCCGCGGGCTGTGCCGAGTTGGCGCTGATCAGGACGCGTACATAGCGGGTGGTGGCGGTGTCGAAGGAGAGGGTCGCGGAGTGCTCGGAAGCCGCGTTGAAGGTGTACTCCTTCGACGCGCTCAGATCGGTGAAGTCCGTGCCGTTCTCGCTGCCCTGGATCTTCAGGGTCTGGATGCGGGTGCCCCAGCCGCCGGGCAGACGAAGGGCGACCTCGTTGACGCGCACCGAGGTGCCGAGGTCGGCCTGGATCCACTGCGGCAACTTGCCGTTCTCGCTCTCCCAGTAGCTGGCGCGGTTGCCGTCGTTGGCGTTGGCGGCGACATAGGTCTGGGTGTGGCTGCTCGCCGTGAGCGTCTTGCCGAGTGCCAGGTTCGGCGAGGCGCCGGCGGCGGCGTGCACCTGCAGCTCGGCCAGCTGTGCCGCCGGCCAGCCGCTGTTGGCGGTGATGTGCAGGCGTACGTAACGGGTCTGCGCGGCCGGGAAGCGCACCGACACCGTGTTGCCGCTGCCGGGTTCGAAGGAGTGGGCGGCCGAGGCGGCGAGGGTGCTGAAGCCGGCGCCGTCCGCGCTGCCCTGCACGGACAGGCTCTGCTTGCGGGCCTCCCAGGCCGGCGGCAGCTTCAGGACCACCTCGTCGACGCGGACGCTGCGGCCGAGGTCGACCTGTACCCACTGCGGGAAGTCGGAACCCGAACTCTCCCAGTACGTGGCCTGGTTGCCGTCCGTGATGTTCCCGGCGCCGTACTCGCCCTTGCTGCTGCTGGCCTTGGCGGGCTTGCCCGCGGCGAGGTCGGGGCCGCCCGCGGCGGTCGCCGACAGGGCGGGCAGGCCGAGCAGGAGCAGGGTGGCGACAAGCCCGGCGGCGATGGACCGCCATTTCCAGCGAGGTCTTCGTGCGATGCCCGTTGCGGCTCTGGTGCGTCTCATGGCTCTGGGAGCTCCCTCACTCACTCTGGTGATGCGCAGGTTTTCGCGCTGAGAAGTAGGAGAGTTGCAGAGAAGTGTTGAGTTGACTACGCCCAGAACGGAAGTTGTGGCCGCGCCCGCCCTCGTCGGTGTTCGGTGCCCACGGCGCTTGCGCTTGACCGCTCCTCCTGCGGAGTTCCAAGGCCCCTTCTGGTGCGGCCTGGTGGGAGCCGCACCCTCTCGCGGCCCGGCTATCGAGTTTTTGCAATGTATGCGCGAGATATTGTGCTCTGCTGTCGCTGGTGGTTGAGTGTGCGCCGCACCCGGCACCCATAGCACCGCGGCGGAGCCGACTGTGCCCGTCAGCGCCGCTCCCGTGCTGCTCACGCAGTGCGGAACCGCGCCTTTCAGCACGACCCGGAGGGGGTCTTCCGATGTCATCCACGAGCAGCCGCTTGCTCGCACTCGCCACCGTCACCGTTCTTGCGCTCGTCACGTCGACTGCTTGCGGCACAAGCAGCGACGGAGCCGAGGAGGACTCCGGTGGCAAGGTGAAGCTCGACGTCAACGGGCAGCCGCCCAAGACCCAGGCCTTCGAGCGCAAGCTCTTCGACAAGCACGTCAAGCAGTTCGAGAAGGCCAACCCGGACATCGACGTGGTGCCCCACGAGGGCTTCATGGACCCGAAGACCTTCAACGCGAAGCTGGCCGGCGGCAAGTTGGAGGACGTCTTCTACGTCTACTTCACCGACACCCGGTCCCTGATCGAGAAGAGACAGGCCGCGGACATCACGGATGCCATCAAGGACATGCCGCATCGCGGTGACATCCAGGACCAGTTGATGAAGATCTTTCAGGACGGCCAGGGACGCCAGTTCGGCCTGCCGACGGCGAACTACTCGATGGGCCTGCTCTACAACCGCGCGCTGTTCAAGAAGGCCGGGCTCGACCCCAACAAGGCGCCGCAGTCCTGGGCGGACGTCCGCGAGGCCGCCAAGAGGATCGCCGCGCTCGGCGGCAACACCGTCGGCTACGCCGATCTGTCCAAGAACAACCAGGGCGGCTGGCACTTCACGTCCGAGCTGTACTCACGCGGCGGCAAGATCGCCGAGGGGAACGGGGACAAGTGGCAGGCGGCGTTCAACACCGCCGAGGGCAGGGCCACCCTCCAGGATCTGCACGACATGCGCTGGAAGGACAACTCGATGGGCAGCAAGCAGCTGCTCCAGGTCGAGGACGTCCAACGGATGATGGGCGCGGGCAAGCTCGGCATGTATGTCTCGGCGGCCGACAACATCACCGTGATCGCCAAGCAGTTCGGCGGCAAGTACGCGGACTACGGCCTCGCCCCCGTACCGGACGCCAAGGGCACCCTGCTCGGCGGCGAGGGCTACATGATCAACCCCAAGGCCTCGCCGGAGAAGATCAAGGCCGGCGTCAAGTGGCTCCAGTGGAAGTTCCTCAACCCGGACGTCATCGAGCAGAACGTCACCGACAACGTCAAGGACAAGCTCCCGGTCGGCCTTCCGATGCCCCCCACACCGGACATCTGGAAGGGCTCGGTGCGCGACAAGATCGAGCAGATCAAGGAGAAGAACGCCAACGTGCCGACCGAGAACTACCAGGCCTTCATGGACGCCGCGCCCAAGGTGCCCGGCGTGATCGAACCGCCGAAGGCCCAGGAGGTCTACGCGGTGCTCGACTCCGCGATGCAGGCCGTCCTCACCAAGAAGGACGCCGACATCGACGCGCTTCTCGACGACGCCGAGAAGAAGGTCAACGCGATCTACAACGCCTCCTGATGAGCATGTCCCTGAAGACTCCTCCCCGGCACGCCGCCCCGCCCCCGCTGCTCCCGGTCCCCGGGAAGCGGCGGGCGGCCCGGCGCCGTGCACTGCGCGAGCACATGACGGCGTACGGATTCCTCTGCGCCGCAGTGGTCATCTTCGCGCTGTTCTCGTGGTGGCCGATCGTCCGCAATGTGATCCTCGGCTTCCAGCACGTCAATTTCGCCACCGGCAACACCTGGGCCGGCTTCGCCAACTTCGAGAAGCTGTTCAGCGACCCGCTGTTCCTCACCGCCTGGAAGAACACCGGCCTGTTCACCCTGTACGCGCTGGTGCTCGGCTTCGCGGTGCCGTTCCTGACGGCGGTGCTCCTCAATGAATTCCGGCACGCACGGGCGTACTTCCGGGTCCTGGTCTATCTCCCGGTGATGCTGCCGCCCGTGGTGGTGGCGCTGATGTGGAAGTGGTTCTACGACCCGGGCCCCGGCCTGTTCAACGAGATTCTGCGCTCCCTGAGCCTGCCGACCCCGGCCTGGCTGGACTCCTCGGCCACCTCGCTGATCTCCCTGGTCATCGTGTCGACCTGGGCGAACATGGGCACCACGACCCTGATCTATCTGGCCGCACTCCAGACCATCCCCGGCGAGCTGTACGAGGCCGCGGAACTGGACGGGGCCGGCCTGTGGCAACGCCTGCGCCATGTCACCATCCCGCAGACCCGGTTCGTGCTCCTGGTTCTGCTGCTGCTCCAGATCGTCGCCACGATGCAGGTGTTCACCGAGCCGTACGTGATGACCGGCGGCGGCCCCGAGGACTCCACGGTCACCGTGATGTTCCTGGTCTACCGCTATGCCTTCGTCTACAACGACTTCGGCACCGCCAGCGCACTGAGCCTGATGCTCCTGCTCGTCCTGGGCGCCTTCTCCGCCCTCTATCTGCGGGTCACCCGCGCTTCGAAGGAGTGAGAGAAGGATGTCCGCCTCGATGCGCACCCTCGTACGCCCGGCCGTCCTGAAGACCCGCAAAGGCCGGCTGATCTACTGGTCGGTGCTCGCCGTCGCCCTGGCGCTGTTCACGGTGGCCTTCATCGTCCCGATGTACTGGGCGGCGACCGGCGCCATGAAGTCGTCCACGGAACTGGCGCAGAACCCGCCCACGTACATCCCCGAGACCTGGCACCCGGAGAACTACGCCAAGGCCTGGCGCGAGATGGACCTGGCCGGCTACTTCCTCAACACGGTCGTCCTCGCCGGCGGGGCCTGGCTGGTGCAACTGGCGGTGCAGGTACCGGCCGCCTACGCCCTGTCGAAACTGCGCCCGCGGTTCGGGAACCTGGTGCTCGGCCTGATGCTCCTGACCCTGATGATGCCCGCCACCGCACTCCTCGTGCCGGTCTACCTCACGGTCGTCGACGTCCCCCTGTTCAACCGCAACCTGATCAACAGCCCCAGCGCGGTCTGGCTCCCGGCCGCCGCCAACGCCTTCAACATCTACATCCTGAAGAACTTCTTCGACCGCATCCCCGACGAACTCCTCGACGCGGCGAAGATGGACGGCGCCGGACCGCTGACGACCATGTGGCGCGTGGTGCTGCCACTGTCCCGGCCGATCCTCGCCGTGGTCTCCATCCTCTCCATCGTCACGGCCTGGAAGGACTTCCTCTGGCCGCTTCTCGTCCTGCCGGACCCGGCGCAGCAGCCGCTGAGCGTGTTCCTGCAGCGAGTCGCGTCGGACACCCCGCTCAACAGTCTGGTGGCCGGACTCGTGATGGCCTCACTGCCGCTGATCGCGCTCTTCCTGGTCTTCCAGCGCCAGATCATCGCCGGGCTGAGCGCCGGCAGTCTCAAGGGATGAGCCGCAGCCGGTAACCCCGCCGCCGCACGTCCCCAGGTCCGTACGCGACTCGTACGAAAGGACTCCCTCTTGTCCAGCACGGAGTGGTGGCGCAGCGCTGCCATTTATCAGGTGTACGTCCGCTCCTTCGCCGACGGCGACGGCGACGGCACCGGCGATCTGGCCGGCGTCCGGGCCCGGCTGCCCTATCTGGCCGAACTCGGCGTGGACGCACTGTGGTTCACCCCGTGGTACCTCTCGCCGCTCGCGGACGGCGGCTACGACGTCGCCGACTACCGCACCATCGACCCGGCGTTCGGCACCCTCGGCGAGGCCGAGAAGCTGATCGCCGAGGCCCAGGAGCTGGGCCTGCGCTGCATCGTGGACATCGTCCCGAACCACGTCTCCGACCAGCACGAGTGGTTCAAGGCGGCCCTTGCGGCGGGGCCCGGCTCCCCGGAGCGGGAACTCTTCCACTTCCGGCCGTACTCGCAGGAGCCGCCCAACGACTGGGTCGGCGAGTTCGGCGGGGTCCCGTGGTCGCGTACCGAGGACGGCGAGTGGTATCTCCACCTCTTCGCGCCCGAGCAGCCCGACCTCAACTGGAACCACCCCAAGGTCCGCCAGGAACACGAGGACGTGCTGCGGTTCTGGTTCGAGCGCGGCGCGGCCGGCGTCCGGATCGACTCCGCGGCGCTGCTCGCCAAGGCCGAGGGACTGCCCCCGATCGACCCCGCAAGCCCGCATCCCTTCCACGACCGGCCCGAACTCCACGACATCTACCGCTCCTGGCGGCGGATCGCCGAGGAGTACGGCGCCGCGCTGATCGGCGAGATCTGGCTGCCGGACGCGGAACGCTTCGCCCGCTATCTGCGCCCCGACGAACTGCACACGGCCTTCAACTTCGACTTCCTGTCCCGCCCTTGGGACCCGGCAGAGCTGTGGGAGTCGATCGAACGCACCCTGACCACCCACGCCCCGGTCGGCGCGCCCGCCACCTGGGTCCTGGCCAACCACGACGTGACCCGTACGGTCACCCGCTACGGCCGGGCCGACGACACCGGCTTCGCCTTCGACCGCAAGCGCTTCGGGGTCCCCACCGATCTGGAGCTCGGCACCCGCAGGGCGCGGGCCGCCGCCCTGCTCACCCTGGCGCTGCCCGGCTCCGTCTATCTCTACCAAGGTGAGGAACTGGGCCTTCCCGAGGCCGAGATCCCCCGGGAGCTGATCCAGGACCCGATGCACGCACGCTCCGGCGGTATCGACCCCGGCCGGGACGGCTGCCGGGTGCCGCTGCCCTGGGACGGGGCCCCGGAGCCGAGCTGGCTGCCCGCGCCGCCCGATTGGGCCGGGTACGCCGCCGAACGGCAGCTGCACGACGCCGACTCGATGCTTTCCCTGTACCGCACGGCACTGCGGCTGCGGCGCTCTCTGGGCGACGCGGGACCGCTGCGCCGACTGCGCGCGGACGAGCCACGGGTGCTCTCCTTCGCGCGCACTTCCGAGCAGGACGGCACCACGTGGATCTGTCTGGTCAACTTCGGGCCCGACGACGTGGCGCTGCCTTCGGACACCGAACTCCTGTTGGCCAGCGGCCCTATCTCCCCGCGGGGTGGCCTGCCACAGGATACGGCGGTCTGGCTGCGGGCCTGAGGGCCCGCAGCCGGGCTTCCCCCCCCCACTTCCCCCCACGGAAGGGAATGTCATGCGCACAACAATTCATCGCGCCGGTCGTCGTACCGGCGCGTGGCGTACGGCCCTGGCCGCGATGCTCGGCGCGGGTCTGCTCCTCACCAGCTGGCAGGTGGTGTCGGCCCAGCCGGGTGAGGACCCGGGACCTCTTGCCCTGCGTCTCACCGGTGAGGGCGCGGACCGTGCCCAGGACGGCGATCCGGGCACCTATGCGAAGGGAAGCAGCAAGGGCTGGGTCACCGCCGACCTCGGCGAGACCCGGCGACTCGACCGGGCCGAGGTCCGGCTGCCCGGAGCGGCCCAGACCGTCCGCCTCGAAGGCTCCACCAACGGAAAGGACTTCAGCGAGCTCTCCGGCATCAAGGCCCGCAGGGGCAAGGTCACCTTCGCTCTGAACGGCGCCGCGGTCCGTCATCTGCGGGTCAGCGGCGCCAAGAGAGTGGGCGAACTCACCGTCCACGCGGCACGCTCCGGCGACACCGCATCCCCCGAGGTCCCGGCCGGTACGGCGCTCAAGGGCGGCACGCTCAGCTGGCAGCGGGCCGAGGGCGCCACCGCGTACGACGTGTACGCCGACGGTGAGCTCAGAGCCAGCCTCCCGGCCAAGAAGCTGTCCTGGAAGGACACTTCGGCCGCGGGGCCGGACGCGGAGAAGAGCAGCTACTCGGTGCGGGCCCGGGACGCGGCGGGCAACCAGTCCGCCGACAGCCCCGCCGCAGGCCGTACGGTCGACGCCGGGTCGAAGGCGGGCGCCAAGGCCGCGTTCACCCCGCCCAAGAGCGGCGCGGCACTCGCGCGGAAGCGCACCGCCCAGGCCACGGGCGGTGAGCGGGCCAAGGCCGGTGCACGGGCCAAGGCCGGTGCACGGGCCGCGGGCGGCGCCGACATGCCGTACACCACCGTCGAGGCCGAATCCGCCACCGCGGGCGGCGGCGCGCAGGTGGCCGGGCCCAACCGGAAGATCGGGGACGTGGCCGGAGAAGCGTCGGGGCGCAAGGCTGTGACGCTCAACGAGACCGGCCAGTATGTGGAGTTCACCGCCCCGGCCGAGACCAACACCCTGGTCACCCGGTTCTCGATCCCGGACGGTGACAACGCCACGCTCAACGTCTACGTGGACGGCGAGCAGACCAAGGCGTTCGACCTGACCTCCAAGTACGCCTGGCTGTACGGCCCGGAGGCACAGCCGGGCAACGACCCGGGCGCGGGCCCGCCCCGGCACATCTACGACGAGGCCCGCCTCGATCTGGGCAGCACCGTCCCGGCAGGCGCCAAGATCAGGCTCCAGAAGGACGGCGACAACTCCTCTAAGTACGCGATCGACTTCGTGGACTTCGAGAAGGCCGCGGCCGCACCCAACCCCGACCCGGACGCGTACGTGGAGCCTGCGGGCACCAGCCACCAGAACGTCCAGGACGCCCTGGACAAGGCACGGATGGACACCACCGGGAAGATCGAGGGCGTCTATCTGCCGGCCGGTGACTACGAGACGAGCAGCAAGTTCCAGGTGTACGGCAAGCCGGTGAAGGTGATCGGCGCCGGGCCGTGGTTCACACGCTTCCACGCCCCCTCGGGGCAGGAGAACACCGACATCGGCTTCCGGGCCGACCAGGGTGCCAACGGCTCGGTCTTCTCGGGCTTCGCGTACTTCGGTAACTACACCTCGCGTATCGACGGACCCGGCAAGGTCTTCGACTTCCAGAACGTCTCCGGCATGACCATCGAGAACATCTGGGCCGAGCACATGGTCTGTCTCTACTGGGGCGCCAACACGGACAAGATGACGCTCAAGAACAACCGCATCCGCAACACCTTCGCCGACGGCGTCAACATGACCAACGGCTCCGCCGACAACCTCGTCGCCGACAGCGAGACCCGCGGCACCGGCGACGACGCGTTCGCGCTGTTCTCTGCGACCGACGCGGGCGGCGGCGAGCAGACCGGCAACGTCTACGAGAACCTCACCGCCAAGGTCACCTGGCGCGCGGCGGGCCTCGCGGTGTACGGCGGCCGCCTGAACACCTTCCGCAACATCCATATCGCCGACACCCTGGTCTACTCCGGTATCACCGTCTCCTCGCTGGACTTCGGCTACCCGATGAACGGCTTCGGGCCCGATCCGACGAACTTCCAGGACATCACCATCGACCGGGCCGGCGGTCACTTCTGGAACGGGCAGACCTTCCCCGGCATCTGGATGTTCTCCGCGTCGAAGCCGTTCCGGGCCATCCGGGTGGACAACGTGAACATCACCGATCCGACCTACCACGGCGTCATGTTCCAGACGAACTACGTGGGCGGTCAGGCGCAGAACCCGGTGGAGGACACGGTCCTGTCGAACATCACGATCTCCGGCGCGCAGAAGTCCGGTGACGAGTTCGACAAGAAGTCCGGCTTCGGTATCTGGGCCAACGAGATGCCCGAGCAGGGACAGGGCCCGGCGGTCGGTGAGGCCACCTTCAAGGGGCTCACGCTCAAGGACAACGCCGAGGACATCCACAACACCACCTCCACATTCAAGATCAACGTGGAGTGAGCCGCCCCACCAGCCAACCAATCCCTCACCCCCCCACGGAATTGAGGACCCCCATGAGCCGCATGAGACGGAAGCAAACAAGCCAGGAGCGAGGTGCCGCGCACCGAAGCCCACGGAGCAGGCGCGTCATGGCCATGGCGCTCGGCGCCGGCCTGGCCGCGTCGGTGCTCCTGCCCATGGCCGCCAACGCCACCGGCGGCGGGTCCGACGACAGCGCCGGCGCCGGTGACAAGAAGACGTCCGCACGCGCCACCGCGGCGGAACGCGGCGCGGCCGTGCCGTACGCCGAGTACGAGGCGGAGGACGGCACCTACGAGGGCACGCTCCTCGAGGCCGAGCCCGAGCGTCCGTTCGGGCACACCAACTTCGCCACGGAGTCCTCGGGCCGCAAGTCGGTACGCCTCAACTCGGCTGGTCAGTATGTGGAGTTCACGTCGAAGAGCGCGTCCAACTCGATCGTGGTACGCAACTCCATCCCGGACGCTGCGGGCGGCGGCGGTCAGGAGAAGACGCTGAGCCTGTACGCGGACGGAAAGTTCGTGCAGAAGATCAAGCTGTCGTCCAAGCACAGCTGGCTGTACGGCAACACCGACCAGCCGGAGGGCCTGACCAACACCCCGGGCGGCGACGCGCGACGCCTCTTCGACGAATCGCACGCCCTGCTCAAGGAGTCCTACCCGGAGGGCACCAAGTTCCGTCTGCAGCGCGATGAGGGCGACGACGCGGAGTACTACGTCGTCGACCTGGTCGATCTGGAGCAGGTGGCCCCACCGGCGGAGAAGCCGGCCGACTGCACGTCGATCACCGAGTACGGGGCGGTCCCCGACGACGGGAAGGACGACACGACCGCGATCCAGAAGGCGGTGACCGCCGACCAGAACGGCACCATCGAGTGCGTGTGGATTCCGGCAGGACAGTGGCGCCAGGAGCAGAAGATCCTCACCGACGACCCCCAGGACAGGGGCGATTACAACCAGGTGGGGATCAAGGACGTCA